>DAOOJE010000035.1:0-37670 GCA_035384965.1 Thermoanaerobaculaceae bacterium
CATGCCCGAACCCTCCCACTCCCCAGACCCCCGCGACTTTGACGGGAACCTGGGGGGCGGGCGGGCCACTGGCGCCGGCGCTGCTAGACTCTCTCCATGGTCGACACTGTCTTCGTGCACGGCATCGAGGCAAAGTTCCTGATCGGTACGGAGCCCGGCGAGCGGCTCGACCCCCAGACTCTGCTGGTCGACGTGGACGTGGAGTGCGACTGCCGCCCGGCGGGGCGCTCCGACCGCCTTGCCGACGCGGTGGACTACGTGCGTCTGGTCGAGGTCGTGCGCGAACGCGCGGCAGCCTCGAGGTTCCACCTGCTCGAAGCGTTGGCGGAGGATCTCGCTGCGACGCTGCTCGCCCAGCTTCCGGGCGCCGGCGCGGTCCGGCTGCGGATTGCCAAGCCCGAGGCGCTCGCCGGCATCCCTTCGGTGGGGATCTCGATCCGCCGCCAGAGGGGTCCGGCATGAGCGGCCCGAACCGCGTCGCTCTCGTCACCGGCGGCGCCGCTCGCGTCGGGCGAGCGATCGTGGCGCACCTCGCAAGTCGAGGCTGGTCGGTTGCCTTCACGTACCGTTCTTCGGGTCGCGCCGCCGAGACGTTGCGGCGCGAGCTGGAAGCCGAGGGGCGATCGGTCTTGGCCCTGGCCGCCGACCTCGACGATGCGCGGACGCGCCGCGCCCTGGTCGACGAGACGCTCGCTCACTTCGGGCGTCTCGACGCCCTCGTCAACAACGCGGCCGTGTTCCCCCGCACCGACTTCGCCGCTCTCGACGAGGCCGAGCTGCTTGCCGTGCTGCGGACCAACCTGGTGGCGCCGGTGATGCTGGCCCACGCCTGCGCCGATGCGCTGCGCGCCAGCCGGGGCTCGGTCGTCAACCTGCTCGACGTCCTGGCCCGGCGACCGATCCGCGGCCACCTCCCCTACCTCGTGTCCAAGGCGGCGCTCGAGGCCGCCACGCAGGTGCTGGCCGTCGAGCTGGCGCCCGAGGCGAGGGCGAACGGCATCGCGCCCGGTATCGCGCTCTTCCCGGAAGCCTACGACGAGGCCACGCGCCGCCGCCTCGTCGGGCGCACTCCGCTCGGGCGCGCAGGTTCGCCCGAGGAGATCGCCCGTGCCGTCGAGTACCTGCTCGAGGGCGCCCCGACCATGACCGGCCAGGTTCTGGTCATCGACGCCGGCCGTTCGCTCTGAAGATAGCCGCTGGTTGCCGATTGAGGCGGATGATCCGCCCGGCCGCCCGATCACGGCTGGCGGAGTGGAGCCGGAAGGGCGGCGCAAGGGCGATGTCGGCCGGGGCCAGGGTGGCGAGACGACGACCGTCAACCAACAACCGGCGGGGGACTATACTCCCGGGGTGAAGCTGATCGTCAACCCGGCGGCGGGGGGGGGCCGGCTCGGCCGCGAGTGGCCCGCGGTGCGCGACAGGCTGCGCGCCCTCGGCCTCGGCTTCGACGAGGTGGCGACTCGAAGCCCGGGGCATGCCACCGAGCTGGCAGCCGCCGCGGCCCGCCACGGCGAGAGGCTCGTCGTGGCGGTTGGCGGCGACGGCACGATTTGCGAGGTGACACAAGGGCTCTTCGAAGCTGGGGGCAGCACCCTCGGCATCTTGCCGTTCGGCACCGGCAACGACGCCGCGACGACCCTGGGCGTGCCCCGGGACCTCGACGCGGTGGCCGCCGTGCTGCGCTCGGGCGCACGCCGCCGCGTGGACCTCATGCGCCTCAACGAGGCGGTGGTCGTCAACGCGGCCGGCGTTGGGCTCCTCGGCACGATCAACGCGCGCGCCGCCGGGATGAAGGTCGTGCGCGGGATCTTCGCCTACCTGGCAGCGGCCGTGACGGGGATTCTCCGGGCGCCCTCGCCGGAGGTCGAGCTGGAGGCCGATGGCTTCAGCTACTCCGGACCGATGACGATCCTCGCCCTGCACAACGGCCCCACCACCGGAGGCGGCTTCCGGCTCGCGCCGGCCGCCCGGCCGGACGACGGTGTGCTCGACGCGTGTCTCGTCGGGTCGATCTCGACGCCCGGCCGGTTCACCCGCCTCGCGTCGGCGCTACGGGGACGGTTGGGGCGCCGGAAGCACTCCCACGAGCTGCGGTTCTCGCGGCTTGTCTTGCGGGCGTCGCAGCGCCTGGATTGCCACCTCGACGGCAACCCGACCGTCATCGAGCCGCCGGGCCTCGCGGTGGAGGTCTTGCCGGCCGCGCTCGAGGTGGCGGCCGGCCAGCCCGCCTGAGCCGCCGGCGCTGGCGCGGGCCTACCGGCGGAGCTCGGGGTGAACCGGCTTCCGCACCACGGTGTACCCGGCCTGGTTGGTGAGCTGGTCCCGCACCCCGACCGAAATCCTGTACGTCCCCGGCTCGAGCAGCAGGCTGGCCGAGATCGTCCAGTGCTGCTTCTTTTTCTCGTCGTAGCCGGCGGCGGGAATGCGGATGCCATGCTCGATGCGCTGCAGGTCGGACTGCATCCCCTCGCTGTCACGGGCCGCGTAGTACACCATGAGCCAGCCGATCAGGTCCTCGCCGTCGGGGATGAGGGCGATCTTGTCCATTGGCACCCGCACCTCGACCGGGAGCGTCCAGCGCTCGGCTGCCGCAGGCGCCGGCTCGCCGGTCGAGACCTCGATCTCGAGCGGGTTGTCGGCGATGTCGAACGCGAGCCCCGACACCACCCGGTCGGCTACCCGCGTCGGCAGCGACTTCTCGATGAACGAGCGCTGGAAGTTGAGCTTGTAGCCCAGTTTGCGCTTGAGTCTGACGTCGATCCGATGCACGCGGTCCTCGCCCGTGGGGATGAGGCGGTAGCCGAGTGAGTAGTAGGTCTCGATGTCGTCGCCGATCCTCTCCAGGCCCGGGCCGACGTTGTTGGCGTTGATGACGGCGAGCCCACCCGTCTGGTCGGCCATGTAGAGCAGCGAGTCCTGGTAGTTGGAGGTGGCGACGCCGGCCGCCAGCGCCGAGCGGGCCTGGCGGTTCTCGGCCTCGATGCCGAGGTCCGACTCGAGCCCGCGGGCGTCGATCGTGTACAGCCGCACCCCCGACGCGGCGGCGCTCGTCACCAGCCCGCGGAACAGGTCGGTGGAGTCGTACTCGCGGGCGCGGGTGGTGATCATGGGGCTGCGGTAGCGGTCCTGCAGCTCGTAGAAGAGCTCGAGACCGGGCGACAGCGGCAGCCCGTCCGAAATGTAGAGGATCGACTTGCGACCCGGCAGCCCGCTCATCATCGTGACGAGTTCCTGGATCGCCCGCACCGTGAAGGTGAGGTTGTTCCGCTGCTCCTTGGCGAACGACTCGACCTGGTCGAGGGCGCGCCCGATGCTGGCAGGGTTCTCGGCGTTCTGCGAGATGTAGTCCTCGATTTGTCGGCGATTACTGAGCATCTCGTTTCGCGCCCCGACGAACCGCTTGGTTCGCCGCAGCGCCGAGGCGACCTCGTCGGGATCGCTCGTGAACGGCTGGAGGATCTTGAGCGAGCGCTGGTAGGACACCACCATCGCCTGGTCCGGGGGCCGCAGGCGCTGCTCCACGAACTCGATCACTTCGTTGAGGATGCGGTTGCGGTTGAACGGCATCATGTTCTCGTTATCGAGGTAGAGGGCGATGAAACGGGGCTCGCGGGGCGGAGGCGGCTCGATCGGCGTGCCGGCCGGCAGCGTCGGCGTCGGCGCCGGGCTCGCGGGAGGCGCCGCAGGCTGGTCAGGCTTCTCCCGCTTCGAGGTGAAGAAGTAGAAGTTGGTGAGCGTCTGGAGCTTGCCGTCCTGGTACACCTCGAAGTCGTCCTTGGAAAGCCCGAACACCGGGCCGGATTTGTCCCGGACCGAGACCTCGACGTTGACGATCGTGATCTCGGAGGTGTCGACGAACCGCAGCCCTCCGATTTGCTTGAGCGGGGGCTTGGCGGCCGCCGGCTTGTCCTGAGCGGCGGCCAGGGTGGCGGCAAGCAGCGTCATTGCGGCACAGCAAAGCACACTCGTGGGGCGCACCAGGCACCTCCCGCCGGGAGTCTAGCAAACGACCTGCCATGGCCCCTCTCGGCTGGTGGCTGGCGAGAGGGGAACGCGGGCCACGTCAGGCTGCTGGGAGCGCCAAACGCCTGCCGCCTCGTGCCCGGGCGCCGCGGCACGTTGGTACAATCCGCGGCATGTCGTTCACCTACTCGTTTTCCCGCTCCGCCACGGCCATGCGGCCCTCGCCGATCCGCGAGCTCTTCAAGCTCATCCAGCGCCCCGGCATGATCTCGTTCGCCGGCGGCTTGCCCGACCCGGCGATCTTCCCGGTCGAGGAGTTCGCGCAGTGCGCCGAGGCACTCCGCGCGCACGGCCAGGTGGCGCTGCAGTACGGCGCCACGGAAGGGTACCGGCCTCTCGTGGAAGAGCTGGCCGGCCGCATGGAAGCCCCGCTCGGCCGAGCGCCCAGGCCCGAGGAGATCGTCATCGCCTCGGGGTCGCAGCAAATCATGGACATGCTCTCGCGGGTGCTCGTCGACCCTGGCGACGTGATCGTCGTGGAGGCCCCCACCTACCCGGGTGCCCTGCACACCTTCCGCAACGCCGGCGCACGGTTCGCCCTCGTCCCTTGCGACGCCGACGGAATGCAGGTCGACGCGCTCGAGGAGGTCCTGGCCTCCTGCCACCGGGTCACCGGCAAGGCGCCGAAGCTCATCTACACGATCATCAACTTCTCGAACCCGTCGGGAGCCTGCCTGGCCGCCGAGCGGCGGCGCCGGCTGGCCGAGATCGCGGCGCGCCACTCGATCCCGGTCCTCGAGGACGATCCCTATGGCGAGCTGCGGTACGGCGGGACGGCGCTCCCGACCCTCTTTGCGATGGCCGAGGGCGGGGTGCTTTTCGCCTCCTCGTTTTCGAAGATCCTCGCTCCCGGCACCCGTGTGGCCTGGGCCGTGGGCGACGCCGAGCTCATCCGCACGATGGTCGTCGCCAAGCAAGGCATGGACCTCTGCACCTCGATGGTCACCCAGGTGCTGATCGCCGAGTACTGCCGCCGGGGCTTCCTCGACGCCCACCTGCCGAAGATTCGCGCCCACTACGCCGCCAAGGCGCGGGCCATGAGCGCGGCGCTGCGCGAGGCACTGCCGGCCGGGATCGCCCGCTGGACCGACCCGGAGGGCGGCTTTTTCTTCTGGCTCGAGCTGCCCGGTCGCGACACCCGCGAGGTGTTCGCGCGTGCCGTCGAGGAAGGCGTGGCGTTCCTGCCGGGCGCCGCTTTCTACCCGGAGCCCGACGAGACGGTCGGGCCGTTCGTGGACGGCGCGTCGATGGCCCGCCTGTGCTTCACCTTCGCCAGCGGCGAGGACATCGCGGAAGGCAGCCGCCGCCTGGCGCGGGCACTCGCCTGACCGCTCAACGCCCCAGCCACAACCACAAGCGCAGGCGCAGGACGTCGCGCGCCATTTGCAGGCTGTGCCGGAGCGCCCGCACGCGCGACTCGTCCACGTGCGCCCAGTGCACCGGGACCTCGCGGATGCTGCTGCCGAGCCGCCGCGAGCGCGCCAGCATCTCGACGTCGAACGCGAAGCCGTCCAGCCGCAACTGCCGCCCGAGCGAGCGCGCCAGCTCGCCGCGCAGCAGCTTGAAGCCGCACTGCGTGTCGCGGAACGACGTCAGGCCGAGCCCGCGCAACATGAGGTTGAACCCCCGGCCCATGAGGTCCCGCGCCCACGGCTGGCGGCGCGAGATGAGTTCGCGCCGGAGCGCCCGCGACCCGACCGCGAGATCGACGCCGGCGGCGTGCAGGAGGTCGATGTCCTCGATCGGCGCAGCCAGATCGGCATCCGAGATGAGCACCCACTCGCCGCGGCTGGCCTCGAGCCCGGCCCGCACGGCCGCGCCCTTGCCGCGGTTGGTCCCCAGCCGGACGACCCGCACCGCGATGCCGTCGCGCCCGCCGAACCCCTCGCCCACCGCAGCCGTCCCGTCGCGCGATCCGTCATCGACGACGATGATTTCGGCCGGGCGCCAGCGCGGAGCGCCGTCCAGGAACGCCGCGATCCTGGCCAGCGTCGCCGGGAGGCGGGACGCCTCGTTGTAGGCCGGAATGACCACCGAAAGCTGCGGCGGATCAGGCATCGGCGCCGATGTTATACTCGATCCAGCCACCGTGCACACGAAGTCGCGGGGGGGGCAGGGAGGCAGGCATGGCGCGCGTTGTCTGGGAGTACAAGATTCTCAACATCCGGTCCGAGAACTACCGGCTGGATCCGACGTACGAGCCGCAGCTCAACCGCCTCGGCGAGGACGGGTGGGAACTGGTGGGAATCACCGCGATCAACTTCAAGACCGGCGCCACGGATCATATCGGCATGGTCTTCAAGCGCTGTCGTGAGGTGAGCGGGACCTGAGCGGCACCCCCAGCAGGCGTTCGAGCACGCTGCGTCCGCCCCAGCGCACCGCCAGAGGCAGAGCCATCGCCGGCAGGGCGGCGAACCAGACCGCAGCCACCAGCAACGCACGGGCGAACGGGATCGCCCGTGCCGCCCCGAAGCTCGAGAGCAGCATACCCGGAGTGCCCCGCCACACCCACAGGCAGGCGAGGGCGACGGGTGCCAGCACGAGCGCCCCGAGTACCGCCGCGAGCCCGATCTGGTAGGGGTTGAGGCTGGCGCCGCCGAGTGCCGCCACGGCCCACGCCAGCGCCACGGCCAGAAGCAGCGTGCCGAGATCCGCCAGCGCCGCCACGAGGAGTTGCCCGGCGTGTCCGGCCCGGCGGCGGCGAGACGGGAGCGGCTCCGGCGCGGGACGGTGCGCCTGTTCCCACGCCAGCTCGGCATCGAGCCCGGGCGGGAGCGCGTCGGGCATCACTCGACCTTGCGCATCTCGAGGCTGGTCACGAACAGGTCGTAGCGGGGATCGGCAGGACGCGAGAGATACGACTTGGCGAACGCCTGCAGCTTGGCGGCCTGCGGATCGTCGCCCTCCTTGCCGAGTTCGTTGAGCAGTGAGCTGGCCGCGGCGACCTGGTACTTGCGCAAGGCGATCAGCGCCAGGTTGAACGTGGCCACGCGCCACACCTGCGCGGCCTCCGTGTCGGCAGGGCGGTCTTGGCGGAGCTTCCCAGCCGCTTGCCGAGCAACCTCCCAGTTGCCGTCGCGCACCGCGTTCGCGAGCTGCGGGAGGAGATTCGAGTAGCTGCTGAGCTCGCTCTGGAACGCCAGCAGTTGCGGTTCCGCCGGTGCTTTCTGGAGGGCGTCCTGCACCATTCGAAGCGCCTTCATCCGCTGGCCGCCGTCGATCGCGGCGCGAATCGCGCTGGCGTCGAACGACGGGACCGGGGTCGCCCGGGCCTTGAGTCGGCGCTTGAGGGTCTGGATCTTCTCGTTGACGAGGTTGGCCCGCTCCCCTTCGAGCTGGCCGGAGAGGCTTTCCAGCACCGCGATCGCGTCCGCGAGCTGGCCCTTTTCCGCCAGGGCGTCGGCGATGCTGATGGTCGTCGCGGTCTTGTCGGAGCCACGGAAGAGCAGTTTCCCCCCGAAGAAGAGCGCACCGGCCGCCACCGCCACGAGGACCGCGCCAGCGGCTGCGGCCATCGGGAGCGGCAGCCCGAAGATCCTGCGCGCCGGCGCCTCGGCCTCGCGCGCCGCGAGGGGGCGCTCCCTCACCGGGGCAGGCGCCGCCACGGCGCCCCCGGCCAGCGGCGTGCTGGCGATCGTGGCCGGCACGAAGTCGTCCTTGAAGAGATCCTCCTCGTCGGCCGCCAGCGACGGCACCGGGGGAGGCGGCGGCGCCGCCGGGGTCTCGAGGCGCTGCAGCAGGTCGTGCGCTTCGAGGTGCTGGGGCTGGAGGTCCAGCACCTCCCGGCACAGCGCCCGGGCGTCGTCCAGCCGCCCTTGCTCGAAGGCCTCGCGCGCCTCGTAAAAGCGGTGCTCCGCGAGCCGTTCCACCTCCTCGCGGCGGCGGCGGGCCTGCTCGATGCGCAGCTCGGCCTCCGCGTTGTGGGCATCGAGAAGGTAAATGCGCGACCATGTCTCGATCGCCGCCTGGAAGTCCCCGGCATCGAAGGCCCGCTGCCCCTGGTCGAGCAGTTCCTGCACGCGGTCGTCGGGGCCCATGGCCGCTTCGAAGCCGGCCGGCGGCGCCGGGGCCGGCATCGATACCTGCCCGAACTCCATCCCGACCTCGTCCATCGGCGAGTCGAACGTGAAGCCGCCAGCGGAGGGGGCCGTCGCCGGGCTGCCGCCTCCGAACGCCGGCACGCCGCCGCCGGGCGCCGGGGCAGCCACGACCGGCGCCGGGGGAGCCACGACGGGCGCCACCTGGAACCCGGCCGGAGGCGCCGCGGGGGCGGGCGCTGGCACGGCGGCGACAGGGACGCCGCGAGGCGCCGGGGCAGGCGGGACCCGGACAGCCGGCGGGACCACCGGCGCTGCAGCGGGAGCGATCGGCTCCTCGAAGCCGGGCTCGAACTCGCCGCCGGCCTCGAATTGACCGCCGGGCTCGGGGCGGGGAGCAGGCGGCGGGACGGTGCCGGCTGCCGCCGGCACATCGGTCGCCGGGCCGAAGTGATCGAAGACCTCGAACTCGAACTCCGCCTCGGGCTCGCTCCCGGCGCTCACCGGCATGCCAGCCTCGAGCGCCGCCAGGCCGGGGTGCGTGGCGTCGAGGTTGCGGGCCAGGCGCAGGAATCCCTGCGCTTCCTCGACTTGACCGGCATCGAGGGCGTCCTTCGCCCTGGCCAGCAGCGACTCCACCTCGGCCGCGGCGCGCTGCCTGGCCTGCGCCTCGAGCACGAGCTTGCGCGCCTCGGCGTGCCCGGGCAGGTCCTTGAGCACGGCCTGCGCCAGGCTCTGGGCGGCCGCAAAGTCCCGCTGCTCGAAGGCCTGGCGGGCCTTGGCGACGAGTTCCGCCGCGTCCTGGTCCGCCGCCGCCGACATCTCCCCCAGGAGCTGGGCGAGATCCACCGGGGCGTTGGCGTTGATCGCCGCCTCGAGGCGCTGGGCCGGCTTGAACTGCGGGTCCACGTCGGAGATCGAGCGCAGGACCGTCAGCGACTCCTCCGTGTGGCCTTCGCGATACAGCCTTACTGCCTCGGCGAACGCCGTCATGATCCGCTGTTGCACCTTCTGGTCGAGCCTGGAATCGCCCACGTAGGCCATCGGCTTACTCTAGCGCCGGCCCGGTGTGCGGTCAACGACTCGCGACGGTCGCCGGCTGCCGTATCACTTGCCGAGGGAGCGGAGCTTGCGGTACAGGTGGGAGCGTTCGAGGCCGAGCAGGCGCGCCGCCTGCGACATGTTCCCCCCGGCGCGCGCCACCGCCGCCTCGATGTACTCCCGCTCGAAGCGCTCCCGCGCCGCCTTGAGCGGCAGCCCCTGGAGGCGGGCGGGGCTCGGGCGGACGTCGAGGTACTGCTCGACGTCGGCGTCCGTGATGACCTCCCCCGGCGCCATGATGAGCAGCCGTTCGACGAGGTTGCGCAGCTCCCTGACGTTGCCTGGCCAGTCATGCTGCTGGAGACGGGCCAGCGCCGCCTCGCTCAGGCGCTTGGGCCGCGAGCCGACCTTGGCCGCCAGGTCGCGCATGAACTCGGCGGCGAGCAAGGGCACGTCCTCGCGCCGCTCGGCCAGGGCCGGCACCCGGATCGGGATCACGTTGAGACGGAAGTAGAGGTCCTGGCGGAAGCGACCGGCCGCGATTTCCGCCTCGAGGTCCATGTTGGTGGCGGCGATCACGCGCACGTCGACGCGCACCTCCTGCGCCCCGCCGACGCGCGTGAAGCAGGACTCCTGCAGCACCCGCAGCACCTTGGCCTGGGTCAGCAGGCTCATGTCGCCCACCTCGTCCAGAAACAGCGTCCCGCCGTCGGCCAGCTCCAGCTTGCCGCGCTTGCTCTCGACCGCTCCCGTGAAGGCGCCCTTGAGGTGGCCGAACAGCTCGCTCTCGATCAGCTCGGAGGGGATGGCGGCGCAGTTGACCGCCACCCACGGTCCGCTCGCCCGCCGCGACTGCAGGTGCAGGAGGCGGGCCACGACCTCCTTGCCGGCCCCGTTCGGCCCGGTGATGAGGACCCGCGACTCCGACGGCGCCGCGAGGCGAATCTGGCGGCGCAGCTCCATCACCGCCGGCGAGCTGCCCGACAGGCTCGGCGGCACCTCGCCGTCCATCGCCAGCCGCCGCTGCATGCGGCCCAGCGCCAGGGCGTTGGCCACCGTCACGAGGACGCGGTCGAGCGCCAGCGGCTTGTCGAGGAAGTCCTGCGCCCCCTCGCGCACGGCCCGCACCGCGACCTCCGCCGAGGCCGCCCCGGAAATCATGACCACCGGCACGCTCGCACCGGAGGCGCGGAGCTGGCGGAGCACCTCGATGCCGTCGTGGCCCGGCAGCCAGACGTCGAGCAGCACGAGGTCGAAGATCTCGCGCGCCAGCGCCGCGAGCGCCTCCTCGCCGCTGGCCACCGCCTGCACCTGGTAGCCCTCGTCGACGAGGATGGCCGAAAGCTGCTGGCGAATGCCGGCCTCGTCGTCGACGACCAGGATGCTGCCGTGGCTCACCGCTGCACCCCCGGAATGCGCACCACCGCCCGCACGCCGCGCCCCTGCCTGGCCTCGAGCCGCACCGTGCCGCCGTGGTCGCTGACGATGCGCTGCACCAGGGCGAGCCCGACGCCCGACCCCCGCCCCTTGGTCGAGAAGAACGGCTGGAACAGCAGCTCCGGATCCTCGACCGGCAGCCCTGGCCCCTCGTCCTCGACCACGAACACCACGTCGTCACCGTCCCGGGCGACCTCGACCGTCACCGCGCCGCCGGGCGGCGATGCCTCCACCGCGTTGTCGATGAGGTTGGTCAGCACCTGGCGGAGCTGCTCGGGATCGAGCAGCTCCTCGCGGTCGTCCCCTCCGTCTCGCGTCTCGACGCGAAGGTCGGGCCGCACCCCGGCGTACAGCGCCGTCACCTGCCGCACCAGCTCGCCCGGCCGCACCGGGCGCCGGCTGATCGGCGGGAACTTGGCGTAGCGCGCGAAGGCATCGACCATTTCCTGCATCGACTGCACGTGCTCGACGATCGCCGAGCAGCCCTGCTGCACGATGGCCGGCAGTTCCGGCGAGCGCCGCTCGCTCTGGCGGGCGATGCGCTCCGCCGCCAGGCGGATCGGCGTCAGGGGGTTTTTGATCTGGTGGGCGATGCGCCGCGCGGCCTCGCTCCACGCCGCCTGCCGCTGCGCCCGCAGCAGCGGCGTCAGGTCCTCGAGCGCCACGACCCAGCCCTCGGGCTGCTCCGGGCTGCCCAGCGCCACCACCGCCACCTCCACGTGGCGGGCGGCACCGGCCGGGTACAGCGTGAGCGAGCCCCGGAAGCCGCTCGGCGAGCTCCGGATCGTCTCGACCAGGCGCGGGAACGAGCCCGCCAGCACCTCGAGCAGTTGCGGCGCCTCGACCAGCTCGGGCATGCCCAACAGCGCCGCCGCCGCGGGGTTCGCGAGCACGGTCCGGCGCCCCGCGTCGAGTGTCAGCACGCCGGTCCGGATGGCAGACAGCACCGTGCGCAGCCGCCGCACCGCCGCCTCCAGCTCCGCCTCCCGCCCCTGGAGCCGGCGGGCCATGGCGTTGAACGCGTCGACCAGCAACCCGACCTCGTCCTCGGCCGGCAGCGGCACCTCCTCGAGCGACTCCCCTTCCGCCACCCGGCGGGCAGCCGCCGCCAGCGCCAGCAGCGGGGCGGTGAAGCGGCGCGACAGGTACAGCCCCAGCCACATCGCAGCGAACGCCACGAGCAGGGCCAGCCCGCCGAAGCCGAGCACGGCAGTGGCGGTGATCGTGGGCCGCTCAAGCTTGAGGCGCTCGTACGCCGCCGCGGCGGTGACCAGCCGCCCCTGCGCCGCCGTCATCGAGGCCGGCAGCGCCTCGCCCACCACCACTGCGGCACCGTCCGGCAGCACCTGCCAGCCGCGCACCACCACCGTGCCCGCGAACCGCTCGCCGCGCAGCCCGGACGAGCGCAGCGAGGACGCCTCGATCGGCGGCAAGCGCAGCATCGAACGCTGCCTCGGGTCCACCAGCTCGACCACCGGGGCGCCGCGGCGGTACAGCACCGTCAGGTGGTTGCCCAAAAGCGCGTGCAGCCGCTCGAGCTCGGCGACGCGGGCACGCTCGTCCCCGACCTCGGCCAGCCGCCGTGCCACGACCTCGGCGGCCCTCGCGGTGCGGGACTCGGCCGCCTGCCGGGCCCCCTCGGCGAGCTGCACCGAGGCGGCAACCATGCCCTCCACCGGCGCCGCGAACCACGACGCCGCGGCGCGTGACAGCAGCGACACGCCGAGCAGGAAGAGCACGAGGGTGGGCGCCAGGCTGAGCACGACGTACGAGAGCAGGAGCTTGGTGCGAAAGCGCGCGCCGAGGATTCCGAACCGCCTCTCGAGCGCCAGGCGCAGGAGGTTGCGCAGGATGATGAACAGCACGATGGCGATGAGCGTGAGGTCGAACCACCAGAGCAGGAAGACCAGCAGCCGGTTGGTGAGTTCCTCGGGCGGCAGCCCTCCCAGGCGGTTGAAAAGCGCGAACCCCGCCGCGGTCAGCAGCAGCAGCCCGACGTACAGCCCCACCAGCACGCGATTCTGCCGGCGGTAGCGTTGCCAGCGGCGGCGCCAGTCGCTCACGGCGACTCCGGAACCGCCTTCTGCACCCAGTCCGTGCCCACGGTGGTGGGAATCACGAGCAGCTTGTAGCGGGTCAGGAACTCGGCTCGCACGAACAGCCACAGCGGCTCATGGCGAATCGGCAGCGCGAGTTCGGCCGTTGGCGGGTGCGTGACCCAGAAGATGGCTTCCTCGAGCGAGTTGACCTCCCCGGATGCGAGGATCTCCCCGTTCATCTCCGAGACCAGCGAGAACACCCCCGTCAAGGGGTCCCGCTGCGCCTTCACGACCAGCTCGTGGCTGGCGAGGCGCAGGTCCCAGAAAAGCCTCCGGTTGCGGTACAGGCGAAGGCGGTAGGTGATGCTCACTGGTGCGCCGGCGGCGAGCGCCTGGGTCCACTCGTCGGGGAGCGCCCGGCCGACCGCCATCTGCACGGCCAGGCGGCCGGTCGAAGGCTGGACCATGACCTCCAGGTCGGGAACCGCCGCGACCGCGGCGAGCGCGAGCGCTGCCAGCACCATCGTGTGGCAATCCTACCACACCCCCCGGACCACCCACCTTGCCGGCCGTTGGTCGTTGTTGGATGGTCCAGCGCCGAGCGGGGGGCATCAAAGAACGGTGGCGGGCAGGAGAATAACCGGCAACCAACGACTACAAACCAACAACCGCCTCCGCGGCGAGGGCACGGAGGCCGGCGACAGCGAGCGCCGGGGTCGGCTGGAGGGCCGCGACCTCGGCGCGCAGCGGGCGCCCCGCCAGCGCCAGGCAACCCAGGAGCTGCACCGCGCCGTGTCGCAGCGACTCGCTGGCGAAGGGCGAACCCTGGCGCGCGCGTCGCTGTCGAAACAGGCGCGCATCGCGGCCGGTCGGGCTCCACCTCGCCGGGCTGGCCACCGCCGCGGTCGACCGCGCCGAGACCTCGAACCGCACGGCCGGCGCGCCGGCGCTGCCGCCGGGCCACGCACCCCAGACCTCGAGACGCAGCCTTTCGGCCGGGCGCAATTCGAGCCACCCAGTACCGTTTTCGACCCGCACCGGGAAAGCGACCTCGAGCGCCGGCACGATGTCCGGCCCGACCTGCAGGCCCGCCTCGTGCACGAGGTCGAGGTACGGGCCCATCGAGCCGTCGAAGTACGGCAGCTCCGGGGTGTCGAGCTCGACGACGAGGTCGGTGATCCCGGTCGCCACGAGAGCAGCGAGCAACTGCTCCGCACCCTCGACCTGCCGGGGGGCGCGGCCGAGCACGAGCGGCCCGCCGCCACAGCTCGCGAACTCGAGCGAGGCGGCGACGCACGACCCTACGTCGGTGCGCCGCAGCAGCACGCCGGTACCTGCGGGGGCCGGCCGCAGCTTGAGGCGTGATCGAAGCTGGCGGAGCCTCGATCGCCCCACTGCTTCCACTGGCCTGCGGATCGTCGCCTGGCGCGCCACACCACCTCCGCGTGCCCCGAGTGCATGAGCCGTGCCACGTCGAGCGATCCTCGCCGCACCAACACCTGTGTCCTCATGGCCACACCTGTGGACCGGCTGCCACAACGCCCCAGTGATACACTCTCCCGAGGAGGCCGATCGTGCTGCCGCCCCTTTCGCCCGAGGCCGAGCTGAGGCTCAAACAGTTGCTGTACAGGTGCATGGAAGAGCTGGAGGCAACCAAGGCCGCCCTCTACCTCGCCGGCTCCGAGGGAAACTTCGAGCTTGCCATCAGCTACGGGTTCGGGCGCCGTGACACGCTCGCCACCGAGATCTCGGCCAGCCACCCGTTGTGGGCCTGGGTGCGCAGGCACCGCACCACCCCCGCCTTCGTCAACAGCTCGGTCGAGGTGCCCGAGCTGCAGCAGACCCTGGAAGGCGCCGGCACCAGCCGCCTCCTCACGATTCCGCTCGCGGTCGGCGACCGTCTCACCGGGCTCGTCGACGCCCGGGACAAGGCCCGCCGGCAGCCGTACTCGAGCGCCGACGTCCCGGCCGCCCGCCAGATCGCCACCGCCATCGAGGTGGCGATCAAGGAACTCGGGCTGTACGGCGCCCCCGCCGTGGCGGCGGCGCCGTCGGTGCCGGCCACCTCGACGGCGACCGCCGCGGCCGAGGCCACGTTCGGGCTGTACTCGCCGTGGGTCGTCGAGGAGATGACCGGGTTCGTGCGCGACCTCGCCCGGATGCCGGGCATTTCCGCCGCCGTGCTCACGCTCTCGGACGGCAAGGCCGTCAAGTCCCTGGCACTGCGCGGCGTGCCCCTGGAGGAAGCGCACAAGGACGCGCTCCGCACCCACCAGAGGCAGTGCCTGGAGGCCAGCGGCGTCAAGCTGGCCCCGGGTCAACAGTGGAGCTGGGAGGACGTCGAGGCACGCGAGACACACGAGCCGTACGAGGAGATCCGCACCGGCCTCCTGTATGCCGGGACCGGCCTCGGCATCGTGCTCTCGCTGCTCGGGCCGGCGGGCAGTACGGCGTGCGAGCCGGCGCTCGGGCTGGCGAGCCGGCAGTTCCGCCTCGCCCACCAGGTGCGCGCGTACCGCCGCGCCGCCCGCAACCTCGCCCGCATCCTGCTGGAGCCGGGCGAGACCGCCTATCCTCATCTCCGCCAGCACTCCCAGGCCGTGTCGGAGCTGGCGCAGCGGCTCGCGGTCATGCTCCGTCTCTCCGAGGAGGATGAGGAAACCGTCACGATCGCCGCATACCTGCACGACGTCGGCATGCGCGAACTCGACTACGCGAGGCTGTATCGCATCGAAAAGGCCGGCGAGGCGGAACTGCGGCTGTTCCAGCGGCACCCCGTGATCGGCGCCCGCCTCGTCGAGAGCGCCGAGTTTCCGGGCGACCTCGTGCGGGCGATCCGGCACCACCACGAGCGATGGGACGGCAGCGGCTACCCCCACCGGCTGGTCGGGCGCGCCATCCCGCTCGCCTCGCGCATCATCCACCTGGCCGAGGTCTACGACGTGCTGACGTCGGCGTCCTCTTACCGGCGACCGATGCCGCGCGAAGTGGCGCTCGAGGCGATTCGCGGCGAGGCCGGGAAGCAGTTCGACCCCGAGCTGGTGCCGTTGCTCGCCGAGGCCACGCGCTCGTGAAGGTCCTGGCGGTCAACCGCAAGGCCCGCTTCGAGTTCGAGATCCTCGAGCGGCTCGTGGCCGGCCTCGTCCTCACCGGCTCCGAGGTCAAGTCGGTGCGCGAGGGGAGAGTCTCGTTCGGGGACGGGCACGTTGCGTTCCAGGACGGGGAGGCGTACCTCGTCGAGGTGCACATCGCCCCCTACGACAACGCGGGGTACGCCGGCCACGACCCGATGCGGCGGCGCAAGCTCCTGCTCCACCGCCGGGAGTTGTCCCGACTTCGCGCCAAGGTCACCGAAAAGGGGCTCACGCTGGTGCCGCTGGCCATCGGGGTCGAGGGCAACTGGATCAAGATCGAGATTGCCCTCGCCCGCGGCAAGAAGCTCCACGACAAGCGGGAAACCATCAAGCAGCGCACCCTCGACCGCGAGGCGCACGCCGAGATGAAGGGCAAGAGGTAGTGAGTGGCTAGTGGCTGCTGAGAAGCGCGATCAGGTTCCGCTTCCCTCAACAGGCGCGAAACCGCTGCCTCTGACTTCATGCCTCGTGCCTGCCACCTCGCAGCCGGGGGGCGGGAATAGCCGCCGGGCGCCGGGCGTATACTTGCCCGAGGCCCCGGCCTGGAAAGAAGGAGGAAAGACATGAGCTCGGTACCGCCCCCGCCCCCTGTGCAACCCGGCGCTGACGCACCCAAGGACTGGCTCGTCACCCTGCTGTTGTGCCTGTTCCTGGGAGGGCTCGGCGTGCACCGCTTCTACACCGGCCACATCGGCATCGGCGTGGCGCAGCTGCTCACCCTCGGCGGCTGCGGCATCTGGGCCCTCATCGACCTCATCCTCATCATCACCGACAAGTTCACCGACTCGCTCGGCCGGCCGCTGCAAAAGAAGTAGGTCACGCGGCGCCTCCTCGTCGTCGCCAGCGCGGCGGGCCTGGTGGTCGCCGTGTTGCTTCCTGTCGACCTGCTCGACGAGGGGCCGACCGTCTGCCCGATCCGCCTGCTCGGGGGCACGTGGTGCTGGGGCTGCGGCATCACCCGTGCCTGCTGGCGGGTCCTGCACGGCGACCTTGCCGGCGCCCTCGCCCACAACCGCCTCGTCGTCGTGGTCTTCCCCCTTCTCGCCTTCCTCTATCTCCGCTGGGCCGCGACGGCGTGGCGGACCACCGCTCCCACGCCTCCGCCCGGTTGAACGTCGAGAGCCTTCCCCACCCACCCCACGCGGGAAAACCACCCGCCCGACCTCCCCGCTCCGCCACCACGGAGTACGGGGAGGGTGTCGGGGAGCAGCACAGCATTGCGGAGGGCTGCACCCACCGGGCAGCGGGCACCATCTGCGACCGACCGCCTCGTGGCGGCGTCTTGACCTGCGTCAAGGCCGTGGGGCATCCTCAATTCGATACTGGCACGACGGGACGGGCCTGGCCGACCCGTGGAGGCACAGCGGTGGGCTCGGGGACGATGTTCAAGGTGGGGCTGGCAGCGGCGGTGGCCGCCGGTCTCGCCGCGGGGCTGGGGTTTTACACTTTCGTCTACGCCAGGGGTGCCAGCTACCTCACCTCCGATCCGGCGGCGTGTGCCAACTGCCACGTCATGCGCGAGCACTTCCAGGCATGGATGAAGGCACCGCACCGACACGTGGCCGCTTGCAACGACTGCCACACCCCGCACGACCCGGTCGGGAAGTATGCGGTGAAGGCCAGCAACGGGTTTTGGCACTCGTTTGCCTTCACGAGCGGGAGCTACCCGGATCCGCTGCGCATCAAGAACCGCAACCGAAAGGTGACCGAGGCGGCTTGCCGCCGCTGCCACCAGCCGATCGTCGAGACGATCGACTTCCACTCGGGCGGGCAGGACGTCTCGTGCGTGCGCTGCCACGCACAGGTCGGGCACATGAGGTAGAGGGAGAGGTCGAGCGATGAGCGAGGCGAACGAGGGCCAGTGGACGGCGAAGAGACTGGTGAAGTGGATGGCGGTGGCGGCGGCCGGCACCGCCATCGTGGCGGTCGGGGTCACGGCGCTGCTGATCAACATCTTCGAGAAACAGCAGGAGGCGCGCAACCCGTTCTTCCGGGTCGTCGAACTCACCGACGACACCGAGGACCCCGCGCAGTGGGGACGCAACTTCCCTTTCCAGTATGATTTCTACCAGCGCACCGTGGACCAGGTGCGGACCCGCTTCGGCGGCTCGGAAGCGGTGCCGCGCACACCGTCCGGCGCCGATCCCCGGTCGGTCGTCTCGCAGTCGCGCCTCGAGGAAGACCCCCGCCTCCGCACGATCTGGGCCGGCTACGCGTTTGCCGTTGACTTCCGGGAGGAGCGCGGCCACGCCTACATGCTCGACGACCAGACGTTCACCGAGCGGCAGAAAGTCGTCACGCAGCCGGGGACCTGTGCCAACTGCCACGCCTCGGTCTACGTACCGATGAAAAGGCTCGGCGACGGTGACATCTTCAAGGGGTTCGAGAGGCTCAACGCCATGCCGTACGCCGAGGCGCGCACCCATCTTTCCCACCCCGTCGCGTGCATCGACTGCCACGATGCCCGCGACATGCAGCTGCGCATCACGCGGCCGGCGTTCATCGAGGGCATCCGCGCCGCCAAGGCCGCCCAGGGCGTGCCCGACTTCGACCCCAACCGCGACGCCACCCGCCAGGAAATGCGAGCCTTCGTGTGCGCCCAGTGTCACGTCGAGTACTACTTCAAGGGACAGGAAAAACGACTCGTCTTCCCGTGGCAGAAGGGCCTGAAGGTCGAAAACATCCAGGCCTACTACGACGAGGTCGGGCACAAGGACTGGACGCACGCCGACTCCGGCGCCCCCGTCCTGAAGGCGCAACACCCCGAGTTCGAAATGTGGAGCCAGGGGATCCACGCCCGTGCCGGTGTCGCCTGCGCCGACTGCCACATGCCGTACACCCGCGTTGGCGCTCACAAGGTCTCCGACCACCACGTACGCTCGCCGCTGCTCAACATCGCACGGGCGTGCCAGACGTGTCACAACGTGCCCGAGGCCGAGCTCAAGGCCCGCGCCGAGGCGATTCAGGAGCGCACGTTCGGGCTGCGGAACCAGGCCATGGACGCGGTGGTCGCGCTCGTCGCCGACCTTGGGGCCGCCCGGGCGGCAGGGATGCCGGAGGCGGCCCTCGCCGAGGCCCGGCGGCTCCAGCGCCTCGCGCAGTTCCGCCTCGACTTCGTGGAAGCCGAGAACTCGACCGGCTTCCACGCTCCGGCTGAGGCGGCCCGCATCCTCGGCGAGTCGATGAACCTCGCCCGCCAGGGGCAGATCGCCCTGCGCGACGCCGGTTTCCGGCCCGCCCTCCCGCCCACGTAACCCGACTACCACCCGATCAAGAACCCGCCCCAGCCCGCCCTGCGGGGCTGCGGCCCCGCGGTTCCCACCCACCCGCAGCGTCTTTTGGCCCTCCGACCGAGAGGCGACGGCTCGGAAGCCGGCTTTCGACGAACCACTCCCGGTCCTCTGCTTGGGGGTCTCGCTTCTCCGATCCGGACGCTCTGGCGAATGCTGGCTCCGGAGGTCGGTGTGAGCAACGAGGTCCTCGTCCTCGTCGGGATCGTCACGGGCGTGGTGGCCTTCACTGCCGTCATCGTCGTCGCCGGCCTCCGCGCGGTGAGAAAGCGCCGTGAGGCGCTGGCCGAGACCGCCGCCCTCATGGGCTTCTCCTTTCTCAACCGGGCGGGCCGGGGGCGGGGGCCGCCTCTCTACCCGTCCACTGCGGGGCCGGCCGTCACCCGCACCTTCTCGATGCGGGCCGTCGTCGCTGCGATGACCTCGAACACGAGGCCGCCGGCCTCGAAACGCTCGCCCGCGGCGGGCACGCGCCCGGCGATGTCGAGCAGCAGCCCGGCGACCGAGGTGTAGTCGGCGCCGGCGGCGAGCGGTTGGCCGGTGAGGCGGGACAGGCGCTCGAGCGAGAGCGAACCCCGCACCAGCCACGCTCCTTCCCCGGCGACTTCCCAGGACGGCTGCGCGGTGTCGAACTCGTCGCGGATGTCGCCCACGATCAGCTCCAGCAGGTCCTCGAGACTGACCAGCCCGGCAATCGCCCCGTACTCGTCGACCGACAGCGCGACGTGCACGCGCCGGTCGCGCATTTCGCGCAGCAGCTCCACGGCCCGCTTGGTCTCGGGCACGAACAGCGCCGGCTGCAGCACCCGCCGCCAGTCCCCCCCCCGCACCTCCGGGCGCAGCAGGTCCTTGGCCAGCAGCAACCCGATGACGTTGTCGTCGCGACCGCTGAACACCGGAAACCGCGAGTAGCCGGAGGCCAGGACCCGCTCCTCGACCTCGGCGAGCGACAAGGTGTCGGAGATGAACACGACGTCGGTGCGCGGGATCTGGATCTGCCGCACGGTGGCGCCCTCGAAGCGGAGCACCGCCTCGAGCAGCCCGTGCTGGAACTCCGTGACGTGACCCTCCTCGCGGGCGAGGCTGAGCATGAAGCGCACGTCCTCGACGCTCGCCGCGGCGACCGGGGCCCCCAAGGGCTGCCTCCAGGCTTTCGACACTAGCTGTGACAGGCCGAGGAGAACCGCCGTCAGAGGCGTCATCAGCCAGTCCAGCACCGCCACCGGGAGGATCGCGAAGCCGCCGAGTGCTTCCGGATCGACGCGCGCCAGCGTCTTGGGCGTGACCTCGCCGAAGACGAGCACGACGAGGGTCGTGACGCCCACTGCATAAGCCAGGCCCCGGTCACCCCAGAGACCGAGCGCCAGCTCGGTCGCCACCGCCGAGAGCCCGATGTTGACCAGCGTGTTCCCGACCAGCATGGTGACGAGAAGGCGGTGCGGGCGGCTGCGCCAGCGGCCCCACGCCCAGCGCGTCAACCTGCCGCCGCTCTCGGCGCGGGCAACCACCCGCGAGAGCGGCAGTGCGGTAAGCCCCGTCTCGGCACCGGCGAAGAAGCACGACGCGGCGAGGCCGAGTGCGAACAGCGCCAGCGACACCCCGATCGTCATGCGGCGGCATGGTAACAGAAGGCCGGGACCTGCCCGGCCCCGGCCCCTTTTCTCCCGCTGGGTCGCCCCCCTCAGTACGAATGCTCGCTCGCCAGCATCCGGTCCGCAACCTTGTCTCTGAACGTGCGGTACACCCACGTCTGGTACGCCAGTACCGGCGGCAGGAACACCAGCACCACCCCGAGCATGATCTTGAGCGTGAGCGGGCTCGAGGCGGCGTTGAACGCGGTGACCGAGTACTCCTCGGAGAGACTCGACAGCAAGAGGTTCGGGAACATCCCGGCGACGCCGAACAGCACGGCGCCGGCGATCCCCGCCGCGGAGGCGCCCCACGCCCACCACCAGCTCCGCCGCGCCAGCAGCACCCGCGCCCCCACCAGCCCCCCTACCGCCAGCAGCGGCAGTGCCAGCAGGTACGGCTTGCCCACCACGTTGCGCCACAGCGGCGTGGCGAAGTGCGTGGCGATCAGGAACGCCACAGCGGCCAGGATCATCGGCACCCATACAAAGCGCGCCGCCGCGACCGCCCGCTGCTGCAGCTCGCCGTCTGCCTTGATCGCCAGCCACAGCGAACCGTGGACGGCGAACAGCAGCACGAACAGCACTCCTCCGAGCAGCCCGTACGGGTTGAGCAGCGAGAAGAAGTCCCCCCGCATCAGCCCGGCGCCGTCGATCGGCAGTCCGCGGAACAGGTTGGCGAACGCCACCCCGAGCAGCAGCGCCGGCAGGAACGAGCCCACGACCATGCACCAGTCCCACACCGCCCGCCACGCCGGGCTGTCCACCTTGTTGCGGAATTCGAACGACACGCCGCGCAGGATGAGCCCGAACAACAGCAGCAGCAGCGGAAGGTACAAGCCCGAAAACATCACCGCGTAGGCTTTCGGGAAGGCCGCGAACGTCACCCCGCCGGCGGTGATGAGCCAGACCTCGTTGCCGTCCCAGAACGGCCCCTGGGCGTTGAAGATGACCCGCCGCTCCGTGTCGTTGCGCGCCAGGATCGGCATCAGCGTTCCGAGCCCGAGGTCGAACCCGTCGAGCATGCAGTACACCGCCCACGCGACGCCCCAGACCGCGAACCAGATCGTCTCGAGCATGGCTGCCTCCTCACCCGCGGCCGGCCGGCGCCGGCCCCTTGCGCGCATACTTGAACAGCAAGAAAAAGTCCACCGCCCCCAGCAGGCCGTACAGCAGGATGAACCCGGCCAGCGTCGCCATCACCTGGCCCGCCGGCACCGCCGACACCGCGTCCGAGGTGCGCATGAGCCCGTACACGATCCATGGCTGCCGCCCGAGCTCGGCGATCGTCCACCCCAGCTCGTTGCCGAGGTACGGCAACGCGATCGCCCACGGCAGGATACGCAGCAGCAGCGGGTGCTCGAGCGGGCGCTTGCGCACCCACCACGCCCAGACCCCGAGTCCGAGAAACAGGAACGCGAACCCCACCATGGCCCGGAACGACAGGAACACCGGCAGCACCGGCGGGCGGTCCTCGGGCGGATAGTCCCGGAGGCCCTTCACCTCGCCGTCGGCGCGATAGGTCGCCAGCAGCGACAAGAGCGACGGCACCGGCACCGCCTGCACGACGTTGCGCTCCCCCTTTTCGTCCGGCCACGCCACGAGGTACAGCGGCACGTTCCTGCCGGTCTCCCAGTGCGTCTCCATCGCCGCCATTTTGGACGGTTGCGTGGAGCCGAGGATCTCCGCGTTCATGTGCCCCTGCGCGATCTCGAAGAAGGCGAAGACGAGCGTCCACGCCGCCGCGATGCGGAACGACTTGGTGAACAGCTCGACCTCGTTCTTGCGCCGCAGGTGCCAGGCCGAGATCCCCAGCACGAAGAAGCCGGCCAGGATGTAGGCCCCCCCCAGCGTGTGGACGAACTCGAGGACCGCGAACTTTTGCGTGACGACGGCGAGGAAGTCGGTCAGCTCGGCGCGGCCGTTGCGAATTTCGTACCCCACCGGGTGCTGCATCCAGGCGTTGGCGACCAGGATCCAGAACGCCGACACGTTGGAGGCGATCGCCACCAGCCAGATCGTCAGTGCGTGCAGCTTCGGCGACAGCTTGTTCCAGCCGAAGAACCACACCGCGATGAACGTGGATTCGAGGAAGAACGCCACCGTTGCCTCGATCGCCAGGAGCGACCCGAAAATGTCGCCCACGTACGCCGAGTAGCGCGACCAGTTCGTCCCGAACTGGAACTCCAGCGTGATCCCGGTCACCACGCCGACCGCAAAATTGATGAGGAACAGCTTTCCCCAGAATTTGGTCATCCGCAGGTAGTCCTCGTCCCTCGTCCGCACCCACATCGTCTCCATGATCGCCACGATCACCGAGAGCCCCAGGGTGAGCGGCACGAACAGGAAGTGGAAGTACGTCGCGACCGCGAACTGGATGCGCGACAGCATCAAGGTGTCCACGTGTCCCTCCTTTTCACGCCCCGCCTCCGCGGCGCCGCGAGCCGGCGCGGCGCAGCAGCTCCTGCCGCGCGTAGCCGCGCTGCGTCACGCCCCGCTCCAGGCGGGTCGCCAGTTGATCGAACGTGACCGCCCCCAACGTCGCCTCGAGCTGACGGGTGGCCTCGGTCCAGGCCCGCTGCACCGGGCAGCGGGCCGCCAGGGGGCACGCCTTAGGGTTGTCGACGCAGTGGTTGAGCGCCACCCCGCCCTCCATCGCCATCACCACGTCGAGCAGCGAGATGTCCGCCGCCGGTCGCGCCAGCCGCACGCCGCCCCCCATCCCCCGCGTGCTGACCAGCAGACCCGCGGCCACCAGCTTGCCCACGACGCGCCGCACGAACGGCGCGGGCAGCAGCCGGTTCTCGGCGATCTCGGCGATCGTCACCTGCGCCCCGGGCTCGAGGCAGGCGAGGTGGAGCACCACCCGCGCCGCGTAGTCCGTGTGCCGTGCGATCCCGATCACCTCAAAGATGACCTCCGCAGTAATGTTACTTGAGCGGTCATGAATGTCAACATCCGCGAGCCTCCGCCGCGGCCGGCAAGCAGCTCTTTCCGGCGGGGCGACTTGAGCCCGGGCGCCTGCGGGGTGCATGATGCCGGCGTGACGCGAGAGAAGGCGCTCATCGGGGCATGGGGGCTCGGTTGGGCGCTCGTCTACCTCGGCACGTTGACGGCCCGGTATGCGTTCGACGGGGTGGCGTACTGCGGCGAGATCGTGCTCGCGCTCTCCCGCGGCAGCCTGCGCGAGGTCGTCCACACCGGGCACCTGCTGTTCTCGCCGCTGGCGCTGCTGTGGGTGCGGCTCACCGGGGGGCTGGACTCCGAGCTGGCCGTCCACCTCCGGCTGCAGGTACTGCAGGCGTTGCTCGGCGCCGCCGCGGTCACCGCCCTGATGCTGCTGTTGCGGCGGCGGGTCGCCGCGCCGGTGGCGGGAGCCGTTGCCGCCGCCTTCGGCTTCACGTACGCCTTCTGGCGCTACACCACCGACGTGGAGGCGTACTCGGTCGTGGCCCTCACGGTCATCGCGGCGCTGGCGGCCACGCTCCGGGCCGCCGAGACGCCGACGCCGGCCAGTGCGACCGCTGCCGGGCTCGCCTGCGGGCTTGCAACGCTCGGACACCTCACGAGCGGGCTTTTCGCAGCGGTGACCCTGCCCTTGCTCATGGCCTGGGCTCCGGTCCGCCGCCTTCGCGTCGGGCTGGCGTTTTCGGCCGCTTACGCCTCGCTCGTCGGCGCCGTGCTGGGAACCGTGGCGCTCGGCCCGGCAGCAGCGGGCCGGCCCGAGGGCCGCCTCGGCTTCCTGCTCGGGTACATGCAGGCAGGCAGCCGCGAGGAGGCGTTCGGCTGGCCATGGCGGCAAATCCCTTCGAGCCTTGCGACGGTCGCTCACGCGCTGGTCGCCTCGACCCCGGCGTGGCTCGTCGTGCTCATCGCCCCGCTGGTCGTCGGGCTCGCCGCCGGGGCGGTGATCGCGACACGGCGCCGAAGCCCCCGCGAACGGCGCGCCGCCGTGGTGGCGAGCTGGTGGCTCGGAGCGCACACGCTGTTTTACTTCGCCTGGGAGTGCAACGAGAAGTACTGGGTCGCGGCGCTGGTGCCCGGGGCGCTGCTGCTGGCCCTGGCGTGCGACGCCGGCCTGCGGCGACTGGCGGTCGGGTGGCGGGCGGCGCCGGCGATCCTCCTCGCCGCCGGCCTGCTGGCTGCCAACCTGCCGGCCATTCGCCACGACATGGTGCCTGCCAACAACCGCGTGCTGCAGCTGGCGCTGAGCCTGCGCGCCGCCACGCCGCCCGGCTCCCAGGTCGTGCTGAGCGGGCTCGACCCCTGGCGAGAGCTCAAGGTGTACGTGCCGTACTTTGCCGAGCGCACGCCGGTGATCCTGGACTTTGCGCTCGCCCCGAGCCGGCGTGAGGACCTCGCCGCGCTGGTTGCACGCATCCCCGAGCCGGATGCGCCTCCCACCTTCGCGCTCGGCGAACTGATCGACACCCCGGGCGCGCGCTCGCGCCTCGAGGCTCGCCATGCGCTGCCGCCCGGCTCGCTTGCAGCGCGCTTGCGAGCGCTCTGCCTGCGCCCCCTGCACACCCTCGCCGGCGGTGAGACGCTGTACCGGCTCGGGGGGTGTGCTACGCCCCCATCAGGCCGATGACCTTGCCGTCCACGAGGTCCATCCGCTCGGCTTGCGGCTCGGCCGGCAGCCCCGGCATACGGATGATGTCCCCGAGCAGCGGCACGATGTAGCCGGCGCCCGCGGCGAGGATGAGCTCCCGCACCGTGATCTCGAAGTCCTCCGGCCGCCCGACCAGGCGCGGGTCGTCGGAGAGCGACTTCTGGGTCTTGGCAACGCACAGCGGGAGCCCCTCGTAGCCGAGCTTGCGGATGAGCGAGAGGTCGCGCTCTGCTTCCTTGCTCCAGGTCACCTCGCGGGCGCCGTACATCGCCCGGGCGATCTTGCGCAGCTTGACCTTCACCGGCTCGGACCAGTCGTACAGCGGGCAGAACGGCCTGGACTTCTGCTCGGCGTGCTCGATGACCGCCTCGGCCAGCTCGATCCCGCCCTCGCCGCCGCGCGCGAACACCTCGGACACCGCGAACGGCGCGCCCGCTTCCTCGGCGGCCCGCCGCACCACCTCGATTTCCTCCTCGCTGTCGGAAGGAAAGCGGTTGAGCGCCACCACCGGCGGCTCGCAGAAGATGCGGATGTTCTCGATGTGCTTTTCGAGGTTGCCGAGCCCGCGCTCCACCGCCGCCGGGTCCGGGGTGTCGAGCTCGGACCGGTCCGCTCCCCCGTGCAGCTTGAGCGCCCGCACGGTCGCCACCAGCACCACGGCAGCAGTGTCGAGCCCGGCCGAGACGCACTTGATATCGAAGAACTTCTCGGCTCCAAGGTCGAAGCCGAACCCGGCCTCGGTGATCACCCAGTCTGCGTGGGCCAGCGCCATCCTGGTCGCGACGACCGAATTGCAGCCGTGGGCGATGTTGGCGAACGGCCCGCCGTGCACGAACGCCGGCACCCCCTCGATGGTCTGCACGAGGTTGGGCTTGAGCGCGTCCTTGAGCAGCACCAGCATCGCCCCCACCGCCTTGAGGTCGGCCGCGGTCACGGGTTTTCGACTGAAGGTGAAGGCCACGATGATGCGCTCCAGGCGCCGCCGCAGGTCCTCGATGTCCTCGGCCAGGCACAGCGCCGCCATGACCTCGGAAGCCGGGGTGATGTCGAAGCCGGTCTCGCGCGGCACCCCCTCCAGCACCCCCCCGAGCCCGATGATGATGTGCCGCAGCGCGCGGTCGTTCATGTCGACGACGCGCCGCCAGAGCACCCGCCGGGGGTCGATTCCGAGCGAGTTGCCCTGATGGATATGGTTGTCGAGCAGCGCGGCGAGCAGGTTGTGAGCCGTCGAGATGGCGTGAAAGTCCCCGGTGAAATGGAGGTTGATGTCCTCGGCCGGGACCACGATCGACCTGCCGCCGCCGGTGGCGCCCCCCTTGAGCCCGAACGTCGGCCCGAGCGACGGCTCGCGGAGCGCCAGGCAGACGCTCTGGCCGATGCGCGCCAACCCCTGTGCGAGGCCGATACTCGTGGTGGTCTTGCCCTCACCTGCATCGGTGGGGGTGATCGCCGAGACCAGCACGAGCTTGCCGGGCTCGCGCCCGCTTTCGAGCGCCTCCAGCGCGACCTTGGCCTTGTCGGTGCCGTACAGCGTGAGGTGTTGCGGCCGGATACCGAGCCTTGCCGCGATGTCTGCGATGGGCCTGGGGCCGTTTGCCATGGCTCGCCTCCTCGCTCGTCCTGCCCAAAAGATAGAGCAGACGTGGCTGGCCGGCCAGGGGTGGCCGCCGGGCGGCGGGCAAACTTCGGGGAGGCTCGATCCGTCTAATGGGGTGGCCGGCAGCTCCGGCCGGGAGCTTCCATGCGGCGTGGCTTCATCCCGAGTGCGTGCTTGCTTGCTTTGTTCGCATCCGCCCCGGCCCAGGCTCGCACCCGCGGGCAAGGCGAGGTCGCGCCGGACCAGCTCACCTTCCGCGTCATGCGCACGAGCGAGCCGATCAGGGTGGACGCCCACCTCGACGAACCCTTGTGGCACCAGGTTCAACCGATCGAGCTGCCGTTCGAGGTGAACCCTGGCGAGAACATCCCTGCCCCGGTCCGCACCGAGTTCTTGATCGCCCATGACGCTACCCATCTCTACCTCGCGTTCCGCGCCTTCGACCCCGACCCTTCAGCCATCCGCGCCCACCTCACCGACCGCGACCGCGCCCACCGCGACGACTTCGTCGGCATCATGCTCGACACCTTCAACGACAAGCGGCGGGGCTACGAGTTCTTCGTCAACCCCCTCGGCGTTCAGATGGACCTGGCGCGCAACGAGGTGGGGGGCGGCAAGTCGGAGGACGACACCTGGGACGCGATCTGGGACTCGGCCGGCAGGATCACCGCCGAGGGCTACGTGGTGGAGATGGCCATCCCTTTCAGCTCGTTGCGGTTTCTGAAGACGGCCGGGGAACAGGCGTGGCGGATCGCGCCGTTTCGCGCCTACCCGCGCAAGGTCCGGCACCAGATCTTCGCGATGCCGCTGCAGCGTGACAACAACTGCTTCTTTTGCCAGGTCCCGGTGTTCGTCGGCTTTGCCGGCATCACCCCCGGCCGCAACCTCGAGCTCGCCCCCACGCTCACGAGCCAGCGCACCGACGAGCTCGAAGACACCAGCGATCTCGAAAGCCCCTGGCGCGACGGCTCGTCCAGAACCAGAGCCGGAGTGTCGGGGCGCTGGGGCGTCACTCCGAACCTGTCGCTCAACGTCGCTCTCAACCCCGATTTCTCCCAGGTCGAGGCCGACTCTGCCCAGCTCGCCACCAACAGCCGTTACGCCCTGTTCTACCCCGAGAAGCGGCCGTTTTTCCTCGAGGGCGCCGACATCTTCTCGACTCCGCTCAGCGCCGTGTACACCCGTACGGTGGCCGACCCGCAATGGGGCGCCAAGCTCTCCGGCAAGGCCGGCAAGCAGGCGTTCGGCGTCTTCGTCGCCCGCGATCGCGTCACCAACCTGCTCTTCCCTTCCAACGCCGGTTCCGACCTCGACACCTACGGGGAGGACAACACCTCCGGCGTGTTCCGCTACCGCCGGGACCTCGGGGAGTCCTCGGCGGTCGGGGTCATCGCCACCTCGCGCGAGGCCGAGGGGTACTCCAACCGCGTGTGGGGCGCGGACGCGTTCGTGCGTCTGTCGGACCGCGACCAGGTCCGGGTGCAGGTGCTGACCTCGTCCACCCGCTATCCGGGCGAGGTCGCCCAGGCGTACGGGCAGCCCGCGAGCCGGTTCGAGGGCTCGGCGTTCTTCGCCAACTACGAGCACAACGAGCGAACGTGGAACGTCTGGGCGTGGCAGGAGCGCTACACGACCGGCTTTCGCGCCGATGCCGGGTTCGTGCCGCGGGTCGACGCCAACAACTACGGCCTCGGCGGGCAGTACAAGCTCCTCGGGGAGAAGGGCGACTGGTACACGCGCCTGGCTTTCGGGATCGAACCGTGGCGCACCACCGACCACACCGGCCGCGTCACCGACGAGGCGTTCGCCGCCTGGGCCAACTACCAGGGACCGCTGCAGTCCATGGCCAACCTGCGCCTGGCCCGCGCCCGGGAGTACTACGACGGGGTCACCTACGACCAGAACCGGCTCTCTTGGTTTTCGAACGTGCGGGTCAACGGCACCTTAACGATGTCGCTCGAGGGCCGGCTGGGCGACACGATCGACTACGCCAACGGCCGGGCCGCCACCGTGACCCGGATCGAGCCGGGGATCACCCTCGACCTCGGCCGGCACCTCGCGCTCACGATCGACCACGTCTTCGAGGACCTCGACGTGAGGGGAGGTCGCCTCTACCGGGCCAACCTCACGCAGGCAAAGGCTGTCTACCAGTTCAGCACGCGGGCTTTCGTGCGCCTCATACTCCAGCACCTCGACCTGCGCCGGAAACGCGGCCTCTACCTCGACCCTCCCGACAGCTCGAAGGACCGCTCGCTCTATTCCCAACTCATGTTCTCGTACAAGCTCGACCCCCAGACCGTGCTCTTCCTCGGCTACTCCGACAGCCGCGGCGAGACCGACCGCATCGCCCTCATGCTGCGCAGCCGCACGCTGTTCGCCAAGGTGGGGTACGCCTGGCTGCTGTAGAGACAGTTCACAGTTCGCAGTTCGCGGCTCGAGGTTGGCAGAGCACGGCACCGTTCAACTGCCGACTGCAAACTGCCAGCTGTTACTCCTTGCGGAGGAGCACGGCGCCGCGCAGAGGGCGGGCCGTCTCGAAGCCGGCGAGGGCGACCGTGCGTTTCGGCGGCAGCTCGAGGACGACCAGGGCACCGGCGGCCAGCACGCTCGTGGAGGCGGCGAGGGCCAGCGCATCGAGCCCTGCCTCCCAGTCGGCGAACGGCGGGTCGCACCAGGCGAGAGTGGCGCGCAGACCGCGCGCAGCGAGTCGCGGCAGCGAGCGGGCGACCGGACCGGGGTGCAGCTCCCACGCCTCGGGGGGCACGCCGAGCCCGGCGAAGTTGCGCCGGATCAGCTCCTGAGCGGTGCGCGCCTGCTCGCACAACACCGCGAGCGCGGCGCCGCGCGACAGCGCCTCGAGCGAGACCGCTCCGGTCCCGGCGAAGAGATCGAGGAACACCGCGCCCGCAAGATGCGGCGAAAGCACGCCGAACGCCTGCTCGCGCAGCGCGTCCGGGGTGGGGCGCAGCGGCGCCCCGCGCGGGGGACCAGCCACGGTCCTCGACCGCCAGGCCCCGCCGGTGATCCTCACCGGGAGGCCTCGGAAATCCGGCGCACCGCCCGCCGCCGCAGCTCCTCCAGTTCGAAGAACGAGCTGACCGGGGAGTTGCCCTGCCGCACCTGCACCGTGAAGCCTCCGGTAGCGTTGACGAACACCGCCGCGATGGTCAGCACCATGCCGTCGTCCAGCTCGACCCGCTCCCCAGGTTGCGGCTCCCAGGCACTGAGGTCCTCGAGCGGGGCCTTGCCCGCCAGCACACGCTCCTCGAGCGCATCGAGGACGGCCGCGAGGCGGGACGCGGCGACGGAAGGCGCGGCCGCCACCGAGTACCGCACCACGAGGGGAGGCAACCCCGGCGGGGCGAGCCGCATCTCGACGGTCCCCGCCTCCGGCCCCTGGCCCATCGACGCGAACCTGGCGATCTCGGGGTACGCCTCGCGCACCACCTGCTCGATCTGCGCCGCGAGCTGCTCGCCCACCGGCCCGTGGCTGAGCCTCTCCTCGCCGCTGGCCGCGCTCTGCTTGACGACGGCCGTGCCGTCGCGGAAGAGCGTTACCCGCTGCACCTCGGCGCCGCGTGTGACGACGCGTTCGACGACATGGCTGGGTTCGGGAACCGGCGTCGTGGCGAGCATGACGGCGAGCAGCAGCGTCATTCCCGGTCTCCTTTCGCGCGGCGGGCCACGGCCAGCGCGTACTCGAGCGCCTGCTCGGCCGGCACGTCGCCGTCGATGACCGCGTCGCGCGTGCGCTGCAGCGCCTCGCCGAGCGCCTTCCCGGGCAGCACGCCGGCGGCGCGCAGGCTCGCCCCGCCGATCGGGACCGGGATGCGCCGCCACACCGCCAGCCCCTGGCGCAGCAACCGCCGCGTCTCCTCGCCCGCCATCGCCATGGTGACGAGAATGATCGCACGATCGGAACGTTCCACGAGACGCACGACCTCGCTCGGGCGCAGGCCCTCTCTCGAGAGGGTGGCGAGGGCCCCCTCGATGCGGGGCCGTGCCTGCGCCACCATCTGCCCGACCCGTCCCGACAGCGCGAGGCGCCGGGCCAGCACCTCCCCGCCCCGCTCCCCCGACCGCGTCGCCAGCGCAACCAGGTAGGCCGGCCAGCGCGTCCTGTCGCCGACCTCCTCGAGTGCCGCCCAGGCCAGCACCTCGTGGAGCTGGCCGACGAACCGGCGCAGCGGCAGCGACCACGTCACGCCGGGAAACACCGCCTCGAACACGCCGAGGTCGGCCAGCTCGCCGAGCGCCTCGGCCGGGTGGTCCTCTTCGAGCAGCTCGGCGAGTTCGTCGCGCAGCCGCTCCCCCGACAGCCGCGCGAACACCCCCTCGCTGACCGCCACCCCGATGAGATGGCGAGTCTCGGCGGCCAGCCCGAACCCGAGACGGGTCATGAACCGCACCGCGCGCAGCACCCGCGTCGGGTCGTCGATGAACGACAGCGAGTGCAGCACCCGCACGAACCGCCGCTCGATGTCGCGCCGCCCTCCGAAAAAGTCGAGCAGCTCGCCGAGGTGGCCGGGGGCGAGGCTCATCGCCATCGCGTTGATCGTGAAGTCCCGCCGGTAAAGGTCCTGCCGGATCGCCGAGGTCTCGACTTCGGGGAGCGCCGCCGGCCGGCGGTAGAACTCCGTGCGGGCGGTCGCCACGTCGACGCGCAGCTCTTCGGGCAGGTACACGGCCGCGGTGAGGAACGGCTCGTGCGGGTGGCAGCGCCCCCCGAACGCCTCGGCCAGCCGGCCGGCCAGCACGATCCCGTTCCCCTCGACGACCACGTCGACGTCCTCCACTGGCCGGCCTAGGAGCACGTCGCGCACCGCTCCTCCCACCAGAAACGCCCGCATGCCTTCGGCCGCCGCCAGCTCGCCGGCGGTGGTGAGGACCTCGAGCAGCCGCGGCGGCAGGGCGCGGGCGAGCTGCTTGCCGAGGTCTTGCACGACCAGCCGCGCCGAGGCCACCCGGCGGTCCAGCCGCGCCCCCTCCGCGAGCTGGCGCTCGTACAGGCGGCGGAACAAATCCATGCGCGTGAGCACGCCCCATCCCGAGGCCATCCGCACGAGCACGAAGCGGTTGTGCGACTCCATAAAGAGCCGTTGCAGCTCCTCCGGCGAGGCGTCGGGCGGGGCCTCGGGAATCCCCGGGCGCATCACCAGCGTCACCGGCCGGTCGCCCATCCCCGCTGCCAGCGCCTGGTCCAGGATCTGGCGCGTCACGACACCGACGAGCGCCTCGCCCTGCTGCACAGGCATGGCGTTGATGCGCAGCCGGGTGAGGCGTTGCTTGGCTTCCTCCACGGTGGAGTCGGCGTCGCAGGCGTGCAGGAACGGCGTCGCGAGGCTGGCCGCCGTCCAGCGCGCGGCGAGCGCCCGGGCAATCGCGCCGAGCAGCTCTTCCGAGACCTCCACGGCACTGCGCCCGCGCAGCCGCGCCGCGGCTGCCGTGGCGTGGCCGCCGCCGCCGAGCGCGGCCATGAGGCGGCCGGCGTCCACCTCCGGCACGGTCGAGCGGGCGATCACCACGAGCTGCGGCGGCACCTCGAGCAGCACCACGACCACCGGCAAATCGAAAATCTCGGCGTAGCGGTGCACGACGTACGCCGCTTCCTCGAGCCGCTCGCTCGGACGGGCGACCGAAATCACGACGCGGCACCCCGCGACCTGGTGCTCGACCGCGCCTTCCACGAGCTGGTTGAGAAGCTCGAGCTGCTCCGGCTCGAGCGGCCGCAGGACATGGCGCCGCACCCACTCCAGCCGCGCTCCGTGCGCCAGCAGCCAAGCCGCCGCCTCGAGGTCAGCCGCCGTCGTGTCGACGTACGTGAGCCCGCCGGTGTCCTCGTACACCCCCAGCAGCAGCAGCGACGCCGTGAGCACGTCCGGCTCGACCCCCCGGCGCTGCAGCTCGCGCGCCACCACGGTGCATGTCGAGGCCACGTCGGCGGTGAGCAGCGCCGCGCCGGGGATGAGGTCCGCCGGATCCTGATGGTGGTCCACGACCTGGACCGGGCAGCCGGCAGCGGCGATGAGCTCGCCCACCTCCCCGAGCCGCCGGTACGACGAGCAGTCCACGACCACGGCGTGGTCGATCGTGCCGCGCCGCAGCTCGCGCACCCGCACCTCGGGCAGGGCGATGCGCTCGGCCGCGAGGAAACGCCGCACCGCGACTTCCTGGGAGCCGGGAAACACCAGCCTGGCCTCGGGCACCAGCAGGCGCATCCCCATGGCCGCGCCCAGCGCGTCGAAGTCGGCACCCAGGTGGGTCGTGATGATCTGCACGGCGCCAGTGTATCCCGGGCCGGGAGCGGCTACACTTGGAGCGGCACCATGCAGACAACCACCTCGGCCGCGACGGGGGCGCCGCCCCCACCCCCCATCACCCCGGGCTCCGGCGGAGCTTCCCACCCCTGGGGTCCACCGGCGAAAACCTCGTCCGGGTGGTGGAAGGTCCTGACCGGCTGCGCGATCGGGTGCGGTGTGGTCGTACTCGCGGCGGTCGCGCTCCTGATCTGGGGCGCGTGCTGGGTCGTCACCCCTGGCCAGCAAGTCCCGACCGACGTCGTGATCACCCCCGACGCGGTCGCGGTCGTGCACCTCGCCGGGGACGAGCGTGCCCAGGGGCTCGTCCACCTGCTCGGCGCCGCGATGACCGCGCACGACCGGCGCCAGCGGCGCGCCGCCGCCCGCGAGACCCCGGACCTCATGCGCTGGCTCGAGCGTTTCGGCGCGGGGCAGGAAACGCAGCCCGCCGACGCCATCGGCATGTGGATCCCGAAGGAGGCGACGATGGCGGTTCTGCCGGCGGCGCCAGACGAGGGTCGCGTCGTCCTCGCCGCCAACTTCCGCGGCTTCGTGCGGCCGATCCGCGCCATGTTGACCGCCGGTGCGAGGGGAGACGGCGGCAAGGCCAGCGTTTACACCCACGCCGGCCGCGAGGTCGCGCGCTGGCCGGGCGGTGGCGCCCTGGCCCTCGCCGGCGGCACGCTCGTGTGGGGCGAGCGAGAGGCGCTCGTCGAAGCGGTGCTCGACCGCATCGCTGCCAGAGCTGCGGCGACGGGCCCCGCGTTCCTGCCGGAGGGCGCGTACGAACGGCTGCAGGCCGACCACGCGCTGGTCGGCGCGGCGGACAACCGGAACGGCGCGCTCACGGCGATGCTCCGCCGCGCCGCCGCGAGGGCGGGCGGCGAGGCGCCCGAGCTGCCGCCGCATCCGCTCGTCGACCTCGTCGAGCGGCTCGAGACCGCCACGCTCGCGGTGGCCTTCCCGTCCTCCGACCGCGCCAGGGTCAAGCTGACCGCTCGCTGTCGCGACGAGGAGGCCGCCGAGGCTTGGCAAAACGCGCTCTTCGACCTGCTCGAGGCGGTGCGAGAGGACGCTGCCAAGCACGGCATCGAGATCGGGCCGGAGCTGCGCGCCGACGGGCGCGAGGTCACCGCCGTGATCCACCTGGCAGGCCTGCGAAACCTGTTCGAGGCATGGGCGGAGGGGGCCGCGGCCCCGACCGGGGGCGACAGCAGCGAAGACGACGCCAGCTCGGGCCGCCCTCCGCCCGAGGCTCCCCTGCAGTAACGCCCCGGCGCCTGCCCGCGAGCACCCCGATCCTCGAGGCTCACCGCCTGCCTGCGCCGCGCCCAGCGGCGCCAACGAGCACCCGGCCCCTCCACTCCCTCCAGCCGGCCTTCCCGGTTTCCGCACGGCCGGCATGCGCGTGGCGGGCTGCAGCCCGCCGCGGACCCTCTTGACCTCGGGCCACACCGGCGCCAGAGTAGATCAGCACGCAGCGACCGCAGTCCGGGGGGAGGTGACATGCCCCTGCAGCACGGCACGCTTCTGGCGCGCTACGAGGTCGTGGAGCTGCTCGGCGAGGGCGGCATGGGGCAGGTCTTCCGCGCCCGCGACACGCGCCTGCACCGCGACGTCGCGATCAAGGTGCTGGCACCATGGAGCGCCACCGATCCGGACCTGGCGCGCCGCTTCGAGCTGGAGGCCCGGGCCGCCGGCGCCATCAATCATCCCAACGTCATGGCGGTGTACGACGCCGGCACCCACGACGGCCAGCCCTATGTGGTCTGCGAGCTGCTGGAGGGCGAGACGCTCCGCCAGCGCCTGGAGGGCGGTGCCCTGGCGCCGCGCAAGGTCGTCGACATCGCAGTGGGCGTCGCCCAGGGGCTGGCCGCGGCCCACGCCCGGGGGATCGTGCACCGCGACCTCAAGCCAGAAAACGTCCTCGTCACCAGGGAAGGGCAGGTCAAGATCCTGGACTTCGGCATCGCCAAGCTGACCGTGCCCCTCGCCACGCAAGCGCTCACCGTCTCGCCGACCCAGCCTCTCGTCGGGCCGGAGGGCACGACCCCCGGCGTGGTGCTGGGCACGGTCGGCTACATGTCGCCAGAGCAGGTGCGGGGCGAGGCGGTGGACCCGCGTTCGGACCTGTTTTCCCTGGGTGTGATGCTGTACGAGATGCTTTCGGGGCAGCGGCCGTTTCGGCGGGACTCGGCGGTCGAGACCATGAACGCCATTCTGAAGGAAGCACCGCCGGAGCTGCCGGAGCTCGCTTCCACCGTGCCCCAGACGCTGCTGCACATCATCCTCCGCTGCCTCGAGAAGTCCCCCGAAGAGCGTTTCCAGTCGGCGCGAGACCTGGCGTTCGCCTTGGAGGAGGTGCGTGGCTCCACCTGGTCGCGACCTCAGGCGACGGCGCCGCGACGGAGGCTCCACGCCGTGCTCCGCTGGTCGGCCGCGGGTGGGGGTGCGGCGGCGCTGCTGGCGGCCGGCGTGCTGCTGAGCCGGATGGAGCGGACGCCTCGCGTGCCGTCCTTCACGCAGTTGACGTTCAGGCGCGGCTCGGTGTCGGCCGCCCGGTTCGGCCGGGGCGGCCCCACCGTGTACTACACGGCCTCTTGGTCGGGAGAGGCGCCCGAGCTGTTTGCCGTCGAGCCGTCCAGCCCCGAGTCGCGCTCGCTGGGCCTGAGCCGGGTTCGCCTGCAGGCCACCTCCCCGGGGGAGCTGGCCGTGATCCTGCTGGGTGGCGGGGCCTCGACGCTGGCCCGGGTGCAGCTCGGCTCCAGTGCCCCCCGCGAAGTCCTGGAGAACGTGCTGGAGGCCGACTGGACCGGGGACGGCTCGAAGATTCTCATTGACCGGGCGGAGGGCGAGAAGGAGCTGATCGAGTTCCCGCCCGGCAAGGTGCTGTACGAGACCACCTCCTGGGTCAGCCATCCGCGCATTTCTCCCCGAGGCGACCTGGTGGCGTTTCTCGACCACCCGGTTCCCAACGACAGCCGCGGCGACGTCGTAATCGTGGATGCCAGGGGTGTCAAGCGCGTGCTCTCGGCCGGGTGGAACGACGTGTACGGCCTGGCCTGGGGACCCGGCGGCCGGGAGGTCTACTTCACGGCGGCACGCAGCGGCAGCGCCATGGACCTGTACGCCGTCTCCCTTTCGGGCACGACCCGCCTGCTCTTGCGGGTGGCCGGCCGGCTCGTGCTGCAGGACGTGGCGCCGGACGGCAGGGTGCTGGTGACCCACGAACTTTCCCGCTTCGAACTCCTGCTGCGGGCACGCGGCCAGAGCCGGGAGCGCGACTTTTCCTGGCACGACCACTCGGTCGCGTGCGACCTTGGGGCCGACGGCTCCACGCTGCTGTTCGGGGAGTCGGGAGGAGGCGGCGGGCAGGCCTACTCGGTCTACCTGCGGCGCATCGACGGCGGCGCCCCGGTGCGGCTGGGCGACGGGCAGCCCACCGGCCTGTCCCCCGACGGGAAGTGGGTGCTCTCGATCGAGCACGGTGTCGAGCCGAGGCTGGTCATGCTGCCCACAGGGGCGGGCCAGCCGGTCATCCTCCCGCGGGGCGGCATCACGCAGTACCGGTGGGCCTGGTGGCTTCCCGACGGCAAGCGAGTCGTCGTGGAGGGGGCCGAGGCACACAAGGAGCGCCGGCTGTTCATCCAGGACCTCCCCGCTGGCGAGCCCCGACCACTCACGCCCCAAGGCACCTCGGCACCCAGGTCCAACGCGATCCTGCCGGACGGCTCGGCGGTCACCGCGACGTGCAACGCCCCCAGGCCCACCTGGTGTCTTTACCCGCTGGGCGGCGGCCAGCCGAGGCCCATCCCGGGGTTGCAGCCCAGGGAGCAGCCGATCCGCTGGTCCGCCGACGGGCAAGCCGTGTTCGTGGTTGCCGCACAGTCCCGCTCGACGGCGCAAATCACGCGTCTCGAGGTGGCGACCGGGGAACGTGAGCCCTGGTGCGAGATCGGCCCGGCGGATCCCTCGGGCGTGGGCGGGATCCGCGACGTCTTCATCACCCCCGACGGCAGCGTGTACGCCTATCACTACCGGCGCGTGCTGGGCGAGCTGCTGCTCGTCGAGGGCCTGAGATAGGCTTGGCGTTCCCGCCGCCATCCAGCCCGCGGCCGGCAGGACAGTCCCGGCCGGCGCGGGTTTGGCCTCCCCGGCGGCGAGATCTCGGCCGGGACCTCGACGAATCGGTCGAGGTTCCCCGCCTCGGTGCTCGCTTGAAGGTTGAAGGGGAGCGACCTATCCTCCGCGCGCCTGGAGGCATGGCGCATGAGCGAAGGCAAGAAGCGGCCGCTGTCGATCCTGCACGTCCTCGAGAAGAACCTCTTCAACACAGGCTCGGTGCATCAGATGTTCCAGGCGGCGAGCGGTCTGGCGGCGCGCGGTCACCGCGTCGCCGTTGTGTCGCGCCGGGGCGGCGAGATCGAAGGCCGCTGCCGCGACGCCGGCCTGGACCTCGTGCCGCTTTCCATGCGCAACGAGTTCGACCTGCTGTCGGCGTGGCGGCTTTCCCGCGTCGTGCGGGAGCGGGGG
>DAOOJE010000036.1:0-37515 GCA_035384965.1 Thermoanaerobaculaceae bacterium
ATGCCCGAACCCTCCCACTCCCCAGACCCCCGCGACTTTGACGGGAACCTGCCTGGGATGAGCACTCCCCTGGTCAAGGCGGGGCGAGGCAGGGATAATGCCGTCAGCAGCCGCAGGGGCGAGGAGGCAGGATGGCTCGCAAGAAGGTGATCTTCGAGGACACGCTGGCGCTGATCTTGGCCGGGGGCCAGGGTGAGCGGCTCTCGCCGCTCACCCGCGACCGCTCGAAGCCGGCCGTACCGTTCGGCGGGATGTATCGCATCATCGACTTCACTCTGTCCAACTGCCTCAACTCGGGATTGCGGAAGATTTTCGTGCTCACTCAGTACAAGTCGGGGAGCCTCGAGCGCCACGTCCAGCTCGGCTGGGATCCGATCTTCTCGGTCGAGCTCGGCGAGTGGATCTATACGGTGCCGCCGCAGCTGAGGGTCGGGCAGCGGTGGTACGAGGGCACCGCCGACGCGGTTTACCACAACATCTACCTGCTCGAGCAGGTGCGGCCGGCCCGCGTCATGATTCTCTCTGGCGACCACGTCTACAAGATGAACTACAGCACGATGCTCGACTTCCACGACGGGCGAGGGGCGCTGGCGACGATTGGCGTGGTGGAGGTGCCGATCGAGCAGGCGAGCGCGTTCGGAGTTGTCCAGGTGGACGAGGAGTGGCGCATCGTCGGGTTCCAGGAAAAGCCCAAGGATCCCACTCCAGTGCCCGGGAAGCCTGGCGTGGCGCTCGTCAACATGGGGGTCTACTGCTTCGACACCGGCACCCTCGTCGAGGTCCTGACCGAGGACGCGTCGCGCAAGACCCGCCACGACTTCGGGCACGACATCCTGCCGTCAATGGTGGCGACCGGTAAGCTCTTCGCGTTCCCGTTCGTGGACGAGAATCGCAAGCAGGTGGCGTACTGGCGGGACATCGGTACGCTCGACTCGTACTTCGAGGCCAGCATGGACCTCGTCGCGGTCGATCCGGTGTTCAACCTGTACGACCAGGCGTGGCCTCTGCGCACGCTGCCCCGCCAGCTCCCTCCGGCCAAGACGGTCTTCGCCCAGGAGGAGCCCGGAGGACGCACCGGCACGATCCTGAACTCGGCCGTGTGCGGCGGGGTCATCGTGTCGGGCGGGCGGGTCGAGAGATCCATTCTCGGCCCCGAGGTCCGCGTCAACAGCTTCGCGCGGGTCACCGACTGCGTGCTCATGGACGGGGTGCAGGTCGGCCGCCACGCCCGCCTCACCCGAGCCATCGTGGACAAGGGGGTTTCCATCCCTGCCGGCTTCGTGGTGGGCGAGAACCTCGACGAGGACCGGGCGCGCTTCACGGTGAGCGAGAGGGGTGTGGTGGTGATCCCTAAGGGCACGGTGCTGGGCTGATCCCGCCGAAGCAGGCGGGGCGCTACGCGCCGCCCGCGAACCGACAGGGGAACACGACCGTGAACGTGCTCCCGAGCCCGGGCGTGCTCTCCACCTGCACCACGCCCCGGTGCATCTCGACGAATCGCTTGACGAGCGCCAGCCCTAGCCCGGTGCCGCCGTAGCGCCTGGCGGTGCTGTCGTCGGCCTGCACGAACTCCTCGAAGATGCTGTGCAGCTTGGAGGGATCGATGCCGATCCCGCGGTCGACGACCCGCAGCGCCACGGCCGCGGCCCCGACCGGCGAGCGCTCCAGCGCCAGGGGCTCGATCTCGAGCCGCACCACCGCGCCGTCGGGCGAAAACTTCACGGCGTTCGACAGCAAGTTGAAGAGAACTTGCTTGATGCGAACCGGGTCGGCCTCCACCAGCGGCAGATCCTCGGCGCATCGCAGCTCGATGGCGATGTGGCGCTCGGCCGCCACTGCTTTCATCGCCGCCACCACGCCCTCGGCCACCGCACGGGGGGCGAGCGGCTCGGGCGCCAGTTGCATGCGCCCGGCCTCGATTTTCGAGAGATCCAGGATGTCGTTGATGAGGCCGAGGAGGTGGGTCCCAGCGCTCGAGATGTTGCGGAGAAAACGGTGGTACCGGGGCTCGAGGCCGGGACCGATCCTCTCCGCCAGGATCTCGGAAAACCCGATGATCGAGTTGAGAGGGGTGCGCAGCTCGTGGCTCATGCTGGCCAGAAAGGCGCTCTTGGCGGCGTTGGCCTGCTGCGCCTCGAGCGTCCGTTGGCGCAGCTCCTCGAGCAGCCTTGCCTTCGAGATGGCGGAAATGGCGTGCTGGCGGAAGCGCTCCAGGCGCCGCAGGTCGGCGCGCGCGAACGCCCCGCTGTCGCTGAAGTTGTCGAACACTAGAAACCCCGCGAGCGTACCGTCGATCACTACGGCCATGCTCAGCATCGCGCGCGGCACCGGCACGTCCCGCACCTGTTCGCTGCCTGGCAAGTCCTCGAAGTCGCGGACGATGAAAACACCTTCGCGAAGTCGCTCGGCATGCTCGGAATAGCGGGTGAGCGCTTCCTGCTCGGTGAGGGCCAGGCCGTCGAAGACCCCGGGCGCCCACCCCGAGACGGCAGCCACGCGGAAGCGGCCGCTGTCGGGCTCCCGCGCCGTGTACAGCGCCTTCTCGGCCTGCGGAACGAGCCGCAGGCCGTGATCGAGCAACGCCTGCAGCACGGTGCGCAGCGTCGTCTGGCGGTTGACCGCCTCGACGATGCTGTCGAGGGTCTCGAGTTCCGCGGCCTGGGCGCGGATTTCGGCCGTGCGCGAGGCCACCTCCCGTTCGAGTTCGGCGGCCCGCAGTCGGAGGCTCCGGGAGTGGAGGTTGGTGTAGACCACCACCCCGAACCCGAGCGCGAGCAGGTACGCCATCACTGCAACCCAGCTCGCCCACCACGCTGGGCGGACCCGGACCGCGAAGCGCGCCGGCTCGGTCGCCCACACGCCCTCGCCGCTCGCCGCCGAGACCTCCAGCACGTACGTGCGGCCAAAGAGGAACGCCGGCAGGTTGGTGTAGCGGATGCGGCTTTCCGGCGTCGGATCGGACCAGCGCTCCTCGTACCCGGCCAGGCGTGTGCGGAACCGCACGGCCTGCTCGTTGGCGAACGCGAGGGCGGCGTACTCGACGACCAGCTCGTTGTTGCCCGACCAGTCCTGGTGGAACGTTGCCCGTCGGATCGCCACCGCGGGGGGTTGCGGCCGGCGCACGTCGAGCCACGGCCGGTACACGGCCAGGCCACTGGGCGTCGCCAGGTACACGGTCCCGTCCCGGCCGGTGCTGGCGGTCTCGTAAGCCCACGCCTCGTTGTCGGCCAGCCCGTCGGCCTTGCTGACCGTGCGCAGGACCCTGCCGGTCAGCGGGTCCACCTCGGCGGCACCGCCGTTCTGACTCACCCACAGGTTCCCGGTCAGCGGCGAGACCGCGAGGCCACGCACGTTGTCCCCTCCCAGCCCACTGGCGCGGTCGAGGCGCGTTGCACGCGCCGGCGACCCCTCCTCGAGAGCGAACAGGCCGGTGTCCGTCCCCACCCACACGCGGCGGCCCACGGCGCGCAAGGTGTTGGCGGTGTTGGTAGGGGCGCCGGTGGCGGTGCTCCACACCGCCTCCAGCACCGGCTCCACGACCTCCCGACCCCCGCCCGATAGCGGCGTCGAGGTGAGCTGCAGGAGGTTGGCGGCGGGCAGCGGGCGGGTGGAGCGGAAGACCCCGGCGTCGAGCGTGCTGATCCAGACCCGGAAGTCCGCATCCATCGCCAGGCCCGTCGCCGCGCTCGCCGGCATCCCCGCCCGCTCGCGGAAGAACAGCCATCGGCCCTCGACATGGCAGGCGACCCCGAACGCGCCCACGACCCACACGCCGTGTGCCGTGCTGCCGCCGGACCTCGCCGGCCATTCCACGGCGGTGCAACCGTAGGTCACGCCCCACGGATACGATCGCACCTGCCCCCGGCGGCCGTGCAGGCGAAGGGGGGCTGTGGGGCTGCCCGCCAGCGCCGGAGGGAGAGCCGCTCCAAAGCTGATCACGCTCAGGCCGCGCGGGGTCGCGACCCAGATCCGCCCTTCCCGGTCGCACTCGAGCGCGTACACCGAACTCGACACCAGGCCGCTGCGGCTGTCCAGCGCCTCGCACGAGCCGGCGGCGCTGAAAGCGAGCAGACCCACCCCGGTCCCCACCCAGAGCTGGATCCTGTCCTCCGACGGAGGGTCGGGCAGCGAGCAGAAGGCGCCCGGCTCGGGGAGGGTGCCAATGGCCGGCGCACAGGCGCGTCCAGTGATGACCCCGAACGCCCGGTAGTTGGGGCGCAGTCGCGACAACCCGCCGTTTTGCGCCAGCCACAGGTTGCCCTCGCGGTCGAGGGCGAGGCTCCACACCGTGTTGGACAAAAGCCCGTGCCGGCGCGTCAGGTGGCGCTGGTGGTCGGGGGCCTCGGCCGCCACCAGCAGCAGCCCTTCGCCGAGTGTTCCCACCCACAGCTCGCCTCCGGGGGTCTCGAGCAGCGCCACCACCCACTCCCCGAGGCGGCCCACCGGCCGCATCTCGCGCGTGCCGTCGTCGAAGCGCCACACGGCGCCGCTCATCGAGCCGGCCCACAGGGTACCGGTCGGCCCCTCGTGAAGAGCGTTGATGCCGTCCGCGACGCGCGCCACCTCCCGCGGCTCCTCCCCGCCCGCCGGCAACATGAGCAGCCGGCCGGTGGTGGTCCCCACCCACAGCGAGCCGTCGCGCCGCTGCACGATGGCCGCCGCATCGTCGGTCGGGTCGGGCGGGTCGGGCGCAAAGTGCACCACCCGCTCGACGAGGCGGTCCGTCTCCTCGATCCGGTAGCTGGTGAGCCGCCGCCCGCGGGTCGCCACCCACACCCCGCCGTGGCGGTCCGCCACCATCATGTGCCGATGCACGCGCAAACGCTGCAGCGGCCGGCCACCGATAGCGGTGATGAAACGCAGGCGCTCGCCCGGTGCGAGCGAGCGCAGCGGTCGGCTGCTCACTGCCAGCCCGCTTTCGGTGCCCACCCACAGCCGGGAGTCGGAGTCCTCGACGATCTCGCGGACCGTCACCGACGGCAGGCCGTCCGCGGCTCCAAACGTTTCGAGCCGCCGGCCGTCGTAGCGCGCCAGCCCCGTGGAGTAGAACCCCAGCCACAAGAACCCCTGGCTGTCTTGCGCGACCTTCTGGACACTCGCCGAGGGCAGGGGCGTGAGCTCGTGCTCGGTGGTGAAGTGCACGAGCGGCAGCTCCTCGTAGCCGCCCGCCGCCGCCACGGAGGCGGCCAGCAGCACGATACCGACCTCTCCGAGCCTGCGCATCGCCTGCAGCTATTGTAGGCTCAGCGCGCGAGGACGAGCACGAGCACCGCGGCCAGCGCGAAGCGGTAGACCGCGAACGGCACCAGCGAGCAGTGCTGGACCAGCCTCAAGAACCCCAACACGGCCGCCCAGGCGACCGCGAACGAAACCAGCGTTCCCACCGCCAGCACCAGGCTGAAGCCGGCGTCCAGGACCTGCCAGGACCGCACGAGGTCGAACAGCGTGGCCGCCACCATCACCGGCACCGCCACCACGAACGACAGCTCGGTCGCGGTCCGACGGTCGAGACCGGCCAGCAGCCCACCCGAAATCGTCGCCCCGGAGCGCGAGAAACCGGGCCAGAGCGCCAGGCACTGTACGCAACCGACGGCCAGGGCCTGCAGCAGCGTGACCTCGTCCAGGGTGCGCGCCTCCGGCCCCTGCCGCCGGCCCCCCCACCGCTCGGCCCCCACCATGAGGAGGCCGCCGGCCATCAGCCCGGCCACCACCGGCCGCGAGCTGAAAAGGTAGGCCTTGATCGGCGAGTGGAGCAGCGCCCCGAGGACGAACGCCGGCGCGCACGCCAGGGCGAGATGCGCGAGGGTGAAGCCGCCCGTCCCCGGGCGCGGCCACCACGCCCTCCCCCGCACCCCCTCGCTCGCCAGCCCCCAGAAGCGCTGCCGGTACAGCCACAGCACCGCCAGGATCGCCCCCAGCTGGATGAAAATCTCGAACGTCTCGGCCCGCTCGCCGGCAAAGCCCAGCCACTCGCCGACCAGAATCAGGTGGCCGGTCGAGGACACCGGGAGGAACTCGGTGAGTCCCTCGACGATCCCCAGGATGAGGGCAAGCCACAGCTCGTGCATCGCGCCATCATACGGCATGGACAGCGACCGCCGCGCTCGTCGATAATGAATCGCTAGCCCCTCGCGCACCGGACGCGCATCGAGGTGCTCCGACGAGCGAGCGGGCCGGCGGGGGTACCATGACGTTGGTCTACGGCATGATCTGGATCGTGGTGCTGGGGTTCGCCGCCAGCGCGGTGGGGGCGCTCGTGTGGGCGATCCAGCACGGGCAGATGGAGCGCTTTGGCAGCGCGGCGCGCAGCATCTTCGACGAGGAGGAGCCGGTCGGGACACCCACCGACGCCTTCCCGCGCTCGCCCGCGGAGCGCCGGCCATGAGCGGCGTCTCGACGGTCCCGAACGGCTCCGCTGACGGGCCCCGGCAGGAGCTGCTGGCGCGGGCCGCGATCGACCGCTCGTGCCGGGCACCGGTGCTGCTGTTCGCCGGTTCGGCCGTGCTCTGGCTCCTGGTGGGCAGCGTGTGGGCGCTCCTCGCCGCGGTCAAGATGCACACGCCGGGCTTGCTCACCTCGTGGGAGCCTCTCACCTTCGGTCGGGTCCGGCCAGTCCACCTCAACATGACGATCTTCGGCTGGGCGTCGATGTCGGGGATTGCCGTGCTGCTCTGGCTGCAGGCGCGGCTGGCGCGTGCCCGGCTGCCGTTCCCCAACCTCTTGATCGCCGGCGGGGTGGTGTGGAACCTGGCGCTCGCTGCCGGGGTCTGGGAGATCTCCGCCGGCCACGGCACCTCGGTCGAGTGGATCGAGATCCCGTTGTTCTGGGCCCTGGTTTTCGCCGCCGTCTTCGCGGTGGTGATGGCGGCGTCGCTGACCATGTTCGCGCGCCGCAACGTCGCGCACGTGTACGTGTCGCAGTGGTACCTGTTCGGCGCCGTGCTGTGGTTCCCCTTCCTCTACCTTATGGCCAACGCCCTCATCCACGCTGGCTTCACGCGCGGGGTCACGGCTGCCGCGACCAACTGGTGGTTCGCCCACAACGTGCTCGGGCTCTGGCTCACCCCCATCGGCCTGGCCACCATTTACTACCTCATCCCCAAGGTCATCGGCGCGCCGATCCACTCCTACCACCTGTCGCTGCTCGGGTTCTGGTCCCTGGCGCTGTTCTACAACTGGGCCGGCACCCACCATCTCATCGGCGGTCCGCTGCCGGCGTGGCTGGTGACGGTGGGGATCGTCGGCTCGGTCATGATGTTCGTGCCCGTGGTGACGGTCGGCATCAACCACCACATGACGATGGTGGGGCACTTCCACCGCCTGGCAGACAGCCCCACCTTGCGGTTCGTGGTGTTCGCCGGCATGAGCTACACCGTCGTGAGCGTGCAGGGTTCCCTCACCTCGTTGCGCAGCATCAATGAAATCAATCACTTCACCCACTACACGGTGGCTCATGCCCACCTCGGGGTGTATGCGTTTTTCTCGATGGCAATGTTCGGGGCGCTGTACTACGTGCTGCCGCGCCTGACCGGACGCGAGTGGTCCTCGGCCCGTCTCATCAAGGTGCATTTCTGGGCCTCGGCGGCGGGGATCGCGCTGTACTGGGGGCCGCTCACGGTGGGCGGCTGGCTGCAGGGACTGGCGATGAACAACCCCGACGTGCCTTTCCTGGAGGTCATGACGGGCACCGTCTCGTGGCTGTGGGGTCGCACGGCCGCGGGGGCGCTCATGACTGTGGGGCACCTCGTGTTCGCCTGGCTGGTGGCCCGGATGCTGCTGTCCCGCGAGCCGGCGCCTGCGGTCGCGGCCGGCCCGGAGCCGGCGGGGGAGGGCGCATGAACCGCGCGTTCTGGCTGTACCTGGGCGTCCTCGTGACGGTCGTGGCTTCGTTTATGGGGCTCGTTCAGATCCCCGACCACCAGCTCAGGGGGCTCGAGCCGGTCACCGACGAGCAGGGCGTCGAGCGCCCGGTGCGGCCCGAGGGCGGCGTGCTGGCCGGCCGGCAGGAGTATATCGGCCTCGGCTGCCTGTACTGCCACAGCCAGCAGGTCCGGCCCGAGGGGTTCGGCAGCGACATCGCCCGGGGGTGGGGGATGCGCCGCACCGTGGCGCGCGACCACGTCTGGGACGCTCCGCCCGTGCTCGGCACCATGAGGACCGGCCCTGATCTCGCCAACATCGCCGTGCGCCAGCCATCGGCCGCCTGGCACCTGCTGCACCTGTACAAGCCACGTCTCACCTCGCCCGGCTCCCTCATGCCCGAGTACCCGTTCCTGTTCACCGAGCAGCGGGTGGAACTCGAGCGCCCGGCCGACGCCCTCTCGTTCCCTACCGGCGACCCCCGCCCGGGCTGGGTGATCGTTCCCACCCAGCGCGCCAGGGATCTCGTCGCGTACCTCGGCAGTCTCGACCACTCGTACCCCGTTCCCGAGGTGCGGCCATGACCCCGCCCACCACCGACCGGGGCCACGCGGGCCACGAGGATCACGGCGTCATCCGCCTGCACGAGCCGATCGCCCGCGAGCTCGAAGAGCCGCGGGACGGCTTCGAGCCGACTCCCATGTGGTGGGTCTTCGTGGTCATGGCGCTGCTCGGCTGGGGCGGGTGGTACCTCGGCACCTACTCCGGCAACTGGCGCGCCGACGTGTACGACGAGCGGCCGGGGGTGGTCGCCGCCCCGGCGGCGCCTGCTGCCGCTGCCGACCCGATGGTGCTCGGACGACGGATTTACGCCAACTGCCAGGCCTGTCACCAGGCGGACGGGCGCGGCGTGGAGGGCAACTATCCGCCGCTCGCCGGATCGAGCTGGGTGACCGGCACCCCCGAGACGCTGGTCCGGATCCTGTTGCACGGCGTGGAGGGCGCAATCGAGGTGAACGGGGCCCGCTACAACCAGGCGATGCCGCCGTGGAAACACCTGCGCGACGAGCAGCTCGCGGCGGTGGCGACGTATGTCCGCGCCTCGTGGGGGAACGCCGCGCCGCCCGTCGCTGCAGAAATGGTGCGCGACGTCCGCGCCGCCACCACCGCCCGTTCCCGGGCGTGGACGGCGGTCGAGCTGCGACACCTCGAAAGCGGCACCGCCGTCGCGGCCGCCGACGGGCGCTGAGGACGGTGGCCGAACCCACCGCGAGCTGTGCAGTCGGGCCGGGCGTGGGCTGCTGCTCGGAGCCCCCGATGGCCGAGGCCGACCGAAGAGCGTGGTGGCGCATCGGGATCGGCGCGGTGCTCGCTGCCAACAGCATGACCGTCGACCTCGCGATCAACACCAGCGAGGCCGACCCTCACACGCGCCTGTTCGTGCACCTCGGCGTGGCCGTTGCCACGGCCGTCGTGGTCGCGCTGCTGGGGGCGCCGTTGCTCGTCGGCGCCTGGCAGCAGGCCCGGCGGCGGCAGCTGACGCTGGAGGCAATGTTCGTCCTCGCGGTCGCGGGCGCGCTCGGGGCCTCGCTCGTGGCGATGCTCACCGGCGAGGGGGCCGTCTACTTCGAGGTGGCGGCCATCCTGCTCGTGGTCTACAGCCTCGGCCAGCAGCTCGGCCGCACGGCCCGGCGGCGGGCGCTCGACGCCCTCGACGCCTGGCAGCGCGAACTCGCCACCTGCCAGCTCGTGGAGCCTGACGGCCAGGTTAGCACCGTGCCGGTGGCCGAGGTGGCTGCCGGCCAGACCGTCGAGGTCCAGCCCGGTCGTCTCATCCCGGTCGACGGCGTGGTCGAGGCGGGCGAATCTTTCGTGCAGGAGGCCACGCTCACCGGCGAGCACCTCGCGGTCGTGCGCCGCGCCGGGGACCGGGTGTGGGCCGGCACTCACGCGGTGGACGGGTTGCTGCGTGTGAGGGCGGCAGCCCCCGGCAGCGGCCGCCGCATCGACGGCATCCTGGCGGCGGTGGAGCGCGCCCGCGCGGTGCCGGGACGGCTGCAGCGCACGGCCGACCGCTTCATCCGCGTCTTCTTGCCGGTCGTGAGCGGCATCGCGCTGGCGACGGGTCTCGCGTGGGGCGCGGCTCGCGGCCCGGCGGAAGGGCTCTTCAACGCCATGTCAGTGCTGCTCGTGGCGTGCCCGTGCGCGCTCGGCCTGGCGACGCCCCTTGCCGTGTGGCGGGCGGTCGGCGCGCTGGCCCGGCGGGGCCTCATGCCGCACGCGGCCGACGCGGTCGAGAGACTGGCGCAGGTTCGCACCGTCGTCATGGACAAGACCGGCACCATCACCGAGTCACGGGCCCGGCTGGTGGACCTCGTTGTGGCACCCGACGGCCGCCTGAGCCCCTCCGAGCTGCGCGGACTGCTGGCCCGGGTCGAGGCGGGCAACCCCCACCCGCTGGCGGCGGCGTTCGCCGGCCTGCCGGGCGAGGGCGGGCTCTCGTGGCGCCCCGTGCAGGTGCGGGTCGTACCCGGAGTCGGGGTGGAGGCCGAGATGGTCGACCCCGGCGGCCGGAGCGTCGCGGTGGCGATCGGCACGCCGGGGCGGCTGTGCGCCGCGGGGCCCGGCGCGGCACGCTGGCAGGAGCTGCGGGCACGGTGGCACCGCGGCGCGCACGGGCAGGAGGTGGCCGTGCTCGTCGACGGGGAGGTCGCAGCCGCGGCGCTGGTGGCCGAGCGGCCGCGGCCGGGGTGGGCCGAGCTGCGCCAGCAGCTGGCGGCGCAGGGTGTTCGGCTTCTCGTCATGAGCGGGGACCCCGCCGCGGAGCGGGTCGGCCTCGGCGAGACCGAGGTCCTGGCCGGGCTCGCACCGGAGGAAAAGCTGGCCCGGGTCCAGCAGCTCGAAGCCGCCGGGCAGCCGGTGCTGTTCGTCGGCGACGGCGTCAACGACGCGGCCGCGATGGCGGCGAGCCACGTCAGCATCGCCGTCGGGGACGGGGCGGAGCTGGCACGCGAGGTGGCGACGCTGTCCTGGCACGGCCGGCACCTCGCCGACCTGGCGCGGGCGCTCGAGGTGAGCCGCGTTGCGGTCGCCACGATCCGCTCCAACCTCGCCTTCGCGGCGGCCTACAACCTCACCGGCGTGGCGCTGGCGGCAGCGGGGGTGCTGCACCCCATCGTGGCGGCAGTGCTCATGACGTGCTCGAGCCTGATCGTGACCTGGCGCGCCGCCGGCCTCGGCGGGCCGGACGAGGAGGCGGGGGCGGCGCTCGAACCTCTGGAGGCGACATGACGCGAGACATCGATCGCGACCGCTGGGTGGCCTGGCTGCTGGGGGGCACCGTCGCCGCGCAGGGGGTCATCTTGCTGTTCCTGGGTCAGCTCGGCGGGCGCACTGCCGCCCAAACCCTGCTGGTGTTCACCGCCCTCGGCGTGCTGACGCACCAGGCGTGGGTCTATCGGGGCCAGCTCACGCACCGCATCGACATGCTGCTGGTCATGCTGGCGCTCGGCGGGCTCGGCATGATCGTCGGGTGGTGGATCGACTTCGGAATGCAGCCGGCCCCGGAGTGGATGCGCCTGGGGCAACCGTCCCCCCACCCGTGGTCGTTCTGGTCCCGGGTGTGGTCGTGGATGACCGGGCTCATGCTGGCCGGGGCGATCCCGCCATCGCTGTGGTGGACGCGCTGTGCTCGCCTGGCGAGGGAAAGCCGCCGGCGCTGGGTCTCCACGCACCTCATCGGAAACGCGGCCATGGTGGCCGGGATGATCTGGACCAACCGCTGGATCGGGCGGGCGCTGGGAGCGCTCGCCGGGTCGCTCGTGGTCGGGGCGCACACGGCGATGCTGCTGGGGATGGTGCTCGGCATGGCGGCCGGCATGTGGCTCGGAGAGGCGGCACTGGGCCTGCGCCCCTGGCGCGAGGGACCTGTGCCGCTCAGATGATGCGCGCCACCTCGTCGAAGCCCAAGCGGGGCGCCCGCGGGAAGAGCTTGGACGGGTCGCCGTAGCCGAGGTTGCACAGGAAGTTGGAGCGGATCGCGGTGCCGGCGAAGAACTCCCGGTCGACGGCGGCGTTGTCGAACCCCGACATCGGCCCGCAGTCGAGGCCGACGGCCCGCGCCGCGAGAATGAAGTACGCGGCCTGCAGCGTGCCGTTGCGGAACGCCGTCGTCTCGACCAGTTCCGGCTTGCCGACGAACCACGATCGGGCATCGGTGTGCAGCACGAGCCGCGGGAGCTGCTCGAAGAACTCGAGATCGTGAGCGAGGATGGCGGTGACCGGCGCGGCCATCGTGGGCGGCACGTTGCCGGGGTCCAAGCACGGGCGCAGGCGCGCCTTGGCCTCGGGGCTGCGCACGAACAGCACCCGCAGCGGCAGGCAGTTGGTCGAGGTGGGGCCCATTTTGGCGAGCTCCCAGACCTGCCGCAACGTCTCGTCGCTCACCGGCCGGTCGAGCCAGCTCCTGTGGGTGCGCGCCTCCCGGAACATGAGGTCGAGCGCCTGCTCGTAGGTCATCGTGCGCATGCGGCCCCCTCTCGTGCCGCACACAGCCTACCACCCTCCGGACGCGGCCCGGGAACCGCGCGGGCGGGCGCCGGTCCAACTGTTCGAGGGTTTGAGGGTGTCTGCCGAGCTGACGTATCCTGGCCCCATGCCCTGGTGGGTCTCGAGCCGCGCCGCCACGCTCGAGGGGGAGGTCTCGCTCGCGCGCCTGCGGGCACGGGACGAGGCCGCCTTCGAAGAACTCGTCGGGCGGCACGAACGCGAGATCTTCCAGCTGGCCCGCCGCCTGCTCGGCGATCGCGAGGAGGCGCTCGACGCCACGCAAGAGGTCTTCCTGCGCGTGTACCGGGGCCTGCCGCGGTTCCGCGCCGACGCCTCCCTGCGCACCTGGATCTGGGGGATTGCGCTCAACGTCTGCCGTTCCCGGCTGGCCTCGGCCGCGCGGCGCCTGCAGCAGCGCCTGGCGCCGCTCGAGACGGTGGACGCCGAGGGCGAGGAGAGTCCGCTTCCGCTGCCCGATCCCGCCCCCGGCCCGGAGCAGGCCGCCTACGGCGCCGAGCTGCGGGACGCGCTCGAGCTGGCGCTAGCCTCGCTCACCCCGGAGCACCGGGAAGCGGTGGTGCTGCGCGACGTGCAGGGGCTCGAGTACGAGGAGATGGCGGCGGTGCTGGGGTGTCCCCTGGGGACCGTGAAGTCGCGCCTGGGGCGCGCCCGCGCTGCGCTCAGACAGGCGCTCGAGGGGGTGTGGAGATGACCTGCGAGGAGCTGCGGGCGCTCCTGGACACGGAGGGAGAGGCCAGCTCCCCGGCCGCACGCGCCCATCTCGAGGGCTGCCGCGCCTGCAGCCGGGAAGTGGAGCGCTGGCGGCTCGCGCAGGCGGCGCTGCGCGAGCTGGGCCGGGAGCCGGCGCCGCCGTTCCTGCACGCCCGCATCATGGCGCACGTTCGAGCCGAGGCCCCGGGCTCGCGCCCTGCCGCCTGGCTGCGGGGATGGCGCGCACCGGCCCTGGCGGCAGTCGGCGCGGCCGTGGTCATCCTGGGCCTGGGGCTGTATCGGGCCGTCACACCCCCTCCGGTCACACCGGTGGCTGAGGTCGCGGACAGCCGCGAGAAGGCGGCGGCCCCCGAGCCCGCCTCCGGTTTCGACAAGGGCGCCGCAGGCCCTCCGGCGCCGGCGGCGGTGGTCGCCGACCGCGTCGCGACGGCGGCGCGACGGCAGGAGGCGGCGGACGGCACGCCGCCCGCAGCCGAGGAGAAGCACGTCCTGGCCGCGGCAGCCGCCGTGCCCACCGCCGGGATCGCCGCGGCTGCCGGCGAGCCGGCCCGGGACGAACTCGGTGCGGCCGCCCCCGCCGCCACCGAGGCAATGGCGCCGAGGGCGAGCGCCGATCTCGCCGGGCCTGCCCCGGGCGTCGCTGGCGAGACCCGGGGCGGCGCTCCCGCCGTGGGTACCTTGCGGGCTGCAGAAAGGCAGGTGGCGGGGGTGGTGCGCTGCCGCTTGCAGCTCGAGGGCGGGGGGGACGTCGTGGAGGTCGACCTGCCTGCCGAGGGGGCCCCGCTGCCCGAGGAGGTGTGGTCGGTCACCTTCTCGCCCGACGGCCGGATCGAGGTGCTCGACGCGTTCGGCCGCACGCGGCAGGCACCGGCCCTGCTGCAGCAGGGGCTCTCCCAGACGCAGCGGCAACAGCTCCGCCTCGGGCGCTATCGCCTCAGCCAGGCTCCCGTTCCAGCCACGCCAGCGCCGTGAGCGTCTCGCCGAGCGTCGCCGTCTCGAGGCGGAGGTAGCGGGGCTCGGCATCGAGGACGAGCTGCCCGGAAGGGATGGGGCTGCCGTCCAGGGCGGCGGCGTCGGCGAGCGGCAAACGGCCACCCACCCGCAGGGGCCGGGGGGCATGGAGCACGGCCTGGCACCCGTTCCCTTCGAGCACGTAGCCCCGAACCCGGCGGAAGGTCTCCGGAAGGCGGTGCACGGTGCACCCCACGGCCCGCTCCTGGAGGGTGCGCAGCGCCGCCAGCGCCGGCCGCGGCCGCCAGCTCGCCCCGTCCTCGTCGAGCAGGCCGTAGCCGCGGGCCACGAGCTGCCACCAGCTCGTGCCGGCCACACACCCCGTCGACGACGCCGCCAGGTTGTACAGGACCAGGTACGCGGCCTGTCGCGCCTCGTCCGTCTGCACGTCCCGCCCTGCCGGGCTGTGACCGCCCGTGCCCCGCAGCGGCCAGTTGAACTCGGTGAGGTACAGCGGCACGAGCGGGTGGCCGCTGGCCTCCACGACGGCGCGCAGGAGCAGGATCTTGCGGAAGAGGTCGAAGTGGTGGTACTGGCGGTTTTCGGGCGAGCCCCGCCGGTCCACGTACAGCAAGGCGGCGATGCCATCGAAGTCAAATGGTCGCTGACAGGCCAGGAACTGCACCGTGAAGTGGTACTCGAAGTCGATGATCGACGGGCCGAGCCATCGGCAGCCCGGCCGCGCCGCCCGCACCCCGGCCACCCCTTCGAGCAGCCGCACGTACTCGTCGGGCCGCCACACACCCCACTTCTTGCGGTTGGGCGCCTGCCCAACCTGGAAGGCGTGCGCCACCGGTCCGAGCGTCTCGACGGTGCGCTCGACGTGGGCGCGCCAGCGGGCGGGGTCGAGGACTGCGGCACGATCCTGGACCAGCACGAAGGTGAGGGTGTGGCCGGCGCGCGCCAGCTCCTCCAGCTCGGGCCGGAGCGCCAGCACCGGCTCGGCGTCCCACACCGGCACCCGCAGCAGCAGCGAGCGGACGCCCAGCGCATCGAGCTGTTCGCGGTATCGTTCCCAGCTCTCCGGACGGGGCGAAATGGCGACCCCGAACGTCGTGCCCGCCGCGGGAGACTGCACGGGGGGGTGCCCCAGCAGGCGGCGGTACGCGGCCACGGTGGGCCCGAGGTGCCGCAGGCTGCAGCCCACGAGCGAGAGGAACTTCGCGGCATCGCTGCACGAGGCCCACAGCTTGCGCACGTACGAGAGATCGGTGTGTGGCTGGTGATGGCGATCGTCCCAGCGGAAGCGGTCACGCTCCGTGGAAGCCGGCGGCGCCAGCTCGCGCTCGCCGGGCGCTCGATCAGGCAGCGGCGGCTTCTCTCCGCGGCTCATCGGGCAAGTCTACCCCGGGCGCGGCGCGTGTGGACTCTGCTAAAGTGCGCGGTTGCGGGGGGTGGAGCGGGTCATGGCAGCACCGCCGCGGACTCTGACGTGGAAGCACTTTTCCGAGGTGGCCGAGGAGCTGTTCAAGGTCTTCGGGCGCTCCGAGCTCGTCTGGGCGCAGCAAATGTGGGAGCACCTCGTGAAGGCCGGCCTGTGCACCGCCGACAGCGAGCTCGACCGCTGCCGGGTGTGCATTCGCTTCATCGCGCTGGCCTGCATCTACCGCGACTTCTGCAGCCTGGCATGGAAAAAGCGGCTGTCGCCTCACTTCCACGAGTGGGCGGTCTATCTCGACCTGCACCCCCTGCGGCTCGGCCAGCTCCTGGGGACCAACGCGGCGCTGCCGGAAGCCAGGCGGGACGACGAGCTGGTGCACGCCGCCGTGCAGGTGCTGGCCAACCGCGAGAGGCCCCAGCTGCATCGCGCCCTGGTCCAGGCTGTAAGCAGCCCGTCACGTCTGTTCATCACGATGTGGCGGACCCGCGAGCACCTGCCGGGAACGCCAGGCGCCGCCCGGGACAAGCGGGAGAGCGACGACCAGATCCTCAACGATCTCTCGTTCGAGAAGATCGACGCGTACGAGTACGTCTCCAAGGGGTTCGTGACCGCGGCGCCGCCGCCCGGCGTTTGAAGCCGCTACTCGGTCACGGGCTCCGGCAACACACCGGCCGCCCGCGCCCGCCGCAAGAACTCGCTCATTCCGGCCCTGTCCCGCTCGTCGAGCTCGAAGTGCAGCACCTGCTCGAGGTAGCTCCGCACGGCCGGCTCGGGGTGGCTGTGGGCCCGGGCCCAGCTCGCGAGCAGCTCGTCCCAGTGGGCGCGGGCATGGGCGTGCGAGGCCACAAGGAGGTCGGAGACCGCGGCCGGGGCCGCCGGTGAGAGCGCCCAGACCGCGAAGACGAACGGCAGCCCGGTCCAATCGTGCCAGGCCGCGGCCAGGTCGAGTTCGCACAGGCCGGTCTGCCCTGCCACCCGCATTGCCGGGTCGCCGATGATGACCGTGGCATCGGCGTGTTCCAGCATGCGTGCGAGGGGAGGGTCGGCCGCCACGAGACGAGGGCGGACGCCGAACCGCTCGACCAGGAGCAGCCGGGCGAGCGTCACGGCCGAGCGCGAGGCGCGGTGGACGGCCAGCGTCGCAACGCGCTCGGGGGCTCGCTTCGAGACCAGCAGCACGCTCGTGACCGCGCCCCGGCACGCCACCCCGAGCCCGGGGTGCACAACGACACCGGGCAGCGACGGCAGGCTCGCCACCGGCACGAGCGCGGCGTCCACCGCCTTGCTGGCCAGCCGCGTGGCGCAGGTGCCGGGCTCCGCTCGCTCGAAGCGGTAGGGGAACGGGGCGGCGATGCCGGCTTCGAGCCCGGCTAGCAGCGGCCGGGCGTTGAGGTACGCGATCCCCGCCACCCCGACCGGCTCAGGCATCGCCTTCTCCGGCCGGCGCGAGGTACCCGCAGGCGTCCGGCTGTGCCGCCGGCGTTCCCCGTCGGTTCTCGCCGCTCCGGCGCCGGTCCAGGCGCCTCATCCTTGACTCATGAGCTCGAGGAACTCCTTGTTGGTCCGGGTGCGCTCGAGGCGCTCGAGGAGCAGCTCCATGCACTCGACCGTGGAGAGCGGGTTGAGGACCTTGCGCAGCACCCAGACGCGCTTGAGCTCCCACGGCTCGAGCAGCAGCTCTTCCTTGCGGGTCCCCGACTTGTTGATGTCAATGGAGGGGAAGACGCGCTTTTCGGTCAGCTTGCGGTCGAGGTGCACCTCCATGTTGCCGGTGCCCTTGAACTCCTCGAAAATGACGTCGTCCATCCGCGAGCCGGTGTCGATGAGGGCGGTGCCGATGACGGTGAGCGAGCCGCCTTCCTCGATGTTGCGCGCCGCGCCGAAGAAGCGCTTGGGCTTCTGCAGCGCGTTGGAGTCGACGCCGCCCGAGAGCACCTTCCCCGACGGCGGCACCACCGTGTTGTAGGCGCGCGCCAGCCGTGTGATGGAGTCGAGCAGGATGACCACGTCCCGCTTGTGCTCGACCAGCCGCTTGGCCTTTTCCAGCACCATCTCGGCCACCTGCACGTGGCGGTACGCCGGCTCGTCGAAGGTCGAGGAGATGACCTCGCCCTTGACCGAGCGCTGCATGTCGGTGACCTCCTCCGGGCGCTCGTCGATGAGCAGCACGATGAGGATGACCTCCGGGTGGTTGGTCGTCACCGCGTTGGCGATTGCCTGCAGCATCATGGTCTTGCCGGTGCGCGGGGGAGCCACGATGAGGCCGCGCTGGCCCTTGCCGATCGGCGTCATGAGGTTCATGACCCGGCAGGTCATGTTCCCCTCGATCTCGAGGTTGATCCGCTCGAGCGGGTACAGCGGCGTGAGGTTGTCGAACAGCGTCTTCTCGTGCGCCAGGTCGGGCGGCTCGAAGTTGATCGCCTCGACTTTGATGAGAGCGAAGTAGCGCTCGCCTTCCCGCGGCGGCCGGATCTGGCCCGAGACCGTGTCGCCGGTTCGCAGGTTGAAGCGCCGGATCTGGGACGGCGACACGTAAATGTCGTCCGGCCCCGGCAGGTAGTTGTACTCCGGCGCGCGCAAGAACCCGTAGCCGTCCGGGAGGATCTCGAGCACGCCCTCGCCGAAGATCAACCCCTCGCGCTCGGTCTGCGCCTGCAGGACCTTGAAGATGAGGTCCTGTTTGCGCATGCCGGCCGGGTTCTCGACCTCCAGCTCGCGCGCCACCTGCGTCAGGTCGCCGATCGACATGTCCTTGAGCGTGCGCATGTCGAGGCGCTGCTTGCCCTCGGTCGGCGTCGCCTCGGCCTCGAGGGTCTCCTCGTCGAGCACCACCGGCAGCCCCTCCGGGTTGCCGCCCCCACTCTTGCGTCGGCCGCGCCCGCGGCCGCGTTGCACTTTTTCGTCTGCCATTTCAGGCTCCCTGTCCAGGCACGTTGGTCGTGTCGAGTGTCGTCAGGATTGCAGTCAGGAGCGCCTTGCAGCCCGCCCCTGTGGCGGCCGAGGCGGCCAGGGGCGGCGAGGTGAGTTCGAGGTCGCGTTGGATGCGCCGCCCCGCCTCGGCCAGCGCTCCGCTCGCCAGCTTGTCGGCCTTCGTGAGCACCACGAGGAACGGCCGGGCGGCCCGGCGGACGAAGCTCGCCAGGTCGACGTCGAGCGGCGAGGTGGGGACGCGGGGGTCCACCAGCCCCACCACCAGCCGTAGCCGCCGCTCCTCCTGCAAGTACGCCGTGATGCGCTCGCCCCATTCCAGCCGTTCCGTCATCGAGGTGCGGGCGAACCCGTACCCCGGCAGGTCCACGAAGAAGCAGCGGCCGTTCACGAGGTAGTAGTTGAGCGTCCGCGTCTTCCCCGGCTGCTTCGAGACCGCCGCCAGCTTCGTGCCGAGCAGGGCGTTGAGCAGGCTCGACTTGCCCACGTTCGAGCGGCCCGCGAACGCGACCTGCGGCCAGGGCTCGCGAGGTCCCTGGCGAAAGTCCGCGACCGTGGCGCGCAGAACGACGCTCTCGGCTCGCATGCCTCTACTGGTGGGCCACCGGCGCCGGGGGCTCGGCGGCCACCGCTCCCGCCTCGGCCGGCTGCATCGCCGGCAGCGCTGCGGTGAGGGCGAGGGCGACGACCTCGTCCATTTCCTTCACGAGATGGAACTGCATGACCAAGCGCACCTCCTCGGGGATGTCCTCGAGGTCCTTCTCGTTTTCCGTCGGCAGGATGACCTCCCGCAAGCCGGCCCGGAACGCCGCCAGCACCTTGTCCTTGATCCCGCCGACCGGCAGCACCTTGCCGCGCAGCGTGATCTCGCCGGTCATCGCGATGTCCTGCCGGACCGGCACGGCGGCCACGGCGGACAGCAGCGCCGTGGCCATGGTGATCCCGGCCGAAGGGCCGTCCTTGGGGATGGCACCTTCCGGCACGTGGACGTGGATGTCGCGCGTCTCGAAGAAGTCGCCCGGCAGCGGCAGGTGGGTCGAGAGCGCCCGCACGTACGAGAGCGCCGCTCGTGCCGATTCCTGCATGACGTCGCCGAGCTGGCCCGTGAGGGTGAGCGTGCCCTTGCCACGCATGAGGCCCACCTCGGTCGAGAGCAGCTCGCCCCCCACTTCCGTCCAGGCGAGCCCGGTGGCGACGCCGATCTCCGCCTGCTCGCCGGCCCGGACTTGCCGGAAGCGGGGCTTGCCGAGCAGCTCCCGGACCTTCTCGGGCGTCACGGTGATCGCCGCCCCCTCCGGTGTCTTGTGCTTGAGGACCTCGCGCGCGAGCTTGCGGCAGCACGACGAGATCTCGCGCTCGAGGTTGCGCACCCCGGCCTCGCGGGTGTAGCGCTCTATGAGAAGCGTGATCGCGTCGTCGGTGAACTCCACCGCGAACGCCCCCAGGCCCTGTTGCTCGACCTGCTTGCGAACCAGGAACTGCTTGGCGATCTGCAGCTTCTCGTAGTGCGTGTAGCCCGACAGCTGAATCGTCTCCATGCGGTCCTGCAGCGCCGGCGGGATGGTGTGCGTGACGTTGGCGGTGGCGATGAAGAACACCCGCGAGAGGTCGTACTCCACATCCAGGTAGTGGTCGACGAAGGTGTGGTTCTGCTCGGGATCCAGCACTTCGAGCAGCGCCGCTGCCGGGTCGCCCCGGAAATCTGAGGCGAGCTTGTCGACCTCGTCGAGCAGGAAGACCGGGTTGGTCGTCCCCGCCTTCTTCATCATCTGGATGATCTGGCCCGGGAAGGCGCCGATGTAAGTGCGGCGGTGCCCCCGGATCTCGGCCTCGTCCCGCACCCCGCCGAGCGACAGCCGCACAAACTTGCGCCCGGTGGCGCGGGCGATGGACTTGGCGAGCGACGTCTTGCCGACCCCGGGCGGGCCGACGAAGCAGAGAATCGAGCCCTTCGGCTTGCGTACGAGCTGCCGCACGGCGAGGAACTCGAGGATGCGCTCCTTGACCTTGGTGAGGCCGTAGTGGTCCTCGTCGAGCACCGCCTCCGCACGCGTGACGTCGCGGTGCTCCTTGCTGGACTTCTTCCACGGCACCGCGAGGAGCCAGTCGAGGTAGTTGCGGGAAACCGTCGCTTCCGCCGACATCGGGGCCATCGATTCCAGCCGCTTCAGCTCCCCCAGCGCCTTTTCCTTGACCTCCTTCGGCATGCCGGCGTTCTCGATGCGCTCGGCGAGCTCCTCGAGCTCCTCTTTGGCGTCGGTCCGGCCGAGCTCCTCGTTGATCGCCTTGATCTTCTCCGACAGGTAGTACTCCCGCTGCGCCTTTTCCATCTGCTTCTTGACCTTGGCGTTGAGGCGCCGGTCGATGTTGAGCTTCTCGATCTCGACGTCGAGAAGATCGTTCAGGCGCTGCAGCCGCTCGAGCGGGTTCACGGTCTCGAGCAGGCTCTGCTTGTCGGGGGTGGGGATCGGCAGCGCCGCCGCCAAGGCGTCGGAGAAGATCTCCGGGTCCTCGGTCTGCAGCTCGGCGAGCACGGCGTCGGCGCCGATCTGCTGGGAGACCCGCGCGTACTGCTGGAAGAGGTTCGTGAGCACCGACAGGTAGCGGCCGACCCGCGGGTCAGCGACCTGCGGCGCCCGCAGCACCTCGACGTGGGCCTCGTAGCCGGCGCCCTCGCGCAGGTAAAGGCGCTGCCAGCGGCCGCGCACCACACCCTCGACGCCGACCTTGATGGTGCCGTTGGGGAAAGTGACGTGCTGCAGGATCGAGGCGATGACGCCGCACTCGAAGACGTCGGCGGCGCCAGGCTCGTCGAGCTGCGGGTCCTTTTGCGTCACGAGGAAGATCTGCTTCCCCGGCTCCTCGAGCGCCCGCCGCAAGGCGGCGACCGAGGCCGGGCGCCCCACCACGAACGCTGACTTCATGCGCGGAAACACCACCATGTCGCGCAACGGCACGACCGGTAGCACGCGAATTTCAGAATTGGGCATGCCAGGCTCCAGACTCATGAACTGCCACGGGAGAAACCAGCCGCCAGGGTGGTGTCCTACCCCGCCTTGCGCATGGAGGCGAGAGGCACCATGCGGCGCTCCACGACCTCCGGAGTGATGACGATCTCGGTGATGTCCGACCGCGACGGGACTTCGAACATCACCTCCAACATGAGTTCCTCGAGGATGATCCGCAAGCCCCGCGCCCCCACCTTGCGGCTGATTGCCTCGTCGGCGATGGTGTATAGGGCGTCCTCGGTGAAGCGTAGTTGCACGCCCTCGAACGACAGCACCGTCTCGTACTGCTTGACGAGCGAGTTCTTGGGCTCCTTGAGGATGCGCACCAGCGCCTCGCGGTCGAGGTCCTGCAGCGCCGAGATCACCGGCACGCGTCCGACGAACTCGGGGATCATCCCGTATCTGATCAGGTCTTCCGGGTGCACCTGGGCGAGCAGCTCGGACGCCGATCGTTCCTCGGGGGTGAGGATGTGCGCCTGGAAGCCGATCGTCTTCTGGTTGAGCCGGCGGGCGATGATGTCGTCCAGGCCGACGAAGGCTCCGCCGCAAATGAACAGCACGTTGGTGGTGTCGATCTGCAGGAACTCCTGGTGCGGGTGCTTGCGCCCCCCCTGCGGCGGAACGTTGGCCACCGTGCCCTCGAGGATCTTCAGCAGCGCCTGCTGCACGCCCTCGCCGGAGACATCGCGGGTGATCGACGGCGAGTCCTGCTTGCGGGCGATCTTGTCGATCTCGTCGATGTAGACGATGCCGCGCTCGGTGCGCTCGCGGTCCCCTTCCGCCGCCTGGTACAGGCGGAGCAGGATGTTCTCCACGTCCTCCCCGACGTACCCGGCCTCGGTGAGCGTGGTGGCGTCGACGATCGTGAACGGCACGTCGAGCAGCTTCGCCAGCGTCTGGGCGAGCAGCGTCTTGCCCGTCCCGGTCGGGCCGATGAGCAGGATGTTGGCCTTCGCGAGCTCGACGTCGGTGCGCGCCGCGTGGCTCATGTAGTCGATGCGGCGGTAGTGGTTGTAGACGGCCACCGCGAGCTTCTTTTTGGCCAGCTCCTGGCCGATCACGTAGCCGTCCAGGAACCGCTTGATTTCCTCCGGCTTCGGGAGAGAGCGGCGCGACTCGCGCGCCTCCCGAGCCCGGTCCTCGGTGATGATGTCGAGGCAGATGTCCACGCACTCGTCGCAGATGTACACACTGGGGCCCGCAATGAGCTTGCGCACCTCGCGCTGCGTCTTGTTGCAGAAGCTGCAACGCAAGAGATCGGAGGAAGATTCGCGACTCACCACGTCGACCGCCCCAGCTCCATTCTACACCCCGACAGCGCAACACCGCATGGCCGTAGCTATTCCCTGCGCTCGATGATCTTGTCGACCAGGCCGTAGGCCAGCGCCTCGCCCGCCTCGAGAATAAAATCGCGCTCGGTGTCGGCGTTGATCTTCTCGAGCGGCTGGCCGCTGTGGCGGGCGAGAATCTCGTTGAGGCGCGCCCGCAGCCGCAGGATGTCGCGGGCGTGGATGTCGATGTCGGTAGCCTGCCCGCCGAGACCGAACGCCAGCGGCTGGTGGATGAGAACCCGCGAGTGCGGCAAGGCGTAGCGCTTGCCCCTGGCACCCCCGGCCAGCAGCACGGCCGCCATCGACGCCGCCATCCCCATGCAGATCGTCATGACGTCGGGCTTGACGTACTGCATCGTGTCGTAAATCGCCAGCCCGGCCGAGATCGAGCCGCCGGGGGAGTTGACGTACAGCACGATGTCCCGCTCGGGGTTCTCGGCCTCGAGAAAGAGCATCTGGGCGATCACCACCGAGGCCACGTGGTCGTCGATCGGCTCGCCCAGGAAGATGACGTTGTCCTTGAGAAGGCGCGAGAAGATGTCGAACGCCCGCTCCCCGCGACCGGTCTGCTCGATCACCATCGGCACCAGCATGGTCACGCTCCCTCGGGCTCGGCGAACGGCTGGAGCGCCTGCTCCACGGCCTTTTCCCGTCGGACGATCGCCGCCACGCGTCCGAGCTTCCCCGACTTCGAAAGGTTACCGCGAAGCTCCGCGAACGGCACCCCCATGCGGGAGGCCTGGCGTCCGATTTCGCGGTCCACCTCGCCCTCGCTCACCGTGATGCCGCGCGACTCGGCCAGCGCGTCGAGCAGCAAATCGGCGCGCAGTCGGGCCATGACGCGCGAGCGCATCTCCTCCCGCACCTTGTCCCAGTCGAGCGCTGCCTTTTCCGGGTCGATTCCGCGCTGCGCCAGCGAGCTGGCGAAGTCGAGCACTTCCGTGGAAGTTCCTTCGTCGACCGCGGTTTCGGGCAGGTCCAGCGCGCGCCCCTGGGCGAGGTACCCCAGCAGCGCCGTGCGCCACTCCTCGTGGCGGGCACGCCGCTTCTGGAGGCGGAGATCGGCCTCGACGCGCTCGCGCAGCGCCGCCAGCCCACCCTCGAGCCCGAGCGAGGTCGCGAGCTCGTCGTCGAGCGCCGGCAGGAGCTTGCGACGCACGCTCTTGATGGCGATCGTGTAGCTCACCACGACGCGGTCGGGCGTCGCCTCGCCGTCATTCTTCACCTCGCGCTCGGCGTGGACCTCCTCGCCCGGCTTGTGGCCGCGCACCGCCGCCTCGATTTCGGGGAAGACCTCACGGGCGCCGATGACGAACAGAGACCGCTCCCGGCGGAACGGCTCGCGCTCGGCACCCGGGAAGGTGCCCGTGATATCCCCCTCGACCAGCATGCCGTCCTCGGCCGCCGTGTCCTCGAGTGGCTCCCACGTGGCCTGCCGCTCCCGCAGCGCTTCCAGCGCCCGGTCGATCTCCTCGGGGGCGGGCGTGAGGTCGTACGGCGGGGGGACGAAACCCTCGAGCCCCGGCACCTCCACCTCGGGGTACACCTCGAACTCGCCCGACAGCTCGAACGAGCCGTCGTCCTTCCAGGTCACCTCGCGAACCCCGAACGGTGTGGCAGGACGCAGCTTCTCGCCGTCGCGCACCTGCTGCCAGGTGTGGCGCAGCAGGTGTTCCTCGACCTCGTGCCGGAGGTCGTCGGCGTAGCGGCGCTCGACCAGCGCCCGCGGTGCCTTGCCGCGGCGGAAGCCTGGCACCACCGCCTTGCGCATCAGCGTGGCGAGAACGCGGGCGCGTTCCTCTTGCACCTGTTCGGGAGGGATCGTGCCGCGGATGACGACCCGGCACGGGGAAGGTCGCTCGATCGTGTAGGCCATGCGGGCTCCATCTGGTGCGAAAGGGGGGACTCGAACCCCCATGGGTTGCCCCACGAGATCCTAAGTCTCGCGCGTCTGCCAGTTCCGCCACTTTCGCGAGGACACGGAATTGGTGAGCCGCCAAGGAGTCGAACCTTGAACCTAGGGATTAAGAGTCCCTTGCTCTGCCAGTTGAGCTAGCGGCCCACCGCCAAATGGAATCATAGCGTCCTCCCGCGGCACGTGCAAGCCCTCGCCGGCGGCAGCCGCCCGTGCCACCCACGCCACCCGGTGCGGGCACAGCGCCGCGAGCCCCCCCGGCTCCGGGGCGACGAGGGTCCGGACCCTGCCGGCCGCCCCCGTGCGCAGCGGGTCAGTAGGGCCGTGCAGCACCACCGTGGGGCAGCCCACGGCCGCCGCCAGGTGGGTGAGGCCGGAGTCGTTGCCGACCGCCACCTCGCTCGCGCCAAGCACCCCGGCGATGCGGTCGAGCGCCCAGCCGGCGGGCACCACGACCCCTCCGCACCCTGCCGCCACGGCCGCGAGCAGGGGCTCCTCGCCCGGGCCTCCCGCCACCAGCACCGCCCACCCGGCGCCGCGCAGCGCCCGGCCGACCGCCACAAACCGCTCGGCCGGGTAGCGCTTGGCGGGGCGGTGGCGGACCCCCGGGCAGAGGATCGCGGCGCCCCGCCCGCCCGCGAGGTCGGCGACATCCCTTCGGCCCCTCAGCCGGCAGGCGGGGGCGAGGGACAGCTGGACAGGTGCGTCCCCGACCGGAGGGAGGCCGAGGTGTGCGAGCGCCTCATCCAGGTCGTGGCGCTGGTGCCGCCGGCGGCAGACCGCGAACGTGCGCAGGCCGAGGCAGAACGCGCCGCGGCCGGCGCTCGCCAGCCGCAGGGGCGCGCGCACGCCGGCGAGGAGCGTCTTGGCGCGCGTGCTGTGGCGGGCGGTGAGAGCGACGTCGAAACGCCCGCGGAGCGCGCGCCGGGCCCAGCTCCACCCGGCGCCGGGCGGCCGGGCCACGACCTGGACGGCGAGCGCGCCGGCCAGCGGCAGGTGGGCTGACGGCAGCACGAGCGTCGTCTCGCCGCCCCGGTTGGCACGCAGCATGGCCTGCAAGGCAGGCAGCGCATGAACGAGGTCGCCCAGCCAGTTGGGGAGGTCGACGAGCAGGCGAGAAGGCAGGCAGCCCACGCCCGGTCTACGGACGCCGCTGATCGGCTGTCGCGGCCTCCCAGGCAAGCATCCACTTCAGCCACGTACCCCAGGCCGAGACGGCGGCTGCGGTCACCCCCGGCCAGCCATCGAGCCAGCCCAGCCGCACGACGCCGCCGCGCAACAGGCGCCAGCCGGCGTGGGCGAACGCCCTGACCGGCGTCGCCACGCGCCGGGCGGCGGCCAGGTCGGCGGCGCCCCGCCGCGCGTAGTCCTCGAGCTTGGGTAGGTACTGCTCGAGCGAGCGAAGGGTATGGTGCTCGAGGGCGCCGCGCAGCCTCCCCACCGAGGCGGCACTGACGGCGCCGTGCACGGCGCGGGGTTCGAACGCCGCCCGGCCGCGGCGGAGCAGCCGCACGATCCGGTCGCCGCCCCAGTCCCCCCAGTGCAGCCGCCGGCCGAACGCGAAGTTGTGGCGCGCGACCGAGAACGCGTCCTCCACGGCTCCGGGCAGGCGGGTGTCGATTTCGGCTCGCAAGGCGGGCGTCGTCCGCTCGTCGGCATCGAGCACCAGCACCCACGGGCTGCTGCACCGGGCAAGCCCCCAGTTGCATTGGGCGGCGCTCGACTCGTAGTGGTGCTCGAGCACCCTGGCCCCGGCCGCGGTCGCGATTTCTCTCGTGTCGTCCACAGTGCGCGGGTCCACGACCACCACGACCTCGGCGGCCCAGCCAGCGACGCCGGCCAGCGCCCCCGGCAGCATCGCCGCCTCGTCGCGTACGGTCAGGAGGACGCCCAGCTCGCCGTTCACTGCGCGCGCACCCCGTCGCGCCGCACCCGCTCGATGCGGAGGGCGCGCCCGCTCCTCTCGTCCACCTCGAGCACGACCCCGCACAGCGCCCCGCCCCCGGTGGCGGTCTCGAACGAGCGCGGCGTGGCGTACAGGAAGCGTTCGAGGACCGACCGCGGCTTGAAGCCGATGATCCCCTCGTAGGGGCCGGTCATCCCCACGTCGGTGATCGCCGCGGTGCCCTTCGGCAGCACCCGCTCGTCGGCCGTCGGCACGTGCGTGTGGGTCCCGAGCACGGCGCTGACGCGCCCATCGAGGTACCAGGCGAGGGCTTGCTTTTCTGACGTCGCCTCGGCGTGCACGTCCACCACGATGACCCGCTTGTCGGGCCCCAGCTCGCCCAGAAGGCGGTCGGCCACCGTGAACGGGCTCTCGATCGGGGTCATGAACGTGAGGCCCTGGAGGTTGATCACCGTCACCGGCACGCCCTGGCCGGTGGAGACCGTGACCATGCCGCGGCCGGGGTTGCCGGGCGGGTAGTTGGCCGGGCGCAGCAGGCGCGGCTGGGCGTCGAGCAGCGCCAGTGTCTCCCGCTTGTCCCAGACATGGTTGCCCGAGGTGAAGACATCCACCGGCAGGCGCTCGAGTTCGTTCCACACGGCGTCGGTCACGCCGAACCCACCGGCGGCGTTCTCGATGTTGACGACCGTGAAATCGGCGGCGAGCTCGCCCTGCAGCCGTCGCAGGTGCTCCGCCAGGGCCTGCCGCCCCACCTTGCCCACGACGTCGCCAACGAAAAAGATGCGCAGCATGCTCGCCCCCCGGGATCGGTAAGCATACACCTTCGCCGTTGCTTCCCCCGCCGGGCGCGGCGGTGGTTTCACGACCCGAGCGCCTCGCCTCCCGCAAGGTTCGCCAGAGCCTCGGGTTCGAGCAGCACCACGAGCGGGCCCTCGACCCGCACCACCCCCTGCTTTTCGAGCTTCCTGAACGTCCGCGACAGGACCTCGGGGGCCGTCCCGCACAGTGAGGCGATGACGTGCTTGGGCTCCTCGAGGCGGAGCGTCGCGTTGCGCAGCGTCACCGCACCGGAGCGCACGAACGCCGACCACAGGTAGGCGGCGACCCGCTCCTCGACGCTGCGCAGGGCGAGGCCGTCGATGAGGTCGACGAGGCGCCGCATCCACACCGAAAACGAGGTCAGGAGGGCGAGCGCCACCTGCGGGCGGCGATGTAGCAGCTCCACGAGCCGGTCCGCGTCGACGCGGACCACGAGGCTGGCTTCGAGTGCCTGGGCCGTGACCGGAAACACGCCCGGCCCGAACACGGCCGCCTCCGCGAATGAGGCGGGGGCGCGGACAACGTGCAGCACCTGCTCGCGCCCCTCGGCGTCGGCGCGGAAAAGCTTGAGCCGTCCCGATAGCACCACTGGCAGAAACGCCGCCGGGTCACGCTCCCAGAACAGCGCCTCGCCCCGCCCCAGCCGCCGCACGGTGGAAAACGCTGCAATGTCCCCGAGCACAGACTCCGGCAACGCCTCGAAGAGCGGCACCCGGCCCAGGGCCCGGACCAGCGTGGCGGTGTCCATGGCCTTCATTGTGCCAGACCACCCGGCCCCCGGCAGGCCCCTCCCCTCGGGGTCCCTCACCCCTTGGGCGGATCCGGCCGGGTCGTCGTTCCGCCGGGTCCGGTCTCCAGGGCCAGCCACCAGCTGGCTTCCGGCCCGGCCGGGGGCGGCGGGAGCAGGGTCTCGCGCAGCCCGAAAGGGCGCGCCAAGGCGGCCAGGCGCGCCGCCGAGGTGGGCAGCAGCCACACCGCCTCGGCCGCCGCGTCCTCGCCCGGTTGCACGACCCCCACCAGCATCCGCACGCGGTGGCCGCGGCGCTCGTACGCCCGCACGTGGATCCCGCCGCCGGCCACGGCGCGGGCCCGCAGGCGCGCCCCGGAGGCGGCGGTGACTCCGGCATCCTCGGCCTGCACCACGAGCAGGCCGCCCGGCCGCAGCAAGGCGGCGAGCGCCGCCAGAGCCTGCCGCTGCGCCCCGCGGTCGGGGAGCAGCGAGACGGTGTTGCCCAGGCACAGCACGCCGTCGAACGAGGCCGGCCGCAGCGCCGGCGCGGCCACGTCGGCCGCCAGCACAAGCCCCGGACGCTGCGGTGCGAGCGGCACCAGGGCGCGGTCGAACCCCACCACTTGGAGGCCGAGCTTTGCCAACAGCCGCCGGTGGAACCCGCCGCCGCACCCGGCGTCAGCGAGCCGCTGCCAGCCGCGGCGCCGGGTCAACTCGAGCCAGAACGGGCGCTCGCGCTCCGCCCGCTGCTCCTCGGGCAGGGCCGCCGCCGCCTCGCCGATGCGGGTCGCGCTTCCCATGCTCGCCACCATTGTAAGCGGCGCGTAGAATTCCGGCGTGAGCTGGCACCTCGAGGAGTTCACCCTGTATTTGCGCGACGAGCGCAACCTCTCGGTCCACACGCTGCGCGCTTACGAGCGGGAAGCGGCCGCCTTCCGGGAGTTCGCTGCCGCGGAAATGGGGTGCGACGACCCGGCCGCCGTCACTCCCGCCGCCGTGCGCGCCTACCTCGCGAGCCTGCATAGCCGCCGCCTCTCCCGGGTCTCGATGCAGCGGGCGCTCGGAGCCCTGCGCACGTTCTTCCGTTTCCTGGCACGCGAGGGGTGGGTGGGTTCAAACCCGGCGCGCGTGGTGCCGACGCCGCGGGCCCCCAAGCCCCTGCCCGAGGTCGTCACCGCCCCGCAGGTGAGCGAGCTGCTGGGAGCGCTCCCCGACACGCCGGCCGGGCGCCGGGATCGGGCGGCGCTCGAACTCCTCTACGGCTCCGGGTTGCGAGCCGCCGAGCTGGTCGGATTGGACCTCGACGACGTGGACCTCGGGCGGCGGCTCGTGCGGGTGCGCGGCAAGGGCGGCAAGGAACGCGTCGTGCCGTTCGGGCGCCCCGCCGAGCAGGCGCTGCGCGCCTACTTGCCGGACCGCGCCGCCTGGCGTGCCGCAGCGGCTACGGGGGAGCGCCGCGAGCCGCTGTTCGTCAACCAGCGCGGCAGCCGGCTCTCCGACCGCTCGCTGCGGCGCATCATGACCGCGGCCGTGCAGCTTCTGGCCTCGCTGCACCACCTGCATCCCCACACCCTCCGGCACGCCTTCGCGACCCACCTGCTCGAGGCCGGCATGGACCTGCGCGCGATCCAGGAGCTGCTGGGCCACGCGTCGCTCTCGACCACCCAGCGGTACACCCACCTCGATCTGGCCCACCTCATGGAGACGTACCGCAGGGCGCACCCGAAGGCGTGACCCCCTGCCCGGTGCCGCATGGCTGGTGATCGATCCCGGATCCCGCCGAGGGCGGCTGATGTAGACTCACGGCGGGAGTGTCACATGCCTGACGACCGTACGATCCTCCATGAGTTCAAGCGCAACGCCGAGGAGACGTTGCGCATCTCGCTTTCCACCTTCAAGGGCCGGACCTATGTCGACATCCGCCTCTTTTACGAGGATGACAAGGGCGAGCTGGCGCCCACGAAGAAGGGTGTGACCATCACCCCCGAGCTCTGGGACGAGTTCCGGGCCGGCGTGGCGAGGGCCGAGGAGGCGCTGCAGGCCAGAAACCTCTGGCACCTGGAGAGCGGGCAGTAGCGCCGGCCGCCCGGCTCAACTCCCCGGCGTGGCAGGGGGCTGGGCAGCCTTCAGGGTGTCGAGCCTGGCGCGGAACTTCTCGCACGGATCGGCGTCGTCGAGCCTTGGCGTGAACCACACGAAGTCGAACGGGAGCGTGCCGGCATCCAGATCGGCGGCGTATGCGGCAGCAGTTTCCTTGCCGGCCTGGACCTCGAGGAACGCCACCGCCACCACGTGCGATGCGCCCATGCGGGCGAGGTGACCCGGCACCCCGCGGTCGGTGCGGGCGTGGCCGAAGCCGGTGATCAGCACGGTCCCATCCGCAGTCGCGCCGCGCCAGGCGGCTTGCGCCATGTGGGCGTCGCGCGCCCTCTGCACCAGGATCATGGGCTCCAGCATGCCAGGCGGTGCGAACCCGCAGTGCGAGTCGGCGATTTCCTTCGCCATGGCGGCGCGTAGGGCGTCGGGAAGGGGCTGGTCGAGCCCCAGCTCGGCCGCCAGCTCCGGCGGCAACGCCGGCAACCCCTGGCGGGCGGCCGCCCGCGCGAGGTGGTCGGGCAAGTTGGCGGCCACCACGGGAAGGGCCGCCTTCACCGCCAGGTCGGCGATTTGCTGGTACTGCGGCCAGGCGGGCCATGAGCGCCTCTCCCAGCCGACCGCGGCACCGAGGCCGGCGGCGTCGGCCGGCGCGCATGCGAGGTAGCGCTCCACAGCCGGCGCGTCGTCCCCGTCGAGCATCTCGAACGCCAGCGCCGGACGCCGCCCGGCGGCCAGCACTGCCCCGTACAACCGCGCCTGCAGCCGGTGGTGGTCCGGGTTGTCGTGCTTTTCGCCCAGCAGCACGAAGCGGCCGGCGGCGAGCCGCCCGACGAGGGCGGCCTCGTCGATGACCCGGCCCGCCTTGACGTCCCAAATCACCCCCACGAGTGGGTGATCGGCACCCACCGAGGTCTGCCACGGACCGCCGGCCGGGCCGGCGGCAAGCGCCGACACAGCAACCACCACCACCCACCCGGGCGCCGCCCTCACAGCCCGTCCTCGCGCACCACGTCGAGGGCGCGCTGGCCGCCGAAGCGCGCCTTGATCACGTCATCGAAGTCGTCCGCGGTGCCGAGTACCGCCTGCACGGCGGCGCCCAGCTCCTCGCGGTCGAGCGTCGAGCCGACCAGGCTGTAGCGGAAGCACACGTCGTGGTCGCCGGCCAGGCCGAAGGCGCCGAAGTGCAGCCGGCTGTTCTCGCGGAGCAGGAACTGGCACAGCTCGAGCGAAACACGCGGCCCGAAGACGACCCACGCCCGCACCGTGACCACCGCGTCCTGACCCCACCCGAAGACGCCGATCGAGGCCGCAGCGCTGCCCCGCGCCAGCAGGAAGATCGGCTTGTCCTCCACCTGCTGGACCGCTTCGCCGTAGAGGTCCTTGAGGTACTGCCCCACCTTCTGGAAGACCTGCTCCTGAACCTGGGTCGCGAACCGGGTTGCCATCCAGCACCTCCCAAGTCGCCGACATCCAGTCTGGCACACGACCCTGGCCCGTTCCACCCACCGCGGGGTGCGGCAGGGATCGGGGGCGCCGGAAAGGCTCCGCTGGCCGTCCGAGGGGGCAGTCCGGGGCCGGGAAGACAATCCTCGCCGACATGTCCGCCCCACGAACCCCTGCCTGTTGCCTTTCGCCCTTCCTGCGCGGCTCGTCCTCGGAGAAGCTGGCTGGGGGAGGTGCTGGTGCCGGAGGTGGGAGTCGAACCCACACACCCTTGCGGATACGGGATTTTGAGTCCCGCGCGTCTGCCATTCCGCCACTCCGGCAGCGCGGCGCATTGTCGGCCGCAAACCGGCGCCGGTCAAGCGGGCGCGTTCCGAGCGCCTCCGTTGGGGGTATAGAATCCGGCCATGGCCACGACCGTTGATCAGCTGCGCACTGCGCTCGCGAGCGCCTACCCCCTCACCGTGATCCTCTCGCCCGAGGAAGACCGCATCGAGAAGCTGCTCCTGCGCTTCGCGGCCGGAATCAAGCCCGAGGCGCTGCCGATGGCGATGTGGAACTGCCTCGACGGCTTCCCCGACCGTCCGGGCAGCACGGACCCGGTCACCGCGCTGCGCTGGGTGGCGGAGGAGGCGCCGCGCGGGTTTTACCTCTTCAAGGACCTCCACGCCATGCTCCCGGGCCACCGCGGGCTCCTCCGGCGGCTGCGCGACACGGCGGCCAGCGTGCGCAACACCGGCCGGTTCCTCTTCCTCCTCGGCCCCGCCATTGCCGTGCCCGACGAGCTCAAGCCGCTGACCTACGTCGTCACCTCGCTGTTCCCCGACGAGAGCGAGGTGAGCGCCGTGGTCTCGGCGCTGCTCCAGCAGGCCCGACGGAACGTCGACGCCGACGCCTTGCAGCTCCTCGTCGGGTCGCTTCGGGGCATGAGCCTGCTCGAGGTGGAGGGGTTGCTGCGGCGACTGCTCGCCCGCCACGCGGCGCTGGACGACGCGTTCATGGCCGAGGTGCTGGCCGAGAAGGAGCAGGTCATGCGCAAGGAGGGGATCCTGGAGTTCGTGCCCCCCGACCGCTCCCTCGGAGAACTGGGAGGGCTCGACCAGCTCAAGCTCTGGGTCCGCCAGCGCAGCGGGCTGTTCACGCCCCAGGCCCGGGCGCAGGGGCTGCCGCGCCCCAAGGGCATCCTCCTCATGGGTATGTCGGGTTGTGGCAAGTCTTTGGCCATCAAGGTCATCGCCACGGAGTGGAAGCTCCCCCTTTTCCGCCTCGACATGAACACGGTGTTCGCCGGCGTGCACGGCTCCGCCGAGTGGGTCTTCCACCGCGCCCTCGAGGCCACCGAGGCGGTGGCGCCGGCGGTGTTGTGGATCGACGAGATCGAGATGGGCGTGGCCGGCTACCACGAGGGCGAAAGCGGCTCGCTCACCCGCATCTTTTCCACCTTCCTGACCTGGATGCAGGAGCATCGGGCCGACGTCTTCGTCGCCGCCACGGCCAACCGCATCAACTTGCTGCCGGCCGAGATCATCCGCAAGGGCCGGTTCGACCAGGTGTTCTTCGTCGAGCTGCCGAACGAGGAGGAGCGCAAGGAGATCCTCTCGATCCACTTGCGCCGCCAGCAGCTTGACGCCGGCAAGTACGACCTCGTGCTCCTGGCCTCGGCGACACGGGGCTGGAACGGCGCCGAGATCGAGCAGGCGGTCATCGCGGCCCGCATCGCCTGCCACGCCGAGCGCCGCCCGGTGGAGCAGCGCGACCTCCTGCACGCCATGGGGCAAATCGTCCCCCTCTCCACCACGATGTCGGAGCAGATCAAGGCGATCCGCGGCTGGGCGCGGACCCGCGCGATGGCGGCCACCTCGCCGAGTAAGCAGGAAATGTAGGCGGGGCGTCAGCGGCCGCTCGTGCCGCCATCGCCGCGCGGGTCGGCCGGCGCGGAGGCAGGCGGCGGGATGACCACGATGCGGGCGCCGTCCTCGCTCGCGCTCAGCGCCGGGGCGCACGCCCGGGGCCGCGCCCCCCCGCGGCGGGCCAGCAGCTCCAGCACCCACTCCTCCTCGGCCTTCCTCGCCCGCCCCAGCTTGCCCCCGGCCCGCGGCACCGCGACGCAAAACACCAGCTCGCCGCTGCCGGTGTTGAGCAGGCCGGCCAGCACCGAGACCCCGCCGTCGGTGGCGGTGAGCGTCCCGGTCTTGCCGACCAGCGCGGTTGTGACCGAGCCGCCGGTGAGCAAGGGGTAAAAGCGCTCGACCGTCCCCGGGTCGCACCCGGCCACCGGCAGCAGCTCCTCCACCCGCACTCCGAGGCGCTGCGCCGTCTCGCGAAGGTCGCGCAGCAGCGCCACGATCTGGCGCGGGGTCAGGCGGTTGACGCCGAGCCCCGAGGAGGTCTCGAGCTGGACTTCGTCCGGCCGGGCGTGGGTGCGGGCGGTGATGAGGGACACCAGCTCGTCGAGCGGCCCGATGGCCTCGCCGATACGCTCGATGTCGTTGTTGGAATAACAGTTGAAACGCCTGAGCGTGGCTGCCACGGGGCGCGACCGGTGCACGGCCAACAGCTCGCCCTCGACCACGTGCCCGTCCACGCCGATGCCCTTGACGATCGCCACCCGGGGCGGCCGGCGCGGGTCGAGCGAGCGGCTTTTCGCCAGCTCGATCCAGGCGTGGCGCGCGGCCTGGCCCCACCTTTTGGGGTCGAGCGCCTGGCGCAGCCTGGCGGCCATGAGCAGCCCGCGCTTGACCGGGTCGGGGTCGCGGCCTGCGCTGCCGTTTTCCCACCCCATCCAGAAGCGGCTGTCGACGATGAGGGCGCCCGTGACCCGCTCGATGCCCCTCTGGTTGAGGGCAAGCGCGAGCAGGAAAGCGTTTCCCTCGTGGAAGTCTGGGTCGTGCCCGCCTTGCACCACGAGGTCGCCGAGCAGCGTGCGGCGCGCCGCGTCGATCCTGCCGCGCGCCCACACGCGCGTTTCGAAGCGGGCGTCGGGACCGAGCGCCTCGAGCGCCCAAAGCGTGGTCGCGACCTTGACGACCGAGGCCGGGTTGATCGGCTCGTCGGCGCACCGGCTGTCGAGCACCGTGCCGTCGAGAGTTTCGACGTGCCAGACCAGCTCGAGCGGCGCCGGAGGTTTCCGCGGACGCTTCTGCTTCTGCGGCCCCTCGGTCGCAAAGGCGCTCGCCGCGACTCCCACGCTCAAGGCCACCGCTAGAAACCGGGCCATCCCTCTCACGGCAAGGAATTGTAGACCTTGTCAGCGCAAAGCCTACCGTGCCCCGGCCAGGCGGCGGTCCGGCGGAAGGACAGGATGACCGGGATCGTTGACGCCATCGCAGCGTGTGACCACCCCGACAATGCACTGCTGTTGCAGGATTGTTCCGGCATCAAGCGCTCTTTGCTCCTTGACGAAGCCGGCCGCCAACAGGGCAGTGCCCAGCCGGGCTGAAGAGTTGTTGTCGCTCGTCGCTTCTTCCTGCTGCGATGCAACGACGACGTCGACTGCCCGCCCATCGAGGGCTTGAAAGCTTGTTACAGCGAAAGGGAGACCGGGGACCCCCTCAACGATGGCCTCAGCATCGGCAGCCGGATTGTCATTTCGCAGCAAGGGGTTGGCGGCCGTTGGCGATGGAGATTGGCAAGCTCACTCTGCAACCAACTCGCTCAAATCGTTTCCCCCATGAGGCGACGAATCCAAGACGAGTCGGTTTTTGATGAGGCAACCCGGGGTCTTGACAGGAGAGAGAGAGAATGGGAACAGCCGACTCATTTGAGCTATTTGGAGGAAACACCGATATGAGGCTGAGGAAATCGATGTGCACGCTTTTGCTGGCGTGACCATGTTCGTCGCCGTTGCCCCCGCGCAGGCATGGGTCGAGTGCGGCGAAGTCCAATGCGTCGGACCCTGCGAGTACAATTGCTTCTGCGTCATCCATGACGATGACACAGGGGAGTACCGGGGATTCGTCCTCTTCAAGTGCGACTGACAACCGTTTCGGCCCGGACTGTGGGAGCGTGGAATCTCAATTGTCAACGGTGACGTACTGGTCCCAGGTGGTCGTGCCGGCCAGCCGGGACGTCTTGGGGAGGCCACAATGAGGCGACAGCTCGCAGCCTTCTTGTCTTTTGGAGTGTTTTGCCTGTGCGTGCCTGCGGCGGCCCAACCCGCGATCGAAACGCCGTCCTGGGCGCGTGGCCTGCAGGGGTGGAGCATCGCGGAGGTGGCGCGCGGTCCCGGCAAGCGCGATCTCGAACGGGTGCCGTATCGGCGGAGCGTCCTCGTCACCCAGGACGCCCAGGACAACCTGTATCTGCTGGACACCGCATCGGGCAGGGTCGAGCAGTACGCGCCGAACGGTGACAAGCGACGGAGCTGGACCGTGCAAGGGTGGGAGCCGTTGGAAGCGTCAACCAACCTCTCTGACTTCGCCACCGATCGACGTGGAAGCGTGTTCGCGTTTGCATCGCGCGGGAGGATACGCGTCTTCGAGCGCGAAGAGCTTGTGTCGACCTTCACAATCCCCACGTTCGTGACCGGGCTTGCCTTCCTCAAGAGCGAGCTCATGGTGGCCCGCATCCCTCTTCAGTTCGGTGGTCACGAGAGCACCAAGGCACCGTTCGTGCGTCAGGGGTCGTTGCTCACCCGCGCTCGCCTCAACGGCGAGATCCTCGGCGAGACACTGCCCCCCGACGAGGCCGAGGGCCCGGATCCGCTCTCGCTTGCCATGACGCAGGACATAGTGATCGCCGCGGATGAGTCGAGTGGCGTGCTGTGGGTCGCTGACCGCCACCGTCTTTGTCGACTCCGGCGGCTTTCGGCATCGGGGCGGGTCACTGGCGAGTGGGTCAGCGATACGGTGAAGGCCGGCGTGAGATTCGAAGGAAGTGCTCCCAATGAGGTCAGTCGGTATGTCACCGAAGAAGCGGCGCGGGGGTTCCGGCCGATCGACGCGCCAATGGTGGCGCGGGACCTCGTGGCGCGAAGGGGTGTCGTGTACACGTTGTTGAACCCCAAGGCGGTCGCGGAAATGGCGGTCGTGGATGTGTTCTCCAGTTCGGACCAAGGGCCGATGTGGCGGATCGGGCTGCAGGTCGAGGGTGGGCGCTACTTCAATCAGCTGGCAGTGACCGAAAACGGATTTTGGCTCTTCCCGGTCGTCCCGGGCGAGTTTCCCCGCTGGGTGGAACGCGCGCCGGACTGGCTCATGATGCAGTCCGACCAGACGTCGCACAACGAAGAAGAGGAGGCCCCCACTTCGTAGCCACACCACCTGGCTCGAGGTTGGCCCGTGCATAGTGTGCGGCTCTGGGTGGTTCACACCGTACGACTTTTTCAGCAACACAAGCTGGAATCGTGTCGAGGAAGTAGCGGTAAAGGCTGCTGCCACCACGAGGGGTGCCGGAAGCCTCGCATCGTGCGGCTGCGCAGACCTCTCCAACAGGTCGCCTGCCTTCGCCTAGCTCCACGAGGACAGTCGGAGCCTCGGCCCCAGGGCTTTACACGCTCTCGCGCAATGTGATAGGGTTTGCGTCTCTGGGTGGCCCGTTCGTCTAGAGGTTAGGACGCTGGCCTCTCACGCCGGAAGCAGGGGTTCGATTCCCCTACGGGCCGCCACCTTCTGAAGACAGCTGCTCGTGGTTCCATTCCAAAGTTCAAGTCTTCGTCCCTCTGCCCGGCTAGGAGCCTGTTGCGCATAGATGGCTGGTGAGCGCTGACTAATGATTATCCAGCTAGAAAGTGCTTTTACTGGGGTCGAGAGGGTGAGAAACTACGCCCATGAAAGGCTTCCGACCATGGGACCCCGGCCAGAGCCTG
>DAOOJE010000037.1:0-36451 GCA_035384965.1 Thermoanaerobaculaceae bacterium
CCCTACCTATCACGCTCCTAACGCTCAGCCTTCCAGTCAGGGTGACGCAGCCCTGGGCGCTGCCGAGGGTTGACAGCGCTGGCTGGTGCGGTAAGGTTAGGCGGGGGGCGGCAACGGCGGAGCCCCGGGGCGAAGGAGGCCGAAAAATGAAACGAACGTTGGTTGTCTCGGCGGTGGTGATCGGGCTGGTGCTCGTGGGGGCGCTGGCGGTGAGCGCGCAGCCGACCTACATCGGTGCAGCGAAGTGCAAGATGTGCCACAAGGTGGAGTACGACTCGTGGCTCGCCAGCGGCACCCATTCGAAGGCGCTCGAGAAGGCGAAGGCGTCCGCCAACCCGAAGTGGGATGCCTCGTGCGTGACCTGCCATGCCACCAACAGCAGCGAGACCTCGCAGGGTGTCGAGTGCGAGGCCTGCCACGGCCCGGGCTCGGAATACAAGGCGATGTCGATCATGAAGGACCGCGCCAAGTCGGTGGCTGCCGGGCTCGTGCTGCAGGACCAGAAGCAGTGTGACCGCTGCCACGACGGCAAGGACCACCACAAGAAGGTGGACTTCGCCGCCAGCAAGGACAAAGTCCACGCCAAGAAGGCCAAATAGGAGCGGGGCGACAGAACCCAGGCACGAGGGCCACCCGGAGGGGTGGCCCAATTCATTCAGTGCCTGCTCGCACGCTCACGAGGCCGGCGACTCGAGCGCCGCGTCGCGGGTTCGGCGGAGCAGAGCCACGCCTCCGCCAACGAGCAGCACCACGAGGCCGATCCACACCAGGCTGATCGCCGGCTTGAGCGTCACCTCGGCGGAGAAGACGGCGGGCTCGCCGGGATCCGCGGCCACGCCGCCGACGCCGCCCACGGCGAGGCGGATGCGGCCCTGGTCGGCGTTGATGCCGGCGATCTCCACCCAGCCTCCTGCCACGCCGGGCAGCTCGAGGCGCGAGGAGGTCAGGCCGCGCTCGCCCATCGAGAGCCTGGGCACGAGGATCGTCTCGCTCCCTTCCCGGCCCAGAGCGAGCCGCGCGCCAATGGAAAACGGCGCCTCCCCGCCATGCGCTTCGCCCCGCTCGAACTGCTCGAAGCGCACCGTGAAGGGACCGACGGCCGCCGTCTCGCCCTTCCCCAGCTCGAGGGTGGCGGCAGGGGACGGCGCCCGGCCCGGTCGCCACTCGAACGGGGCAATGTAGAGATCGTGTGTCAAGCGAGCCCGCAGATCGGGGTTGGCCACCGACTGGCCGCTTTTGGGGTTGCTCCACATGACGGGGCGTGCAGTCCACGCCGACCCCGAGGGCCCTTTCACCTCGACGAGCATCCGGCGCTTGCCGGGGAGCGTCGTGGTGTCGACTCCGCGGAAGACGAACGTCCGCCCCAGCGCCTGCACCTCCTGCCCCTCGGGCAGGCTCAGCTTCACGGAGCGGTCGAACGCCGAGGAGGTGATGATGCCAGCGAGCATGAGGGCGAGGCCGAGGTGGGCGATGTGGCCGCCGGCCTTGACCCGCGAGCCGGCCCGGAGCGCCTCGGCGGTGCGCCACAGGTTCGAACCGGCAGCGAAGCTCGCGGCGGCTAGAAACAGCAGGTACTGCAAGCCTCGTGCGCCCATCGCGACAGCGGCCACCGTCACGGCGAGCGCCAACGCGCCGGCCGCCAGGAAGCGGCCGAGGAGCCTTTCACCGGGCTGCTTCCAGCCGAGGTGCGGAACGAGCGCCAGCAGCACTGCGAGGGCGATCCCGATCGGCAGCGTCACCTGGTTGTAGAACGAGGGGCCGACCTGGGAGGGCTTGTCGGCCAGGCGGGTGAGCAGCGGTGCCGAGGTCCCCAGCAGCACCATGGCCGCCGCACCCAGCAACACCCCGATCCCGACGACGGTGAGCACGCTGCGGGTCCAGAACGGCTCGTCCCCGTGCTGGCGGGGGATCTCCCGCCAGCGCCATCCGAGGAACGCCGCGCCGACGAGAAGGAACGTGACCAGGTAGGCCGCCAGCCAGCCGGTGATCCCCAGGTCGACGAACGAGTGCACCGAGAAGTTCGAGAGCACCCCTGATCGGGTGAGGAACGTCGCGTACACGACGAGGACCCAGGTCAGGATGGCGAGGGAAAAGTTGAGCTTGCGAAAACGCCCGCCGAGGCGCTGCAGCAGCAGGCCGTGGACAAGGGCGGCCGTGGTGATCCACGGCACGAGCGAGGCGTTTTCCACCGGGTCCCACCCCCAGTAGCCGCCCCAGCCGAGCGTGATGTACGCCCAGTACCCGCCGAGCATGATGGCGCAACCGAGCGTGACGAGGGAGACGATGGACCACGGCAGCGCACGGCGCACCCACTCGTCGTACTGCCGCCGCCACAGCGCCGCCACGGCGAGCGCGAAAGGCACGGCGGTGGCGGCGTAGCCGACGAACATGATCGGTGGGTGGATGACCATCCACGGGTTGTGGAGCAGCGGGTTGAGCCCCTGGCCGTCCGCCGGCATCTGGCCGGCGGGCAGCCCTTCCAGGAACCGGAACGGCGATTGCCTGAGCAGGATCGCCACGAGCGACAGCTGCGCCAGGTTGTACGGGAGCAGGATGTACGCCTCGTCGTCGCCCGCGGAGCGAATGAGCGGCAGCCCGATGAGCATGCCGAAGAGCAACCAGAGCAGGAAGCTTCCCTCCTGACCGGCCCACAACGTGGAAAACAGGTAGGGCGCCGACAGCGAGGTGTCCGAGTACGAGTACACGTAGTGGACTCGGAAGTCGTGGGACATGATGAGGTAGGCGAGCGCGGTCGTGGCGAGCACCACGGCCAGGGTGGCGACGGCGTACGCCTGGCGGGCCTGCTCGCGCGCGGTTCCGGCGCCCCGCAGCGCCCGCACGTACAGGATGGTCGATGCGAGAAGGGCGACGAGAGCGACCCACAGGGCCACGACACCGGGCACGAACATGTGTCCTCCTGGAATCAGCGAGTGCTCTTCGGCACGTCGCCGGGGTGCTGGCTGCCCTGCTGCTCGTACTTCGAGGGACACTTCGTGAGCAGCCCTTCGGCGTGCAGCAGGCCGCCCTCGTAGCGGCCGATCGCCACGATCATGTCGGCGTCCTTCAGGTTGCCGGGAACGGCGCCGGAGTACGCCACGCGCATCGTGTCGCCGCCGTCCTCCCGCAGCGTGAAGAGAAACCGGGAGGAGCCGGCCTCGAACGAGTCGGAGCCGGGGATCAGCTTGCCGGTGACCTGCACGGCACCGCGGGCGTTGCGGGCTTCAGCGAACGTCACGTAGGGGGTGAGGTTGGACCTGAACGCGCCGGCACCGAACGCCAGGAACGCGACAATGGCGACCAGGCCCAGGACCGTCCAGAGCGTGCGGCGGCTCTTCACCTGTCCTCCTCGAGCCGTCGCAGGCGGCGGCCGAGGCCGAGGCAGTACGCAAAGATCCCGGCCCAGATCACGACCATCACCACGGCCAGCCAGAACATGCTCGACGTCATCGTTCACGACTCCTCGCGGCGGCGGGCGGCAAGCACCCGCGCCAGGCGCACCTCGAGAGAGTACAACCACACGAACAGGCCCGTGAATCCCGCGAGCGACGCCAGCAGCACCAGCCGCAGGCGCGGGTCCATCCTGAATCGCACGACACCCTCCGCCGCCTCGACGAGGTCGGGGTGCAGAGAGGCGTACACGCGGGGCACCACGAAGACAAGGAACGGCATCGTCACGAACGCGAAGACCGCGTACGCGGCAGCGAGGCTCGCCCGGCGCTCCTCGTCCGCCACGGCCTGGCGGAGCGCAAAGTACGCCGCATAGACGAGCAGCAGCACGAGGATCGAGGTCTCGCGGGGGTCCCAGTTCCAGAACATCCCCCACTCGAGCTTTGCAAAGATCGAGCCGGTGATGGTGGCGAGGAGCGCGAACAGCAACCCCAGCCTCGCCGCCGCGCCGGCCCGGGAGTCGTCCAGGGCGCTGCGGGTGCGCAGGTAGCGGATGGACGCCACCAGGTTGACGCAAAACGCCAGCACCGCCACCCACGCCTGCGGCACGTGGAAGAACACGATGCGGAACGAGTCCCCCTGGAACCCCGCGGCGGCAGGCGCCCACAGCAGGCCCGCCACGATCACGCCGGCGAGCCATACGCCCAGCAGCCACGTCAATGCTGTCCTCATGCCCTCAGTCACGCCACACCGCCGGGAAGAGCAGCAGTGCTGTCACCATCGTCACGCCCCCGAGCGACGAGATCGCCCTCAAGGCCGGCAACACCGCGGCGAGGCCGGGGCTTCCCACCGCGGCCCGCGTGCCGGCGATTGCCGCCACCAGCAAGGGTAGCAACAGGGGCAGGGCAAGGATCGGAAAGAGCGCGTTCGAGCCGGAGGCCCGGGCGATGAGCGCGGCCACGAACGTCGCCGTGATCGCCAGGGCCGCACCTCCGGCCAGCATCACGAGCGCGAGCCCGGACGCGCTTGCCACCGCGAGACCCATGACGCCGCAGTAGAGCGGCACGACGATCACCTGCAAGGCGAGCAGGAGCAGGAAGTTGAATGCGAGCTTGCCGAGCAGCACGGCATGCGGCCGCGCCGCCAGCCGGAGCGTGGGGGCAGTGTGGGAATCCTCCTCCTTGACGAAGACCCTGGCCAGCCCGGCCATGGAGGAAAAGAAAAGGATGATCCACAGCAGCGCCGAGAGCAGGAACGGGCGGTCCTGTTCGGCCAGGCCGTAGGGCCCGATCTGGTACGCCACCGCTACCAGCGTGGTCACGGCAAACAGCCCGATGGCGGAGAGGGCGACCCGCCGCCGTAGCTCCGACGCGAGCTCCTTCCAGAGGATCGCCAGGCTTTCAGCCAGCAAGCTCGATCTTTTCATCGCCCCAGGCCATCTCGCGCGGGTCGTTAGTGGCCACAGCAATGGCGGTGGCCGGTTTCAGCCGCTCGAGAAGCGTCCCGACCCGCCGGTGGCCGTCCTCGTCGAGGTTGGCGGAAGGCTCGTCGAGCAGCAGCACGGCAGGTCGATGCAGCACCGCCTGCGCGAGCTTTGCCCGCTGCCGCATGCCCGAAGAGAAAGTTCCGACAAGCTTGTGGTGATGCGTGGCGGCGAGCCCCACCTCCTCGAGCGCGGCGCCGAGCGGCTCGTCGCCCTCGTGGCAGCAGCGCAAGCGGGCGAACAGGCGGAGGTTTTCGAGCGCCGACAGCTCCTCGTACAGTGCCATGTCCGGTGCCGCCACGCCGAGCAGGGGGTACCACGCCTCGCGCGGCAAGACCTCGTCGCCCTTCAGGTAACGGACATCCCCGGCCGAGGGGCGCAACAGCCCGGCGAGAATGCATAGCAGCGTCGACTTGCCGGCGCCGTTGGGCCCAGCGACGACGAGCACCCGGCCGGGGCGCAGCTCCCCGCTCACCCCGGCCAGCACCTTCTGGCGCCCGAAGCGCTTGACCACCCCCTCGAACCGCACCGTCACCACGCTCGCATTTAAGACGATTGCGCTGCGGTTGACAATGCCGCGGCGCGCCGGCCGGGGTCGGGACCGCCTGTCGCCCGGAGGCGTTCCCCTGCTATCCTCCGGGCATGCTGGCGACCATCTTCGGACGGCGGGAGCTGTGGCGGAGGGTGCTGCCGTGGCCGCTGATTCCCGCCCGCAGCCGTACCGTCGCCGTCCTGGCGAGCCTGTCGGCGCTCGCGGGCGCGGCGCTCTCGCGGCTGCTGCTGCTCCCGGACGGGCCGTGGGAGCAAGACGAGGCGCTGCTGGCGGCCGGCGTGATCGACTTCGACCCGGCCGCGCACATGCCGCTGCCGCCCGGCTTTCCACTGTGGATCCTGCTCGGTCGGATCGTGAGGCTGTGCGGTGCTGCCGATCCGGTGCTGGCGCTGCAAATCGCCAGCAGCGTGCTTTCGGTCGTGGGGCTGTGGGCGCTGGTCGGGCTGTGGGACAGCGTGGCCGGGCGGACCACGGCGCTCGGCGGTGCGCTGCTGGCGGCGTTTCTCCCCGGCGTGTGGGCGCACGCCGGGCGGGCGTTTTCCGAGACCCCGGCCACGACGCTGGCTGTCATTGCCTTTGGCCTCTGGTTGCGCGGCGGGCGAGCTGGCTTCCTGCCCGGCACCCTGGCCATCACGGCCGCAGCGCTCGTGCGGCCGCCGCTCGCCCCCCTGTTCGTCGTCGCGGTCGCACTGGCGGCCTGGCGCGTGCGCCGCGATCTCGCGCGGCTGGCAGCCGCCGCTGCCGCGGCCGCGGCGCTCGTGCTGCTCGTCGTGTTACCGCTGGTCGGCGAGGCGGGCGGGTGGCGAATGTACTGGGAAGCGGGGCGCGCCCACGCCGGGGAGCACTTTGTCGGGCTTGTCGACATGTCGCGCGCCATCGGCGGCCTCGGGTGGGTGCGAGGGCTCGCGAACGTGCCGGTGGCGCTCGCCTTCGCGGTGCTCGCTGCAGCCGGATGGTGGCGGTGGCGCCGCGCCCTCGGCCCGGCCTGGTGGCCCGGCACAGTTGCCGCTGCGTGGCTTGCCTACCTCTTGCTTTTCGTTCACAACCCGACGTACCCGCGGTATTGGGTGCCGGCGTGGGTGCTGGCGGCCACCCCGGCGCTCGCCGGCGCCGTGCGGCTGCTCCGCCGGGAGCGGCTGGCGCCCGTGCTGGCGGTGGTGGGCGCGGCTTCCGGGGCGTGGTGGGCCTGGCCGGCACTCTGGTACATTCACGTGCACCCGCTGCCGGTCATCGGCGCGATGCGCCAGGTGGCGGACGAGGGGAAGGGCGTGCTGGTCTTCGAGGACTCGCTCTTCTCCTTCCGGAACCTCACCTACCGCACTGGCGAGCTGCGGCTGCGCTCGCTGCGCGTGAGCGAGATCCCGCCGCGGCGGCTGAACCTGGGAGGGCAGCCGATCTGGTTCCTCACCGAGTCGGCGGGGCAGGACCTTTCGAGCACGGTGTCGCGCGTGGTGGAGGCGGCGGTCGGGGAGCCGCGGGTGGTGCGGCTGTCGCAGGAGCGTTTCCTGCACGTGCGCCTGGTCCGCAACCCGGTCCTGGCGTGGCGCGGCGCCTCGATCCCGGAACTCGAAGGGAGCGATCGCTTCGTGTGGTTCGGGAAACAGTCGCAGATCCTCGTGCCGCCTGTGACGGGGGCGGGCGCACTGGCGCTCGCACTCGAGGTGCACCCCGAGCTGGCGGAGCTGCCGTTGCGCGCTGTCGTTGCTGGCGAGCCGGTGCTCGAGACCGTGCTCCGGCCCGGGCGGCAAATCTTGCGGGTGCCGCTGCCGGCTCACCCGGTGCGCAACCGCCTGGCGCAGATCATGCCGGTGCTGCTCGAGGGCGGGGGCGAGATCAGGATCCACGGCGACTACCGCTCGCTTGCGTTCCGGGTGTTCCGCGCCTCGGTGGAGGCGCCTCCATTCGCCGCCGCTCCGGCCGCCTTCTTTCCCGAGGAAAGCTCGCTTTTCGCTGCGGTGGCGGAGGCCGAGGGGTTCTTCGGGCCAGAGCTGATGGGTCGGCCGGCGCGCCCCGCGGTGTGGGCCGGGCCGCTGGCGCGGGTGCGTTTTCCGGCCAGCGCCGGGTTGGTCGGTGTGGAGATGCTGGCGCCGAGGTCCGAGCCGGCGGACGTCGAGCTGCGTCTCGGCGACGTCGTGGCGCGTGTGAGGGTCGGCCCGGAAGGGAGCCGGGTGGCGCTGCCGGTGCCCGGCGAGCGGGCCTCGAGCCGGATGGTGGAGCTGGAACTGCGCTCGAATGTGTTCGTGCCGGGGGGCGGCGACGAGCGAAGGCTCGGTGTCGCCGTCAGCCGCATCTGGTTCGTGCCGAGCTAGCCGCTAGAATGGGCGCATGAACCTCGACGCCACCGACACCTGCATCCTGTCCTCGTTGCAGGAGAACGGCCGCATGCCGCTCTCCGAAATCGCGCGCCGGGCCGGGGTGGCGCCCGCCACGGTCCACGAGCGTCTGGCCAAGCTGCGCAAGAGCGGCATCGTGCAAGGGTTTTACGTGCGGCTGGACCCCCGCCTCCTGGGTTACACCGTCACTGCGCTAATCCATCTCCGCACCGGGCTGGCGGCCGAGGTGGGCAAGACCGTGGAGGGCCTCTCCGCCATCCCGGAGGTGGAGGAGGTGCACGTGGTCACCGGCGAGTACGACCTGGTGATCAAGGTGAGGGCCCGCGACACGGAGCACCTGCAGCAGCTTCTCGTCGGCCGCATCCACAAGGTCACCGGCATCGCCCGCTCCGCCACCGAGGTGTGCATGACCTCTCCGCTCGAGCGTCTGGGGCCGTTTGTCTCACCACCGGCGCTGCCGTTGCCGGCGGACCAGGGCCGCGGGCGCGACGCCTGGTAGGTCGCCTCGGGAGCCCTTCGCTGGCCGCCCGACCTCCTCCACCCAACTCCCGAACCCCCAAGAAAACGTCGGCCTGGACGCGGTCGCCAAGCCGGACGTGGACGCAGCGTTCGCGCGCTGCTGTTGTCGGGGGTGGAGCGAAGCCATCGCCGGGAAAAGGAAAGGCCCCGCCGCGAGGCGGGGCCTTTCCCTGGCAGGAGGAGACAGGCGCTACCAGGTGAACTTGATGGTGTAGGTCAAGCTCGTGGAGTAGGCGCCGTTGTAGCCGTAGTTCTTGATGTAGATAGTCCGACTCGAGGTGCTGGTGTTCTTGTAGGTCACGGTCTCCTTGGCGCCGGTGCCGTTGGTGCCGCTGGCGATCTTGGTGCCGGACGAGTTGTAGAACGCAATGTCGTAGTCCTTGGTCGAGGGCGGCCACATCTCGCAGGTGAGGGTCTTGCCCGCCGGCAGCGACACCTTGAAGTAGTCGACGTCGGTCGAGCTCGAGATGTACCCGGTGAGCTGGGTCCCCGAGGTCGCGATGTTGTTGGCCGTGCCCGTCGTGTTGTTGGGCTCGGTCTCGGTGCCGCCCGAGGGGTTGGTGATCCTCAGCGACAACGTGGCGGTCTTGGTGAGGCCGCCGCCGGACCCGGTCACCGTGATCGTGTAGGTGCCCGCGGCCGCCGTGCCGGTGTTGATCGTCAGAGTCGAGGTGCCGGAGCCGGGCGCGGCGATCGATGTCGGGTTGAACGAGGCCGTGGCACCCGAGGGAACACCGGAGGCCGAGAGCGAGATCGCCGAGTTGAACCCGCCGCTCACGGTCGTGGTGACCGTGCTGGAGCCCGAGGAGCCCTTGGTGATGGACAGCGAGGTGGGCGACAGGCTCAGCGTGAACGACGGGCTGGAGCCGGTGTACGAGGCCTGCAACGACATCCCGGAGTAGGCGGAGTAGCCGTGCAGGCCGATGTACCAGTCGCCCGACGCCGGGTTGCTCACCGTGACGGTCTCGTTGTTGCCCGACAGGTACGGCCGGTAATCGTAGCTCGAGGAGGTCGGGATGGCACCGCGCTTGACGTACAGGTCGCAGTCACCGGTGCCGTTGTAGGTCTTGATGACGAGCTGGGTCTGGCTGGCGGGCACCACGATCTTGTAGTACGCCCAGGAGCCGGTGGCGCCCGAGAGGTTGGAGACGATCTGGCCGTTCGAAAGCGTCGTCACCTGCACCTGGCCGCCGGGCACGCCGACGGCGTCCCAGCACGCGTGCACCGCGTTGACTTCGGTCGTGGTGTAGAGATCGGTGGCGGCCTGCGCGGTGGCGTTGCGGGCGCCCTGGTAGTTGGTCGAGGAGGTCATGTACCCGTAGGTGAGGGCGCGGTAGAAGATCTTCTCGGCCTTGGCGATGCCGATGGCCGGCACGTTGACGGTGGTCTTGTTGCGGGGGTGCGTGCCGCCGGCCACGAGCAGGTAGTACGCCAGGTTGCCGATGCCGCTGTTGTAGTGGACGCCGCAATAGTCGTTGCTGGAGGACGGGGTGCAGTTGGTGGCGTAGGCGCGCTCCGGGTAGTAGTCCTTGGAGGAGCCGTCTTGCGTCGGGTTGTTCATGTAGCGCAGCGCGTCGCCGGACGTCGCCGGGGTCCAGCACGCCTCCCCGATCTTCCAGGTGTTGGCGGAGACCGCGCCGTCCTTCCAGGCCGAGACGGAAGCGGCGAAGATGTCGGACATCGCCTCGTTGAGCGCGCCCGAGTCGTTCTGGTACGCAAGGTTGGCGGTGTACTGGGTGAGCGCGTGCGTCCACTCGTGAGCCACCACGTCGAGGTCACGCGCCAGCGAGGAGGCGGTGCTGCCGTCGCCGTCGCCGAAGGCGGTCTGCGAGCCGTTCCAGTAGGCGTTGACGTAGTTGGTGCCGAGGTGCACCGAGGTGGTCATGACCGCACCGGAGCCGTTGAACGAGTCGCGCCCGTGCTTGGTGCTCATGTAGTTGTACCAGGTGCCGGCGTGGTTGTAGGCGTCCATGGCCGTCTGGTCGCTGGACGAGCCGCCTTCGGAGAACATGAGCGTGCCGGGCAGGGTGGTCTTGTTGTTGGCGTTGTAGATCTTGCGGGAAAGCGCCGGCTTGGTGACGCCCCGGGCGGCGATCAGCCCGCTGCCCATCGCATCGGCGTAGACCTGGTCGATGATCGGCATGCCGTCGACCACGTGCTCGACCTGCGCCGTCCATGCAAGGTAAACCTTGGCATCCTGCACCACGTACGTGAGCCTGGGATGATCGAGCACCCGGCCCTCGAGGATTCCGGCCTCCAGAGCGGCGTCGGTGAGTGCGTCCTCGGCGCCTACCCACGGCTCGGTCGGCAGCCCGGCGGTCGGGAAGAACCGGCCGGTGAGGGCGTGAATCGCCCCGCTCTCGGTGTCGGCGTGGAGGTACAGCTCGGCGCCCTCCACCTCGATGCCGCGGTAGTACTGCTGCAGCTTCACGTGTACCTGGCCGAGCTCGTCACGCATCGTTCGTGCCGCGGCCAGCTCCTCGCTGCCGTCGATGCGATACAGGGGGCCGACCCGGCGTACGAACCCGAGTGCCGCACCCTCGACCGAGCCCCGCCCGAGGTAGCCGAGCGTGCCGGTGACGAAGCTGGGTACGCCGTCGCTGTCGACGGAAACGGAGCTCACGGAGGGAAGCGACGCCAGCATCTGGAGCTGTTCGTCACCCGTGAGCTGTGAAAAGGGGTTACCAGTTCCGGCCGCCAGCGCGAAACCACCGATCAACGCCAGCGCCACCACCAAGCCACCAAACCGCTTCATCCTGTCCTCCCGCCCGGCCGGGTGGTCCCGGCTCGGGACCCAGATGTATTGAGGTGAAATCTATGCTCGTGTGCGAGAGGTGTCAAGTCTCTGGGGTATTCCCGTCTCGCCACGTATTTTCATCGGATTAGGTCACACCGGAACGATGGATTTTCGAAAAACCCCGGGTATGCGGGCGGTCGAAGGCCCGTTCTTTTGATGCCCCTCCAATCCCCGCCGCTCGGGGGCCGGAAACGCAGCCCTGGCACGCCGCCGAGCAGCCCCCGGCGAAGCTCGCGCCGCCGCCCTGCAGGCACGTGGAGGTGCGGTCGTGGCCAGCCGGAGGAAGGTGTGGGCGCCGATGATCCGGCAGCCAGTGCTTCGTTTGGCCGAAAGAGTGCAGCTCCTCCGGGCCTGAAGCCGTCGGTGCGACAGCCGCGGGCCGCAAAGCGGGGAGGCCCGGCGGCGCTCGACCGGGCCGCTTGCCTCGTGGGAGAATGCACTCCTCGTCGCCGCTGTTGTCGCTTGCGTCGGGCGAGGTCGGGGGAGGACAAGCGCACCATGAGCCTTGCAAGAGTGGCTGGATTGGTCCTGGCGGTGGCCGCCATCAACCTGGCGTGCAGCGGCAGCCCGGAGGCGGCAGCGGGCGAGACGCAAATCACGTGGGCCGCCTCGCTCGAGAGCGCCCAGACGGAAGCTGCCCGCGAGAGCAAGCTCGTGATGGTCGAGTTTTACGCGTCGTGGTGCGGCTGGTGCCGGCGGCTCGAGACCCGGACGCTGGCCGACCCGCGGGTCGTACGCGCGCTGCAGGCCGTCGTACCGGTGCGGCTCGACGCCGAGCGCGAGGGCAGGGCCGAGGCGGGTCGCCGACGGATCGGCGGCTTCCCGGTGATCGTTTTTCTGGCGGCGGACGGCCGCGAGGTCGGCCGCATTTCCGGCTACCTCGACCCCGAGCCGTTCATGCAGGAGCTGACCGCGATTCTGAGTGCAAAGTAGAGCCCGCCCGGGGCGACAGGCTCAGCTCCCGCCGGCGATCTTGGCCTCGGCTGCGGCAATGGCCGCGGCGGTGGTCGGCGGCTCGCCCGGCTTGTAGGCGTAAAAGCGCAGCTGGGAAGGCCACCCCAGCCCGATGACGTCGTGCCAGTGGCCGGAGCACTCCCCCGGTTCCTTGCCTTCGGGCACTGCCTCGAGGATGGCCCTCTCCCCGCACGCGGGCGTGGCGCGAAGCCCGGTGGCGCGGTCCACCGGCAGCATGGTGACGCCGGCCGGGGGCATGAACTCCTCGAGCCGCACCGCCTCGGGCTGGGCCGCGAGCCACTCCCGCATGAAGGCGATCCACGTGGGAAGCGCGGCCTCGGCGCCGGTCATCTTGTTGCCGATCGGCTGTTTCATGTCGCGTCCGACCCAGACGGCGCAGGTGACCCGCGGGTGGGAGCCGATGAACCAGGCGTCGGTGAACTTGTCGGTCGTGCCGGTCTTGCCGGCGAGGTGAGCGCCCAGCTCCGCGGCCTTGGCCCCGGTGCCGCGCTGCACCACGCCTTCCATCACGTGCGTGAGGAGGTAGGCGACGTCCTCCCGGAGCGCCTGGCGAATCTGCGGCTTCGCCTCGAAGATCACCTTGCCCTCGGCGTTCTTGACGCGAGCGATGAAGTACGGCGTGGGCACCTGCCCGTGGTTGGCGATCCCCGCGTAGGCCGCGGCCAGCTCGCGCACCGACAGCTCGAACGCTCCGAGCGCCATGGTCGGATACGGCGCCAGGCGATCGGTGACTCCCAGCCGCCGGGCGACGTCGATCACCGCCTCGCCGGTGACCATTTGCTGGAGCTTGACCGCCGAGGCGTTGAGGGAGTGCTCGAGGGCGTGGCGGAGGGTGACGATTCCCTCGTACCGCCGGTAGTAGTTGAGGGGACAGTATGTGTACTCGCCACGCTCGTCGGGCAGGAGGATCGGGCCGTCGAAGATCGTGTCGGCCGGCGAGTAGCCGCGCTCGAACGCGGCGGCGAAGACGAGCGGCTTGAACGCCGAACCGCACTGCCGCCGGGATTGCCACGAGCGGTTCCACTCCGAGCGGTTGAAGTCGAAACCTCCCACCATGGCGAACACCGCCCCGCCGCGGTTGTCGAGCGCCAGCAGCGCGCCCTCGATGCGCGGCTCCGGCTCGAGCGTGACCCGCAAGGGGCCAAACTCACGCGCGGCGTCCGGTCCCAGGCGGACGAGCAGCACGTCCCCCTGTTTCATGAGCCGCGTCAGGCTCGTCCTCCCGGTCCACCTGGCGCCCTCGAGGTCGAGGACCGCCTCCCGCCCAGCGATCCGCAGCTCGGCGCGTTCGGCCTCGACCCGCATGACGAGCGCGTACACCAGCTCGCCCTCGCTCCAGCGCACGAACGGCCAGCTCTCGTCGTGCCACTGGGCCAGCTCCGCGGGGTCGCCCCTTAGCACGTTGCGGCGCGCCCCCGGCCACCCCTGGCGGCGCTGCAGCGCCACGAGACCCTCGCGCACCTTCTGATTGGCCACGGCCTGCATGACCGGATCGAGGGTCGTCTCGACGGTCAGGCCGCCTTCCAGCATCTGCTTGCTGCCGAACTGCGACTCCACCGCCCGGCGGACCTCCTCGACGAAGTAGGCGGTGGCCGGCACGTGGTCGAAATGGGCCGCCACCCCGAGGGGGGCCTGGCGGGCCGCCTCCCAGGCGGCCCGGTCGATCTTCTTTTCCTCGAGCATGCGATCGAGCACGTGATTGCGGCGGCCGAGCGCCCGCTCCGGGTTGTCGAGGGGCGAAAGCCGGCTGGGTTGCTGGGGCAACCCGGCCAGCAAGGCAGCCTCGGGCAGCGTCAGGCGGGTGGCGGGCTTGCCGAAGAAGAAGCGCGAGGCGGCCTCGACCCCGTAGTTGCCGTGCCCGAAGTTCACCTGGTTGGCGTAGAGCGCGAAGATCTGGTCCTTGGACAGCCGCTGCTCGATTTCGATCGCCAGCAACATCTCCTTGACTTTGCGAACCAGTTTCTTTTCGCGACTGAGGATGCCCACGGAGCGGGTGAGCTGCTGGGTGATCGTGGAGGCGCCCTGGGACCAGCGGCGATTGAGGACGTTCATGATCGCCGCGCGCAGGATGCCGCGCGGATCCACCCCCGTGTGCTGGTAGAAGCTCGCATCCTCGACCGCGATCACCGCGTCGCGAAAGACGGCGGGTATCTGGTCGGCGGCCAGGGGGATGCGGCGCTCGGCCGCGAACGTGCCGAGAAGCGTGCCGTCCCTGGCGCGCACCTGGGTCGCCGCGATAGGACGGTACGTCGTCAGCGTCTCCACCGCGGGCAGGTCCACGTAGCGCGAGAGCACGAGGCCGACGATGGCGCCGAGGCCCAGCCCCACGAACACCCCCATGAGAAGACCGCGCAGCACGACTCGCGTCATGGCCGGCAGGGTAGCTTCGCTCGGCCGCCCCCGCAACCGGCCCGCCCTCCCGGCCGGTCCCGCGTCGAGGCTTGAAGATCGGAGGGTGCGGAGCGAGCCAGCCGTGAGGGGATGGCGGAGGTCGGGGAAAGCATCAACCGACCGCCAGTCACTGCGCGAGGCTGGGCGTAAGGGGATCGGCGCGTGCCAAGGCAGACAGGACCACGCGGGGCGTGCTAGCGTGCAGGCATGGAGAGGGCTGGTCTGCCGCGGGCGGGGCCGGAGCTGCCGGCGTGGGTGCGGCCGGCTGCGTGGGGGTGTGCTGTCCTGGTCATGGTGCTCGCCGCCGGGCTGGTCTGGAGCGCCTGCTCGCTGCAGCGGGTGCTGGCCGAGCGGCTCGGGCGAATGCGCGCGCGGGTGCTGGCGGCGCTGCCGGCCGACACGCCGGGAGCCACCCGGGAGGCGCTGGCGGCCCGGCTCGGGTGTGTGATCGACAGCGCGAATCGCCGCACGGCTTCCCGGCAGGCGCTGCGCGACCTCGTGGCGGCGTGCAACGAGGGGCTGGCCGACGGTGCACTGACCGAAAGCGAGGCGGCTCGCATTCTGACTGCCGCCGAGCGCGCCTGCCGGGCCGCGGAGGTTGGGCCGTGAGTCAGCCTCTGGAGCTGGTGGCGCCGTTTCCGCCGGCCGGCGACCAGCCGCAGGCGTGCGAGCGGCTGGTGCGCGGCTTTCGCGACGGGGTCTTCGCGCAAACGCTTCTGGGGGTGACGGGTTCCGGCAAGACCTTCACGGTGGCGCGGGTCATCGCCGAGCTGGCGCGGCCCGCGCTCGTGCTCTCTCACAACAAGACGCTCGCGGCGCAGCTCTACCAGGAACTCAAGGGGTTCTTCCCGCGCAACGCGGTGGAGTACTTCGTCTCGTACTACGACTATTACCAGCCCGAGGCGTACGTGCCAGCCTCGGACACGTACATCGAGAAGGAAACGACGATCAACGAGGAGATCGACCGGCTGCGGCTGTCAGCCACGCGGGCGCTGTTCGAGCGGCGGGATGTCGTGATCGTGGCGTCGGTGTCGTGTATTTACGGCCTCGGGGACCCGTCGGCGTACTACGGCATGCTGCTGCTCGTGGAGCCCGGCTCGGCGCCCGGGATGGACGCCGTGCTGCGGCAGCTCGTGGCGATGCAATACGAGCGCACCCAGCTCGATCTTGCGCCAGGGGCGTTCCGGGTGCGCGGCGACGTGCTGGAGATCTACCCGCCGTACGACGACCACGCCTTGCGGGTGGAGTTCTGGGATCGCACCATCGAGCGGGTCAGCCGCATCGACCCGCTGCGCGGCGCGGTGCTCGAAAGCGTGGACGAGCGGGTGGCAATCTACCCCGCCTCGCACTACGTGGTGACGCGCGCGGTTCTCGATCGGGCGATCGCCGGGATCCGCGCCGAGCTGGACGCCCGGCTGGCGGAGCTGCAGGCGGCGGGGAAGCTGCTGGAAGCGCAAAGACTTTCGCAGCGCACGCTGTTCGACCTCGACATGCTGGCCGAACTCGGGTACTGCTCGGGGATCGAAAACTACTCGCGGCACCTCACTGGTCGCCAGCCGGGCGAGCCGCCCCCGACCCTGCTCGACTACTTCCCCAAGGACTGGCTTCTCGTGGTGGACGAGTCGCACGTCACGATCCCGCAGGTGCGGGGGATGTACTTCGGCGATCGCTCGCGCAAGGAAACGCTCGTGGAGTACGGCTTCCGCCTCCCGTCGGCGCTCGACAACCGGCCGCTCACCTTCGACGAGTTCCTGGGTCGGCTCAACCAGGTGTTGTTCGTGTCGGCCACCCCGGCGGCGTACGAGATCGAGCTTTCCGGCGGCGAGGTGGTGGAGCAGCTCGTGCGTCCCACCGGACTGCTCGATCCGGTCGTCGAGGTTCGCCCGGCGACGGGCCAGGTGGACGACTTGCTGGCGCGGGTGCGCGAGCGCGTGGCCGCCGGCGAACGCGTGCTCGTCACCGTGCTCACCAAGCGCATGGCCGAGGATCTCACGCAGTACCTCTCCGAGCTGGGGGTGCGCGTGCGCTACCTGCATTCGGAAATCGACACGCTCGAGCGCACGGTGATCCTCGCCGACTTGCGGCGCGGTGTGTTCGACGTGCTGGTGGGGATCAACTTGCTGCGGGAGGGGCTCGACTTGCCGGAGGTGTCGCTGGTGGCCATCCTCGACGCCGACAAGGAAGGCTACCTGCGCTCGACCACGGCGCTCGTGCAGACCATCGGCCGGGCGGCGCGGCACGTCAACGGCACCGCGATCCTCTACGCCGACGTCGAGACCGACTCGCTGCGGCGGGCGGTCGAGGAGACCAGGCGCCGGCGTGCCGTGCAGGAGGCGTACAACCGGCAGTGGGGCATCGAGCCCCGCTCGATCGTCAAGGACATCGCCAACCCGCTGCTGCAGCTTTCCAACCTCGACTACCACGAGACGGTGCTCGCGATCCCGAGTCTGGGCGACGCCGCCGACCCGCAGTCGCTGGCGAAGGCCGTCGCCGAGCTCGAGAAGGAGATGCGGGCGGCCGCGAAGCGGCTGGAGTTCGAGCAAGCGGCGGCGCTGCGGGACCGCATCAAGGAACTGCGCGCGCGGCAGATCCTGAGCGGATAGTTCACAGTTCACGTTTCGCGGCATGCAGTCGAGGAGAGCACGCAGAAGAGGGATAGCAGTCGCGGACCAGTGTGTCGGACGCGGCCCCGGGCGACTGGCTGGAGCGCGCAGGTCGCCGGCCGTGCCCGCGCTCGCTCTCGACTCTGGACTCTCGATTCCAACAAGGTCAGGTGATCTGGCGGCCGATGAACGCCGCGAGCAGCGCCCGGTCGGGCTCCGTCATTTCGGTGAACTCGACGCCCAGCTCGACGGCGCCGCCTCCCTGCCGGGTCGAAGTGGGTCTCACGTAGGCGACCCGTCCCCTGGCCCGGAACAGCCCGTCCTCGAGCTGCACCTCCATGTCGAAGGTCGAGTCTTGCTCGGCCACCAGGTCGGTGGCGATGAGCATCCCGGAGCGGGAAATCTTCCTCACCTCGAACTCGTACTCGGTGTCGAGCGCAACGGTCTCGGCGAAGCGCGCCCGGAAACGACCGCAGACTCGCGTCTGCACCGACACCACGGCCGCGGACTGCAGGAACGCCAGGAGGTCGTGCGCCTTTTCCGAGAGGATGCCCTCGAACTGCAGCCCCGACACGTAGGCGATGCGGGCATCCGGGGAGCCCTGTCCCTTGGCCTGGCGGAGCTGGCACCACACCACGGTGGCGGTGAGGGGGATCGGCAGCTCGCTGTCGTGCTGGAGCTTGAGGGAGTACACGCGGCCGAGACGGAGCCGTGAGTCGGTCTCCACGGCCATGCCGGTGAGGCTCATGTTGAGGATCCTGGCCTCGGTCGACAGGAGGAGGGTGCCCCGAACGTCCTGGACCGCGTAGCGCTCGTTTCGCCTTCGCTCTTCCATCGGCGCCTCCCGTCCCGTGCTCGTGACAATTCGATTGTACCGCGCCGGAGCACCGCGACACCAAGGACGGGCCTTGCCGAGGCGCGGGCGGTCAGGCGGCAGGCGCGCCCAGCGCCTTGACGAGTTCGCCGCCGTAGTCGCGGGCGCGCTCGAGGTCGGCGCCGGTGGGGGAAAACGTGACGCGCACCCCCGGCGCCACCGTTCGCATCTTCAGCTCCGAGGCGCGCTGCAGCAATGCCTCGACCGCCTCGCCGCTCCACCCGTACGAGCCGAAGGCGCCGAACACCTTGCCCTTGGCGCGGAACGGGTCGAGGTGGGCGAGCGCCTCGATGGCCGGCGGCGCGGGACTCGAGTTGATCGTCGGCGAGCCCATGACCACCACGTCGGCGCGGGCGCAGGCCGCGGCTGCATCGTGGGCCGAGGTTTCCTCGAGGTTGATCATCTCGACCTCGGCGCCGGCGCCCTGGAGCCCCTCCGCCACGGCAAGGGCCAGCGCCAGCGTGAAGCCGTAAATCGAGGCGTAGCACACGACGGCGAGGGGCCTGTCGCGCCGCTCGGGCGACGACCAGGTGCGGTACGAGTCGATCGCGCGGGCTACGCCGGCGCGCAGGATGGGGCCGTGCGAGGGGCAAATCGTCTCGATGGGGAGCCCCTCGAGGGCCTTGAGGCCGCGCTGCACGTGGGGGGCGAACGGCCCCATGATCGCCTGGTAGTAGTGCCGCAGGGCGGGCCAGAAGTCTCCTGCCACCGCCTCCTCGAGCATCGCCTCGTCGGCGTAGTGGGCGCCGAAGACATCGCAGGAGAAGAGCACGCGCTCCTGCTCGAGCCAGGTGAACATGGTGTCCGGCCAGTGGAGGAACGGCGCCGGGATGAAGCGCAGCGCGAGCCCGCCGAGATCGAGCGCGTCGCCCTGCTTGACGGCGAGTCTCGGGAAGTCGCGGTTGAGCATGCCCTGCAGGAACTGCAGCGCCTTGGCGGTGCCCACGACGGTGGCGTGCGGTGCGCGCTCGAGCACGGTGGCCACCGCCCCCGAGTGGTCGGGCTCCGTGTGGTTGAGGACGACGTAGTCGATGCGCGCCGGGTCGGCGAGGGAGCCCACCTTCTCGAGCAGCTCGCCCTCGAAGCCGGCCTTCACGGTCTCGACGAGGGCCGTGCGCGTCTCGCCCTGCACGAGGTACGCGTTGTACGTCGTGCCGCGGTCCGTCTTCATGATGATGTCGAAGGTGATGAGGTCGGGATCGAGCACCCCCACCCAGTGCACGCGCTCGGTCACCTGGATCGGTCCGCCCATGTCAACCTCCCCCGCGGCATCTGCCGCCACTCCATGCTACCCGGCCCCGTCCCTCGCGGGGAAGTGGGTTCCCGGGAAGGAGCGCGCTGGTACCATGGGTGCCGCCATGGCGGGGGCGGACCGCATCAAGCGCAGGCTGCTCCGCGAGGCGGTGCGGGAGAACCTGGCGGTCATCAACGGCGAGTCTCCCGCCGCCCGGAGGATGCGGCGAGAGGCGTCGAGGCGCTGGTTGCGCCGGAGCCTGCTGCTGCTCGTCCCCGCCGCCTTCCTCGGCTCGCTCCTCGTGGTGGGCTGGGCGACGGGCCTGGATCCGGCCTGGGTGCTCGGCACGGGGAAGCCCGACGGACGAAATCCAGGGACGGCGGAAGTGGTTCCCCTGGTCCCGCCTCCGACCGGCGTCGCCGCTGAGCGTGAGGGGCTGGCCGCCGGACAAAGGTTCGGCCCTCCGGCACCGCTCGACCGCGCCGCGCTCCCCTTGCCGGTCCGCACGATCATCCTGGATCCCGGTCACGGCGGACACGATGCTGGTACGGTCGGCCCCGGCAACTTGGTCGAGAAGGAAATCGCCCTCGACGTCGCGCTGCGGCTGCGCAACCTGCTCGCCGACCAGGGGTTCGCGGTGTTGATGACGCGCGAGCGCGACGCGGCGGTGCAGCTCGACCAGCGGGCGGCGTTCGCCAACGCCAGTGCCGGAGATCTCTTCATGTCGATCCACGTCAACTGGATCCCGAACCAGCGCGCGCGCGGCATCGAGACGTACTACCTCGGACCCACCGACGATCCGTTCCTCACCCAGCTCGCCGCCGCCGAGAACCGCGAGTCCGGGTACTCGCTGTCCGATCTCAAGCGGCTGCTGGAAGGGATCTACGCCGACATCCGGCGCGACGAGTCGCGCCGCCTGGCCGAGGCCGTCAACCGCAAGCTCTTCCAGTCCCTGTCACTGGCCAACCCTCGGCTGGCCGATCGCGGGGTCAAGCAGGCGCCGTTCGTAGTGCTGGTGGCGACCGAGATGCCCGCGGTGCTGGTCGAGGTATCCTGCCTGTCGCACCAGGACGAGGCCAGGCTCCTGGCCGACCCGGGCTACCGCCACCTGATTGCCCGCGCCTTGTTTGCCGGTATCATCGACTATGCACGGACGCAGACCGCAGAGAGAGGGAGCCAGCTCCATGACTGAAAGCAACGACATCCTGTACGTGGGAATCGACCTCGGGACCTCGCGTTCCGCCGTTTCCGCCTCCAACGGCCAGCGGCACGTCGTGGACAGCTACGTCGGCTGGCCGGTGGACATGGTGGCCCGCAAGATCCTCAAGCGCCCGGTGCTGGTCGGCAAGGACGCGCTCGACAACCGCTCGATGCTCGACTTGCGGCGCCCGCTCGAGCGCGGTCTGCTCAAGGAAGGCTCCGAGCGCGACGCCGACGCCGTGCGGCAGCTTCTCAAGCACCTCCTCGGGCTTGTTGGAGTGGGGGACGACGGAACTCCCGGCTCGCAGGTGCGGGCCGTCGTCGGCGTGCCGGCCGAGGCGCTGCGGGTTTCCAAGCAGCAGCTCCGCAACGTCATGAAGGGGCTGGTCGGCAGCCTGCTCATCGTCTCCGAGCCGTTCGCCGTGGCCTATGCCGTGGACGCGCTCCTGCACGCGCTGATCATCGACATCGGCGCCGGGACCAGCGACCTGTGCGTGATGAACGGTCGCTACCCCACGGAAAGCGACCAGCGCACCTTGCTCAACGCCGGGGACTGGGTGGACGACCAGCTGTTCAAGCTCATCCAGGCCCACCACCCGGAGGCTACCTTTTCGCTGTTCATGGTGAGGGAGTGGAAGGAGCGCGCGGCGTTCGTCGGGAAGGCGAAGAACCCCGTCGTGGTCTCGGCGCCGGTCAAGGGCAAGCCGACTCAGCTCGACATCACCGAGGAGCTGCGAACGGCCTGCGAGGGGCTGGTGCCGCCGCTCGCCGAGACCATGATCGATCTCATCGCCAAGGTGGACCCGGAGTACCAGGAAAAGGTCCGCAACAACGTCATCCTCGCTGGCGGCTCGTCGGGGATTGCCGGGCTCGACAAGGCGCTTGGGGAGGCGCTCAAGGACATCGGCGGCGGGAGGGTCCAGGTCGTCAAGGACCCGGTGTTCGCCGGCTGCGACGGCGGCCTCGCCATCGCCACCGATGCCGACGAGTCCGACTGGGAGAAACTCACGGGCTGAAACGCCACCCGACCGCCCGGCGGTCGGGGAAGGAAGCGGCGCGGTTGAAGGGCTGCGTCAAGGCGATCACCGCCTCCCCTGGGTCGCTGGCGGCTCGCGTGATACCATCCCCGAGTGATGCGTCAGGATCAGCGTTTCCCTGACCTCCACGAGGCGGACGAGGGCAACGAGCCGGGTCCGGTGGGCCAAGGACCGGCTCCCTCGCCCGCACCGCGCTTTTCCGAGATCTTCGCGCCAGAGCCCGAGAAGGGTGCTCGGGGTACGGCGGTGGCTCCGCCTCCCGCAGTGATCGTCGACGAGGACAACCCGTTCGGGCCCGCTGGTGAGCACCCTCGGAGGCCCGCGAAGGGCCGGGATCCCAACGCCTCGTTCCAGGAGCTGGTGGCGGAGATCTTTCCCCCCGAGCAGCCCCCGGCGCCGGAGCTGCCGGCAGCCCCGGCGTCGCGGTCGGCGTTGCGCTGGGTGGCGGTGGCGGTCGCACTGGCCGCGCTGGCGGCCGGAGCCGTTGTGTTCCGGAGCCACATCGGGAGGCTGTTCGGGGTCGGGGCGCCGGATGTCGGCGCGCGATTCGAGCGTGGCGAGACGCCGCCGGCTCTCGCCGTGGACGCGCAGCCCCCGCCGCCCCGGGACGAGCCTGCCGCGGCGCCGGCCGAGCCGACTCCGACCCCTCCGCCGCTGCCCACGCCAACTCCGCTTCCCGTGGACCCGGCGTCGCTCCCCCCCGCGACGCGGATCCGGGCCGCCCGCTGGGAGGCCGCGGGCGAGGGCGGAGTCGTGGTGCTGCAGGCGGACGGCGGGGTGGTGCCCCGCCGCATCCGGGAGCTTCGTCTCGAGGACCCGCCGCGTGTGCTGGTGAGGATCTCGGGCATCGTGGGTCCCACCGAGCCGGACACCGTCAACGTCGGCGGGCCGCTTGTCTCCCGCATCCGCTTCGGTCATCACCCCGAGCTGTCGCCACCGGAGCTGTACGTCGTCATCGACCTCGCCTCGGCGGCCGTGCGGGGTGGGCCTCCGGAGCCGACAGGCGACACCATCCGCATTCCCGTGAGCCTGTGAACTGCCTCACGAGGTCATCTAGAATGGTCCGCAGCGAGTGTTCGAGCGGCCTTGCCGCGCGGCCGGCAATCCCCGTGCCGGCCGGGCCGGACGGAAAGCTCGTCGCATCGCTTGCCGGGAGGCGCGCATGTTCGACATCGAAGCATCGCTCGACCACCAGATCCTGAACGCCGCCAGGACCCGCCCCACCTGCATCTTCACGGAGGCGCTGGACCCCCGCGTGATCGAGGCCGCGTGCTACCTCACGCGTTTCGTCAAGCCGGTGCTGCTGGCATCCCAGGACGAGGTGCGGGAGGTGGTCGAGCGCGAGCTGCCGTGCCTGGACCGTGACCGGGTCGAGTACACGATGTCGGAGGTCGCGTTCGTGGACCCGAAGTCGCGCTCCGACCTCGTGGATCAGTTCACCCAGGAGTACATCGCCTGCGCCCGGAAGGGCGGTCGCCACGTCGAGGAGGAAGAGGCGAAGAAATGGGTTTCGGAGCCCGGGAAGTTCGGGATCATGGCGGTGCGCCTCGACCATGCCGACATGGTGGTGGGCGGCGCCACCCACGAGCCGAGGGACTACTTCCGGCCGATGATCCGGATGCTGGCGAGCGAGGGCGTGTGCGCCGAGGCCGGGGTCTTCGTCCTTCCCGAGGAGCACCCGGACGAGGTCTACCCCCACAACATCGTGGTTTTCGGCGACGTGGGCGTGAACGCGACGATGACCCCCGACGTGCTGGCGTACATCGCGGTCGAGACTTGCGCCGTCGCCCGCGACATCGTCCCGGACGAGATTCTCCCCGAGGTGCACGGCGTCATCGTCTCGTACTCGAACCGCGGCTCCGACGAGGGACCCTCCCCGGACCTCGTGCGCCGCGCCCAGGAGCTGGTGCCGGAGTACCTCGCGGCCCGCATCAAGCAAAACCCGCGCTACGGGTCGATCCGCATCCAGGGCGAGGTCAAGGTCTCGGTGGCGCTCTCCAAGCGCTCGGCGATGTACTACCAGCGGAGCAGGAACCTGCCCTGGGAGGGCAGCCCCAACGTCATCATCTGCCCGAACCTGGACATGGGCAACCTGCTGTATCACCTGTACGCGACGCGCTTCCCCACGGCCAAGAAGTTCCCCGTCATGGCCGGTCTCGGGTCGCGCGGCGTGGATCTCGCCATGGACGCGACACCGGAGGACATCCGGCTGGCAGTCAAGGCGTCGGTCCTCCGGCTGTACGGCGAGGGTCCGCGCCGCCCCGTCAAGGACACGTTCTTCAGGCGGTTCATGGTGCTCGCCGTGAACCCCGGCTCCACCTCGACCAAGATCTCCGTCTTCGAGGGCGAGGAAGAGCGGTTCACCAAGGAGCTGCAGCACTCGGCCGAGGAGCTGTTGCCGTTCGAGGGCAAGCCGATCACCGAGCAGTTCGCCTTCCGCAAGGAGGTGATCCTCCACGCCCTGGCGGAGCACGGCCTGTCGATGGACGACATCGATGCGGTGTCGGGCCGCGGTGGCGTTCTGCACCCGATCCCACACGGGACGTTCGCAGTCAACGACGCGATGCTCGCCGACCTGCGCGCCGCGCGCTACGGTGAACACGCCTCGAACCTCGGCGGCCTCATCGCACACGAGCTGGTTGCCGGCACCACCAAGCCGGCGTTCATCGTCGACCCGGTCGTCGTGGACGAGGTCGCCGAACGCGTCAAGATCACCGGAATCAAGGAAATCCGGCGGCGTGTGGTGAGCCACGCCCTGAACCAGATCGCGACGGCGCGGCGCTACGCCGAGGAGCACGAGACGTTTTGCGAGAAGATCAACGTCATCGTCTGCCACATGGGCGGCGGGATCACGATCGGCGCTCACAAGCGCGGGACCTACATCGACGTCAACAACGGACTCGACGGCGAGGGCCCGTTCACCCCCCAGCGCTCCGGCTCCCTGCCGGTGGGGCAGCTCATCGACCTGTGCTTCTCCGGCAAGTACACCAAGGCCCAGCTCAAGCAGCTCAACAAGGGTCGGGGCGGCCTCATCGACCTGCTCGGCACCGCTGACCTCCGCGAAGTGGAGCGGCGGATCCAGGCCGGCGACACCGAGGCAGCCACCGTGTTCGAGGCCATGGCCTACCAGATCTCCAAGTGGATCTGTTCCTTGCTGCCGGCGTTCGACGGTCAGGCGGTGGACCGCATCCTGCTCACGGGGGGCATGGCCCGCTCCAAGCGGATGGTGGACGCCATTTCCCACTACGTGGCAGCGCTGGGATGCGGGGTCAGCGTCTATCCCGGCGAGAACGAGATGTTCGCCCTCGCCAAGGGGGCGATGCGGGTGCTCTCCGGTCGCGAGCCGGTTGGCGAATACCGGCCAGAGTAGCGCTCACCCGAGGATGAGGTGCACTGCCTCGGCGGTCGCGGCGTCGAGGCTCGAGGCGCGGCGGTGCATCTCGAGGATGGCCGTCAGCGGACCCACGGCCTCCCCCGAGACGCGCCAGGCATAGTGGTGAGCCGGTGTGTACAGCTCGGCGCCCCGGAGCGTCTCGTCGCGCAGTTCCTCCACCTGGACGTCGCGCAGCTCCAGCCCCTCCGGTAGCCCCTCGAGCAGTGCGGTGCGGAGTTCCTTCGCCGTGTCGGGGTTGAACGTCTCGGCTCGGAAGGCAAAGCGCGCCCCCGCCACCTCGGCCTGGTGCCTGACCGCCAGCCCGACCGTGCCGCCCTCGCGCTCGAGAGCGCGCACCAGGCGAGCGGCATAGGTAGCCGGCGCCAGCACCACGTGGTGGGACCCGGCAGCCAGGAGCCGCCGGAGCTTTTCCGACAGGCTTTCGACCACCAGAGGCACGTCGCTGCCGAGCACGGCGCCCAGGAAGCGGCGCCCTCCGGCGGCCCGGAACCCGGCCAGAAACCCCCGCAGGACCTGCTCGTTGCCGCTGACTCCGATCTTCAACCACTTCGACATGCTCGCGCTCCTAGAAGAACACCAGGGTCGTCACTGCAAAGATGGGGATGAGGATCGGCAGAGAGTACCGCACCATGTAGCCGAAAAACGACGGCATCCGCACCCCGGCCTCCTCGGCGATCGACTTGACCATGAAGTTGGGGGCGTTGCCGATGTAGGTGTTGGCCCCCATGAACACCGCACCCGTGGACACCGCCACCAGGTACGAGGCGTTCTCGGCGATGAGGCGGGCGATCGCCTCGCGCTCCATCACCCCCGGGTAGATCCTCCCGAGCGCCGTCTGGAGGAACGTCAGGTAGGTCGGCGCGTTGTCGAGGAACGAGGACAGAGAGCCGGTCGCCCAGAAAAACTGCCGCGGGCTCTGCACGGCGCGCACGAGGAACGCCAGGGCGCCGTGCTCGCCCGCTCCCAGCATGAGCAGGGCCGGGATCATGGTGGCGAAGATCCCGGCGAAGAGGATCGCCACTTCCTTGATCGGTCCCCACGTGTACTCGTTTTCTTCCCGCACGGCCCTGGGGGTCGTCACCCACGAGGCCGCGGCGAGGCCGACGAGGATCACGTCGCGCAGAATGTTCTGGATTCCCTGGTGGACGCCGAGGATGCTCACCTCGCCCGGGTGCCACACGCCGGACAGCACGACCGCGGCGAGCACGCCGCCGAGCAGCAAGAAGTTGTGCCAGCCCTCGATGCGCAGCAGCTCGCGGGCCGACCCGACGGGGGCACGGGCCTCGGGAGACTCGCGGCGCCAGTAGTAGGTGTCGAACCCCACGAAGACCGCGAGCGTGAGCCCGGCGACGAACAGCATCTCCTTCCACAGTCCCAGCGTCCACGCGAACGGTACGCCGTGCAGGAAGCCGAGGAACAGCGGGGGATCGCCGAGCGGGGTCAGCGCCCCGCCGATGTTGGCGACGAGAAAGATGAAAAACACCACGATGTGAGCCCGGTGCCGGCGCTGCCGGTTGGCGCGCAGCAGCGGCCGGATGAGCAGCATCGCCGCCCCAGTGGTGCCGACGCACGAGGCGATGGCGGTGCCGATGACGATCAGCACGGCGTTGACGAGCGGGCTGCCGCGCAGCGACCCCCGCACGAAGATGCCGCCGCCGATCGTGAACAAGGTGCCGATGAGGATGATGAACGGCACGTAGTCGACGATGGCCATGTGCGCCAGGCTGTGCAGCGCGGGCGCGTGGTATACGAGCACGAACGGCACCGCCAGCAGCAACCCCCAGGCAAGCGCAACCTTGGGGTAATGGTGGTGCCAGAAGTGCGGTGCGACCAGCGGGAAGATCGCGATCGACAGCAGAATGCCGACGAACGGCAGAGCGCTCCAAGCCGGCAGGATCGTCCCCAGGTCGGCGGCCGACTCACTGGCCGCAGCCAGCTCGGGGAAGAGCCAGACCGCGACCGCGACCACTGCGAAGGCCAACCCTCGTCGCCTCATTGAGCCTCCTGAAGGTCGCCAGTTGCTGGCGACCGGCGTGCGAACGCTATCATACTCGCCAGCCGCTCCGCTGCCCCCTTCCCATCCGGTCCAGAGCCTTCCTCTTCGCCTCCACACAGCAAGGCCGGCCGCCCGGCCGGACGGGAGGATCTGGACCTGCACCCTCGGGTACGCGGGATACGAGGCACCGGGGGGAACCTGGACCGGCAGTTGGAGTTGGACCTAGACTTGCGGCGGCACGTGGCGGTGCGGGGAGGACGCGATGATCGAGGTGCTGGACAGCGCAGGAATGCGGGAGGCGGACCGCGAAACGATCGAGAATCTGGGCTTGCCCGGGCTCGTGCTCATGGAGCAGGCCGCCGCGGCCGTCACCGACGTGGTGCTGGAGCGGCTGGCCGGAGCGGGCCGGATCGCGGTCGTGTGCGGGCCGGGCAACAACGGGGGCGACGGCCTGGCCTGCGCTCGCCAGCTGCGCTGCCGCGGCGCCGAGGTGGAGATTGCGGTGCTGGTCCCGGAGGCGGCGCTGCGAGGAGATGCCGGCGTGCAGCTGACTTTGGCCCGGCGGTACGGGCTGCAGCCCGTGATGGTCGGTGACGACCTCGGCGGACTCGACGAGGTGCTCGGGCGGGCCGACCTCATCGTCGACGCGCTGTTCGGAACCGGTCTCGACCGCCCCCTCGAGGGCCGCTGGGCCGAGGTCGTGCGGCGCCTCAACGCCAGCCCGGCGCAGGTGGTCGCCGTCGACGTGCCGTCGGGGCTGTCCGGCAGCTCGGGCGAGGTGCCGGGGGAAGCCGTCGAGGCGGCAGTGACCGTCACGTTCGCCGCACCCAAGCTGCCGCACGTGTTGCCTCCCGCCTGCTGGCGCTGCGGCGAGGTCGCAGTGGCGGACATCGGCATCCCGCCGTGGGTGCTGGAGGCTCGTGCCGTGCTGGGGGTGGTGGAGCTCGCCGACGTTGCGGCGTGGCTGCCGGATCGTCCGGCGGACGCGCACAAGGGGAGGTTCGGGCACCTCCTCGTGGTGGCCGGCCGTTTCGGGCGGGCCGGCGCGGCCGCGCTGGCCGCGCGGGCGGCGGTGGTGGCGGGGGCGGGCCTCGTCACGGTGGCGACCGCAGAGAAGGCCGTGGGGCCCGTGCAGGCGCTGGTGCCGGAAGCAATGGTCGACCCGCTGCTGGACGAGCCCGACGGCGCCGCCCTCGCTGACGGTTTCGAGGCCAGCCTCGGCAAGGCGACCGCGCTGGCGGTGGGACCCGGCATGGGGACCGGCGAGCGCGAGGGGAGGATGCTCGAGTGGCTGCTCGAGCACTTCTCAGGGCCGCTGGTGCTGGACGCCGACGCCCTGACGCTGCTGGCCGAAAGGGTCGAGGTCCTGCGCGGCAGGTCGGCGCCGACCGTCTTGACTCCGCACGCCGGCGAGCTCGGGCGCCTGCTCGGGTGGCCGACCGCACGCGTGGTCGCCGACCGCCGCGCCGCGGCGCGGGAGCTGGCGGCGCGCTCCGGTGCCGTGGTGCTGGCCAAGGGGGCGCGCTCGCTCGTGGTGGGCGGCGGCCGGCTCGACCTCGTCAACCCCACCGGCTCGCCGGGCCTGGCCACCGGCGGTTCGGGCGACGTGCTGACGGGGCTGGTGGGGAGCCTGCTCGCCCAGGGCCTCGGGGCGAGCGAGGCCGCCGCTGCCGGGGCGTGGCTGCACGGGAGGGCCGCCGAACTGGGAGGCGAGACATGCCGGGGCGCGGTGCCGGCCTCCGAGCTGGTGCGGCACTTCCCTGCGGCCGAGGCCGAGGCGCGCGGGGCGCGGGCATGACCACCGCGCCGGCCCCGTCGCCGGAACCGATCGAGCTGGCCGACGCGGCCGCCACCGAGGCGCTCGGTGCCCGCCTGGCCGGCAGCCTGGAGCCGGGCGACCTGCTGCTGCTCGAGGGGCCGCTGGGCGCCGGCAAGACGACGCTGGTCCGCGGGCTCGTCCAGGCGCTGGGCGGCGACCCGGCCGAGGTGTGCTCGCCGACCTTCATCCTCGTCGAGACCTACGAGGTCTGTGCCGGTGCGATTCGGAGGGTGCACCACGCCGACCTCTACCGGGTCCGGGGCCGGACCGCGGCGCCGTGGGAGGAGCTGGGGCTTGGCGAGGCCCTCGACGATCCGCACGCCGTGGTGGCGGTGGAGTGGCCGGAGAGCTGGGCGTGGGAAGGCCGGCCGGCCGGTCGCGCCATGCGAGTGCGTCTCGCCATTACCGGGGACGCCCGCACCGCCGTCGTCACCGCCGAGTAGCGCCTTCCCCCTTGCCCGGGGCCGTTTCTAGGGCAAGGCCCGGCGGGCGGTCTCGGCCAGGGGGCGGAAGCCGAGTCGGTCAGCGCGCCCGGCGATGTCGCGCAGGGCAACCCGGGCGATGTCGGTGCGTCCCGATGCCAGGGCGAGGCGCGCGAGCACGGCTTCAGCCTCGAGCCGCAGGCCGACCGGGGCGCTCGCCGACTCGGCCAGTGCCTGTTCGAGCCCGGGGCCGGTGGCCGTGAGGTCGGCGCGGGCGAGCCCGACGAGGGCTGCGGCGATGGCCACCTCGAGGCGCACGCCACGGTCGTCGGTAGCTGCCGCGAGGCGCGTTGCCGCAGCGGACTCGACGGCGGCGGCCTCGACTCCACCGGAGGCGAGGAGCGCGCGGGCCAGCAGCGCCCTGGCCCGCGCCTCGGCTGAGGTGAGCCGCTCCGCCCGGCTCGCCTGGACGGCGGCCCGCGCCCGCGCCGCCGCCTCGGCGGGCGAGCCGGCGAGAACCTGCAGCCGCGCCGCCTCGATCGCGAGATGTGCGGTTTCCTCCGGGAGAGTACGGCCGGCCGTGGCGGCGGCGGCGTCGTCGAGGGCAGCGGCGGCCCGGGCAAGATCGCCGCGATCGAGGGCGAGCGCCGCCTGGTCCCTGAGCACGCCGGCCAGCAGGCTCACCTCGCCGAGACGCCGCGCGATGGTCGCGGCCACCGCGAGGTGAGCCGCCGCCCCGTCGAGCGCCCCTTGGTCGCGCTCCACGGCGGCGACATGGCGCAACGCCTTGCCGACTCCCGAGGTCTCCCCGGCCGCCTCCCGCAGCCGCCAGGCTTCCACGAACGCCGCCAGCGCCTCCTCCGGCTTGCCGAGTCCGCGATACGCGCGGCCTTGCTGGATGCGGGCCGAGGCGAGAAGCAACCGGGCGCCGAGCACCCGGGCGCGCTCGGCGGCACGGCTGGCCGCGGCCAGCTTGGCCGTGAGGTCGGTCTCGTGCATCCACGCCTCGGCCAGGTCGATGCGGGGGTCCTGGCCGAGCGGGTCGGGGAGCTGCCGCAGCTCGGCGAGCACCCTTTCCGCCTCGTCGCCCTGCCCGTGCGAGGCGAGCAACGTCGCGAGCGAGAGGCCGTAGGCGAGGTTGTCGGGGTAAAGTACGTGGAGCGAGCGGGTGATCTCGATCGCGCGCTGCCAGTCGCCGGCCATCTCGCGATAGTCGCTCTCGATCGCGAGCTGGAGTTCTCTCGGCACCGATGCGGCGTGCTCGAGCGCCCGGGCCATCTCCGTGCGGGCACGCCCGCTCTGCCCGTTCCACGCGAGGGCATGGGCGAGCGCCGCCCGGATCGGCACCGACGCCGGGTCGGCGGCACAGGCCCTCTCGAGCGCCGCGACGGCGGCCGTGAACTCGAATGCCTGCATTCTCGCGGTGCCCTCGGCGAACAGCCGGGCCGCCTCCACCCCGTCGGGGTGCAGGCGCCGCACCTGCGTCGCCTGGGCCGGGGGAAGAGCTGGCACGCCGCAAAGCTGGCGCAGGCGCGAGCCGGCCCGCCCTGCCAGGTCGGGCAGTTCGGCCAGCGGCCCGCGGGTCCGGAACGACGCTAGGACGCCTCCGGTGGCCGCCTCGAGGATGTCGAGGTCGAGCCCGACCTCGGGCGGCATCCCGGGCGGGCTCACGGTGTACGTACCGGTGACGAGCAGGTCGAGCCCCAGGAGCGCACGCAGCCGCCGCAGCAGCTCCGGGGTGGGGGCGCCCGCGGCGAGGCCCAGCTCCCGCGCCGCCTCGGCGAGGTTTGACGGGCTCACCGTGCGGAGCGTCCCGCCGGCCCCCAGCTCGGCGCTCAGCATCTCGGCCAGTGCGGTGCCGACCCAGGCGGCGTCGGGGTGCGCGGGGTTGGAGATGGGAGCCAGCACCGCCGCACAGCGGCGGGGAACGAACGGCGAGGGGATCGCCGCAGGCGGGGCAGCCGGAACCCGCGCCGGCCGGCCGCGCAGCCAGACCGCCCCGAGCGCGCCCAGGGCGACGAGCGCGGCGGCCGCCCATGGGACCCAGCGCCGCCAAAGGCCAGCGCCGAGCAGAGGGGGTTGGGTCGAGGCGGCCGCGGGCTCCTGGGCCACGTGCGGCGCAGGCTCGCCGAGTTCCACCAGCGGCTCGAGCGGGGCGATGAGCCGGTACCCGCGCCGGGCCACGGTCTCGATGTAGCGGGGTGCCCGGGCGTCGTCGCCGAGCGCTTCCCGGAGGTCGCGCATGCGCTGGGTGAGGGCGGCTTCCGCCACCACCGCCTCGGGCCACACCGCATCGAGCAGCTGCTCCTTGGTGACCATGCGTGGGGCCGCCTCGACCAGCACCTCGAGGATGGCGAGTGCCTTGGGGGTGAGATCGCGGCGCCGGCCGTCCCGCCACACGCTGCCGTCGGCGGGGTCGAACACCACGTCTCCCAGCTTCCATCTCGCGTTCGGTGCTTCACCGGCCATGCTCGTCACCGTGGTCGGATAACGTTACCACGGAGCGTTCGTTCCTCGTCACCGATTCGTCACGCCTTCGTTCTGACTTCTCGCGCCGGGTTCGCCATCGTGTCCAGGGGTCGATCGAGGCCCGCGGCGGGGCGTGGCCCTGCCGAAGGAGGCTTTCATGTCGGTTGGCAAACTCGTGGTTGCGGCTCTCGCGATGCTGGTGCCGGGTGGTCCCGTCCTCGCCGGCTTCTCCGGGACCAACGTCTTCCTGCCCTCGGTGGGAGCGAAGCCGGGTGTGGCACCGGCGGTCTGGTACACGACCGTCTGGGTGTACAACCCCAACCCCACCTCAGCGAACATCACCGTCCACCTGCTCGAACGACAGGCGAACCCCGCGCCCCGGACCTTCACCGACACCATCCCGTCCGGGGATACCCGCCGCTACGACAACGCTGTGCAGACGATGTTCGGTGTCCAGACCTTCGGGGCGTTGCGCATCACCTCGAACGTCAAGGTCATCGTGGGCTCCCGCATCTACTCACAGTCGGGCACGCTCGACGACTCGGTGGGGCAGTTTTTCGCCGGCGTGCCGGCGTCGTTCGCGATCGGCCAGGGGGAGTCCACGGACCTGCTGGGGGTGTGGCAAACACAGCCGAGCGCCAGCTCGACGTTTCGCTACAACTTCGGGTTCGTGGAGACCACCTGCACCGGCACCTGCACCGTGCAGGTCACGGTGAAAGACCCCACGGGAGCCACCCTGGCGAGCAAGAGCTACACCGTGCGGCAGTGGGAGCAGGTGCAGAAGGCGTTCAAGGACGAGTTCCCCTCCATCTCGACCCAGAACGCGCGCCTCACGGTGGCGGTGACCTCGGGCTCGGGGCGGGTGATCGCGTTCGGCTCCCAGGTCGCCCAGGGCTCGCAGGACCCCTCGACGTTCGAGATGGCGTTCAAGGACGCGCTTCTGGCCGAGAACGGTTCGGGTGGCAGTGGTGACATCACGGCGGTGACCGCCGGCGCGGGGCTCTCCGGTGGCGGGACGTCGGGCGACGTGACGCTCGCGGTGGCCACCGGCGGCATCACTGGAACCATGATCCAGGACGGCGCGGTGGCGGCAGCGGACCTCGCCAGCGGCGCCGTGACGAAAGGGAAGCTGGCGGCGGCCGGGGGCACGAGCGGGCAGGTGCTGGGCACGGACGGGAGCAACCTGGTGTGGCAGACCGCCGGCTCGGGTGGGGGCTTGAGTCTGCCTTACAGCGGCACTTCGCCCACTCCGGGTTTCGCCTTCACGGTGGAGAACACCGGCTCCGGCAGTGCCATCGTCGGTATCAAAGGCTCGTCGCGGGGTGAGCTTGGCACGGGGGATGGCGTCGTCGGGCGCTCGACCTCGGGTGCCACCGGCGTGTGGGGCCTGAGCAACGAGGGTTATGGCGTCCGGGCGGAGTCGATGTCCGGATGGGCTCTCTATGCGACGACGCAAACTGGCAATTATGCGATCAGGGGCAATGCCTCAGGCAGCGGGGATGGGGTTTGTGGCCAGAGCCACTCAGGGGTCGGCGTGTACGGAGTGTCGTACGGGAACAAGCCTGGCGTGCTCGGCCAGAGTGACCTGAACGATGGCGTACGCGGCGAGGCGGCCGCGGCGGGCAAGTCCGGTGTGTACGGCGTCTCCAACGGCGGTTCTGGATATGGGGTGTTCGGGCGCAACGCCGCGACGGGCAACACCGGCTATCTCGGCGCTGACGTGGGTGCTGCGGGGATGGGCACCGGGTCCGCGTCCGGCGTGTACGGCTCCAGCTCCTCGGGCAACGGGGTCCAAGGAGTCAGCAGCTCCGGTCGGGGCGTGATGGGTACCTCGAACGACACCGGTGTCTACGGCTGGGGCGGCAGCTACGGCGTCTACTCGATGGGGAACCTCCACGTTCAGGGCACGCTCTCCAAGACCGGCGGCACCTTCCTCATCGACCACCCGCTCGATCCCGAGCGACGCTACCTCCAGCATTCGTTCGTCGAGTCGCCCGACATGATGAACATCTACAACGGCAACGTCACCACCGACGAGGAAGGCCGGGCGGTCGTCGAGTTGCCGCCCTACTTCGAGGCGCTTAACAGGGATTTCCGCTACCAGCTCACGGTCCTCGGTCGTTTCGCACGGGCCATCGTGGAGGAGGAGATTGCGGACAACCGGTTCGTCATCCGCACCAACCTCGGAGGTGTCAAGGTGTCGTGGCAGGTGACGGGGATCCGGCACGATCCCTGGGCCGAGACCAACCGCTTTCCGGTCGAAGTCAACAAGCCCGAGAGCGAGCTGGGAACTTTCCTGCATCCGGAGGTCTACGGCCAGCCGGATGAGAAGAACGTCGAGTGGGTGCGTCATCCAGAGGTCATGAGGGTGTTGCACGCAGTGCGTCCGCACGACTGACGGTGGCCGATCAGCGAGCTGCCCGCAGCCGTTGAGCTGCGGCGGAGGTCGATATGCGTTCGGGTGGCAGGACCGGGCGAATCCGGAAACGAGAACGCTGCAAGCCGTCACCGTCGGGTTGCTCGTGGGGCTGGCCACCGCCTCCGGGCGCAGGCGGCTCGGGAGGTGCGTCATGACACGATTCGTCCGCATCGCTGTGGTTTTCGTGCTGGCAGGAGGCGTAGCTTCGATTGCCCTGGCCGGATTCGCCGGCACCGATGTGTTCCTGCCCTCGGTGGGGCGCAAGCCGGGGGTGGCGCCGTCCCAGTGGTACACCACGGTCTGGGTACACAACCCCAACGCCCAGGTGGCGAACGTCACCTTCCAGTTGCTGGAACGGGACAAGGTCAACTCCAGCCCCCTCACCTACAACGACACCCTGCAGCCGGGGCAGACCAGGCGCTACGTCAACGCCATCTGGACGATGTTCGCCCGGGAGGCTTTCGGGGCGCTGCGGGTCGTCTCGAACCGCAAGGTGGTGGTGAACTCCCGAGTCTACTCGCAGTCGGGGGACGAGGAGGACTCGGTTGGCCAGTTCTTTGCCGGGGTGCCGGCGGGCTTCGCCATCGGGCTCGGGCAGAAGACCCAGTTGCTTGGAGTCTACAACCTCAACTCTGCGGCCGATCCGGACTTCCGGTACAACTTCGGGGTCGTCGAGACGACCGGGCACGACGCGATGGTGACGGTGCGAGTGTGGAGCGACCAGGGGACCGGGTGGATGACCTCGGGGTTCGCGGTGCGGCCGTTCGAGCAGAAGCAGTGGGCGTTCTCGAGCTTCTTCAACAGTGCCGGGAATGCGGAGAACGCCCGCATCGAGCTCGAGGTGACGGGCGGGCAGGGGAAGATCATCGCCTTCGGGTCGCTGGTGGCCAACGGCTCCCAGGACCCGTCGACCTTCGAGATGCAGTTCCGGGACGAGCTGCTGGGTGGCAGCTCCGGAGGACTTGCGAGCGTGGAGCACGACGGCACGTTGACCGGTGACGGAACCTCGAGTGCGCCGCTCGCGCTGGCCGACCACTCTGTCAGCTCGGGCAAGCTCGCCAATCAGACGGCGGTGCGGAGCCTCAACGGGCTGCGGGACGCGGTAACACTGCAGGCCGGCTCCAACGTGAGCATCGTGCCGTCAGGGCAGACCTTGACCATCTCGGCGACACCCGGAGGAGGGGGTGGGGACATCACTGCGGTGCTCGCCGGACGGGGGTTGACCGGGGGTGGCACGAGCGGCGACGTGAGCCTGGCGGTGGCCACCGGCGGCATCACCTCCGAACTGCTGGCCGCGGGCGCGGTGACCAAGAACAAGCTGGCGGCCGCCGGCGGCGCGAGCGGCCAGGTGCTGGGTACCGATGGCAGCAGTCTCGTGTGGCAGTCGGCCTCGGGCGGGCTCGTGCTGCCATTCGCTGGCACCGTGGCCGCGCCGAACGCTGCCTTCGAGGTCACGAATCAGTCGGCGGGTGTGGCAGTGCGCGGCATCGTCGGGGCGGGTCAAGCGCTCATGGGCGTGGCGGGGTCGGGCAGCGCTGTAATGCCGGGGACGCAAGGCGAGTCCGTGGCAGTGGTGGCGATGGGCCAGGGTGACGCCTGGGGAGTCGCCGCCGGAAGCCGGTCCGGGATCGCTGTCGCGACGGCCAGCGAGACCGGGACGGGGATACTCGGCCAGAGCGGGTCGGGGCGCGGGGTCTGGGGCCACAGCGGCTCCGCGGAGGGTGTGTACGGTCACAGCCTGAGCGGGGCGGGGGTGAAGGCCGAGACATCCTCCGGCACGGCGGTGGAGGCGAGTCGGGCCAGTGACTCCTCGGCCGGCAAACTCGCCACCGCCACGGAGGGCGTGTACGGGCATCACATGACCTGCGGCGGCGCGGTGCGCGGGGTCATCGGGGTTTCCACCTGCACGAACAACCAGGGCGAGCTGGGGACGCCGGCCGCCGGCGTGATCGGCTCCTCGCCGGCCATGTACGGCGCCATCGGACGGCTCGGCGGTGGCACCAGCTTCGCGAGCCGACCGCAAGCGGGCGTGTGGGGTGACGCGGTGGGAGGCGTGGGCGTGTACGGCTCGTCGAGCACGGGTCATGGTGTGGAGGGATTCAGCGGTGGTGGAGGCTACGGAGTGTCAGGCAGCGCCCCCAGCACGGGAGTGTACGGGTCCGGCGGCAGCCAGGGCGTGTGGGGCTTGAGCGACTCGGGCATCGGCGTGCTGGGGACGAGCGCGAGCAACGCCGGGATCGTCGGCGCCTGCACGGGCAGCAGGTGCAACGGTGTCGTCGGAGGAGCGACGAACGGCGACGGAGTCCGCGGCACCAGCACGGACGGGTACGGTGTGCACGGGGCGAGCACCAACGGCGACGGTGTGTTCGGGGAGGCATCGGCCGCCTGGAAATCGGGCGTCTACGCTGTCAACACCCACCCGAACGGGTATGCCGCCTCGTTCAACGGCCGGGTGCAGGTCAACGGCGACCTCAACGTCACCGGCACCAAGAACTTCTACATCGAGCACCCGCTCGAGCCCGGGCGTGTGCTGGTGCACGCCGCCG
>DAOOJE010000038.1:0-34083 GCA_035384965.1 Thermoanaerobaculaceae bacterium
CTCCCTATCACGCTCCTAACGCTCAGCCTTCCAGTCACGGTGACGGAGCCCTGGCAGACCCACCGGAAACGCGCACGGAGTTGTACAGCGCCTGGCGTGTATGATCGGAGGGATGAGTGTGGATCCCGTGTGGAGCTGGACTCCAGCGCCGCCGGATGGCTTGTGCTTCGCCTTTCAGGGATGGCCCCCCGAAGTGGCGATGCTGGTGCGCGAATTGCTGGGGGCAAGTGGTGGGTGGGTGGGGACCGACGCGGGTGGTCCCAGCATCGTCTGGCACGGCTCCATGTCCGTGCTGACCGCGGGCGCTTCGAGTGATGGCTGGGTGTGGCAACCGCGAGGAGCGGTAGCGGCGCTCGGAGAAAAGGTCCGAGTGGAGGTGGAGCACCGAGCCGGGCATGCAGTCATTGGAGTCATGGGGGAAGCCACCGATGTTCTCCGACAGCTGGTATGGCGAGTCCTGCCAGCCGTTCTCGGGGAGTTGGCGCTCTCCCGAGGGTGGCTGTTGTTGCATGCCGCGGCTGTGCTCTGGAAGGATGGTGCCCTTGTGTTTCCGGGACCTTCGGGTGCGGGCAAGAGCACCATTGCCGCCGCGGCAGCAGCGGCGGGGTGGCCCGTGCTCGCGGACGATCTGGTCTGGGTGCGCGTGGCAGAAGGATCAGGGCCTCGCGTCGTGGGTTTTCCTCGTGGCGGGTGGGAAGAGGTGGTTTCGTCGAGCTCCTGGAAGGGACGTTTCGCCCCGGTGACTGCCTGGGTTTTTCCCAAGCTGGGAGAGCCTGGGCAACGCCAGGTGCAGCGGCTTCTCCCGCGATTCGCCCTGCAGAGCCTGTGGGATGCGTGGGTCGGTCTCGGTGCTCCCAGCACCGCGGCGACAAGGTTTGCTGGCTGCATCCAGCTGGCGCAGTTGCCCAGCTTTTCGTGGGTTCGCCCCCGGTACTTTCCGGAGATGTGTCGTGGCGCATGGCCCGCTCCCCGCAAGGGAGCGGGAAAGTGAGGGATGACGTACAACTTCGATGCCGAGCGGTGGTTCGAGCTGCAGCGGCAGCGGCTGCTGGCGCAGCGGGCTGCCGGCGCGCTGGACGAGCAAGGGCTGGCGGCTGCCCTCGAGCGGCTGGAAGCCCAGCTCGAGGCCCTGCAGGCACGGCTCGACGGTTCGTTCCAGGTCGGGCCGCTGGCGCCGCGTGGCGAGAGGTGAGGCAACGGCGCCGCGCCGGGGAGGCTGCGATGAGGAGATCACACCGGCTGGATGCCGGGCTCGTGCTGGTCGCTTCGATGGCGATGGGGGTGTTGGCTGCAGCGGTGGAGCCCCCGGCGGTGCCGGATCCGGTTGCGACGCTGCGGGAGCGGGCCCGCACCGACGAACTCGCGTTTGCCCGCCTAGCCTACCTGTGCGACCGCATCGGCGGCCGCCCGGCCGGCTCGGCGGCGTACGCCGAGGCGGTGCGCTGGGCAACGGCGACCCTGCGCGCCGACGGCCACGAGAAGGTGTGGCGGGAGCCGGTGAGCGTGCCCAGCTGGGATCGCGGCCGCGAGCGTTGCGTCGCGCTGGCACCGTTCCGCCGCGAGTTGGCGGTGCTCGGGTTACCCGGGTCGGTGCCGGGCGTCGTCGAGGCGCCGGCCGTGGTGGTGCGCAAGCTGGAGGAGATCGGGGCGCAAGCGGCCGGCCGGATCGTCGTTGTCGTCCCGGACATCCCGGCCGAGGCCAGCGCCGGCGAGCGGTACGGCTACTTCGGCACCTCCCGCCGCCACGGTGCCGCAGCGGCCGCTCGTCATGGCGCGGTGGCGCTGCTGGTGGCTTCCACGCCGGTCCGCTCGCTCGGCACCCCGCACACCGGCTCGATGCACTACGAGGATGGCGTGCCGCGTATCCCCGCCGCGGCGCTGGCCTCCGAGGACGCGGCTTGGCTCGGGCGGCTCGCCGGGCAGGGGGTGGAGACCCGCCTGCGGCTCGAACTCGAGTCGACCGACCGTGGGCGCGTCGAGACGGCCAACGTGCTGGCCGAGATCCAGGGCGCCCGGACCCCCGATGAAATCGTGCTGATCGGAGCCCACCTCGACTCCTGGGACGTCGGCCAGGGGGCGCACGACGACGGGGCGGGCGTGATTGAGGTCATCGAGACGCTGCGCTTGATCCGCGGGCTCGGAGTGGCGCCGCGGCGCACCGTGCGAGCGGTGCTGTTCGCCAACGAGGAGTTCGGCCTGGACGGAGGCGTGGCCTACGCCGCCACACACGGCGCGGAGCGGCATGTGGCAGCCGTGGAGTCCGACCTGGGCGCCTATCGCATCCTCCACTTCGGGGCGTCGGGCAGCGCGACGCAACTCGGCTGGCTCGCGCAGGCGGCGGTCCCGACCGGCGTGCCGATCCAGGCGGGTGGGGGCGGCGCCGACATTTCGCCGCTCGGCAACGGCGTGCTGCGGGTCGGCGTCTACACCGACCTCGACCCGTATTTCGACGTCCACCACAGCCGCGCCGACACCCTCGACAAGGTGGACCCGGAGTTGCTGCGCGACGGGCTCGCGAGGATCGCCGTGCTGGTGTGGCGGCTCGCCAACGACCCGCTGCCGGCGGAAGAGGGGCCGTAGCGGACCGGCGCGCCGGCCCCGGCTCGAGGTCGCGGCTTGACGGCTCCGCTCTCCTCGCCGCACACTGGCGCGGCTCGCCGGAGGCGCCGATGCGAACGCTCAACGAGGATTACCCTCTGTACCCGGTCCCGCCGATCTCGTCCGTGCAGGACCTGTTGCGCCACTCGGCCCGCACCCACGGCGACAAGCTGGCGCTCGAAGACCTCACGCCCACTCCCTTGCCGCGCCTGTCGTACCGGCAGCTCTGGGAGGCCGTGCTGCGGTTCGGGCGCGGTCTCGGGCGGCTGCACCTCGAGCGGGGCGCCCACATCGCGGTGATCGGCGAGAACCGCGTGCAGTGGATGGTCGCGTACCTGGCTTGCCACGCCTTCGGCCACGTTGCGGTGCCGATCGACAAGAGCCTGCAGGACAACGAGATCATCACCGTGCTCCACGCCTCGGAGAGCCAGGCGGTTGTGTTTTCCGAGCGCTTCCGCGACACGATCCTGACGCTCGCCCCTTCGGTCAAGACACTCAAGGTGTTCGTAGACATGGACATCGAGAAAACCGACGGGCGCATCCACGCGATGGGCGAGCTGATCGCGGCCGAGCCGGTGCCTTCGCTCGACGAGCCACTGCCGGCGGTCGATCCCGACGAGCTGGCGGTGATCGTCTTCACCTCCGGAGCGATGGGCCGCGCCAAGGGGGTCATGCTCTCGCAGCGCAACCTCGCCTCGAACCTCACCGGCATGCTGGCCATGATCGAGCTCTACCCCTCCGACCGCTTCCTTTCGGTGCTGCCGATCCACCACACGTACGAGTGCACCTGCGGGCAGCTCTGCCCGCTGCTCTCCGGCTGTTCGGTGCACTACGCCCGCTCGCTCAAGACCGTGCTCGAGGACCTGCAGCGGGTGAAAGCCACGATCCTGCTCGGGGTCCCGCTGCTGTACGAGAAGATGTACCGCCGGATCACCGCCGCCCTGGGCGAGAAGAAGCTCGTCTCGGCGCTGCTGCCGGTACTGCGCGCGGCGGCGGCGGCCGGCGAGGCGGTGGGTGCGCAGGGGGTGCGGCGCAAGATCTTCCGCCAGATCCACGAGCGCTTCGGCGGCGCGGTGCGGATCTTCATCGTGGGCGGCGCGGCTCCCGACCCGGCGGTGGCGCGCGGGCTGCGTTCCCTGGGCTTCACCTTCATCCAGGGGTACGGGCTCACCGAGACCTCGCCGATCCTGGCCCTCAACCGCCTGCGAAAGTTCCGCGACGATGCGGCTGGCTTGCCGCTGTGCAACATCGAGGTGCGCATCGCCGACCCGGACGAACACGGGGTGGGCGAAATCCAGGCCAGGGGCCCGAGCGTGATGCTGGGGTACTACCGCAACGAAGAAGCGACCCGTGCGGTGCTGCAGGACGGCTGGTTTTCGACCGGCGACCTGGGGTATTTCGACGCCGACGGCTTCCTGCACGTCTGCGGGCGGAAGAAGAACGTCATCGTCGCAGCCAACGGCAAGAACGTCTTCCCCGAGGAGCTCGAGGACCTCGTCAACCGCATCCCGTACGTGCTCGAGTCGGTGGTGCACGGTGTCCGCCAGCCCGACGGCGACGAGGCGATCGGGGTCATCGTGGTGCCGAACGCCGAGGAGCTCCTGAAGCTCTCCCACAAGCTCGGGGTCGAGGTCACGCGGGAGTGGGTCAAGGAGGTCCTGGAACGGGAGATACGCGCCCTCAACCGCCACCTTGCCTCGTACAAGCAGATCCGCCAGGTACGCGTGCAGGAGTCGGAATTCGCCAAGACCACGACCCAGAAGATCAAGCGCCACCTCGTCCAGCAGCAGGACACCACGCACTGATTCCCCGCCCGCGGGGCGGTTCAGTTCGCCGGTCACCGGGCGCCGATCGTCATCCGCCCGCCAGGCGGCGGCGAGGCAGGCGTGGCGGGGTGTCCGAAACGTCGAGAATGCCCGCACGGTGGCAAGTGAACGGCCCGGCCTGCACGGTGAGCGTCCAGGTGTAGGTGCCCGGCGCAGCAAAGGTGTGCGAGGCGGTCTCGCCAACCGCCGAGCCGCCGTCGCCGAACGACCAGGAGACGGCCGGCGTCTGACAGCCGGAGGCCGCCACCATGGCCGCGAACGAGGCGGGCGAGCCGGTCGGCACCCAGCGCGGGGCCGACGCGGAGCAAGAGAGCGTGCAGGCACTCTCGCCCGCCGGCAGGACCTGGGCCCGCTGGCCCGGCAGGTTGTGGTGGTGGAGCAGCAGCACCCCTTGCGAGGCGTTGGCGGCGAAGGCGGCGGCGTCGAAGGTGGCGGTGATCGTGCGACCCGGAAGGTCCTCGTACATCGGCAGCGTGGCCGGGGTGCCCAGGGCGCCGGTGCCGCCGAAGGCCAGCCCCGGCCTGGCAACATCGAAGGTAAGGGCCGGAGTCTCGTCGACGATGTCGCCGCTGTTGCCCAGGTAGCTCCGGACCTTGTAGGTGAAGCGGGTCGCGAGCGCCGACAGCCCGTCGAGGTCGGCCTGCACCGGGATGATCACGACGTTCGTGCCGAGCAGGGCGGTGTCGCGGACTTCGGGGGCGATGCCGTTGAGATGGAAGAGCGTGCACGTCTTGGGATCGGCTTGCCGGCAGACGCTCGAGACGAACACACCGGTGCTGTCGGGCAGCAGCGCGGTGGTGGCGAGGTAATCCTTCTTGCCGTCCCGGTTGGTGTCGATCTCGACTTCGAAGCGCACCTCGGCCGGTGTTGCCCACTCCCGCTGCGTGGCCACGGCGAAGTAGACCCGGCTGTCGGCCAGCCCCTTGCCAGCCGCCGCCTGTGCCGGGACGTCGCTGGCCACGCCGACCCAGCGGAGATCGGCCATGTCGGCGCGGCCACCGGAGGCCGGCTCGTCCGGGCTCGTGTGGGCCAGCTCGAACGCCGACACCAGCGGCACGACATCGTCCGGGAACTCGCTGCCGGTGGCCGCCCCGAGGCCCGAGAGGTCGATCTGCACGAGCCCCGCGTCGGACGCGCTGGCGCCCGTCATCGCCGAGGCCGGCCGCGGCGCCGCGTGGTACGGCACCACGATGGGGGTGCCGCCGGCCGGGGTCACCGTCACGACCCCGGCGGCTTCGCTCAGCCAGTGCCGCGGAGTGGTGTCGCTCACCCTCGACGCGCCCGGGTCGAGCGTGCGCCGCATCGTGGAAGCGTCGGCGACCAGCCGCAGCACGGCCGTCGCCTCCCCCCCGGCGGGGACGACGAGTTCGTCGCCACCGGGGAACGAGAGCTCGACCCCTGGCATGTCGACCACGGGCTCGACGCCGAGCCTCACGTGGACGACCTGGAGGCTGGTGTTGACGAGCCTCAGGCGCCGCTCGGCCACGGCGTGCCCGAGCACCTCGAGTCGGCCGAACGAGATACTGACGCGAGTGGGGTACGCGTCGTCGAAGGCGAGCAGGGTGGCCGCCGCGGCGCGGCCGAGGTCGATCCGCCCGGCGCCGATCCGCCCCGGGCCCACCGCCGGTGGGCCGAGGTTCGGTGCGGTGAAAACGCTGGTCGAGGCTGTGTTCATGAGCGCGGCCTTGAGCCAGTGTACCGGCCAGCTCGGGTGGAGCTGGCGCAGCAGCGCCAGCGCGCCCGCCACGTGCGGCGTCGCCATCGAGGTGCCGCTCGCGATGTACACGTCGTCGCCGCTGCCGCCGTACGCCGAGGTGATGAAGTCGCCGGGGGCCGCAAGGTCGGGCTTGAGCGCGAGATCACCCAGGCGGGGCCCGCGGGAGGAGAAGTCGGAGACGACGTCGGCCCAGGCGTACTTGGTGAGCGTGACGTTGACCCCGGGCAGCGGCAGCTTGGCGCGGATCGCGCTCCCGTCCTCGCCGCTGATCGACACTGCCGGGATCGTGATCGAGGGATCGTCACCGGCCATGTAGACGACGCCGCTCTCGTTGTTGGCGACGATGGCCGCCACGGCGCCGGCAAGCTGGGCGTTGCGGACCTTGACCGTGAACAGGCAGTCGCCGCGGTCCAGAAACGCGATCTTGCCGGCCATCGACGAGGCGTTGGTGAGCGGAGTGCAGGCGCGCGGCGGGTTGGCCCGTACCAGGTCGGACGTGAGCGAGGTCGTGGCGAGCGGCGGCCCGAAGCGTGCCGCGTACGCCTTGGTCGTGCCCATGCCGGCGGGCTGATTGACCGTGAGGGTGTAGTCGATGACCCCGGCGTCGCTCACCGAGGCCACGGAAACCACGCCATCGGCCGATGCCGGGCTCGAGCCGAAGAAGTAGCCGTCACCGGCGTTGCCGGCCGCGGCGGCGACGGCGATGCCGGCCGCCACCGCCCGGTCGACCGCCTCGGCGTCAGGGTCGGAAGGGTCCCCGAAGTCGATGCCGAGCGAGAGGTTGAGCACGTCGAGGTGGTCGGAGAGGTCGTCGTCGCCGTCGGGGTCCATGGCCCACTCGATGGCCGGGATCAGCATTTCGGTCGAGCCGTTGCAGCCGAAGATGCGGAGCGCGTACAGCCTGGCTCCCGGCGCCACGCCCGGTCCAAGTCGGAACAGCCCCAGCCCCATGCCGGGGTGGTAGCTGCCTCGGTAGGTGTCGCCGTTGCTGTCGAGGCCGAGGCCGGCCGCGATCCCGGCCACGTGGGTGCCGTGGCCGTGGCAGTCCATCGGGTCGGGGTCCGGCCGTGGCGTGTTGGAGCCCGTGTAGTCGTCGCCGACGAAGTCGTAACCGCCGACCACCGAGCTCGTCCACGGCACCTGGGCATCGTCGAAGCGTTGCCCCGAGTATGAGCCGCTGCCGCCGAAGTTCTTGTGGATGTAGTCGATGCCGGTGTCGACGATGCCGATCGAGACCCCTGCGCCGGTGGCGTTCGGTCCCTGGGGGTTCCAGACCGAAGGTGCGCCGATGAACGGGACGGAGCTCGAGGTGGCGAGCTGCTTGGCGCGCAGCCGGCGCACCGACTTCACGCCCGGCCAGGCCGCGAGCGTGTCGAGGTCCCCCTCCTCGACCCTCAGCGCGACGCCGTTGAGCACCCGGTGGGCACGGAACAACTCGTTCCCTGTGATCCCGGCCAGGCGCAACCCGGCCATGAACCCGTCCTGCTCGGCGTGCAGGCGGGAGGCGAGCGCTCGGGTGGCCTCGGCCCCGGCACGAAAGTCCGTCCCCGCCGCTGTCGCGGCGCGTGCCGCCACGACGACGGGCGGCGAGGCGAGCTCGACGAACACGCGGATCGGTGCCGCAGCGGCTGCGGTCCCGGTCAGGAGAGCCAGGGTTGCGAGCAGCGGAGCCGGGTGCGATGCCATTGGACCCTCCTACCTGGGCGGCTCGCTTGGCAGGCCGCGTCTCGACCACTCCACAAACCCACCTTGCATGACCACCACGTTGGCGAACCCCAGGCGGCGCATCAGCGAGACCACGACGCCGACGCGGTTTTGGGTCCGGCAGTACACGAGGTAGGTGGAGGCGCGGTCGAGCTGCGCCAGTTTGGCCTCGAGCGCGGGGTCGCGCACGTCCAGATTGACGGCCCCGGGAAGGTGCCCGGCCGCGAACTCGGCAGCCGTCCGCACGTCGAGGATGACCAGGCCGGGCTTGCCGGCGTGGGCTGCGAGGAGGGCACGTGCCCCCTCGACGTCAACGCTTTTGGGCAGGGTCTGCTGTTGCGCAGGCTCCTGCGCTGCGGCGATCCACGAGCTGACGAGCACGCCAACCATCAGCACGACAAACGGACGAGACGCCACGTCATTCCTCCCGCGCGACGGGCCAGGATCTCGCGCGCCAGCACGAAATGCAATCACCGTGCCTTTCCGCCCCGCAACGCGTCCGAGGACCCTTGCCTGGCACGAGCGAAAAACTCGGGGGCAGTCCCGGTGGTCATGCACCAGCCATTTGCCAGGGCCACCAGCCGGCGGGATTGACCGAACCCGGCTGGGCGCCTAGCGTATGCCTGGAGGCGAGGGTGAATCGCGTGCACTGGCCCCGGCCTGGACACCTGCTGCTCGTGCTGCCGCTCGTTGCCGTGGCGGTGTGGGTAGGGTCGCGCGGCGGGCGGGTGCGCGACGACCCGGCGCACGTCCTGGCGGCGCTGCGCATGGCCGCCGGGCCGATGTTGCCGGGCGAGGGGGCGGTGGGGGCGGCCAGCCGCACGGCGCTCGAAAGCTACGATCCGCAGACGTTGTACGAGTTCATCGACGGCGCCGCCGAGTCGTACCTGGGGAACGGGTTCGAGCGGTGCGTGGCGGTGGTCTACACCTTTCGCGCCGGCGGCACCGAACACGAGGTGGCCGCCGAGGTGTACCGCTTCGTAGCCGACAGCGGGGCGAGGGCACAGCTCGCGGCCGAGCGTCCGGCCGAGGCCTCCGAGATCGAGGGCCTGCCCGGTGCGGTGGCGGATGCAACGACGCTGCTGGCCGTCAAGGGTCGCGACTACCTGAAGTTGACCGCCATGGCCGCGGGGCCGGGGGTCGACGCCACGCTGCGTGCCATCGCCGCCGTGTGGCTGGCGGGGGAAACATGAGCGAGAACTCGAAGCTGTCGCGCCGCGAAGTGGTGCTGCGGCTGGCGTCGACCGGGCTGGCGGCGGCGGCGGTGGGGGGCGGGGCGCTTGCCTTTCACAACCGGCAAGGCCGCACGACAGCAGCGCGGGCGGTGCCAGACTGGCGGATGCCGGGGGTGTCCGGTCTGCCACCGGCAGTCGCGGTGCGGGGCCCGGACCCGGCCGGCAACGTGCGGCGCGCCGTCGAGGCGCTGGGCGGCATGACCCGCTTCGTGAAGCCCGGCGAGGTCGTGGTGATCAAGCCCAACGTGGGTTGGGACCGGCTGCCCGAGCAGGCCGCCAACACCGACCCGCACGTGGTGGCCGAGCTGGTCCGCCTGTGCCGGGGAGCGGGGGCGAGAAAGGTCATCGTCACCGACAACTCCTGCAACGACCCCCGACGGTGCTTTGCCCGTTCGGGTATCGGGGCCGCGGCGCGCGAGTCGGGCGCCGAGGTGGTGGACACAACGGCAGCAGTGTGGGCGCCCGCGGCGCTGGCGGGGTACTCGACCGGCCTGGAGGTCATGGAGCACGTGCTGGCGGCCGACCGCGTCATCAACGTCCCGGTGGTCAAGCACCATTCGCTGTCGCGCGTGACGATCGGCATGAAGAATTGGATGGGGGTGGTGGGCAGGGGGCGCAACCGCCTGCACCAGTCGATCCACCGGGCGGTGGCGGAGCTGGGTGCGATGTTCCGGCCGACGCTCACGGTGATTGATGCAACCCGCGTGCTGATGGCCAACGGGCCGACCGGCGGCTCGCTCGGCGACGTGAGGGCGGTGGGTGCCGTCGCCGCCGGGATCGACCCGGTGGCGTGCGACGCCTGGGGCGCCGCGCAAATGGATGTCGACCCGGCCACCTTGCCGTTCCTTGCCGAGGCCGAGCAGCGCGGCCTCGGGCGCGGCGACGTGAGGGCCGTGAAGGAACTGGGATGAGGCGGAGCGGGGGCGGGGCATGACCTGGACGCAGCGCGTTCGCATCCTTTACCAGGCGTTCTTCCTCCTGCTCTTCGTGTGGCTGCTGGCGCGGCTTGCAGCCGGCGACCTGCGCGACCTGCCGTTTTCCATGTTCCATCACGGCGACCCCCTTTCGGCAGTGGGGCTCGTGCTGGCGGCCGGCACGCTGCCGGGTGCCCTCGTGTGGGCGGCGGCGCTCATCGCATTGACGCTGGTCTTCGGGAGGGTCTTTTGCGGGTGGATCTGCCCGCTCGGCACGCTGCAGCAGCTTTCGAGCTGGCTGTTTTCCGGCCGGTCGCGGCGGGAAAGCCTGGAGGTCAACCGCTATCGGCGCTGGTACGCGCTGAAGACGTACATCCTGGTGGCGCTGCTCGTCGGCGCGCTGGCCGGTACCTTGCAGACGGGGTGGCTGGACCCGCTTTCGCTCGCGGCGCGCGGGCTCGCCTCGGGGTTGTGGCCGGCGCTGCCCACGGGCAAGCCGGTGCCGGGCGGGTGGCTCGCGGCCGGGCTGCTGCTGGCGATCCTGGTCGCCTCGCGCTTCATCCCGCGCTTGTTCTGCCGCGCTTTTTGTCCGCTCGGGGCGCTGCTCGGGGCGTTCGCGCGCTTCGCCGTCTTCCGCATCCACCGGCGGGAGGAAGGCTGCAGCGCCTGCGCGGCCTGCCGCTTTGCCTGCCAGGGCGCCGACGAGCCGCTGGGAGCGCACCGCGTCCAGGAGTGCCACGTGTGCCTCAACTGCCTGCCGGCGTGTCCGACCTCGGTGCTGCGCTACACGGCGCTTCCGCCGTTGCCGCCCACCCCTCCCGAGCCTGACCTGTCCCGGCGGGCGGCCATCGGTACCGCGCTCACGACGCTGGCCGTGGCGCCGCTCTTGCGCGCGGCGGGCGGCGGCCGGGACGCGGCGCGCCCCGACCTCATCCGGCCGCCGGGCGCGCTGCCCGAGGGCGAGTTCCTCGAGCAGTGCGTCAAGTGCTCGCTGTGCCAGCAGGCGTGCCCGACCGGTGCGCTGCAGCCGGCGATCGCGCAGGCCGGCGTGGAGGGGTTCTGGTCGCCGGTGCTCGTCCCCCGCCGCGGGTGGTGCGAGTACGCCTGTACCCGCTGCGGCGAGGTGTGCCCCACCGGCGCCATCGCCCGCCTGACGCCAGCGCGCAAAACCGGCTACGACGGCGGTGAGCCGGTGCGCATCGGCACCGCTTTCGTGGATCGGGGGCGGTGCCTGCCGTGGGCCATGGGCACGCCGTGCATCGTCTGCGAGGAAATGTGCCCCACCGACCCGAAGGCGATCTGGTTCGAGGAAGTCGAGGAGCGCGGGCGAGACGGCCGGATCGTGCGGCTGCAGCGGCCGATCGTCGACCCGCGGCGTTGCGTGGGCTGCGGGATTTGCGAGAACCGCTGCCCGGTCGGCGAGCGAGCGGCGATTTACGTGACTTCGGTCGGCGAGTCGCGCGACCCCCTCAACAGGATGATCCTTCCCCGCAGCTGGCGGCCGGTCGTGCGTCCGCGTGCGCCCCGGCACGGCGGCCTCGGATGCTCCTTCCCCGTCCGCGCCGACGACCCAGACATTGCCTTTTTCCCACCGAGGCGCTAAGACTTCAACATGCGCCGACTGTGGGTGGCGACGGGGGTGCTCATGATGGGTTGGAACCTGCACGGCGAGGTGCGGCCACCGGCGGTGGCCGGAGGGTTCTACACGGCGAACGCCGCCGAGCTGCGCGCCGAGGTGCGGCGGTATCTGACCGGCGGGCCGGCCCAGGTCCAGCCACCGGCAGCGGTGATCGTGCCGCACGCCGGGTACGTGTACTCGGGGGCGACCGCAGGCAAGGCGTTCGCGGCGCTGCGCGGGGCAAAGGCGAACCGGGTGGTCCTGCTCGGGCCGTCGCACCGTGCCGGGTTCGCCGGCGGGGCGTTGCCGGCGCCGGGAGTCAAGGCGTTCGCGACCCCGCTCGGGGAGCTGCCGATCGACACCCGCGCGGCCGAAAAGCTGCGGCAAATGGACGCCTTTTCCGGACCGGCCCGGGCGCACGACGGCGAGCACTGCCTGGAGGTCGAGCTGCCGTTCATCCAGGAGACGCTGGGCACCGTGCCGATCGTGCCGATCCTGGTCGGCGCGCAGACCGACCGCCAGCTCGCGGGGGCGATGGCGCGCGGCCTCGCCGAGCTGGTCGGGGAGGGCACGGTGGTCGTGGTCTCGTCCGACTTCACCCACCACGGCCCCTCGTACGGCTACTCGCCGTTTGGGCGCGACGGCTCGCTCGTGGAGCGGCTCGAGGAGCTCGGCCGGCTCACCGCCGGGCGCGCCGCCGCCATCGATCCGCGGGGGTTCGCGGCGCAGGTCGAGGTGAGCGAGGACACGGTATGCGGGGTGCGGCCGATCGGGGTGCTGCTCGAGCTGCTCGCCCACGCCTTCACCGGCAGCGGCACGGTGCTCGAGGTCACGACCTCGGCCAGGGTGAGCCGCTCCACGGACATGGTGGTCACGTACGCCGCCGTCAGCTTCGTGGGCCAGTGGGGTCCGTGGCGCCCCGAGCCGCCGGCCCCCCAGCTCGGCACGCTGTCCCCCGACGAGCGGCGGGCGACCGTGGCGCTGGCCCGCGCCACCCTGCGCACCTACCTCGAGCACGGCCCAGCATTGGCACGCTGGTTCGCCGAGCACGCCGTGGCCGGCAACCTTGCAGCCCGCGCCGGCGTCTTCGTGACCATCAACAACACCGGCGAGCGGGCCGCGCGCGAGGGCCGCCTGCGCGGCTGCATCGGCGTCATCGAGGCGCGCGAGCCGCTCGTGGACGCGGTCATGCACGCCGCCGTCTCGGCCGCCCACGATCCCCGCTTTCCGGCACTGCGGTCCGAAGAACTGGGGGGTGTCGCGGTCGAGGTCTCGGTGCTCTCGCCGATGCAGCAGGTCCCGGGTCCCGAGGCGATCGAGCTGGGGACGCACGGCGTGCTGCTCGGCAAGGGCGGGCGCTCCGCGGTCTTCCTGCCGCAGGTGGCGACCGAGACGGGGTGGGACAAGGCCACGTTTCTCTCTCACCTGGCGCAGAAGGCCGGGCTGCCGGCCGATGCCTGGCGGCACGGCGCCACGTTCCAGGTGTTCACCGCGCAGGTCATCGAGGAGCACGAGTGAGCGCCCCGCCTGCCCCCGAGCAGCGGCAGGCAGCAACGCACCGCGGGAGGATCGTCGACCTGACGGAGCGCAGGGTGTTTGCGGGGATCGTGGAGGTCGTCGATGGCCGGATCGCCGCCGTGCGCGAGGACGGCGCCGTGGCCGAGCGCAGCTTCCTGTGCCCGGGGTTCGTGGATGCCCACGTGCACATCGAGAGCTCGCTGCTGTCCCCGCCCGAGTTCGCTCGTATCGCCGCGATCCACGGCACGGTGGCCACGGTCTCCGACCCGCACGAGATCGCCAACGTGCTCGGCGTCGAGGGCGTGCGCCACATGCAGCGGCTGGCAGCCGGGTCGGCGTGCAAGATCCATCTCGGCATCCCCTCGTGCGTGCCGGCGACGGGGTTCGAGACGGCTGGGGCCGCGATCGGTGCAGACGAGGTGGCGGAGCTGTGCGCCGACCCGTCGCTTCTTTTTCTCGCCGAGGTGATGAACGTCCCGGGCGTGATCGGGCGCGACCCGGAGGTCGTGCGGAAGCTGGAAATCGCGGCCAGGCACGGCAAGCGCATCGACGGGCACGCCCCCGGCCTGCGCGGCGCCGGCCTCGCCGCGTACGTGGCGGCCGGCATCGAGACGGACCACGAGTGCTCCCAGCTCGACGAGGCGCAGGAAAAGGTCGCGCTCGGGCAGAAGATCCTCATCCGCGAGGGGTCGGCGGCCAGGAACTTCGAGGACCTCTGGCCGCTGCTCGCCGAGCGCCCGGAGCGCTGCATGCTGTGCAGCGACGACAAGCACGCGGACGACCTGCTCGAAGGGCACATCGACCGCCTGTGCGCCCGCGCCGTGGCCAGGGGCGTCGACGTCTTCGACGTGCTGCGCGCGGCTTGCCGCAACCCGGTGGAGCACTACGGCTTGCACAGCGGCCTGCTGCGCCCCGGCGACCCGGCGGACTTCATCCGGCTGCGGGACCTCGAAAGCTTCGAGGTCGAGCAGACGTGGATCGATGGGACGTGCGTGGCTCACGCCGGCAAGTCGCTCGTGGCGCCGTCCGGCTCGCTGCGCCTCGATGTGTGCCGCGCCACGCCGAAAAGCGCGGAGGACTTCGCCGTACCGGCGGGAGTCGGCAGGATCCGCGTCATCGAGGTCGCCGACGGGCAGATCATCACCCGTGCCGGCGAGGCGGATGCCATGCTGCGCCAAGGCTTTGCCGTCGCCGACCCGGCGCGCGACCTGCTCAAGGTCGCGGTGGTCAACCGCTACGAGGACCGGCCGCCGGCCGTGGCGTTTGTGCGCGGGTTCGGGCTCCGTCAAGGCGCCATCGCCTCGAGCGTCGCGCACGACAGCCACAACTTCGTGGCGGTGGGCGCATCGGACGAGGAACTGGCGCGCGCGGTGAACCTCCTCGTCGCGTGTCGAGGCGGGCTGGCGGCGGTGGGGGGGACGCTCGAGAAGGTGCTCGCTCTGCCGGTGGCCGGGCTCATGAGCGACGCCTCGGCGGAGGAGGTGGCAGGGGCCCACGCCGATCTGACGCGCGCCGCCCGGGAGCTCGGGAGCACGCTGTGCGCCCCCTTCATGGCGCTCTCGTTCCTCGCGCTGCTCGTGATCCCGGCGCTGAAGCTGAGCGATCGCGGGTTGTTCGACGCAACGGCGTTCGCGTTCGTCCCGCTCTTCACCGGCGACCAGCCGCAAGTCCCGTAGCCGGAAGGCCAGGGGCGAGAGGGGCGGCGCCGCCGGCTGTCCTGGCGGGCCCACGATCAAGCGGCGCTGACATGCGCCGCCGCTGCTGGGGGGCTGGGATGCGACGATTGGCGGCCCTGGTGGCTCAGCTGCCGGCTCGCCAGTCGGGGCCGGTCCTGCGGCGGAGCCGGAAAACCACGGTCTTGCCCCGATGCCCCTTCAGGGTGCTTGCCGGGCATGCCTGAACCGGCCAGCCTGGCTCATGACCGGCCGAAGACCTCCGGGTACGCTGCAATCTGCTTCTCGAGTGCGCTGTCGTAGCGCACAACAACAACGCGATAGCCGCGGCTCAGCAGCTCGGCGCGGACCTGACGATCGCGGGCGGCCTGGTCGGGCTGGTCATGGACGGAGCCGTCGCAGAAGACGCAGACGTTCGGGGTATAGAAGAAGTCAGGGATGCAGTGCGCCTCGGGGATCGACTTTTGAGCCTCATCGGGGAGGCGGTAATGACCGGCGGCAAGGGCATCAAGGAAGCGGCGCTCCAGCTCGGAACGGGAGTCCGTGAGCGATTGCAGCCAAGCGAAATGCTCGGCCCAATCACGGCCGCCGATGCGCGGCAGCACCTTGCAGGACCACAAGTCCAGGAGCGTCTGCCGAATCTGACGGCGGTCAAGTTGAAGCGCCTCGTGCTGATTGCCGAAGCTCATCAGGCACTCGTAGCAGGCCGCCTGACACCGTGGCGTCAGGTCGTTGCCCTCCTCGTCGAAATGGCACCGCAATAACGCTTCGCGGGCGACCTGAGCCATGCAGTCCGTTTCCTCGACGAGTCGCCGGAGAACGCCAGCACCACCCTCGGATGCCTCGTAGAGCATGATCGCACGGTGGTCGCCGGTGCCGACACGCTCAGCGCCGAGCTCCGATTCCTCGAGCTGGAAGTGCTGCTCGCAGCCGCGCTGCAGGGCGTACTGCAGCGTTGTCTCGACGGTCACGTCCCCTTGCAGCTCGGGCCTCACCAGGCGCACCAGAAGGATGTTCTGGGTCCCCTGGACCGCCAGCCTCACGTTGACCGGCCGGCTGGGGCGTGGCGGAGCCGGAGTGTTCTGCGCCGTCGCGTCGATGAACTCCCCGCTCTCGAAGTCGATGACGAAGCCCCGCTGGGTGGCCGCGCGCCAGCCGTGGTTCACCCGCAGCAACGTCGCGGCTGGTCCGTAGGTGAGCTGGAGGATGGTGGTCCCGTCTCTGCTGACCTCGGCTTGCCGGATCCGCGGGTGGCCTCCCTCCTCGGCGAACTGGTAGCACGTCTCCAGCTCGTAGCCGCGCCGGCGCCGCTCTTCCTCGTCGCAGGTGATACGCTCGCGCCGGCGCGCTCGCACGTTGGGCATGTCGAGGATTGGTGCCAAGAAGCTATTCTCTGCGTCAAATCGAGACTGGCAGACCGGACAGAGATCAAGAGTGGGATCGCAGAAGGCCCCGCAGGTCCTGCACAGGCGCTTCGTGCTGCGGCGCTCGTCCAACCCCCCTGGCGGCGACTGAAAGCTCTTGACTTCCCACTTTGCGCCTTCGTGGTAGAGGATGTTGCCCGGAGCGAACTCGCGCAGCGCAAGGAACCGCGGCCGCGCGATGAACTCGCCCTCGTCGCGGGGTACCCACGCCCGCACCGGAAGTGCCGGGAAGTTGTAGCCGGGCAGAAAGCCCTCGCTCGCCAGGTACCGGTAGGGGTAGAAATCGCTCTCCTCGAAGCTCGTCTCGATTTGCAGCAGGAGGTTTCGCTGGCGCATCGCCTCCTGCTGACGACGAACAGCATCTTGCTGATCGTCGGGCTTGCGGGCCCGCAACAGCGCACTCTGCGACTCGACCAACTGCCTCGTCGCTGCGCGGAAGAGCTCCCGCCAGCGATCGAAGGCCCTGTCGAATCGAATCGGTGCCTCGTCGAGGACGCGCCCAACCCACGCCTCGCTATACCACCCTGAGCCGGCAAGGAGACCAGCGTCCGGTTCCAGGAGCGCGAGGATTCTCGCGCGCAGCTCGTTGCGGGCTGCCTCGCCGAGCTGGATCTGGCCGGCCGGGTTCGCCCTGAGCGGCAGCCCATCCAATTCGGTGTCAATCACGTTCTCGATCGTCTGGCCGAGAGGGAGCCGCACCTCCGCAAGCCAGACCGCCTGGACGTGCGCTCGCACGAGCGCCTCGTTGGCCAGGTCGAGACGCGGCGCCCGGACGTTCCCCGCCACCATCTCCTCGCGTCGCTGGAAGAAGTACTGGTCGTGGCTGTTGAGCGCCCCGCAATACGTAAAGACCAGCCCGGGCTGGCCCTGGCGGCCTGCTCGTCCGCTCCGCTGGGCATAGTTTGCCGGCGTCGGCGGCACGTTCCGCATATGGACGATATCGAGGTCCGCGATGTCGACGCCCAGCTCCATCGTCGGCGAGCACACCAGATACGGCAGGTGCCGGCCGAGCTGCGCCTCCTTCGTGGTGTCGCTCGGCAACCACTTGAACCGACGCTCGCGCCTCTCCCGCTCGCCCGGCTTGACGACCTGCGCGGTGTGCTCCCTGGCCTCGAATGACGAGAACACCACGGCCGGCTCGCGATAAAGCCGCTGGAAGAAGGCGTTGACGGGCGCCGCTGCCTGCGAATAGCCCCTGCCGATCGCCCGTCTCGCGTACAGCGGATCGGGAGGGGGTTGCGTTCCGTCGCCGAGCTGCCAGAGCACACACCCGGCGTCGAGCTGAAAGAGCTGGTGGTCGTCCACGGGGTCGAGTCGAACGAGAAACCCCTGGCTCACAAGGAGGCCGAACAGGCCATCGAGGAAGTCCTCGTAGTCCTCGGTCGTGACGTTGAGGCGATGGCGCAAGAAACGCCCTAGGGCGCTGCGTGCATTCACCTTGAAACCGTCGACCTGCCGCGGAGAACTGCCAAGGCGCACGAATCGATTCGCCGTCCGCAGCTCGCTGATCTCGGGGTCGACCCCCCAGAACTCGTTGAGATGCTGCTCGGCGCGCCGCCGGATCTGCTGCTGGTTGGTCTCCTGGAGGCACCGCGCCGAAATCGCCAGCTTGCGGCGGAAGTGGTCGAGTACCGCCCTCACGACGACCGGGCGCTCGTTGGCTGGAAGCGCAGCGGCAGCGGGGTGAAACGCCCAACGCGCGTTGTCACGGCACGCTGCCTCGAGATCGCGGTAGCCAACTCGGAGCAGGCCCACATGTTCGAGGTTGGGCTGTACGACACGCCAGCCGCGGCGCAGGTCCTCGTAGAGCCTGTACTCGGTCAGGTCACGAAAGGCCCGCCAGACGTCAGCGGCAGCCTGGGACTGCGGATCGAGTTCGCGGTTTCTGGCGATGTCGGCCACAGTCAGCCCGCTGTGCTTCACGACCTCCTCGGCGACCCGGTCGAATGTCAGCTCACCCTCGGCCTGCAGCGCCCCATGAAGGGCACAGCGGAGCAGCACGACGTGGACGAAATCGTTGAAGTGACCGGACTGGAGCGAGGCATCCTGCCGATTGTCGGTGAACGACAGCAGCTTGTCCCGCGCCGCCTGGGAGCCCGCTGCATGCCGCAGCAACGTCGTGGCGAGGACCGTCGTCGCGCTCGACCGCGCCTCGCTCGAAAGCGACGCCAGCTTCCCGAAGTCGCGCTCCCTCGCGGTGTAGAACTCCCCGCACGCGAGGCACAATGAGAACGGCGCCGGCTGCCACCACATCTTCCGTGAGCCCGCGCACGCCGCCTCGCTCAGCGTGCCGTCTGGAGCGACCCAGACCGCCCGCGGGACGCGCTCGCGCCAGGTTTTACCGACCCGACCCCGCGCATCCAGCCACTCTTCCGGCACCCGGTCCTCGCTCCAGTCGTTCGTGTCGGGCGCGAGCATCAGATAGCCCGGGTGACTCTCGTCGTCGGCGTTCTCGATGCCGAGGGGGTGCGGCAGGAAGCGCTCGCCGTGCCGAAGCACGTGATAGAAGTCCTGGCCGCACTGCCGGCAGAACTTGATCGGAGCGAACAGCCCCCCTCCGGGCGCGCGCACCTGCCCTTCAAGAGAGAATGACCGCTCGGACGCGCCCTGCAAGGTCGCGAACAGCGCGCGCCCCTGGCCGATGAACTGGTGCAGCTTGAAGGCGAACGCGCGCCCACCGTCGTCTCGCTCCAGCTCCCCTCCCCGGTTGAGGAGGTCCCGGAGGCGCTGTTCGCACCGCGCCTGGTCAATGCCGGTCGCCTCGGCAAGTGCGGCCGCGGCGCTTTTGAGGGTCCGCGGCACCCTCCTGCGCAACCTCCCGTCGGCTTCCGCCTCGACGCCGAACTCGACCTCGACCCAGCGCGCCAGCGGATCGCGCCGCAGCGCCTCCACGGTGGTCGGGAGGGGGCCCGTGAACGACGCCGCCAGCTCAGCGCCGGTCGGGGCGTCGCCCTCGGTGAACATCACCAGAGTCTCCTCGATGACATCGTCAGCGGCGAACGGATGGCCGAAGAGGCGTTGGGCAAACTCCGCCACCGCTGCGCGGCGTGCCGCCGCCGAGGCGTCGCGGCTTGCCACCATTGTCGCGCTGGTGCCCACGTGAATCAGGCCGGGTGCAGCGCAGCGCTGCTTGAGCCGGCGAATCAGCATCGCCACGTCGGCGCCCTGCCGCCCCCGGTAGGTGTGCAACTCGTCGAAAACCAGATAGCGCAACCCGCCGCCGGCGCGATCGAGAAGCCGCTGGTCCTCGGGTCTCACGAGCATCAGCTCCGCCATCACGTAGTTGGTGAGGATCACCTGCGGCGGGTGCTGGTGCAGTTCGTCCCTGGCCTCTTTGCCCGTGTCCCCCGTGTACCTGGCGAACGACACCGGGAACGGCCGACCCGTTCGTCGCTCGTACTGCTCCTTCAGCGACGTCAGCGCGCCGAGCTGCGAGTTCACCAGCGCGTTCATCGGATAGACGACGAGCGCCGCCACGTGGTCTTGGGCCGCCTGTGCCCGCAGGAGGGCGTCGACGATCGGCAAGAAGAACGTCAGGCTCTTGCCGGAGCCCGTGCCGCTGGTCACCACGTAGCTCTGCCCGGCCCGCGCTTTCTCGATCGCCTCGACCTGATGCTGGAAAAGCGTGTAGGGCGCTCCATCGACCGCGCGGAAGATCTGCGCGGTTTCCGCGAGGATCACGCCACGAGCCGCAAGCTCGTCGACCGTGGCTGTGCGCGCGTACGACGGGCTCACCTGCAGCAGGAAGTCGGGCCAGAGCTGGCCCTCGTTCACGATCGCCTGGTCGACGAACTCGCGCACACGCGGGTCGGCAATCGTGAAGTACGACTGCACGAAGCTGGCGTAGTCGTCGATCACCCGCCGGTGGAGGTCGAAGATGCTCATGCGGTGCTCCTGGTTTCTTCCATCCCCTACAGACACCAATGCCGACCTACCGCCGCACTACGTGCCCAAGACTGCCGTCTTCCTTGGCAGGCCCAAGCCGGCACGATTGAGCCGAAGTGCCTGCGGCGAGCCTGGTCTGATGTGAACACCCGCGTCCGTGGCGAGCCACAGGAAGGCCGGGTTCGCAATGCCTGTGAGCCCCCAGAGCGCGGGGGCCTGCTCAGCAAGCCATTTCTTCAGCCAACTGAGCTTTGCAAGCACGCACGGGACCTCGGATGTCGTTGCCGTGTGCACCTCGAGCCACACCGCCGCTTCCTGGTTGCCGCACTTGAGCCCAAGCCCGAAGTCCCAACGCGGCGCTTCCGGCAACGTTGCTGCGAGCGCGCTGTCAAGAGCGATGCTGCCCACGAACCTCCGACTGTCGTCGCACTCGACGGCCGCACTGTAGCGCCCAAGAGCCTGCTTCCCTGGCTTCAGGGACCTGGCAACCGGTTCTGGCGCCTGGTGTACCGCTTCGGCGAAGGTCATCGCCGCGTCCCGTCGTGCGGATCTGTCCTCCCGCTCGCTCTCGCCACAACACGCGCCACGATATCGCCCACGTTGCCGCTGAACTCCGACAGTCCTCCCCAACCGGCCTCAGCCGCGCGCTCGGATCCGGGATCGAGCTGCGAGATGTCGGCGACCTTCCCGTCACGCTGGAAGTAGTACACGGCATATCGCTTCGCGAGGACGTCGGTTGCCAGCTTCCGCGTCGGCGGTGTGGCTTTAACGGAGAAGAGGTCAAACACTTCTTTGTCGCTACCGCCCTGGCCTTTCATCACCTGCAGCGCCCACACCACGTCGAGGACATGCGGCGAGTGAGTCGAGAGGCACACTCGATAGCCCCGGTGCAGGAGCTCGAGGACGAGAAGCATGACGACGGAGATCGCTTTGGGGTGGAGGCCCATCTCCGGTTCCTCGATCACCACCCACTCGAGCCCAGCGCGCCTTGGCACCCTCGCAGGTGGAATCAGCCAGTAGAGCCCCATGAGCAGCGGCACGAACTCCCGCTGACCTGCCGACCACACAAGGTACGGGAGGGCCTTATTCGATGTCGGACTGCTTAGCACCAACCGCTTCTGAAACCGCGCGGTGTCCGTCCTCAGGCCGAAGCCCCCGAAGATGTTGGCGTCAAGCAGCCTACGGAATTGGTCCTTCAGCCGGTTGCGCTTCGGGAAGAGGATCGGCGACTGGGCGAACTCCGACTGGACCAGGTAATGGAGTTTCTCGCTGAACTCGCGCACCACAAACGGGTCGCCCGACCGGTAATCGGTGAATGGCCGCGTGGCGCCCTCGCGCAGACTCAGGACGCGTTGCGCCGGGATGAAGAAGAGCCGCTCTTTCTTCTCGTCGGCTCGCAGGCGCTTGCCCAGCCACTCTTCAAGCCTGATGGCTGAGGCGTCGTACGCGATCGCCGTGCGTGCCCCCTCGAAAATGCCTGACATCCCCTCGCCGAAGTAAAGGTCCATGAAGTTCTCGAGCGACCCGCCCCAGTCGATGTTGAACCGTCTCAGCTCTGCCCGAATCGGTCCAACGTCGATGAGGAGCTTGAACAGTTGCAGGAACACGCTCTTGCCGGTGGCCTGCGGCCCGACGAGCACCGTCAGGTCACCGAACTCCACCTTCGCCGATTTGACCGGGCCGAGGTTCTCGACGCTGAGCGTCGTCATGGCACTGCTCTCCTTCCAGAATCCCGCTCTCAGGGTACACCACCAACCTTCGGGGAACGAGCCTTTGATTCTCCACGATGGCGGCCGTCCGGCCGCCGTGCAAGCACGTGCAACTCCCCGGCGAGCTCCGCCAGCCCGATCGCGTCGACGCCAGCCGCCACCGGGAACCGCTCGGTACCGGGGTAGACGACAAGCCGGCGTGCAGGCTCCAGGTCCTCGCACGCCGAGTGGAACCCGCGCGTCGGCCGCGGCGCCGTGCTCCGCTTGACCTCCACCGCCCAGCGCTCGCCCGACGCGAAGACCAGCACCAGGTCGATCTCGGCGCCCCCGCTGGTGCGATAGAAGTAGGCCTCGGTGCCCCTCGGCGCCGCGGTGATGAGGTTTTCGATCACAAGGCCTTCCCAGCTTGCGCCGACGACCGGGTGTGCGAGCAAGGCCTCGAGGTCGGCGATCCCGAGCAGCGAGTGGAGGATCCCGCTGTCGCGGAGGTACACCCTGGGCGATTTGGTCAACCGCTTCCCCACGTTCGCGTGCCACGGCGCGAGGCGCCGGGCGAGCAGCAAGTCGACGAGCAGGTCGAGGTACCGCGCGGCCGTCTTGGCGTCCACCCCCAGGCTGCGCGCAAGCTCGGCCACGTTGAGCGGGGCGCCCTGGCGGTGGGCGAGCATCGTCCAGAAGCGGCGCAGGGTCTCCGCGGCGATCCGCGGGCCGAGCTGCGGGATATCCCGCTCCAGGTAGGTGCGGATGAAGTCCTGCCGCCAGCGCAGGCTCAGCGCGTCGCTCTTCGCCAGAAGGCTCTCGGGGAACCCGCCGCGCAGCCAGAGCGCATCGAGCGAGCGACCCGTCGGCTCGAGCGCCGAGAACGGCGTCAACTCGAGGAGGCGGACCCGCCCAGCGAGCGACTCTCCCGACTGGCGCAGCAGGTCAAGGCCCGCCGAGCCGAGCAACAGGTACAGACCCGCGCGCCGGCCCGCCCGGCGCGACCGGTCGATCAGCCCGCGCAGCACCGGAAAGAGCCCCGGCGTCCTGTGCACCTCGTCAAGGATCACCAGTCTGTCGAGGTGTCGCTCGAGGTACGCCTCCGGGTCGGCGAGCCTGGCGCGATCCCGCTCGGACTCCAGGTCGAGGTACAGCCCGCCGAGCCGCGCCGCGACCTCGAGCGCCAGCGTCGTCTTGCCGGCCTGCCGCGGCCCAAGCAGGCACACGGCCGGCGCCTCGGCAAGCGCCTCGAGTAGGGGCTGAAGAAGTTGGCGTTCAATCATCCTTGCAAATATGGACTGCTGCTCCTGCAATTGCAAGGATGAGAAGGCCGGGCGAATCCGCGGACTGCACCGTGACCGTCAGTACCAACGGTCTTCGCGAGGTGACGGCGCCGTGCCGCATAACTCCGCCAACTGGCTGAGCAGCGTCCTTGCATCCTCCGGGATCTCGGCAGGCTCCATGGCGGCCGCGATGTGCTTGTAGGTCACAATGAACTTGGCTTGCACTGACCGCGCGTTCTGCGCGAGGATCTCCTTGCCGTCGGTGTTGGCTAGAGTCTGCGGACAATCTGAGGCATTGAAGTCGCTGGTGACAGAGAGGCCGTGGACGTCTTGGAGGAAGCTCCTTATCTCCACTTCGGTGCGACCTGCGGCACGCGCAATGGCCGCGGGGTGGAGAAGGTAGTTCTCGATGTTGCGGCGGCGCCAACGGCGCAAGCCCAACCCCTTGTTGTTGAACTCGGGGAGGTTGTCGAAGGTCACGTTCGCTGCGGTCCTGCCGAGCGGGTAGTCGTCCCGGTCCTGGAGGCTGATCGCGCGAAGCCCCGGGATTTCTTCACGGAGCTCGTCGAACAGCGTTTCTCGGGCCTGGCGGTCACGTGTGCACCGCCAGCACACCAAACCTGTCAGCCACGCGAGCCCCAGGGTCCTGGCCCAGGCCTGCAGGATCTCGAGGTCCGACGGGCCGTCATGCATGAACAGGCGCTTGCAGCGCTTCAACTGGTCGAGTCGCGGGGCGTAGGCGCTGCCCAGGCCGAGGAAGAGGGAGACGCGGTCCCCCTCTTGCCTGAGGTACGTGCCGCTCTCCATCCGGAACACCCGGTCGAGCGGCACCTCGGACAGGATGCTCGTCGAATCCGTGGCTAGCAGGACCTGCTTGCGGTTCTCGCGGGCATCGCAGTTGCGCTTCCAGGAGCCGTACAACAGGTTTCGAAGCACGGCGCCGGCGAGGCCGCGGCCGATCCAGCGCTTGCGTGCCGCAGGCACCATGTGCTCCTCGCGTGGCCCGATGCAGGCGAACGGCGGCAGGTACGCGAGCCGGGGCACGCGGTCGCCTGCGGCGAGGTTCGAACCCGTGGCCGTTCCAGCCGGGCCGCAGGGCCTGCGGGCCCCGTTCGAGCTCGACCACGGAGTGCGCGAATTCCCACACGGCGAGGGCCTGAAGCAGCGTCGACTTGCCCGAGTTGTTGCCGCCAGCGAGGAACGTGATCCCGTCGGGTCTGAGCGCGAACTCGGTCGGCTCCTTGAATCGCTTGAAGTGCTGGACGACCACTCGCTCGATCATGGCCAGTTACCTCTCCCCCGGGGGCGGGTCGAGGCTCGAGCGGAACGGCGTGCCGGCCCGCTGGCAGGCCAGCATCGCGTCGTACAGCTCGAGGATGCGCTCCTTGGTGCGGTAGCGCCCGTGCGCCGCCTCGTCCTTCTGCCGCACGATGGGAAACTGGTCGAGGATGTAGGCCACGGCATCGCGCGGCGTGGGGAAGTGGGCCTCGAGCGCCGAAAGCTGCGAGGGCGTCTCGTCCACGACATGGCCGTCGGCGGTGCGGGCTCGCCGCCAGCGGCCCCCCGGCGTGGCCGGGAGATACAGGTGGAAGAACGCCGCGTCCAGCTCGCAGCGGATCTCGAACCGCCGCTCGGGGTCCCACGGGAACGGCGGGCCGTCGTACCCGCAGTCGCGGGCCAGCGGCGCCAGATCGTGGGCGGTGTAGAGGAGCTCTAGCGCTCGCCAGGAAAGCCAGACTCTTAGCTCGACGTGGTTCTCCCACCTAGCGAGTGCTTCGTAAGTCGTCGGCCAAACCACCGCTAGCTGGCGCAGAATGAAATACGACATTGAGGTCCCGCCGATCTTCTGGCGGGCGACGTAGTCAGCACACAACGAATTGAGACTTGCCACGACCCCGAGTCGGGTCAGGGCCGGAGCCTGAGAAAAGAGCAGCATGAACTTGTGCCCCACCGCACACCTTGGCAGCGCGCTGGCAATCAACGTCCGTTCGTTGGTTGAGTTGGTGATATCCCGCCAGCCGAGGAACCACCTCGGGCTGAAGCGCTGGACAAGCTCGGCGGCCAACGCGGCGGGCTGCTCCTGGCGGGCCTCGATTCGCTGGGCGTCGTCTTCGGTGAGCGGGAAGTCGCGGGCGAGAGCGCAGCGATCGGCGCTCATGCCGGCCTCGGCGAGGGCCTTGGCGACTTCCTTCTGGGCAGGCCGCAGGGGACCGGCCTGGAGAACACGCTCCGCTGAGGCCTCCTCGCCGCGGAGCAGGTGGAAGCCGGCCGCCCAGAGCGCCAGCACCGTTTCGATGCTCGGACCGTCGCCGATCCGCACCGCCACGGCCAGGGGCTCGGGGTAGCTGGGGATCGCGGAGTCCACGACCTCCTCGCGCACCCAGTAGCGCGGCTGCACGACGAAGGAAGGGTTGCGCTTCTCCTCCTCGCTCACGTCGCGGACCTCGTCGGCGCCGGTGTACGTCGCCCAGCGGTGATCGAACTGGTGCAGCATCTTGGCTTCGTAAAGCGGCAGGTAGCGGCCGTAGGGGCCGATGAAGAGGTTTCCCTCGCGGCGACAGCCGTCGCTATCCAGATCGTTCGCCGTGCGGAAGTGGTGGGAGTCGTTGGACATGTCAAAGAGCCTATGGAAAGACAGGCGCCACGGATTGGACTCGGCCACCCCCTGCCGGGCCTCGCGCCACAGCACCGGCACCCGGCGGTAGATCGCTTTCGTGAGCTCGGCGTCGGCCTGGGTGCGGAAGGTCGGGCAGTTGCCGGTGTTGGGGTTCAGGAGCGCGATCTCGTCGGGCGTGAGCGTGAAGCGCTTCTCCGGCCGGCGGAGGTCGTCCACCCCGAGGGCAAAGAAGACGAAGCGACTTGGCTCCGCGGCCGCATCCTCGCCGCGGCTGCACACGGTGAGCAGCGAGAATTTGACGCGGCTGTCCACCGCTGGAAAGAGCTTTCTTCGATTCTCGAAATCGAACAGGCTCACCAGCGACCCGGAACGCACCAGGTCCTGGAAGAAGAACTTGGTCGTATCGTCGGTGGCGATGCCCGAGGGCACGATGATGCCGCAGCGCCCGCCCGCGCGGATGGCGTCACGGCACAGCTCGGCAAACACCGCGTACGTATTGATGTCTCCCCTGCCGGTGAGCGGGAAGCGGCTGCCGTTGCGGAGCAGCCCGCTGGCGCCGGATGCCGCGCGCAGCGCGGTCAGGTACTCGCGGTAGAGGTTGGGATCGCTCTCTGGCAGCTTTCTTATGAGTTGTGCCCGCGCCGCCTTGGTTGGTGCGGTCGCAATGCGCGCATCTCGAGCCGCGAAGAACTCCTGTTCCTGGAGCTTGACGCGTTCCCACGGCGGGTTGGAGAGCACCACGTCGAAGCCGCCGTCGGCAAACACCTCGGGGAACTCGAGCGGCCAGTGGAAGAAGCGCTCGCGGTTCGCGATCACCATGCCTGTGGCCGCCACCCGCGGGTCGCAGGGGCGGCCGGCGAGGCGGTCGACGACGGCCGCGGTGGTGATGGCGGGAGCGTCCGGCTGCAAGGGCTGAAAGAACGCGGCGGTCCACAGGTCGCAGGCGTCCTTCATCTTGACGAGCTCCGGGTCGCCCTGAGCCCGCTCGTACAGACGCTTCTTTCGTTCAATGGCGGCGGGGGAGTCGTCGGCAATCGCGTCGATCTCTCGGCTGCGACCACCGAGCGTCGCCAGCGGCGCCTCGGGCTCCCAGGCGAACAGGCCCCGCTGCCCCGCGCGCTCGTCGCGGTTGCGGCGGGCCACATCCCGGGCGAACGCCTTGTCGTCGCCCTCCAGCGGCTCGAACGCCTGGTCGGGGATGCCGTCCTTGAGGACCCCGAGATCGAGCAGGCCGAGGAGCGAGTCGCCGCAGCGGATGCGGTGGTCGAGGAAGGTGAGCGGCTTGTCGCCGGTGTGGCTTTCGAGCCACAGCGCGACCCGGCAGAGTTCGACGGCCAGAGGGTTCTTGTCCACGCCGTAGATGCAGTGGCGGATGACGTCGCGGATCGCCTCGCGCAGGCGCTCGGGTGCAGGTTCCTCCTGGCCGGTGCGAGTGCGTGCCAGCTCCTTTCCGAGGCGGCGTGCCGCGGCCAGGAGGAAGTGTCCCGAGCCGGCGGCGGGGTCGCAGACCCGAATGGAGAGGATCGCCCGTTCGCGCTCCCCGGCCGTTTGCGCACCACGCAGGCGTCCCGCGAGGACCGGCTCGAGCGCCGACTCGACGAGCTCGTTCACGAGCTGGGGCGGGGTGTAGTAGGACCCGGTGGTCTTGCGCTCGGAGCCGAAGATGAGGCGGAACTCGAGGCGGCCGGCTGAGTCCGCATCGATCGCCGGGTGGTACTCGAGCAGGCTCTCGTACACCGAGCCCAACTCCTCGACATCGAGGGCGGCGTAGTTGACGCGGCGCGGTGGGCTGCCGCGGCGTTCTTCGTACCAGGCGAGGCGCCAGAACGCGGTCAGCAGGTCCCGGTTGGAGATGCTGCAATCGTCGAGGTCCTGCCGGGCGAACAGCTCGCCGTTGAGCGGCGCGACGCCGAGGGTGGCGGCGAACGTCTCGTGGCCGAAAGCCCGCCACAGCACGCGCAGCGACTGCCAGATGTCGTCGTGGTCGGTGAAGGCGGCACGCTGGTCGAGCAGCCGGCGCAGGCGCGCAATCCCGTAGTGCTCGCTATAGATCGGGTCCGCGCTGATCAGGCCGCGGTCCTCGGAGACGAGCAGGAAGAGGAAGCGGTACACGAGGCGGAGGAGCTGGCGGTAGAGCGAAGACGGGGAGAGGGGGAGACTAGGAGACGAGGAGAAAGCCTCGGTCTCCGAGTCTCCGCGTCTCACGCTCTCCGAGTCTTGCCTCACAAGAGCAGCACGCAACGCTCCGTTGGCCGGGTGGCGCAGGAACCCGTTGGCGAGGCCGGTGAGGCACTCCTCCACGCCGTCGCGCAGGTGCTCACGGACCCGCCCGCCCTGCTCCACCGAGTGGGAGTAGTAGCGCTCGAGGAGGCAGGCGCTCGCGTCGGCCATGCCGCTGGGGAGGCGCGAGCGGTGGAGCAGTCGATATAGCACGGCGAAGTCGTTGAACCGCTGTTCCTCGAGAATGCCTGCCAGGTCGACCTCGATGTAGGCCTGGCGGCGGACGAAGGTGCAGTCGCGCAGCAGCCGCAACGTGACGCCGTTGGTGACGATGCCCCAGAGATGCTCGGTGCGGTTGAGGTACTCCTGGACCAGTGAATGCGGCGCCAGGCGGGGCCGTCCGGAGGCGGGCACACGGCCCAGCTCCTGGCGAGCGCCGACGATGTGGACCGGCGGCGCGCCGTCTGCGTCTGAGGCGCGGTGGGAGATCGCGAAGGTGAGCCCGTCCACCTCGTGCGCACGCTGGTTGTAGCGGGGCTCATAGCCGAGCAGACCGAGGAACGGGATCATCCAGGCGTCTCTCGTCACACTGGTCGCGATGTCGTCCTCGGGGAGCCGAGCCAGTCGGTTCTGGAACACCCCCCAGAGGGCCCGGGCGTCGCCAAAGACGGCGGCGATCTCGTCGGTCAGGTTGCGCTTGCCGTCGAGCCCGAAGTCGACTGCCTTCTGCCCCGGCAGCTCGCCGGCGAGGAGCTGGTCGAAGAGGTCGGGAGCGAGCAGGCCACCTTCGATGCGGATTGAGGGAAAGCTAGACATGGAGACTGGGAGACCAGGAGACGAGGAGCAGTAAAGTCAGCATGACAGGGTCCACTGCTCGGGGTGGTTGGCGATTGAAACCAGCATGGCAATGATCTCCTCGCATTGGTGGTCGAGGTGTTTCGCCTGTTCCTCCGCAAGGTAGCCACAACGACGGGCGATCTCGAGGTGCGTCTGAGTTTCTGCGGCTTCTCCCTCGGCATCATTGAGCTTGCTCACGAAGGCCGCTGCGTAGCGGCGCTTCCGCCAGGCCTCGGAGATGTTGGCGGGAACCGACCTCGACGACCGCCGGACCTGGTCAACAAGCGAGAAACGCTCAGTGGCTGGGAAGGTCTTGGTGACCGCAAAGACCTCCATCGCGCAATCCATGGCCTTCTGCCACACGAGCAGGTCCTTGTGGGTCCGAATCCGCTGAACCGCCACGCCTAGGAGTCCCTTCCGTTCGTCTCCCGCTCTCCGAGTCTCCCAGTCTCCGAGTCTCTCTTCATCGGCTGCAGGACGAGCAGCCCGAGGAGGTCCGGAGGAAGCTGCGGCTCCACGGTGAGCTGCCTGACCCGCAGAAAGACGGCTTGACGGATCCTCTTGTGACTCGCCTCGAGCTCGGCGGCGCGAACCCGGATGACCTTGTGGACGTGCGGTTCGAGGGACGGCCAGACGCCGAGCGCGTCGGCGATCAACTCGCGCTTCTCGGCCATCGGGAGGTTCGCGTCGGGCTTGGCCGCGGCGAGGAGGCGAAGTGCATCCTCGTCACTGAGCCAGGTGGGACCCGGGCCGTGGTAGCCCACAACCCGGACCTCTTCCGAGAGCAGCGGGGCGCGGTCAGGCTGCTGCACCAGGTAGCGGACGCGGAGCAGCGCGATGGTGGTCAGGGTAGCGACGGCGCGGGTACGAATGGCGGCGCAGCGCGACGCCGTGGCGGTAGCGCCCTTCGTCAATGCCTCCTCCATGAGGAAGCGCGCGAGGGAGGCGACGAAGCGGTGGTTGCGGCCGAGATACTCGGCGCCCTCGGGGGTCGGCGAGTCGAACGAGATGAGCCAGGTGGCCGAGCGGGACCTTGGCAGCCCGTCCTTGATCGCCTCGGGCAAGGCCGCGAGAGCATCGGCGCCGACGGCGACCTTGAAGACACCGTCGCGCTTGTCGCGGCTGACGGCGAGGTCGAGGCGCTGCGCCGCCTCGAGGACGAAGGTGCGCACGGCGGCAGGGTCGCCGAGCACCTCGTCGGTGGCCTCCAGCTCCCGGCGCACCTCCTCGGGCTTGATGGCGCGCTGGGCGAAGCGGGTGCGGTTGATGCGCTCGCGCTCGGCGTCGCGCTCCCAGCGGCGGTGCAGCGTCTCGACCTCCGGGACGCCGAAGTCGAGGCGGAGCTGCTCGCCCGCGGCTTCCTGCTTGCGCCGGCCACGGAGAAACAGCGCATTGAGGACGGCCTCGGTGACGCTCTCGCTCTCCTCGGGCACGGGGACGTGGGTGCCGAGCGCCTGGTGGATTTCCCTGGCCTTGTTCAGGAGCACGTCGATCACCACGCCGTCGACCGGGTTGTCGGGGCTGAAGTAGCGGATGGTCTTGACCACCTTCGCCGTCTGGCCGTAGCGATCGACCCGGCCTTCGCGCTGTTCGAGGCGGTTGGGGTTCCAAGGGAGGTCGTAATGGAGCGCGGCAGTGAAACTCTCCTGGAGGTTGATGCCCTCGCTCAGGCAGTCGGTGGCGACGAGGACACGGTGGGGCTCCTTGGCGAGCTCGTCGAGCTTGGTCCGCCGTTCCTCGTCGCTGCCGAGCCGGCTGGTGATCGCGGTGGCGCGAAGTGTGGGGACAGCGGCGCGGAGGAGCCGCTCGAGCCCCCGGGCGACGTACTCTGCGGTCGCGATGTAGCGGCACCAGACGATCGGGTGGAAGCCCTCTTTCAAGAGGCGGCCGACGATCTCGGCGCAGCCCGCAAGCTTGAAGTCGGCCTCGGAATGGATCAAGCCGGCGGCGGCGCGGCCCAACTCGCGCAGCCGGCGGCGGTCCAGGTCAGGCAATGTCGCCTCGGCCGAGTCGATCGGCGGCGTCGGCTGCTCGTCGTCCGTGCGGTCGTCGGACGATTCGAAGACGGAGGGGCCGAAGTCGACCTCGTCCCCGGTGTCGGGCAGGGCCTCGTGGCGCCGCTTGAGCGCCGCGACCGCCGCCGCCGGGCTCGACATGACGCAGCGCAGGAGGGCGAGCGCACCCCACGAGCGAACCCGCTGCTGGCGCTTGCCGAGCGCGGCCCCCTTGGTCACGATTTCCGAGCAGAAGTCGTAGGTGCGGTCGAACAGATCGGCGTAGGCCGGCGAGAGTCGGTAGGTCTCGTCGACCGGATCGCGGCGGGGGAAGCAATGCTCCCCTTCCCAGTCGGTCTCGATGTCCTTGCGTGTACGCTGGACGAAATGCCGTGCCAGCTCGATTCGTTGCGGCTCGCCGAGGTCCTGGGTGTTCCATCTTCCAAACTCCGGCCTAAGGAGGGCCAGCAGCTCGCGGAAGGCCCCTTCGATGCCGGAGTGAGGCGTCGCGGTGAGGAGCAGCAGGTGTCGGCGGTCCAGGGCGGCGATGTCACGAACCAGCGCGTGGCGCTGGTGCTTGGAGTCGCTGGCGCCCGCCGCGGCCACAGCGCCGTGCGCCTCGTCGACAATCACGAGGTCCGGGCAGTGCAGCAGGAACAGGTGCTTGTTGCGGTCGCTCTTGAGAAAGTCGATGCTGGCCACCTGCACCGGGAAGTGCTGATAGATGCTCTCGGACCTGCCCTTCAGCCGGTCGAGTTGGTTCACGGTGCCGGAGCGGATGACTACCGCCTCGAGGTTGAACTTCGTGGCCAGCTCCTGCTGCCACTGGTCACACAGATAGGGCGGGCACAGGACGCAGATGCGCTTCACCTCGCCGCGGTCCCTCAGCTCGCGGGCGATGAGCAGCGCCTCGACGGTCTTGCCGACGCCCACGTCGTCGGCGATGAGCACGCGCACCGGGTCGAGCCGGAGTGCCATGAGCAACGGCACGAACTGGTAGGTACGCGGCCTGATCGACACGCGCCCGAGCGAGCGGAACGGTGTGGCCCCTTCGCGAAGGGTCAAGCGCGCCGCCTGCCACAGCAAGTGCGCGCTTGTTGCGTCGGAGAGGTCGTTGACTGTCGGCGGCTCGAACCGAGAAGGAACTACACGCTCCGCAGGCAAGCTGCTGCCAATCAGGTTGGATAGTCCAATATGGATCGCGACAACTTCGTCTGTCGCGCCCGTGAGCGGCCGCAGGAGGTGCACGTCAGGGTGCTCACTCGGCAGCAGCACCCAGTCCCGATTGCGGCAGCGGACAATGCAACCGGGATTCATCGTGCTCACTGCCCGTGAAGTATCGTTGGCCAGGGCGAAGGAATCAACTCCCCGCGTTGACTCACTCAGGATGTGCCCGAACGGGGAACGTTGCCTCACGAAAGAATCTACTCGAAGGGGTGGGGCGGTGGTGGAGTGAAGTTACTCACCTTTTGTGGAGAGGCTGCCGCTCTCGGTGGACGGACGGAAGAGGCGCCTCCTTTCGAAGTCCACGGGGGAGGCTTGGTCGAGGGCGGAGTGACGACGGTGGGGGTTGTACCACCCCTCGATGAAGGTGAAGATCGCTCGGCGAGCTTTTCCACGGGAGCGGAAGGTCGAGCGATCGTTCGGCTTGCACTCGCGGGTGGCGAAGACGCTCTCGCAGAGCGCGTTGTCGTCGCAGGCGCCGACCGACCCATCGAGGGGCGGACGTTCATCTCGGTGCAGCGTTTGCCGGAGGTGATCGAGGTGTACTGGCAGCCGTGGTCGGAGTGGTGGATGACGTTGCTCGGTCGGCGCTGCTCGAGGGCCATGGTCAGCGCGTTGATCACGAGCTGGGTACGGAGGTTGTCCGCCATGCTCCAGCCCACGACCCGGCTCCTCCACGCGTCGACGACCACGGCGAGGCAGAGGAACGCGGCCCAGGTCGGGACGTAGGTGATGTCCGCCGCCCACAGCTGGTGGGGGCCGGCGGCGCGGAGGTCCCGGCCGACGAGATCCGGGGCCGCGCGACCCTCCGAGTCTCGACGGATCGTGACCACCTTCTCGGTCTCCCGAGCGGATCAGGCCGCGGCTGTTGCCAGGATCTCGCGTTCGACCTTCAGCTGCCGGTTCTCCCGCCTGAGGCGACGAAGCTCCTCCTTCCCGGCGGTGGTCAGTCCGTCTGCGCGCCGACCTTCGTCTCGGTCCGCCTGGCCGATCCGGTTTCGGATCGCCTGCGCCGATGGTTCAAACTCCTTCGCCAGCTCTTCCGGCGTCCGGCCGGCTCGGACGAGCTCGGCCAACTGCCGACGGAACGCAGCCGGGTATGGTGGCCGTGTCCGTGGCATCTCCTCAGCTCGTAGGCGCTCGGGCCGCGCGGGCCTGTGGGGTTGTTGAAAACAGGACCCCACCCGTTTCCCGCAGCCCCCACAGGCTCGACGACGACGAAAGCATTCCAGTGTCCACCGAACCGGGGCAACCCCAGAAGCTGCTGAAGCCTGGTGTGACACGGGGAACCAGGGAAGCCAGCCACCAACCACCGGCCGCTGGTCCGGCGGGCGGGTTGCCGGGCGGGCCGGGCGGGGGTAGAGTGACCGACTCGAGGTGGGTATGGCCGGGGTTGCGGACAAGATCATCGAGTTTTTTGTGGGCTCCAAGCACGAGCGCGAGATCAAGCGGCTGACGCCGCGGGTGCAGAGGATCAACGCGCTGGAGCCCGAGCTGGAAAGGTGCTCCGACGACGAGCTGCGGGAGCGGATCGCGCGCATCCGGGACGAGATCCGCGCGGCCCTGGCCGAGCTGCCCGAGGAGTTCCGCGAGCGCCGCACGCTCGTCCAGGGCGTGCTCGACGAGCACCTCGAGGAGGTCTTCGGCCTCGTACGCGAGGCGTCCAAGCGCACGCTCGGGATGCGCCACTTCGACGTCCAGCTCATCGGCGGCATGGTCCTGCACGAGGGCAAGATCGCCGAGATGCGCACCGGCGAGGGGAAGACGCTCGTCGCCACGCTGCCCGTGGTGCTCAACGCTCTCACCGGGCGCGGCGTGCACGTGGTCACGGTCAACGACTACCTGGCCAGGCGCGACGCCGAGTGGATGGGGCGGATCTACCGGTTCCTGGGCCTGTCCGTGGGCTGCATCCAAAACCAGATGCTCGACGAGGAGCGCTTCGCGGCCTACCGCGCCGACATCACGTACGGCACCAACAACGAGTTCGGCTTCGACTACCTGCGCGACAACATGAAGTTCGACGTCTCGTCGATGGTCCAGCGCGGCCACATCTACGCCATCGTCGACGAGGTCGACTCGATCCTGATCGACGAGGCGCGCACGCCGCT
>DAOOJE010000039.1:0-32804 GCA_035384965.1 Thermoanaerobaculaceae bacterium
TGGGGGTCATTTCTATCGAGCTCCCAAGGGGACATTTCTAAAGAGTGTTGACACGCGAGCGGCACGTTTGTTGCCTCTGCGCAGGTCGGAGCGTACACTGGCGGTGGCAAGGCATGACGCCCTGCGACCGGAGGAGCAAGCCATGAAGGTTGCGAGGATTCTCACCATTGCGTTGCTGCTTGTCCCGATCGTCTTGCTGGCACAGGCCCAGGGACGCATCAAGGGACTCATCAAGGACACGGCCAACAAGCCCATTGCAGGCGCCAAGATCACCATCACCTGCCCAGAGATCACCAACTTCAGGCGCGAGGTCGTCACCGATGAGAAAGGCGAGTTTGCCACCATCGTCGCCGACGGCACCAAGCAGTACCTCTTCCGCATCGAGGCGAACGGCTTCCAGGGCCAGGAAGCGATGGTCAAGCCGCGCATCGGTGGCCAGACGCTGGAGGTCTCCTACACCCTGAAGAGCATCGCGGAGCTGCAGGCGGAAGCGGCCAAGGAGGCCCTGGAGCAGCCGGGGATCAAGGACCAGCGCGAGGCGTTCGAACTGCTGGGTGCAGGGAAGAAGGCCGAGGCCAAGGCCAAGCTCGAAGCGGCGGTGGCGGCGATGCCCGAGCTGTACATCTCGTGGCTCGAGCTCGGCAAGATGGATCTCGAGGACGGCAAGCCCAAGGCGGCAATCGAGAAGGCCGACAGGTGCCTGGGGATCTCCTTCAACTTCACGGCCTGCCTGGCGCTGGGGCTCAATGCGGCGCGGCAGCTCGGCGACAAGGCGCTCATCGAGCGGTTCGAGAGCGCCTACAAGCTCGCCAACCCCACCGACCCGTCGATCCCCTTCAACGAGGCGGTGGAGTTCCTCAACAAGGGCGACGACGCCAAGGCCAGGCCGCTGCTCGAGCAGGCCCTGCAGGCGGACCCCAAGTACGCCGACGCCCTCTTCCAGCTCGGCATGGTCTACTTCAGGCTGGGCGAGACCCCCAAGGCCAAGGAGATGCTCAAGAAGTTCCTCGAGGTGGCGCCCGATCACAAGGAAGCCCCCACGGCCACCGAGATGCTGAAGTACATGTAGCCGGCAATCGGACAAGTTCCTCAGCCGGTCAGAACTGGAAACGGGCGGCCCCGAGCGGTCGCCCGTTTCGCTGTCGCCGCACCGTGCCGCGTCTACCGCGGGCCGTCGAACGGGGTTTGTTCGCGGATTTCCGTGACGTGGTTGGCCTCGTCGACGAGCACGACTCGGGCCCGGTGGTCGGGGATATCCTCGCGGTCGAGCCAGCAGTAGGCGGCGACGATCACGAGGTCGTCCTCGGCCACGAGGTGGGCGGCGGCGCCGTTGACCTCGATGGTGCCCGAGCCTGGCTGGCCCGGAATGCAGTAGGTCGAAAAGCGCGTGCCGGTAGTGACGTTGTAGACGTCGACCTGCTCCAGCACCAGGAGGTCGGCAGCGGCGAGCAGCTCGGTGTCGATGGTGATCGAGCCCTCGTAGTGCAAGTTGCGGCCGGTGACGCGGGCGCGATGGATCTTGGCGCGCAGGAACGGGCGTTGCATCAGGACACCTCCACGAGCAGGTTGTCGATGAGCCGGGTGGTGCCAATGTGGACGGCGAGGGCGAGCAGGGCACGCCGGTCGATGCGCGACAGCGGTTGCAGCGAGTCGGGGTCCACGACCGCCGCGTACTGCAGCTGCGCCAGCGGCTCGGCTGCCACAACCGCGGCCACGGCCTGCCGAACCGCCTCGCCATCCCGCTCCCCGGCAGCAATCGCCGCCTCGCCGGCGCGCAAGGCGCGCGCGAGCACCGTGGCAGCGCGGCGCTCGTCGGGGCCGAGGTAGGCGTTGCGGGACGACATGGCGAGGCCGTCGGGCTCCCGCACGGTGGGGGCGACCTCGACGCGCACAGGCACGTCGAGGTCCTCGACGAGACGGCGGATGATCGCCGCCTGCTGCCAGTCCTTGGCGCCGAAGACCGCCCACTCGGGCTGGGTGATGGCCAGCAACTTGGTCACGACCAGCGCCACGCCCCGGAAGTGCCCGGGGCGGAACGCTCCGCATAGCCCGGAGGCGAGTTCGGGCAGGTCGATCACGGTGGCGGGGGGGCGGGGGTACATCTCCTTCACGCCGGGGGCGAACAGCAGCGCCACGCCGCGCCCGGCGAGCAAGGCGCGGTCGCGCTCGAGATCGCGCGGGTAGCGCTCGAAGTCCTCTCCCGGCCCGAACTGAGTGGGGTTCACGAACACGGAGGCCCAGACCTCGTCGGCCAGCTCGCGGGCCCGGTCGACGAGGCGGAGATGCCCTTCGTGGAGGGCGCCCATGGTCGGCACGAAGGCGACCGTTCGGCCCTGCTGCCAGAGTTCCCGCCGGCGCGCTCGCACCCCGGCGATGGTGGTGATCAGGAGCATTTACGCCTCCTCTCCGGCTGCCAGAGCTTCCTCCAGACCCGCCGGCGACGGGTAGCTTTCCTCCGGAGCCGGGTAGCGGCCGTCCCGCACGTCGGCGGCGAAACGGCGGATCGCCTCGATGGCGGCCGCCCCGAGCTCGGCGTAGCGCCGCACGAAGCGCGGCTGCGGCCCGGAGGCGAAGCCGAGCAGGTCGGCGTAGACCAGCACCTGTCCGTCGCAGTCCGGCCCGGCGCCGATGCCGATCGTGGGCACTGCGAGCCGCTGTGTGATCCTGGCGCCGAGCACCGGCGGCACCGCCTCGAGCACCACCGCGAACGCGCCGGCGGCCTCGAGTTCCCGCGCCTGCTCGAGGAGCCTGCGGGCGGCCGCGGCTTCCTTGCCCTGCACCCGGTAGCCGCCGATGAGGTGCAGCGACTGCGGAGTGAGCCCCAGGTGCCCGACCACCGGGATGCCGGCGGCGACGATGGCCGCCACCTCGGCGGCTCGAGGCCCCTCCAGCTTCACGGCGGCTGCCCCGGCCGCCACCAGTTCGCAGGCCGAGCCTACCGCCTGTGCAACCGAGGCCTGGTAGGAGCCGAACGGCAGGTCGCCGACGACGAGCGCCCGGCGGGGCGAGGTCGTCACCGCGCGCACGTGGTGTGCCATCTCGGCCAGCGTGGTGGTCAGCGTGTGGGGGCGGCCGAGCGCTGCCATGGCAAGCGAGTCGCCGACCAGGATGAGATCCACGCCAGCGGCGTCCGCCCACGCCGCGGACGGCGCGTCCGCCGCCGTCACCATGACGAGCTTGCGGACACTCTTGGCGGCGAGGATGTCGGGTACGGTGATGTGGGTTTCCATCGGTCCCTCCCGGACCGACGGATCGGGGTCGCCTGGTCGCCGTCGTGTGCGGATCGGCGCCGGCGTGCGTGCGGGTCCGCCCTTTCGCGGCCCGTCTCGGTCCGCACCCGGACTCGCGTCCGGGTCACCCAGATCCGAGCGGTACGTACACGTGTGTTCCGTGGCGGATGCGGGCGATCTGCTCCACCAGGTTGTCGAAGTCCTCCGAGCGGTTCACGAAGTCGATGTCGTCGGTGTTGACCACCAACAAAGGGCTGTCGGTATACCGGAAGAAAAAGGCGTTGTACGCCTCCTTCAGACGCCGCAGGTAGTCGGGGTCCATGCCGCGCTCGAACTCGCGGCCGCGCATCTTGATGCGCTTCATGCAGGTCTCGACCCGGCCCTCGAGGTAGATGACGAGGTCGGGCCTGGGCAGCCGCGCGACGAGCAGGTTGTACAGCCGCTCATACAACCGCAGCTCCTCGTCGGCGAGGTTGAGCTGGGCGAAGATGCGGTCCTTGGGCATGCAGTAGTCGGCCACCACCAACCGCGTGAACAGCTCCGGTTGCATGATGTCGACGTGTTGCTGGTAGCGGGAGAGCAGGAAGAAGATCTGCACCTGGAAGGCGGCCCCGGGACGGCCGCGGTAGAAGGCGTCGAGGAACGGGTTCTGCACGTCCTCGAGGATCTTGACCCCCTCGAAGCGGTGGGCGAGTCGCTCGACGAGCGATGTCTTGCCGACGCCGATCGGGCCCTCGACCGCGATGTGGCGCGCCCACAGCCTGCCGTCAACCATGCCGCTGGACATCATACCAAGCGCGGGGTCACAACCGCCTGAGCATCTCGAGGCGCGGGATGCCGTCTTCGGACATCCGCATGGCGGCGACGAAACCCCGCTGGCGGTAGAGGCGGCGGGCTGCCGCGTGGTCGCGATCGACGGCGAGCGACAGCCACCGGGATCCGGCCCGGCGAGCCAGCGCGATGGCGTCCTCAAGCAGTGCCGTCCCGAGGCCGCGGCGCCGCCACGCCGGGTGGACCGCCACCGATGCGAGGCTCGAGACCGGGGTTGCAATCAACAGCACGGTCGCACCGACCACCGTGCCGCCTCCCCGCACCACACGCAGCCCCCACCCGGGCTCGTTGAGGACCTCCCACCACGCTCGCGCCGGCCAGGCACGCATCCCGAAGCAGAGGCGATCCAGCTCGACGAGCGCCTTCAGATCGGCCGGCGCGCCGTTGCCGATCGGCACGGTGTCGGGCCGGCCGACAGGTGTACGAAGCTTCACACAGCGGGAATCCCCGCGCTCGCGCGGCATCGCTTCCACCCTGACAAGAGATCCTAGCAGCCCCCCTTCGCGATAGAAGACGCGGTTTGCCGCAGAATGTACTGAACCACAACATCTTGTGCGCACATGGCCCGACCTGGCATCAGTCTCGCTCGAGCCAGGGGGCGGAGGTGATGCATGGGACACAGCCCTTAGCCGACGAGCCAACCCCTGAACCGAGACCAGACGACCGGCACAACCCCGAACGCCAACCTCGCAAAGGAAAGGAGAGGAGAACATGAAGACCACTGCACGCATCCTGATGACCCTGGCCCTGGCCGCCCTCCTGGCGGGCGAGGCCCTGGCCGCCGCCCCCGCCGGGCAGGTCAACGTCAACAACGCCACCGTCCAGGAGCTCCAGCTCCTGCCGAGGGTCGGCCCGGCGCTGGCGCAGCGCATCGTCGACTTCCGCACGGCCAACGGCCCGTTCAAGGCGCCGGAAGAACTCGCCCGGGTCAAGGGCATCAGCGAAAAGAGCCTGGCGCTGCTCAAGCCCTACATCAGCCTTGAGGGCGCCACGACGCTCAAGGAAAAAGTGAAGGTCCCGCGGGCCCCCAAGGCCGCGGCCGCCAAGAGCTGAAACCAGGGACGACACTACAACACAAAGCAATGGCGTGGATGGGACGGGGGCGGTCGTGGGGCCGCCCCCTTCACGTGGAGGACAACATGCGTCGAACGGATGGATTCACCGTCATGGAGCTCCTGGCCGTGCTGGCCATCCTGGGGATCCTGCTCGCGATCACGGCGCCGGACCTGTTCGTCGTCCGCCGGCAGGTGGACATGCCGCGCCTGGCCCGACAGATCGCGAAAGACGCCCAGCTCTGCCGCCAGGAGGCGCTGGTGAGCCTCCGCAACATCGGCCTCGTGTTCTACGAGAACCAGGGCAGGTGGGCCTACCGCATGGTCGAGGACGGCAACTACAACGGCATCCTGCGCAAGGACTTCCTGGCTGGCCGGGACCGCGCGATCGGCCCCGCGGTGTGGGTCGAGTTCCTCTCGGCCGGGACGCGGGTCGGAGTGCCGCCGAGCTGGGAGGCGCCGGACCCGGCCGGCACGGGTGTGCTGAGCGACGACGGGTACCGGCTCGGGAACAGCAACATCATGAGCTTTTCGAAGTTCGGGCACGCCACGCCGTGCTCGATTTACTTCAACGACGGGCGGGAGCGGATGCTGGCGATTCGCATCAACGGTCAGACCGGACGCATCCGCGCCCTCGAGTGGCGCCGCGGCTGGCGGGCCTGGAAGGAGATCACCCTGTGAGCGCCGGGCAACCCCACGACACCGCCGTGAGCCTGCTGTTCAGGCTGGCGCCGGACACCCGCGAGGCCGGCGGCGCGGACGAGCCGGGGCCTGTGCCGCCGCCCTACCGGCTGGGATGGGTCATTTACGCCGGCGGCAGCCCGCTCCTGACGCTCGACTGCCGCCTCCCCGCCGACGTCGAGGACGCATCGTGACGACGCCCCGGCAGCCGCAGCCAGAGGGCCGCGGGGTCGCCTACCCGGGGCGCCCCGCCGCCCTCGCCGGGGGGAGCGGGAATCGCCCGGTGGGCAGCAGCAGCGCCTCGCGCGCCGCGGTCCCTTCCGGCAGGTCGAAGGCGCCGGCCACCACGCAGCCCTCCAGGACGCAACGCGACCCGACCGCCGCTCCGGCGGTGACGACAGTGGCCGTCAACCGGCAGCCCGCGCCCACGGAGCACCCGCGTCCCACCGCGCTGCGGTCGAGCGTCACGTCTTCCGCCACCCGGGAGAGGGGATGCCTCCAGCCGCTCGCCTCGAGGCTGCCGACCACCAGATCGCGATAGGCGCGCGGATCGCCGGCTTCCTGCCACCGGCCCTGCAGCACCACGCCGTGCAGCCGGCCGGTCTCGCGCAGCCGCCGCCACACCGGCGCCCACTCCCCGGGCGGGGGCGGCAAGGAAGCCAGCACCTGCGCGCCGAGCACCTGGAAGCCGGTGAAGAGGAAGAGGTCGCTGCGGCGAGCGGCCCCGGCGGGAAGGATCGCCGTCACCCGCCCGTCCGGTCCCAGCTCGACGCTGCTCCAGCGCGCCGGGTCGGGGTGCGGGACGAGCCCCAGAGTGCAACAGTCGGGCTCGACTGCTGCGGCAAGCGCGGCAAGATCCAGCGCCGACACCGTGTCGCCGTTGCCGACCAGCAGCGGGCCGGGGCTGAACAGCCGCCGCGCCCTGGCAACGCCCCCGGTGCCTCCCAGCAGCTCCGGCTCCCAGGAAAAGAAGACTCGCCGGTGCGGCAGGACCTCTCGTATCGCGGCCGCCACCTGGCGGGGGTGGCGGTGCAGGTTGACCACGAAGGGATCGCCGAGCTGCGCGAGCTGGCGCGCTGCGCTGGCGCACAGCGGCTCGCCGACGACCTCCAGCGCCGGTTTGGCCACGACCGACGACAGCGGCTCCATGCGCTCGCCGCGTCCCGCCGCCAGCAGCATGGCGTTCACGCCCTCACTCCTGGCCCGGGAACAGCATGTCCCGGGGCGAGCCGGGGTGGTCGCGGCGCCACTGCTGCCACAGCTCCTGGTACGAGGCGGGGATGGCCCTCGCCAGGTCGAGCCCGAGCGCGTGCGCCGAGGCGGCGAGCGCGCCGGCAGGCCCCTCGATCTCCACGAAGCACCCGATTGGTGTTTCGTCGAGGGCCACCGTGACCTCCCCGAGCCGCCAGGTCTCGCGATACTTCTGGTAGCGGCGCTGGATGGTGCAGCCGAGCTGACCGAAAATTGCCAGCATCACCTCCGGCTCGGCAACCGTCGTCTCGAGCTCGAGGCGGGTCTTGACGCCGTCGCGGTAGGTCGCCGGTCCCTTGAACGTCAGCACGACCTCGCCGCCCCAGCGGCGCAGGCGCAGCAGCCGGCCGCTGCCCAGCAACTGCAGGTCCGGGGTATCCAGGACCGCGTTGTCCTCGAGCCGGCGGGCCGTCTCGAGGCGGGCTCCCGCCGTCTCGAGGCGCGCCAGCACCGGCGCCAGCCGCTCGACCGGAATCTTGACCTCCTGCTCGAGGGGACCGCTGGCCAGCACAGCCGCTAGTATAGGGGCATGCGCCCCGTCGTCTTCGGCACCGCCGGCCACATCGACCACGGCAAGACCTCGCTCGTGCTCGCCCTCACCGGGGTGGACTGCGACCGCCTCCCCGAGGAGAAGCGGCGAGGCATCACCCTCGTGCTCGGGTTCGCGCCGCTCCCCGACCCGCAGGGCCAGCTCGAGGTGAGCTTCGTCGACGTCCCGGGGCACGAGCGGCTCGTCCACACCATGATTGCCGGCGCCGGCGGCATCGACAGGGCCTTGCTCGTGATCGCCGCCGACGAGGGCGTGATGCCCCAGACCAGGGAGCACCTCGACGTGCTGCGCCTGCTCGGGGTCGGTGGCGGTGTGGTGGCGCTCAACAAGGCCGACCTGCAGGACCCCGAGCTGCTCGAGCTGCAGGTCGAGGAGCTGCGCGACGAGCTGGCCGGGACGGTGCTGGCCGGGGCGCCAATCGTGCCCTGTTCGGCCCACACCGGCGCGGGGCTGTCCGAGCTTCGGGAGACCGTGCTCGCGGTGGCGCGTGGCGTGGTGCGGGAAGCCGCGCCGCACCGCCCGTTCCGCCTCGCGGTCGACCGCTCGTTCTCGATGCCCGGGGCCGGCACGGTGGTGACCGGCACGGCGCGCTGGGGGAGGGTCGCGGTGGGCGACGAGCTCACCTTGTTGCCGTCGGGGATCTCGGCACGGGTGCGCAGCGTGCAGGTGCACGGACAGCCGCGCGACGCCGCGCAGGCCGGGGAACGGGTGGCGCTCGGCCTGGCCGGGCTCGCCATCGCCGAGGCCCCGCGTGGCGAGCAGGTGCTGTCCGGGATCGGCTGGCAGGCCACCCGGCGCCTCGCGGCGCACATCGAGCTGCTCCCGCACAGCCCGGCGCTCGACGAGGGGCAGATAGTGACCCTCCACGTGCTGGCGGCCCGCGTCACGGCGCGCGTGGAGCGCACCTGTCCGCGCCCCGTCTCGCCCGGCGCCGCCGGGTGGGCGATCTTGCGCCTGGCTCGCCCGCTGTTCACCGTACCGGGGGATCGGGTGGTGCTGCGCAGACCCTCCCCCGCCACGACGGTGGGGGGCGGCGTGGTGCTGGATCCCGAGCCGCCGCGCGTGCGGCGGAGCGCCGCCGCCGTCCTGAGCGAGCTACCCCGCCCCTGGGTCGAGACTGCCGAGGCGCTCGAGCGCTGGGTGCGTGACGCCGGCCTGGCCGGGGTCTCGCCCGCGCGCCTGGCCGCACGGCTGGGGGTGCTGCCCGCCGGCGTGGAGGCGCCCCTGGGGCGGCTCGTCGAGACCGGCCGGGTCGTGGCCGGTCGCGGCTCGCCGCCGACCTTGCTTCACCGGACCGTGATCGAGACCGTGCGCGAGCAGGCCCAAGCGGCGCTGTCCGACTGCGGCCCGGCCGGCCTGCCGATGCCGGAGCTGGTGTCTCGCCTCGCTCCGCTGGCCTCCGAGGCGGTGCGCGCGATGGTCGTGGACGACCTGCGGCGCTCGGGGCTGATGCGGGAGGTGAGCGGGCGCGCCTTCGCAGCCGACATGGCGCCCCTCGAGGACGAGCTGGCGGCCCGCGTCGAGGCGGTGTACCGGGAGGCCGGGGTGGAAGCCCCCTCCCCCGCCGAGGTGGCGCACCTGCTCAACGCGAAGGAACGAGTGGTGGAAGGCCTGGTGCGGTTCCTGATCGATCACAAGCGGCTGGCTCGGGTGGGTGGGAAGTGGGTGATGCACCGCCGCCACCTCGACGACATCGCGGCCTCGATCCGGGAGTGGGGCGTGGAGAAGTTCGACATCACGCAGTTCAAGGACCGCTTCGGGCTTTCCCGAAAGCTGGCGATCCCGATTCTCGAATGGCTGGATAGCGAGCGCGTCACTCGCCGCGAGGGCGACCTGCGACGGGTGGTGCGTCCGCGCGCGGGTACAGCGTCTCCCGGCAAATCCTGAGCGTGTCGGCGGCGAGGTCGTCGGCGGTCACCTCGAGGGTGGCGTCGACTACCCCCCACGCTTTCACGGGTCCCGACTCGTCCTGGGCCGGGCGGAACGACCACCCGGCGAGCGACGCGAGCAGCCAGCCACGCAGCCCGTCGGGGCAGGCCAGGAACACCACCCGCTCGACCTTTCCGGAGGCTCCCACCTCGGCCAGGAAACGCACGCTCTCGCGCCAGGTGCGGGTGTTGACGCGGGCGCGGAACCGTCTGGGCGTCGGGAGCTGGTCGAGGCGCTCGACGGGCACGGCCTGCAGGGCCAGGTCCCGAGGCTCGGCGCTCGGGATGGGCGGCGCCTCGACCGCAGGGGGCGTCTCGGGGTCGGGGAGGCTCACCTGGATCGTCAGTACGCGCCCCCTGTCGATTCGCCCCCGGAGGTCCACCACCGCGGGCAGCCATGTGGCCGCCGGTCCCCCCACCGAGCGCCCCGGCGTGAACGTCGCAGCAGCGAACGCCGCCTGGATCTCGGCGCCGAGCCCGGCCCACGGCGCACGCACCAGCACGGAGCGCTGGCAAGTGCCGTTGCTGTCCACGTAGACCGCGACGGTGACGGGAAACGTGCCCGTGTGCTTGGTACGCAGCGGCATGCTGACGACGGCCGGGCCGCTCGTGACCGGGGTAGCGAACGGGTTGTGCGGTGCGACGGCGGGAAGCTCCACCGGCACCGGGACGACGAGGTCGAGGCGGGTTTCCCAGGGCTTCTCGGCGGCGGCGGCCGCGGCAATCAGGAGCGTGGCGAGGACAGCACGCGTGCGCATGGCGGTATGTTACCCCTTGGCCTCCCCCCACGAGCGGCCGACGCCGAGGTCGACCCCCAGCGGGACCCGCAGTACGGCCGCGCCTTCCATCACCTCCCGCACCGTGCTCGCAACCGCATCCGCCCCGGCCGCAGGTGCTTCGACGAGGAGCTCGTCGTGGACCTGCAGCACCATCCAGGCCCTGGCCGGGTCGAGCCGGGCGGCCAGCCTGATCATGGCGAGCTTGATGAGGTCGGCGGCCGTGCCTTGCACCGGGGCGTTGATGGCCTGGCGCTCGGCGTTGCCGCGGAGCTGCGGACTGGAGGCGTCGAGCCCCTCGATGCGGCGGATGCGCCCGAACAGCGTCGCCACCCGGCCGGTGGCGCGGGCCTGTGCCTTGGTGGCCTCCAGGAACTCGCGCACCCGCGGCAGCCGGGCGAAATAGCTGTCGATGAACCGCTGGGCCTCGGCCGGGGAAACCCCCAGGTCCTTGCTCAGCGAGAACGCACCCATGCCGTAGATGAGCCCGAAGTTGATGGTCTTGGCGGCCCGCCGCTGCTCGGGCCCGACCAGCTCTGGCGCCACCCCGAAGACGAGGGCGGCCGTGGTCGCGTGGATGTCCTCGCCGGCCGCGAACGCCCGCAGAAGGGTCGGCTCTTCCGACAGGTGCGCCAGCACCCGCAGCTCGATTTGCGAGTAGTCGGCGGCCACCAGGACGTGACCCTCCTCGGCCACGAACGCGGCCCGCACGGCCCGTCCCAGCTCACTGCGGACCGGGATGTTCTGCAGGTTGGGGTCGGAGGAGGAAAGCCGGCCGGTGCTGGTCACCGCTTGGTTGAAACGGGTGTGGATGCGGCCGTCCGCTGCCACCTGGCGGGGCAGGGCATCGGCGTACGTGGACTTGAGCTTCGCCTGCTCGCGGTACTCCAGGATGAGCGCCGGCAGGCGGAACCCCCTGGCGGCCAGCTCCGCCAGGACCTCGGCATCGGTGGACGGCGCCCTGGTCTTGGCGGTGCGCCGCAGAACCGGGAGCCCCCGGCGCGCGAACAGCACCTCCGCGAGCTGCTGAGGGCTGTTGACGTTGAACGGCCCCCCGGCCTCGGCGTGAATGTCGCGCTCGAGCTCGACGAGGGAAGCTTCGAGCCGCCGGGAAAGCTCGGCCAGCACCCCGGGCTCGAGACGGATGCCGCGCCGCTCCATGTCCTCGAGCACTGGCACCAGCGGCATCTCGATCTCGGTCAGGACGCGCTCGAGCCCCTCGCGCGCCAGTGCCGCCGCCAGCGGGGCGGCGAGCCGCGCGATCGTCAGGGCGAGGTCAACGGCGGTACCGGATGCCGGCGGGGGGATGTCGAACCGCCGGGCCAGCGCCCCCGGGTCGACCGGCGCGCCGGGCTCGAGGAGGTAGCCGGCGAGCATGGCGTCGGTCGGCAGCGCCGGCGGCGCCGCCCCGGCGTCCCGCAGGCGCGCCAGCAGCGCCTTGGCGTCGTGGCACCACCCGCCCGCCAGGCGCGGCGCCAGGGTGCCGGCGAGGTGCGAGGCCGGGCCGCGGCATACCAGGACCTCCTCGGGGTGTGCCACCGCCAGCTCGTCGCCGACCCACGCCACGCCGGGCATCCGGCTGGAGGCGAGCGCCGCTGCCACTGCCTCGGCGGCGGCCTCGCGCACCGGCGGCGCGGCCGCAGCCGCCACGGCCGCGGGGGAGCCGCGCTCGACCTCCGCGAGCAGGGAGGCGAAGCCGAGCCGCCGGTACAGGGCGGCCAGGCCTTCCCGGTCGGGTGGCTTCATCGCCAGCTCGTCGAGGCTGGCGCCAGGGTCGAGGTCGGTGCGAATCGCCACGAGCCGTCGCGAGAGCTCGACCTCGTCGCGGTGGGCGGCCAGCAGGGCAGCGAGCCGCGGCGGCCTCACCTCGCCGAGATGCTCGAGCACCGCCGCCACCGTGCCCCACTCGCGCACCAGGGCCATGGCCCCCTTCTCGCCGATCCCGGGGCAGCCGGGAACGTTGTCCGAGCTGTCCCCCATGATCGCCAGCACTTCCGCCACCTGGGCCGGCGGCACCCCGAACGTCTCGGTCACCCCCGCCTCGTCGAGGAGCTTCTCGTGGCGGGTGTGCCACATGCGCACGAGCGGGTCGCGCACGAGCTGCATGAGGTCCTTGTCGGCGGAAGCAATGACGACCTCGAAGCCCCGCTCGGCTCCGAGGCTGGCGAGGGTGCCGATGAGGTCGTCCGCCTCCACCCCCTCCTGGCTCAGTACGGCGAGACCGAGTGCGCGCAGCGCCTCGTGGACCAGCGGCACCTGCACCCGCAGCTCGTCGGGCATCGGCGGCCGCTGCGCCTTGTAGCGCTCGTCCATGCGGGTCCGGAACGTCTCCCGGCCGGCGTCGAACGCCACAGCCACGTGAGTCGGGGCGAGTTCCCGCAGTAGCCGGTGCTGCATGCGCAAGAACGCATAGGCAGCGCCGGTGGGCGTGCCGTCGGGTGCCGAGAGCGGGGTGCGCAGCGCGAAGAACGCCCGATAGAGGTTCGAGTGCCCGTCCACCAGCAGCAGGCGAGGCATATCCGCACGATAGCACGCCCTTGCGGGGCAGTCGGAACGGCTCCCGCTCCGTTCGTGCGAGGAGCGGTCACCTCCTACCGGGCGGGCGGTGTACGCTGTCCCCGTGGTCAGCAACGCAGTGCTCGCCGACGCCCTCTTCCAGCTCGCCGAAAGCCACTCCCCGGGGGAAGACCGGCTGGCGCTGCTGCGGGCCGGTTACGCGGTGTTCGATCATCCCCGAGAGCTGGCAGGCAGTCGGCGGCTGCCGGAGACGGTGCCGCTTGAGGCCCTGCCGGCCGTGGCGCTGCTCCGCCAGTGCCAGGGTGTAGACGCCGTGCACGCCGCGGTGCAGCGGCTGGCCGGTCGCGGCCGTCTGCACCACGCGGGAAGTCGCCAGCATTTCCTGACCGCGGCCGAGGTGGGCGCCGTGCTCGCGGCCGGCTCCGAGCTGCGGCCACAGGAGCTGCGCGGGGCGGTGCACTGGCACACCCGTGCCTCCGACGGGGCGGCCACACTCGAGGCCATGGCTCGGGCGTGCCTGCGGCGCGGGTTCTCCTGGGCTGTGGCCTGCGACCACTCGCGCGGCCTCGCCTGTGTCAACGGGCTGGACGAGGAAGGCATCCGCCTTCAGCAGGCGGCGGTGCGGGCGTGGAACCACCGCCACGGCGACGAGCTGCGGCTGCTGCAGGGGCTGGAGGTCGAGATCCTGGAGGACGGGACCCTCGACTTGCCGCGCTCGCGGCGCGCCGGGCTGCTCATCGTGGCGGCGGTGCACACCGAGCTGGGGGAGCGGCGGGACCAAACCGGCCGGCTGTTGCGCGCCCTCGAGGAGCCGGGGGTGTGGGCGCTCGCCCACCCGCGCGGCCGGCTCTTCGCCCGGCGAAGCGGGCTGCGGGCCAACTGGGAACGAGTGTTCCGCCAGGCGGCGGCGGCCGGGGTGGCGCTCGAGATCAACGGGTTTCCCCGCCGCCAGGACCTGGATGCCGGGCTGGCCGCGGTCGCGGCCGAGGCCGGATGCCGGTTCGTGCTCGCCTCCGACGCGCACCACCCGCGGCACCTAGAGTTCGACCGGATCGCTCTGGCTCTGGCCATCCAGGCTGGCCTGCCGCGCGAGCGAGTCCTCAACTTCCTGCCCCTGTTCGGCCTGGAAACGGCGCTCGAGGAGCGCGGCCTCGTTCCCTGAGGCCATCAACCCACTCGCTGTCTTTGGATTATCGACGGGCTTCTGGTACGATGCAGCGAGCATGGCGGCTCGTGGACGGAGGATGGGAGCGTGAGACGAGGCCGTGGTGACCGCCCGCGGGGGCGGCCGAGCCTCCGTTCCGGCGAGCCGCGCGTCGAGGTGCGCGCAGGAGGCTCGTCGTGAGAGTCCTGATCGTGGGAAGCGGCGCCCGCGAGCATGCGCTGGCGTGGAAGCTGGCGCGCGCCGAGGGTGTGGAAGAGCTGTACGCGGCGCCGGGCAATCCCGGGATTGCGGCGCTCGCCCACTGTGTGCCGATCGGCGCCGACGCCACCGTCGAGCTGGCGGAGTTCGCGGCCTCGTTGCGCATGGACTTCACCGTCGTGGGCCCCGAGCTGCCGTTGTGCCTCGGCATCGCCGACGAGTTCGCGCGGCGGGGCCTGCCGCTTCTGGGGCCGAGCCGGGCGGCGGCGGAAATCGAGGGGAGCAAGGTCCTTGCCAAGGAGCTGTGCCTGCGGTACGGCATCCCGACGGCCCGGGCGGTGGTGGCGCGCAACCGGGACGAGATGGCGGCCGCCGCCCGCAAGTTCGGCTTGCCGGTGGTGCTCAAGGCCGATGGGCTGGCGGCCGGCAAGGGTGTCCTGGTTTGCCGCACCCCCCAGCAACTGGACGAGGCGCTGGTGCGCTTCGGCGAGGAGCACGCGTTCGGGGCCGCCGGGGAGCGAGTGCTGGTGGAGGAGTGCCTGGAGGGGCAAGAGGTCTCGTTCATGGTCCTGACCGACGGCAGCACCGTGCTGCCGCTGGCTTCGGCCCGCGACTACAAGCGCCTTGAGGACGGCGACCGCGGCCCCAACACCGGCGGCATGGGAGCAGTCTCCCCGGCTCCGCTCCCCCAGGGCTTGGCGGCGGCTATCCTCAAGGACATCGTCTACCCGGCGGTGAACGGCCTCGCCCAGGAGGGACGCCCGTTCCGCGGCGTTCTGTACGCCGGTGTGATGGCCACCGCGGAAGGTCCGAAGCTGTTGGAGTTCAACTGCCGGCTGGGCGACCCCGAGACCCAGGTCGTGATCCCTCGCCTGGACGGCGATCTCCTGCCGCTGCTGCAGGCCGCGGCGCGCGGCGAGCTCGGCACCCTGCGGGCCGGATGGCGCCACGAGGCGCTGGCGTGCGTGGTGCTGGCAGCCGCCGGCTACCCCGACGCCCCCCGGCGCGGTAACCTCGTCAGCGGTCTCGGCGACGCCCTCAACCTCGACGGGACGCTCGTCTTCCAGGCGGGGACGGGGCTCGAGGAAGGGCGGCTCGTCACCTCCGGAGGGCGGGTGCTGTCAGTGATCGGGCGCGGGCCGTCGATTGCCGAGGCGGTCGCCACCGCCTACCAGGCCGTCTCGCTCATCCACTTCGAGGGCATGCAGTACCGGACCGACATCGGGAAGGATCTCTCGTGAGCGCGCTCGTCATGATCCTCATGGGTTCGGCCAGCGACTGGGAGTTGCTGCGCGAGACCAAGGCGGAGCTGGACCGGCTGGAGATCCCGGCCGAGGTCCACGTCTCTTCCGCTCACCGCTGCCTCGACCGCACCATTGCTCTCGTCGACAGGGCCGAGCGGGAGGGTGTGCAGGTGTTCATTTGCGGCGCCGGGATGGCGGCCCACCTGGCGGGCGTTGTTGCGGCCCGCACGATCCGGCCGGTGATCGGGGTGCCGCTCCCGGGTGGAGTGGGGGGAGGCCTCGACGCCCTCCTTTCGACGGCACAGATGCCGGGAGGGGTGCCAGTGGCAACGGTGGCCGTCGGCAAGGCGGGAGCGCGCAACGCCGCCTTTCTCGCAGCCGAGATCCTGGCCCTGGGTGACCAGGCTCTGGCGGCCCGGCTGCGGCAGACCCGCCAGGCTCAGGCCGAGGCGGTGGCAGCGGCAGACGCGTCCTTGCTCGGGGAAGGCCCCGGAACGTGAGCGCCGCGGTGGAGAACGGTCACGCCCCCCGCCGGCGCCTCGTCCGGGTCGTCTTTTCGCCCCACCTGCCGGGGCAGGTCTGTGCGGTCGCCGATGGTCTGGACCTTTCGGCTGGCCAGTGGTGCGTCGTCTCGTGCCCCGAAGGAGAACGAGTCGGCACGGTGAGCCGCTTCGAGCTGCCCGTCATGTCGCCTTCTCCCCCGCGGGTGGCGGGGACCGTGGTCCGGACGGCGAGCGAGGCCGATCTCCACCGCCACCGCGAACTCGGGGAGGTGGAACTCGACGCCCTGCGTTTCTTCCGCCAGCGGGCGCGCGAGATGGACCTGCCGGTTCGCCCTGTGTCGGCTGTGGTTCCGCTCGATCGCGACACGGTGGTGATCTCGTTCGCGGCCGAGGAGCGGGTGGACGCCCGCGAGCTGCACCGGGAGCTCGGCCGGCGGCTGCGCAGGCGTGTCGAGCTGCGCCAGATCGGGGTCCGGGATCAGGCCCGCGCGGCCGGCGGCTGGGGGCCCTGCGGGCGGACACTGTGCTGCTCGTCGTTCATGACCCGGTTCGCCTCGGTCACCATCCGCATGGCCAAGGCACAGAAGCTCTCGCTGAACCCGACGCGCATCTCGGGGATGTGCGGGCGGCTCATGTGCTGCCTGGCGCACGAGGCCTCCGCCGAGGGGCGGAGCGCGTCGGCGCCGGCCAGGGGACAAACCGTCTCCGGGGCAGCAACGTAACATGAGCCGACGGCGGTGCTATACTCTGCCCAGCCGACGGGGTTGCCATGCACGACTCGGACCACAGCGGGACTGATTCCCTGACCAGCCGGAGACTCATCCGGCCCTCGATCTCCGAGGTCGCCGACCGCACCTCGATGCGCTCGGCCGTGCACCGCAAGCAGGCCCCTCCCGAGCAGACCAACGCCGAGAGCTATTACTTCATCAAGCAAATGCAGAACAAGACCCCGATGGTCGTGATGCTCGTCGACGGCAGCGAGCTGCACGGCTGGATCGAGTGGTACGACAAGGACTGCATCAAGCTCAACCGCACCGAGGGGCCCAACCTTATGCTCTACAAGCACTCCATCCGCTACATGTTCAAGGAGGAGGAGCTGCGGCAGCGGCGGCGGCGGGTGCGGGAGTAGCGCCGCTGATCGACTCCAGCAAGGCAGGCAGTAACTCATCCGGCGTGAGCAGGCGGCGCTGTCCGAACTGGTCGGCCGGCAGGGAGTTGAGGAGGTGCACGGCGCGCCGCACGATGTACGCGAAGTTGTCCCGCACCTGCAGCGACGCCTTGTCGCGGTGCATGGCGTTGAGCACCTCCAGCTGGTCGTAGAGCGCGCGGTCCGGGTCGATTGAAAGCAGAAAGTCCTTGACCGGCCTGGGCTGGGGGCGCTCGGGCGGCTCGAGGCCGATTTGCTTGGCGAGTGCGGCCAGCTCCTTCTGGATTGGATCGGCGTCCGGCGCGTGATCCCCCGGTGTCTGGAGGACGATCGGCCGCCGCTCCTGGTTCGAGCGGTGCACCTCGGGGGAGCTGACGATCCAGCCGAGGTTGTGGAGCGACAGGCGCGCGGAGACATGCCGCTGCAACGACCGCACGAACGGAGCCACCGCCCCGTCGAACGTCTCGTTGACGCCGTCGAAGAGGTTCAGCACGAAATGGACGCAAAACGAGGCGACGTTGGCGGCCAGGGCGCGCACCACCTCGGCGTCGCCGAAGGCGTGGAAGAGGTCGGCGAGGAAGGCGTCCAGGTTGGGGATCTCGTTGTCGTAGCTGTCCTCCACCCGGTCGAGGAGGGCGTTGATGGTGCCGAGCTGCTGCCGGGCGCCGGGCCGGGCGGCGAGCGGGCCCCGCGGGGCGAAGAGCAGGCGGAGCTTGCGGAACAGCAGCGCCTTGACGATCTCGGCGGCAGCCATGGTAGCTGCTGGGTGATGGGGCGTGAAGACGAGGATCCCCGAGTTCGAGTGCGGAAGGAAGTCCAGCACCTGGGCGTCCAGACCGGCGCGCAGGTCGACCACCGCAAAGGTCGCCGGGAGAGCGTTGATCGCTGCGATGAGCCGGTCGCGCCGCTCCTCGGAGAAGTTGATGAACTCCTCCATGGCGTGCTGCGGGGCGGCGACGAACGCGAAGTTGGAGAACAGCCCCTGCGGGTCGAGGCGCCGGGGCAGGGTCGAAAGGCAGCGCTCGAGCGGCTCGCCGCGGCGGAAGAAGTGGTAGAGGTCGCGCTCGACCGGGGCGTCGATGGTGTTGCGCACCGACGAGGTGCCGGTGTCGAGGTCCACCAGCACGGTCGGGGCCACGCGCGAGAGGGCGAGGGCATAGTTGACGGCAAAGGTCGACTTGCCGACCCCTCCCTTGCCCGAAGCTACGGTGACGACTCGCCGCAACGCCATGCAGGCAGCTAGTGTAGCAAGACGACCAGCCGGCTGACTACGAGGCCGGCCGCCGGCTCGCCGTCCGGCAGGCCGGAGACGACGAGGTCGGCCCACCTTCGGGAAGGCTCCACCCACTGCTCGTGCGCCGGTCGCACGAACCGGAGGTACTGCTCAGCCACCTCAGGCCAGGTCCTGCCTCGCTGCGCCATATCCCGGTGGGCGCGGCGGAGCAGCCGGAGATCCGCCGGGGTATCGACGAAGATCTTGAGATCGATGAGGTTGCGGACCGCAGGGATGGCCAGCACGAGCAGCCCTTCCACGATCACCACGGGGGCCGGAGGCACCACCCTGGCCTTGCGGACGCGGGCGTGGGTCCGGGGGTCGAAGCGGGGCACGGCAGCCTCGCGACCGGCGCGCAAGGCGGCCAGATCAACCTCGAGACGCTCCCAGTCGGTGGCTTCCGGACGGTCGAAGTCGTGCCTCAGCGGGTGCTCGCGTGTCTCGGGTGGAAGCGGCCACAGGTAGTCGTCCTGGCGCAGAAGCGCCACTTCAAGCGGGCGCAGCGCCTCGGCCACGGCGCCGGCCAACCAGCTCTTGCCGGCGCACGTCCCGCCCGCGATGCCGATCACGGCGACGGTCATGGGCCGCCATGATATCCGGCCCGGACCGGAAGCCGAGGGTCGGAAGAACCGGCGCTTTCACTTTTGGCGACGGGCTCGTAGAGTGGACCGCATGTCGCGGGCCGCTGCCCTGGTCTGGCTGCTCGGCGCCACCACCGTATGGGGAGCCACGTTCCCGGTGGTCAAGGCGGCGCTCGCCGACACCGGCCCTCTCACCTTCATGGCGCTGCGCTTCTCGCTCGCCGGCGCGGTGCTGGCCATCGACCTCGTGCGGCGCCGCGAGCGCCTGCCTCGCACCGCCTGGCCGTACTGGTGCGGGTTGAGCCTGCTGGCCGGCTACCTCCTGCAGACCTGGGGGCTGGTCACCGCCACACCGGCGCGGTCGGCGTTCATCACGGCGTTCTCGGTCGTGCTGGTGCCGCTGCTCGAACCGCTGGCCGGCCTGGGGCGGCTGTCGCCGCGAACCCTGGCGGGAGGGGGGCTCGCCCTCGCAGGGCTGGGCGTCCTCCTCAGGCCGGGCAGCGACGCGGTCGTGGTGGGCGACGTGCTCACGGTCGGGTGCGCGGTGGCGTTCGCGTTCCACACCATGCTCGTGCAGCGTGCCGTGCGCGAGTCCGCTCCCCGCCTCGTCAACGGCATCCAGGTCCTCGTGGTGGCGGCGCTGGCGCTGCCGGCGGCTGGACTCGAGCGTTGGCGGCTCGTGCCGACCCCTGCCCTGGCCGGCTCGCTCGTCGTCACCGCGCTGCTCGCCACCGTGGTGGCGTTCTGGGCGTTCACCGCCGCCCAGCGCCGGCTCACGGCGGGCGAGACGGCCGTGGTCCTGGCCTGGGAGCCGGTCGCGGCGGCGCTCATCTCGCTGCTGCTGGGCGAGGACGCCCTCACGGTGTCGCTGCTTGGCGGTGGGGCGCTCGTGGTGGCCGGCGTGGTGCTGGCGACGAGTGCACCCGCCTAGAAGCGGTTGTCGCCGTCCAGCAACCCGCCGAGCGGACCCAGCACGGAGCCCTCCTCGCGCCCGCGTGCCGCCGCCATCAGCATGCGCCCCGCGAGACGCGAGAACGGTAGCGACTGCAGCCAGATCCGGCCCGGCCCCTGGAGGCGGGCGAAGAACACCCCCTCGCCGCCGAACAGCATCGACTTGATCCCGCCTACCTGCTCGACGTCGAACCCGACCGTGTCCTGGAACGCCACGACGCAACCGGTGTCGACGTGCAGCACGTCGGTGGGGCCGAGCACACGCTCGACCACCGTCCCGCCCGCGTGCACGAACACCAGACCGTCGCCCTCCAGCTTCTGCATGATGAACCCCTCGCCGCCGAACAGGCCGGTCAGGATCTTGCGCTGGAAGTAAATCCCGATCGACACCCCGCGCGCGGCGCAGAGGAAGCTGTCCTTCTGGCAGATGAGCCGCCCCCCCAGCTCCGACAGGCGCACCGGCAGGATGGTGCCCGGGAACGGCGCGCCGAAGGCGACGTGCGCCTTGCCCGAGCCGGTGTGCGTGAAGACGGTGGTGAACAGCGACTCGCCAGTGAGCAGCCGCTTGCCGGCGCCCACCAGCTTGTCGACGAACGAGCCGCCGGCCCCCGAGGTCGAGCCGTCGCCGAAGATCGTGTCGAGCTGGATCGAGGCGTCCTTGTACATCATCGCGCCGGCCTCGGCCACCGCGCTCTCCCCGGGGTCGAGCTCGATTTCCACGAACTGCATCTCGGAGCCGAAGATCTTGAAGTCGATGTCGTGCGCCCGCATGGCGGCGGGGACTGCCCCCGGCGCGGCCTGCGGCTGCACGAGCTCGGGAACGCCGGGGATCGGCATCCACTGCGCCATGCCCTCCCGCCAGGCGTGGCCGTTGGGGTTTTGTGCCGCCCACGAGCGGGCCTGGGCGTCGTCCATGGGGCCGTACTGCTGGTTGCCGTATGCGAAGTACCACTGCGGCATGGGTACGCTCCTTCGACCGGGATACGAGCCGGTCGCGCTCGATCCTACAGCTTGACCCCCACGAGCAGGTGGAGGCGCTGGACGGTGGCCGGGTCGAGGGCCAGCCGTGTGGCCAGGTCCTCGAGGTACCGGCGCTCCGGGGCCGTGTCGGCGCGGGTTGCGAGCAGCGACACGAGGTAGAAATGCTCCGCAAGCTGCGGCGTATCGACCTTCGCGATGAGCTCCCCGAGGTGCGGCGGCGCCGCGAGCTCGGCGAGAAAGTGTTCCTGCTCCTCCTCGGAGAGCCCCGAGGTCGCCAGCCGGTCGCGAATCGCCGCCTGCTCCTCCGCGTCGACGACACCGTCGGCCCACGCCGCCGCCGCCATCGCCCGCACCAGCAACGCGGCTTCCCGTGCCTCCCGCCCGTGGTCGGCCGGGGCGGCGGGTGCCTCGACAGGCGGTGGGGGGGGAGGCAAGTGGGGCATCGGGGGGCGCGGGAGGGGCTGTGCCGTCTGGCCGAGCCCCGCCCCCGGGGCTGCCGTGGGCAGGGGCGGAGGCGAGGTCGGAGCCGTCCTCTGCTGCGAGAAGTGCTCCCAGGCCGCGATGGCCAGGCCGACCGCACCCAGACCGACCGCCATCGTGGTCTGGCTCGGGAGCCTCCGGCGGCCCATCGCCCCGGAAAGCAGCGAACCGAGAAGTCTTTGAGGATCCACCGTACCTCCCATGAGCGCTCGCGACGTCCGCCGAGCCCGAAGGCCCCGTCAGTATACGGGCAAGCGCCGCCGCAGCCGAGCTCCGCCCGCGACTCCTCCGAGTGCCGGGCACTGGCCAGGCGCCGTCTCTTGCGCTAAGCTTTCCCCAAGGTGACTGTGGCCATGCATACCTCGGGCAAGAACCAGCGGCGTTTTCCCCGGATTCCGGCCGAGCACGCGGTGCTCGTCAAGCGCCTCGGCCCGGGCGAGTCGGAGGTCCTCGCCAAGACCAAAGTCGTGGGGCTCGGCGGCTGCATGTTCGTCAACGACGAGCCCCTGGGCGAGGGCTCCGCGATCGAGCTCTTGATGTCGGTTCGGGGCCAGGTGATCAAGACCACCGCTCGAGTCGTCTACGAGCTACCGGACACCGCCGGCGGCGTCGAGGTTGGCGTCGAGTTTCTGTTCATTTCCGATCGCGATCGCCAGACGCTCGAGGCGCTGTTCGCCGGCCGGCGCGCCGACTGAGCGGTCTCACGCCCCGGCCAGCGACTCCTCGCGCTCCACGAAGCTGACGCCGCGCTCGGCCAAGTCGGCGAGCAGCGCGGAGGCCAGGCCTTCCTCGCGCCCGACCAGCTCGAGCGGCACGACACCGGTGCGCGGCAGCCGGCCGCCCGCCCACAGGCGCACCACCGCCGTGCAGGTGTAGCCGGTCGTGCGCGCCATCGAGGCGGTGCGGGTCGCGCGGTCGCAGCGGTCGTGGAGATCCCACCGTAGCCTCGCCCTGCCGCCGGCGCGGCGTCCCTCGGCGATGACGCGCATGACCGTGAAGTCTTCGTCGTCGGGTCCGAGCCGCCAGAGCGGGAACAGCAACCGCGACGCGAGAGCCAGCGGCGCCACCTCGACGCCTCCGATGCGCACGGGCTCCGTGGCGAGGAAGCCGCTTTCCCGCAGCAGCAGGATCTTCTCGATGTGGCCGGGGTAGCGCAGGGTCTTCTCCGCCATGTCGGGCACGGCGAGGGTGCGCAGGAGGGTGCGCAGGCCGTCGGTGTTGAACGCCTCGAGCGTCCCGACGCCCTCGACCTCCACGAGCTCCCGATCGCTCAGCGCCGGCTTGCTGACGAGCACGCCGCGCTCGACGAGGCGAGCCGGGCGGGTGTACTCCTCCAGCACGTCGGCGGGGGAAAACGGCGCCTTGTACTCCCACGGCCAAGTGCGCACCACCGGCAGTCCGCCCACGTAGCACGCGAGACGTTCGACCGCGTCGAGCCGGCGGGTGGCCCAGCCGGCGAGGAGGTTGCTGCACCCCGGCGCCACACCGCAGTCCACGAACGCCGGCACGCCCTGGCGGCGGGCCAGGGCGTCGAGGTCGAACGGATCTTCCGGAAAGAACGAGATGTCGACCACTGGCTTGCGGAGCTCGAGTGCCCGCTGCACGGTGGCGTACCCCATGAAACCCGGCACCGCGCCCACGACCAGCTCGGCGTCGGCGACCGCCTGCGCCAGCTCGGCGGGGTCGGCGAGGTCCGCCACGACAGTCCGCACCCCGTCGAGCCCGGCCACGCGCGCCAGGTGTCCGGGCTCTCGATCGACGGCGGTCACCGCGAACGCGCTCCGCGCCAGGTCGGCGACGATCGCGTGACCCACCAGCCCGCATCCCAGCACTGCAACCCTCATCGCGTCCTCCTCGCTCCGCCTCGGCGCCGCACTCACCGCCGGCGCGGCCCCTCCGGGGGGTAGTGCCGCATGATCGCTGCGAACACCGAGGTCTGCGGGGCGACGAGCCGGCGCACCGGTCGCCCCACCGTCCTCTCGACCTCGGCAACGACCCGCGCGTCCATCGGGTCGGTGAACACGACCTCCACCTCGTCCCCGACCACCCGCAGCGGCAGACAGCCTAGCCGATGCGCCTGCTCTCTCGACAGGAGGGCCAGCGCTCGGGGCTGGGGCAGCGCGACCGCGAGGTCGACGGCCTCGACGCCGTGCTGCCGGGCCAGCAGGGCGCCGAGCAACCGGGAGTCCACCATGTGCAGGCGCAACAAGACGCTCCCCAGGCGCTCGCCGGAGGAGGACTGGATCTCGAGCGCCCGCTCGAGGTCCTCGGCCGTGATCGCCTCGGCCTCCAGCAGCAGCTCTCCAAGCCTCTTGCTCCCGGTCATCGTCCTCGCTCTCGCGGCCTCGGTCCGGCGAGCCCGGCCGGCGGCTCCGGCTCGGCGGTGGCTGGCGAGTCTATCACCGGTAAAATGGTGCGATGAGGCTCTTCCTGATCCGCCATGGCAAGGCCGAGGACGCCAGCTTGTGGCCTGCGGACGCGGCCCGACCGCTTGCCGCCGAGGGCCGCAAGCAGGCCGAGCGATTGGCGGCGCGTCTGGTCGAGCTCGGGCTGGCGTGCGACGCCCTGCTCACCAGCCCCATCCGGCGCGCCCGCGAGACCGCGATGCTGCTCTTCCAGGGGGGCGCCGGCCCCGAACCCGAAGGCTGGGATGCGCTCGCCACCGGCCCGGAAGTCGCGGCCATCCTTCCCACTCTCGTCGCGTTGCGCGAACGCGGAACGGTGCGCGCGGGGCTCGTCGGCCACATGCCCACGCTCGCCGATTGGGCCGAGGAGCTGGTGTGGGGGCAGCCGCGCGGGCGGCTCGTCCTCAAGCCGGCAGGTGTGATCGGCCTCGAGCTGCCCGACAGCGGCTCCCCGGTCGGGCGCTCGGACCTTTTCTGGCTCACGTCGCCCAGGCTCTTGCCCTGAGCGGGGAAACCTCGGCCTGCCCCGCTGGCGGGTGCGGAGGAGAGGACGGCGAGGGCCGGTGATGCGGATCCCCGTCCACGCGAGGTGATAGCATCCGCGAATGAAAGCCTCAGCGGTTTTCGGACTCGTGCTGCTGGCGGTCACCTCGTCGGTGTGGGCGGGGGAACCGTCGTTCGACGCCGCGGCCGCCCGGCGCTTCGCGGAGCTGGCGCTCGGGTGCGTGCACCGCGAGTACCCGAACAAGATCGCGCACGTGCTGTCGAGCGACGCCGACGTCAAGCCGCCGCGCGAGCTCACGCCGGCGTTTTACGGCTGCTTCGACTGGCACTCCTCGGTGCACGGGCACTGGCTGCTGGTTCGGCTGGCCCGCACCTTCCCCGAAGCGCCGTTCACGCCGACCGCCCGCGCTGCGCTGGAGCGCTCGCTCACCCCGGCCAGGTTGGCGGCGGAGGCGGACTACCTCGGCGCAGCGAGCCGCCCCGAATTCGAGCGGCCGTACGGACTGGCGTGGCTGCTGCAGCTTTCGGCCGAGCTGAAGGAGTGGGACGATTCACAGGCGCGGCGTTGGAGCGCGGCGCTCGCCCCCCTCGAGCGCACCGCCGCGCAGCGCCTGCGCAGCTGGCTGCCGAGGCTCACCTACCCGATCCGCACCGGGGAGCACAGCCAGACCGCGTTCGCTTTCGGCTTGATCGCGGACTGGGCGCGGGTTGCGGGTGACGCCGACATGCTCGCCTTGCTGGAGGCGACGTCGCGCGCCCATTACCTCGGAGATCGCGGCTGTCCCCTCGGCTACGAGCCGTCGGGACAGGACTTCCTGTCGCCGTGTCTGGCCGAAGCGGACCTCATGCGCCGCTTCTTGCCGCCCGCTGCCTTTGCGGCCTGGCTCGGTGGGTTCTTGCCGGGCATCCCCCTGGACGGGTCGACCGCATGGCTGCCGGTGGCGGTGGTGAGCGACCGCGCCGACGGCAAGCTGGCGCACCTCGACGGCCTCAACCTGTCGCGGGCCTGGATGCTCGAGGGGATCGCCGCCGGACTGCCGGCCGGCGACCCGCGTCTGGCCTCCCTGCGCGCCACGGCCTCGCTCCACCGCGCCGCCGGGCTCGCCGCCGTCACCGGCGAGCACTACGAGGGCGGCCACTGGCTCGGCAGCTTCGCCGTCTACCTCGTCACCGGCCGCGGCCTGCCGGGGCGGTGAGCGGTGCTCGCTGCCGGCTGACAGGCCCCGCCACGGGCGAGTTGCCAGCCTCCTGACGACCCCTTGCGCGCCGGCGGGAAACGGCCCACACTTGCAGGCGGAGGCTTTGTGGCGCCGTGCGCTGCATTGCCTTTTTTCATCCCTCGCCGTCGCGGTCGTCGCGCATGCGGAGGTCGGGCACCACGGCAAACCCCCAGACCACGAAGTTGGGGTTGTCGCCGATGTCGCGCACCACCCGGTAGCGCAAGGCGCGAACCTGCTCCTTGAACGGTCCCAGCTCCCGCCGGGCGGGCTCCACGAGCTCCCTGGTGCGGAACGCCCATGCCGTGACGTAGGCGACGAGGTCGGCAAGCTCGACGAGCCCCCGCAGCTCGCCCGTGGCGGCCAGCGGCTCGGCGAGCACCAGGCTCGAACGCTGGCGCCCCTTGAGCGTGCCGCGGAAGTAGCAGCTCATTTGCCGGGCCAGCAGGCGCCCGTCGGGGTCCGACGGCGGCGGCCCGACGACGATCCCGACCGGGTACGGGCGGCTGTCGTCCACGCAGTAGAAGAAGCGCTCGAAGAGGTAGGCGTAGTCCTTGCGGAGCTGGCCGGGATGGGGACGCGGGCTGCGCCGGCCTGCGATCGATGCCACGAGCCGGCAGCGGAAGCGGGCGGCCGCCTCGAGCGCCTCCCCCACGAACGCCAGCTTGGCGTGGGCGAGCGCCGCCTGCTGCCGGCGGTCGGCGCCGCGCCCGTTCTCGAGGCAGGCGCGAGCTAGCTCCCGCCGCTCCTCGAGCGGGGCGGCGGGAAGCAGGCTGGCCTGGCGAAACACCTTGGCGCCCAGGAGCTGGCGAGCCCGCGGCGGCGCGCCGGCGGGCGAGTAGCGGCGGCCGAAATGGCGCAGCTCGGCGTCCACGAGCGCCTGGGCGAGGTTCCACACGTCGCGATCCTCGATCACGACGCCTGCCACGACCTCGTACGGCGAGGCGCCGGGTGGCCGCCCCGAAGCCCCGGTGAACATGAACAGCGCCACGTCAACCTCCGCGCTCGAGCCGGCTCAGGATCACCTCGACGGCGTGGCCCGTGCGCCACAGGCCGGCCGAGCAATGCACGAGGACCGGCTTCGGCAGGCGCTGAAACGCCTGCCAGACCTGCTCGACGTGGGACGGCTGCAGCGGCGGCCACTGGGCGTCCTCCACGTCGACGTGGACGACCTCGAACCCCTCCTCGCGGTACCGGGCCAGCAGCCCCTGCTCGAGGCAGCCGTACAGCGCGAGCTGGTCCTGGCCGAGCAAGCAGATGACGGAGCGGATCCCCTCGGCGCGGGCAGCCGCCAGCCACGCTTCGACGGCGGAGCGGTCGGCCTGCACGTCGCCCTCGGCCGTCCGGCCCGGCCGGTGACTGCGCGCCAGCTGCCCGGGAATCACCCACTCCACGATCACCTCCGTCCGCGCGGCACACGGTGGCGCTTTCCATCCTACCGCAGTTCACAAGGTACACTCGCAGTGATGGGTGGGAAGGCCAGAGCGTTCCGCCGCGCCGTCGCGGCCGCCCGCCGGATCGCCACCGCCGGCGGTCCGGCCGACCGGGTCCTCGACGCCGCCGACCGGCAGCTCGAGCGGGCGCCGCACACGCTGCGCCACATCCTGGGCGAGGTGGCGACCGCGGTGCGCCTCGTGCGCGAGGTGCTGGCGCGCCGCTATCGCCGCCTGCCGGTTCGCTCGCTGGTCGCGATCCTGGCCGCGCTCATCTACTTCGCCAACCCACTCGATGCCATCCCGGACGCCGTGCTCGGCGTCGGGCTGCTCGACGACGCGGCGGTGCTCGGGTGGGTCCTGTCGCGCCTGCGCCTCGACCTCCAGGCGTTCCGCGACTGGGAACTCAGCCAGGGGCCCGTGGTCGATGCCAACCACTTCGAGGTCGCCCCGGCGTCTCCCCACGAGTGAACGGTGATCGGCGAGCGGGGGTTGACTCGGGCGAGAGCCTCCGTCCACCGGTCGTCGAGCGCCGGCTACGGCAGCTCGTCCTCGCCGAGGCCGAAATAGTGCCCAACCTCGTGCACGACGGTGTCGTGGATTTCCCGCACCAGCTCGGCCCGGTCCGCGCACGCCTCGAGCAAGGGAAGGCGGTAGATGACGATGCGGTCCGGCAGCGCGCCTCCGTAGCTGCCGGGGCCGCGCTCCTCGAGCGAGAGCCCCTGGTAGAGGCCGAACAGCGTGTCGGTCTCGGGGTCGAGACCGACCTCGAGGAGATCCTCCTCCGTCGGCTCGTCCTCGACCACGACCGCCACGTTCTCGATGAGAGCGGCGATGTGGTCGGGCAGCCGGTCCAGCGCCCCGGCCACCACACGCTCGAACTCCTCGCGGCTCATCCGCAACATGGCGAAGCTATGATACGCGCGGCCGTACCGCCGGAGGGCGCATGGACCGTCTGATCTCGCTGCTCGGCCTCGTCGTGTTCCTGGGTGTGGCTTTCCTCCTTTCGGTCAACCGCAAGGCGGTGCGCTGGCGGACCGTGGTGTGGGGGCTCGGGCTGCAGCTCGCGCTCGGCGTGCTCATCATCAAGACCCCGTGGGGGTTCGCGGCGTTCTCGTGGCTCGGCGAACTGGCCAAGAAGTTCCTGTCGTTTTCCGACGCCGGCGCCGAGTTCGTGTTCGGAGCCGACTTCCGGCAGCACTTCTTCGCCTTCAAGGTGCTGCCCACCATCATCTTCGTCTCGACGATCATGACCTTGCTCTACTACTACGGGATCCTCCAGCGGGTGGTGGAGGGGCTCGCGTGGGTCATGATGAAGACGATGCGCACCTCGGGCGCCGAGTCGCTGTGCGGCGCCGCCAACATCTTCGTCGGGCAGACCGAAGCACCGCTGTTCATTCGCCCGTACATCCCCGCGCTCACGCAGTCCGAGATGCTCTCGATGATGACCGGCGGGTTCGCCACCATCGCCGCCGGGGTCATGGCCGTGTACATCGATTTCGGGGTCCCGGCCGTGCACCTCATCGCCGCCTCGGTGATGGCGGCGCCCGGCGCGCTCGTCATCTCCAAGTTGCTGTACCCCGAGGAGGGCGAGCCCGCGACCGGCGGCAGCGTCAAGGCGCAGGTGGCGCGGCCATGGGTGAACCCGGTGGACGCGGCCGCCTCCGGAGCCGCCGACGGCGTCAAGCTGGCCATCAACGTGGCGGCCATGCTCATCGGTTTCTTGGCGCTGCTGGCTCTGGTCAACGGCGTGCTGGGGTGGGTCGGCGGCCTCCTTCACGTACCGGGGCTGTCGCTCGAGTGGCTGTTCGCCCGCCTGCTGGCGCCGGTGGCGTGGCTTCTGGGCATCGACTGGGCGGAGGCCGGGAAGGTCGGCGTGCTGCTCGGCAAGAAGACGATCCTCAACGAGTTCATTGCCTACACCGACCTGAAGGTGTTCCTCGACAACGCCGCGGCGATGGCGAAGGGCAACGCCGCCGCAGGCTCGCTGCCGGTGCTCTCGGAGCGCGCCGTGGTGTTGTCCACGTATGCCCTGTGCGGGTTCGCCAACATCGGCTCGATCGGCATCCAGATCGGCGGCACCGGGCCGCTTTCGGAAGGCCGCAGCTCCGACCTCGCGCGGCTGGGGGTGCGGGCCCTCGTGGCCGGCTCCCTCACCAACTTCGTCAACGCCTGCATCGCCGGCCTGCTGCTCTGAGAAGCGGTTCACGGTTCACAGGTCGCGGTTGGCCGCTGCCAGCGAGTCAGGAACCGTGGACCGCGAGCCGCCAACTGCGAACAGCCCAGCTCCGACCCGGCGGGGCGTCACTTCCAGTGGGTCTTGATCCACTCCTCGATCTCGGGCAGCCCGCCCTGCATGATGAGGTAGCCGTTGTGGGGCTCGCGCGGGGTGATCTCGTGCGCGATCGGCGTCGTCATCATGCGCGCCACCTCGTCGTGGTCGCGGGTGTGGGCGAGTACCCACGAGAGCTTCATGAGCGCGGTCTCGGGGAGCATGTTGTCGAGCGGCACTATGCCGATGTCGAGGAGGTCGCGGCCGGTGTCATAGACGTACATCTGCACGTACCCCCACAGCGTCTGCACCGCCATCACGACGTGCACGCCCTGCTCGATGGCGCGCTTGAGCGCGGGGTAGAGCGGCTTGTTGACGTGCCCGAGGCCGGTGCCGGCGATGACGATGCCGTGATAGCCCTTCTCGACCAGCGCGTCCACGAGGTCGGGGTGCATCCCCGGGTAGTAGTAGAGGATCGTCGTGCGGTCGTCGTACACGGGGTCGATCCTGACCTGGCGGGTCTTGTCGCGTCGGCGGTAATCCTTCGAGAGGTACGTGAAACTGTCCCGGCTCACGGTGGCGAGGGGGATGTCGCCGACGGTGCGGAAGGTGGAGCGGTACGAGGAGTGCATCTTGCGGCAGCGGGTGCCGCGGTGCAGTAGCCCGTAACGATCCGAGGTCGGGCCGAACATCGCGATCATGACCTCGGCGATGTCCCCGTACGCCGCCGTGCGCACGGCGTGAATGAGGTTGAGGGCGGCGTCGGAGGAAGGCCGGTCGGAGGAGCGCTGGGAGCCGACGAGCACGATCGGCACTGGCGAGTCCTGGACCATGAACGAGAGGATGGCGGCGGTGTGGCCCATGGTATCGGTGCCGTGGCCGATGACGATGCCGTCCACGCCGGCCGCGATCTCCTCGCCGATCGCCTGCGCCAGGGCGATGTAGTTCTCCTTCGCCATGTTCTCGGAAAACACCCCGAACAGCTTGCGGGTCGTGAGGTTGCAGATGTCCGCCAGTTCCGGCACGGCGCCGTAGAGCTCGCCGGGGGTGAAGGCGGGGATCACCGCTCCGGTGCGGTAGTCGAGGCGCGACGCGATGGTTCCGCCCGTGCCCAGCAGCGTGACCCTTGGCAGGTTGGGGCGAACCGGGAACTCCTTCTCGGGAATCTTGTAGATCGCTTCCTTCCACCCCAGTTCCTCGACCGCGGCGACCCGGTCGACGTGAACGCCGACGTTGTAGCCGTTCACCAGCTTGATGACGATGTGGAGGTCGTCGAACGTTTCCGAGCGCGGCAAGATGACGCCTTCGAACACCGAGCCGGCGTCGTTGGTGAGGCGCACCCGGCTCCAGACGCGCACGCCCAGCTCGGTCAGCCTCGCCCGGGCGCGGCCCTTGTACCCCTTGAGCTCGTCGCGCTGCTCGCTCATCGGGCACCTCCGAGCGCCGCCTCGACTGCGGCTTGCACCTCGCTTGCCGGGACCCGCCCCCGCAGCTCGGCCATGAGCTTGCCCATGGCCAGACGCACCCTGGCCCCGGGCGCGCTCGAGCGGCCGCCGGCGCCCACACCCTCGACGATCGAGCCGACGCGCTCCTGCCAGTCGGGCGGAGCGGCGCCCAGCCCCTCCTCGGCCAGCAGCGAGGCCACCGAGGCGCGCGGCGAGGCGGCGAGGAGAGCCACGATCGTGGCCCAGGCCTCGACCAGCACCGGATCGGCCACGAAGAGCCGGAACAGCTCGCACCAGCGCTCGCCGCCGATCGAGTCCACCGCCACCCCGCGCCTCCGCAGGTGCTTGAGCTTCTCGCCGACGAAAAAGCACGTGAAGCGCAGGTCGGCGCCGGTCTCGGCCACGAGGCGGTCGACGAGCCTCGCCCCCCCGCGGCGAATGAGATAGTGGATGACGTGTGTCGGCACGCCGGCCGCAGCGTACCGCGCCTCCCGCACCCACGGTGGCTCGGCGAGGCCGGCCCGCAGCCGCTCGACGCGCTCGCGCGTGAGGGGAGTCGGCGGCGAATCGGTGTCCGGGTACATGCGGTCGGGTCCGGGGAGGATGCGCTCGAAGTCGGTGGAACCGTCCGCGAACGGTTGCCGTGTCTCGGCCGGGACTCCCTTGACCGCGTCCTCGAACCGGAGGCGGATCTCGTCGACGGCGGTCTTGACGTCGTCCTCCGGCCCCCACACCACGACCACCGCGTCGTCGGCCTCGCACCCGAGCCGCTGCCGCACCTTGCGCAGTTCCGCCAGCGAGCCCCGATAGTCCGGCCACTTCTCGGAGTGGAGGAGGATCGGTCTCTGGTCGAGGCCGGCAATGACGCGGATGCGCCCGGCCAGCTCGGAGGCGAAAATGTGGTCGGGCTGGGTGGGCCACGAGAGCGTGCCGGCGAGCCGGTGGAGGCGTGCCGCCCAGACCCGGAACGGTCCGTTCCCGAGCTCGAAACCAGGGCGCCGCTTGTCCTCCGCCACGAACCGCTCCCACCCTTCCCGCCGCAGGAAGGACTGGTCCGAAGCGGCGAACAGGTCGGTCACGTCGGCGTGGCTCACCGCGATCGATCCCGGCTTGGCGAACCCACGCCGGTGCAGCTCCTCCCGCAACCGGAGGAGATTGATCTGGCGCCACGCCTCGCCGTGGACGAGCGCCGGCGCCCACCCCGCCTTGGGCACCCCCTTGATCTCGACCCGGTGCCCGCCACGCACCGAGACGTTGACGTCCTGGCGGCTGGCGCCGATCCCCACCCGCACGTGCCCGGTGGAGCGGCACACCCGCCCCACCAGCAGGATCGCCTCGGCGACCTCGTCGGGGGTGCGCAGGTCGGGACCGGTCACGGTCTCGATGAGCGGCATCCCCAGCCGGTCGGTGCGCCAGACGATGAGGTGGCCCCTGTCCGAGACCTCCCGGCACGAGTCCTCCTCGACGCTCACCTGCGTGATCGACAGCGTCCGGCCGCGAAACGGCAGCCGGCCGTTGACGCCGACGATCGCGGTGCGCTGGAACCCCGTGGGGATCGAGCCGTCGAGGTACTGCTTGCGGGCGATGTGGACCTCGTCGACGATGTCGCACCCCAGCATCAGGCACTGCTCGATGGCGATGTCGACCGCTTCCTGGTTGACGAGAAACGGCGGAGTGTCGTCCATCTCGTAGGTACAGACGTTCGCCTCGTTGAGGAGGTAAATGATGTTCTTCTTGGTCTTGAACTCCATGAGCGCGGTGCCGTCGTACTCGCCGAGCTCGGAGAGCGTCGGCCGCATGTGCCGCAGCACCTCGCCGTCGTGCGAGGTGGTGTAGCGCCGGGCCGGACACCGGCAAAACATCTTGTGGGCGGTGAGCAGCTGCTGGTGGACCTCGAGGCCGGCGATGAGCCCGACCTCGGCGTAGTCAAGTCGCGGCTCCATGCAGGCGCCTCCTGCCTCCGCGCCGAGGCGGAAGCGGGCAGAGCATAGCACCGCCCGCCAGCGCGATTGACAGCGCCGCCGGGGCGGTGTAAAAAGACGCTCCCCGCAAGGGGCGGTGGATGCTCCGCAGTAGCTCAACGGTAGAGCATTCGGCTGTTAACCGAAGGGTTGGGGGTTCGAGTCCCTCCTGCGGAGCCAAATTTAATCCGCTGAACTTCAGCGGTCATTTGTTAGCGCGAAACCCCG
>DAOOJE010000040.1:0-31340 GCA_035384965.1 Thermoanaerobaculaceae bacterium
ATCCGTGAGGGCGGCCGTACCGTCGGCGCCGGCACCATCAGCGAAGTCGTCGAGTAGGAGAGGCCATGGTCAAGGACAAGATCCGGATCCGGCTGAAGGCGTATGATTTCAGGTTGCTCGACCAGTCCACGGCGGAGATCGTGGACACGGCCAAGCGCACCGGAGCGAGTGTGTCGGGGCCGATTCCCCTGCCCACGCAGATCCAGCGCTTCACCGTGCTCCGGTCGCCTCACGTCGACAAGAAGTCGCGCGAGCAATTCGAGATCCGCACGCACAAGCGGCTGTTGGACATTCTCGACCCCACCCAGCAGACGGTGGACGCCCTCATGAAGCTCGAGCTGCCGGCGGGCGTCGATGTCGAGATCAAGGCCTACGGGAAGAAGTGAGGGGGCCATGGTCAAAGGTATTATCGGCAAGAAGATCGGCATGATGCAGCTGTTCGACGACGAGGGCAAGCTCGTCCCGGTGACGGTCGTCCAGGCCGGCCCGTGCGTGGTCGTGCTCCGCCGCACGGCCGAGAAAGACGGTCACGAGGCGGCGCAGATCGGCTTCGTCGACGGCAAGCCGCCGCGCAAGGTGATGAAGCCGCGCGCCGGCGCGTTCGCCAAGGCAGGCGTGCCGCCGACCCGCGTGCTGGCCGAGTTCCCGGTCGACTCCGGCTCCGAGGCCAAGCCCGGGGATACGGTTCTGTGCGACATCTTCTCCCCCGGCGAGTACGTGCGGGTGGTCGGGACGTCGAAGGGCAAGGGGTTCCAGGGCGGCATCAAGCGCCACCACTTCGGCGGCGGCGATGCCTCGCACGGGTCGATGTTCCACCGCGCCCCCGGCGGGATCGGCGCGTCGGAGGACCCGTCGCGCGTCTTTCCCGGCACGCGCATGGCAGGGCGCATGGGCGCCGACAAGACCACGCTCAAGCGGGTGAAGGTCGTCAAGGTCGACCTCGAACGCAATCTGGTGTTCCTGCGCGGTGCCGTTCCGGGCGGTCCCAACGCCCTGCTCCGCCTGGTGAAGGCGTGAAGGGAGGAGGGGTCATGAAGCTCGAGGTTCGTAACTGGGAGAACACCGTCGTCGGCGACATCGAGCTGCCCGACGACCTGCTCGCCTACCCGTCGCGCCCGCACCTCGTGTACGAGGTCGTGAAGGCGTACCTGGCCGGCCTGCGGCGCGGCACGCACGCGACCCGGAACCGGGCGCTGGTCTCCGGCGGCGGCAAGAAGCCCTGGAAGCAGAAGGGCACTGGCCGCGCCCGCCACGGCTCCACCCGCTCGCCACTGTGGCGGCACGGCGGCACCGTGTTCGGCCCCCAGCCCCGCTCCTACGCCCTCAAGGTCAACGTCAAGGCGAAGAAGAATGCGCTGCGTTCGGTGCTGAGCGAGCGGCTCTCGGAGGGGCGGCTGTGGGTCCTCGAATCGCTCGACGTCGAGACCCACCGCACGAAGGACATGATGGCGCGGCTGGGCACGCTCGGCCTCGCCGGCAAGAAGGTGCTGTTCGTCGACAGCTTCGAGAACCTCAACCTGATGCTGGCGACGCGCAATCGGCCCGAGCTCGGCGCCGCCGACGCTCTCCACATGAACGTCTACCAGGTGCTGGGCGCCCAGCAGGTCGTGTTTTCCCGCCGGGCTCTGGCGCAGCTTGCGGAGGTTCTGGCGCCATGAAGGATGCTCGCGAGATCATTCTGCGCCCCATCGTCACCGAGAAGACGGCCGACGCCAAAGAGGCGGCCAATATCGTCTGCTTCGAGGTGGCACGCAACGCCAACAAGATCGAAGTCCGCCGGGCAGTCGAGACGCTGTTCGGGGTCAAGGTGGTCGAGGTCCGCGTCGTCAACATGTGCGGCAAGAAGCGGCGCTTCGGGCGGTTCATCGGCCAGCGGCCCGACTGGCGAAAGGCGTACGTGCGCCTGGCCGCCGGCGAGAAGACCGTCGAGTTCTTCGACCAGGTGTAGGGGGTAGGGTCATGGCAATCAAGTCGTATCGGCCGACATCCCCGGGCATCCGCTTCATGACTCGGCTCGACTTCGCCGAGATCACGAAGACCACGCCCGAGAAGTCCCTGACGCACGGGATCACCCGCTCGGGAGGGCGCAACAACGAGGGCCACGAGACGAGCCGCTTCCGCGGCGGCGGCCACAAGCGGCGGTACCGGGTCATCGACTTCAAGCGCGACAAGCGGGGCATCCCGGCCCGCGTCGCCGCCATCGAGTACGACCCCAACCGCTCGGCCCGGATCGCCTTGCTCTTCTACGCCGACGGCGAGAAGCGGTACATCCTGGCTCCCGACGGCGTGGAGGTGGGCTCCACCCTCATCGCTGCCGAGAAGGCCGAGATCGTGCCCGGCAACGCGCTGCCCCTCAAGAACATCCCGCTCGGCGCGATGGTCCACAACATCGAGCTGCACCCCGGCCACGGCGGGCAGCTCGCGCGCTCGGCAGGGGCCGGGGCCCAGCTCATGGCGAAGGAGGGGGCGTACGTCACGCTGCGCATGCCCTCGGGCGAGATGCGGCAGGTCCTGGGGGTGTGCTGGGCCACGGTCGGGATGGTCGGCAACAGCGACCACATCAACGTGGCCATCGGCAAGGCGGGGCGCACCCGCTGGCTGGGCCGCCGCGGCCACGTGCGCGGCACCGCCATGAACCCCATCGACCACCCGCACGGCGGCGGCGAGGGCAAGACCAAGGGCGGCCGCAACCCCGTCACGCCGTGGGGCCAGCCGACCAAGGGCTACAAGACCCGGAAGAACAAGCGCACCCAGCGCTTCATCGTCAAGCGGCGGAAGTAGGGGAGGTCGGGATGGCACGCTCAATCCACAAGGGACCGTTCGTGGACCAGCACCTGGTCCGCAAGATCGAGCAGCTCAATCAAACCCGCGAGCGACGTGTGGTCAAGACCTGGTCCCGCCGCTCGACGATCGTGCCGGACATGGTCGGGCACACCATCGCGGTGCACAACGGCCAGAAGTTCGTGCCGGTGTTCATCACCGAGAACATGGTCGGCCACAAGCTCGGGGAGTTCGCGCTCACGAGGACGTTCCGCGGCCACTCCGGCACCAAGAAGGACAAGGGCGCGGCCCACTAGGGGGAAGGTATGCACGCACACGCACAACTGCGCTACTTGCGACACTCCGCCCAGAAGGTGCGGCTCGTCGCCGATCTGGTGCGCGGCCAGGGCGTTTCCCAGGCCCTCGCGGTGCTGCGGCTGACCCCGAAGCGCTGCGCCCGCGACCTCGAGAAGGTGCTGCGCTCCGCCGTCGCCAATCTCGAGCAGCGGCAGCCGGGGACCGATGCCGGCCGGCTCTTCGTGAGCTCGATCCAGGTCGACCAGGGGCCGATGCTGAAGCGCTTCCGGGCCGCTTCGATGGGGCGCGTGTTCCCCCGTCTGCACCGCTACTGCCACGTGACCGTCGAGGTCGAGGAGCGATAGGAGGAGTCTCGTGGGTCAAAAGACGCACCCGTACGGTTTTCGCCTCGGTTACAACAAGACCTGGCGGTCGCGCTGGTATGCGGATGCCGGATACGCCAAGCTGCTGCACGAGGATCTCCGCCTGCGCAAGGAACTCAAGGCGCGGCTGCAGCACGCCGGCGTCTCCGAGATCGACATCGAGCGCACGGCCAACAAGATCCGGGTCAACATCTACTCGGCGCGGCCCGGCATCATCATCGGGCGCAAGGGTGCCGAGGTCGACAAGCTCGGAGCCGGCCTGCGCGCCGTGTACGGCCAGGACATCCACATCAACATCCAGGAGATCCAGCGGCCGGAAATCGAGGCGCAGCTCATCGCCGAGTCGATCGCTTCGCAGCTCGTGCGGCGCGTGACGTTCCGCCGGGCGATGCGCCGGGCGATGGAAAACGCCTTGCGTTTTGGCGCCCAGGGTGTCAAGATTCGCTGCTCGGGCCGCCTGAACGGGGCGGAGATCGCCCGTTCCGAGTGGTACCAGGAGGGGCGGCTTCCTCTCCACACCCTCAAAGCGGACATCGAGTACGGTTTCGCCGAGGCGTTCACGACCTACGGCGCCATTGGCATCAAGGTCTGGGTCTACAAGGGCGAGCTGCATCGCACCAAGGCCCACCGGCGTGCCCTGTGAGGAATGAGGTGCTGTCATGTTGATGCCGAAGAAGGTCAAGTTCCGCAAGCAGCAGCGGGGTCGCCGCCGGGGCCTGGCGCTGCGCGGCGGGGAGCTGGCGTTCGGTGATTTCGGCCTGCAGGCGCTGGAGCCAGGGTGGATCTCGGCCCGCCACATCGAGGCGGCCCGTATCGCCATGACGCGCCATGTCAAGCGCGGCGGCAAGATCTGGATCCGGGTCTTCCCCGACAAGCCGATCACCAAGAAGCCGGCCGAGACCCGCATGGGCAAGGGCAAGGGAGCTCCGGAGGAGTGGGTGTGCGTCATCAAGCCCGCACGCATCCTCTACGAGATGGAGGGTGTGAGCGAGGAAGTCGCCCGCGAGGCGATGCGGCTGGCGTCCCACAAGCTCCCGATCAGGACTCGTTTCGTGGCACGGGGGACGGTGCGATGAAGGCGCGCGAGCTGCGGCAGAAGTCCATCCAGGAGCTCAACAACACCGAGGGCGAGCTCCGTGAGCAGCTCTTCAAGCTGCGGTTCCAGAAGGCCACTGGCCAGATCCAGAACCCGGTCAAGATCCGGCAGGTCCGCAAGGACATCGCGCGGCTGCTGACGATCCGGGCCGAGCGGTTGCGGGAAGCGGAGTAGGTCACATGGAGAGCACACAGAAGCGCCGGAAGACCACCAAGATCGGCGTCGTCGTCTCGGACGGGGGCGACAAGACCGTCACGGTGAAGGTCGAGAGCCTGGTCATGCACCCCCTTTATCACCGTTTCGTGCAGCGGTCCCGGAAGTTCCGCGCCCACGACGAGCGCAACGACTGCCGGGTCGGCGACAAGGTGCAGATCGCCGAGTGCCGTCCGCTGTCCCGCACCAAGCGGTGGCGGGTGACCCGCGTCGTCGAGCGGGCGAAGTGAGGAGGCGGCCATGATCCAGATGCGAACCATGCTGACGGTGGCCGACAACTCGGGGGCCAAGAAGCTGCAGGCGATCCGGCAGCTCGGCGGCTCCAACGCCGGGCAGTACGCGCGCCTCGGCGACATCATCGTCTGCGCGGTCAAGGAGGCGGCTCCGGAGTCACCTGTCAAGAAGGGCACTGTGGTCAAGGCGGTGATCGTGAGGACCCGGCGGGCGCATCGGCGCAAGGACGGGTCGTACATCCGCTTCGACGACAACGCCGCGGTGCTGGTGAACGCTCAGAAGGAGCCGGTCGGGACGCGCGTCATCGGTCCGGTGGCCCGCGAGCTGCGCGAGCGGCGGTTCATGAAGATCGTGTCGCTGGCGCCGGAAGTCCTGTAGGAGGCGGCAATGGCGACGAGCACGAAGATCAAGAAGGGCGACCAGGTGCAGGTCATGGCCGGCAAGGACAAGGGCAAGAAGGGCAAGGTCCTCCGTGTGGATCGGGCCGTCGGCCGCGTGGTCGTGGAGCACGTGAACATGATCAAGCGTCACTCCAAGCCAAACCCGGCCAAGGGAGTGACGGGTGGCATCGTCGAGCGGGAGGCCCCGGTTTCGATCGCCAACGTGATGGTGATCTCGCCGGACAGCGGGCGGCCCTCGCGCGTCGGGTTCAAGCGCCTGGAGGACGGGCGCAGGGTCCGAGTAGCCAAGGTCGACGGCGCGATTCTCGACCAATAGGGAAAGAGGGTACGATGGCGCGCTTGAAGGAAAGGTACGAGCAGGACGTGGTTCCGAAGCTCAAGAAGGAGTTCGGGATCACCAACATCATGGCAGTGCCGCGCATCACCCGCGTGGTCTGCAATATCGGTCTCGGCGAGGCGCCGCGGCAGCCCAAGCTGCTGGACGGAGCGATGGACGAGCTGGCCGCCATCACCGGCCAGCGGCCGACGGTGCGCAAGGCTCGCACCTCGATCGCCCAGTTCCGGCTGCGGGCCGGGATGCAGATCGGTTGCGCGGTGACGCTGCGGCGGGACCGGATGTACGAGTTCCTGGACCGCCTCATCAACATCGCTCTGCCGCGCGTGCGCGACTTCCGTGGGCTGTCGCCCAAGGGCTTCGACGGCCGCGGCAACTACACGATGGGGATTCGCGACCACCTGATCTTCCCAGAGATCGACTACACCAAGGTCGAGCACCCCAAGGGCATGAACGTGACCGTGGTCACCACCGCCCGAACCGATGACCAGGCCCGTTTCCTCTTGCAGGAGCTGGGTTTCCCGTTCGTGAGGAGCTAGGAGGTCGCGATGGCTCGTACATGCATGATTGCCAAGACCCTGCGGGCGCCCAAGTTCGCCATCCGGCACCGCAACCGCTGCAAGCTGTGCGGTCGGCCGCGCGCCTACATGCGCAAGTTCGAGCTGTGCCGCCTTTGCTTCCGCAAGCTCGCCCTGGAGGGGTACCTCCCTGGCGTGACCAAGGCGAGCTGGTGAGGGGGTGACGCCATGACCATGACGGATCCCATCGCCGATTTCCTGACTCGCATTCGCAACGCGGTCCAGGCCAACAAGGATCGCTGCGACGCTCCCGCCTCGCGGCTCAAGCTCGAACTGGCGAAGATCCTGCAGGACCAGGGCTTCATCCGGAGCTTCAAGGTCCTGCAGGAGGGGCCACAGGGGACGCTGCGCCTGTACCTCCGCTACTCGAGCGAGGGCGAGCCGGCGATCCAGGGGCTCGAGCGGGTGTCCCGGCCGGGGCGTCGCGTGTACCGGGGCGTCGAGGAGCTGCCCAAGGTGCGGGGCGGCATCGGCATCGCCGTGATCTCGACCTCCAAGGGGCTCATGACCGACGCCAGGGCGCGCGAGGAGCGCGTCGGCGGCGAGGTCATGTGCCGCGTGTGGTAGGGAGGCGCACATGTCTCGAATCGGCAAGATGCCAGTCCGAATCCCGAGCGGCGTGCAGGTGCACGTCGGCAACGGCGTGGTGCAGGTGAAGGGCCCCAAGGGTTCGCTGCTCCGGCCGATCCCCGACGGTATCACGATCACCGTCGAGGGCGAGGAAGCGGTCGTCCAGCGCGGCAGCGACCTGCCGTCGGTGCGGGCGCTGCACGGCCTCACCCGCGCCTTGCTCGCCAACGCCGTCCTTGGTGTCACCGCCGGGTTCCGCAAGCAGCTCGACATCCAGGGGGTGGGCTACAAGGCCGAGCTGCGGGGCAGCGACGAGCTCGTGCTGTCCCTGGGTTTTTCCCACCCCGTCGTCTACCGGGTCCCGGAAGGCGTCACGCTGACCTATGACGCGAAGGCGAACCGCATCACGCTGGAAGGTATCGACAAGCAAAAGGTCGGGCAGGCGGCGGCGGAAATCCGCGCCATCCGTCCCCCCGACCCGTACAAGGGCAAGGGCGTGAAGTACACCGACGAGGTGCTCAAGCTCAAGGCCGGCAAGTCGGGAGCGTAGGCCATGGCGCAAAAGAAAGATCGTAAGCAGCGACGGCATCGCATTCACTTGCGGATACGCAAGCGCTTGTCCGGGACGCCGGAGCGCCCCCGTCTGGTGGTGTTCCGATCCCTGCGCCACGTCTCGGCGCAGCTCATCGACGACGCCAGCGGGCGCACCCTGGTGTCCGCCTCCACGGTGGAGAAGGACGTCCGCTCGGGGCTCGCCCACTGCGGCAACAAGGCGGCCGGGAAGGTCGTCGGCAAGGTCATCGCCGAGCGGGCGCAGGGCAAGGGCATCACGACGGTGGTCTTCGATCGGTGCGGCTTCCGGTATCACGGCGTGATCAAGGAGCTGGCGGACGCGGCCCGTGAAGCGGGCCTGCGGTTCTAGGGGCGGGAGCAATGAGCGAGCGCGAATCCCAGTTCATCGACCACGTGGTCTCCATCAACCGCGTCACCAAGGTGGTGAAGGGCGGTAAGAACTTCTCGTTCTCGGCTCTCGTCGTGGTGGGGGACGGGCAGGGCAAGGTCGGCTTCGGCTCCGGCAAGGCCCGCGAGGTGCCCCAGGCCATCCGCAAGGCCACCGAGGCGGCCAGGCGCGCGATGATTTCCGTGCACCGCGAGGGCTCCACCATACCGCACGAGGTGGTGGGCCACTTCGGCGCGGGGCGGGTGCTGCTGCGCCCCGCCTCTCCCGGCACCGGCGTGATCGCCGGCGGCGCGGTGCGCGCCATCGCCGAGGCGTGCGGCATCGGTGACATCCTCACCAAGTCGCTGGGCACGAACAACCCCCACAACCTGGTGCGCGCCACGTTCGCGGCCCTCGAACAGCTCACGACGCACGAGGAGTCGGCGCAGCTCCGCCGCGCCGGCGGCGAGGCCGAGGTGATCGAGGAGAGCGAGCCTCGGACCGGTCCCCTGCCGGAGGTTGAGGTATGACATCGCGAAAGAAGACAGTGGTAAAGAAGCTGCGCATCACCCAGGTGCGCAGCGCGATCGGCAACCAGGAGCGCGTCAAGCGGGTGCTCCGGGACGGTCTCGGCCTGGGGCGGATCGGCTCCTCGGTGGTACTCGTCGACACGCCCTACACCCGCGGGATGATCGCCAAGTGCGCGCACATCGTCGAAGTCGCGCCGGCGGAGGAGTAGGCGATGGAACTGCACAACCTGACGCCTCGACCCGGGTCCACCAAGGACCGCAAGCGCGTGGGGCGCGGCCCCGGCTCCGGCCACGGCAAGACCGCAGGCCGGGGGCACAAGGGCGCCCAGTCCCGCTCCGGCTACAGGAACCGCCGGAACTTCGAGGGCGGCCAGATGCCGCTCGTGCGGCGCCTGCCCAAGCGCGGTTTCACCAACATCTTCCGGACGGAGTTCACGATCGTCAACGTGGGCCAGCTCGACCGCTTTCCGGCCGGCTCGGAGATCACCCCCGAGCTGCTGCTGGCGGAGGGCGTGATCTCCTCTCTCGGTGACGGACTCAAGGTGCTCGGCCACGGCAGCCTCGACAAGATGCTCGTGGTCAAGGCCCACAAGTTCTCGAAGAAGGCGCTGCAGATCATCCAGTCGGTGGGTGGACGCTGCGAGGTGATTGCCAAATGATCGAAAGCCTGCGCAACATCTTCGCGATTCCGGAGCTGCGCAAGCGGGTGATCTTCACCTTCCTGCTCCTGGCGGTGTACCGCCTGGGGGCGTTCATCCCGACGCCCGGCGTGGACCCGGAGGCGCTGGCCGAGTTCATCGGCCAGACCAAGGGCACGATCCTGGGCTTTCTGGATCTGTTTTCGGGGGGCGCGCTCGGGCGCATGACGATCTTCGCCCTCGGCATCATGCCGTACATCTCGGCGTCGATCATCCTGCAGCTCCTCACCGTGGTGTGGCCGTATCTCGAGAAGCTCTCCAAGGAAGGCGACCTCGGGCGCAAGAAGATCACCCAGTACACCCGCTACGGCACCGTGGTGATCTCGATCATCCAGGCGCTCGGCATCTCGTTCTTCCTCGAGAAGACCACGGCGCCCGGCGGCGCTCACCTGGTCGTCAGCCCGGGGTGGGGGTTCCGACTCCTCACCGTGCTCACGCTCACCACCGGCACCGCCTTCGTCATGTGGCTGGGCGAGCAGATCACCGAGCGCGGCATCGGCAACGGGATTTCCCTCATCATCTTCGCCGGCATCGTGGTCGGCCTGCCGAGCGCGATCATCCGGACGATCCAGGACGTGCAAATCGGCTCGATGGGCATCCTCACCGCGGTCCTCTTCGTCGTCTTCGCGATCGCGGTCGTGGCTGCCATCGTGCTCATGGAACGTGCCCAGCGGCGAATCCCCGTGCAGTACGCCAAGCGCGTGGTCGGCCGGCGGATGTTCGGCGGCCAGAGCACCTACCTGCCGCTGCGGCTCAACACCGGCGGGGTGATCCCCGTCATCTTCGCGGCCTCGATCCTGTCGTTCCCGCAGTCGATCGGGCAGGTCGTCAAGCACCCCATCGTGCAGGACATCACCCGCCGGCTGGCGTACGGGGAGCCGCTGTACAACCTCGTCTACATCGTGTCCATCATCTTCTTCTGCTACTTCTACACCTCGATCATCTTCAACCCCCAGGACACGGCCGAGAACATGCGCAAGTACGGCGGGTTCATCCCCGGCATCCGGCCGGGGCAGCGCACCGCCGACTTCATCGACATGACCCTCACCCGCATCACGCTGGTGGGCGCCATCTACCTGTCGCTGGTGGCGATCCTGCCGGAAATCCTGATCACCGGCTTCAAGGTCTCGACCATCCCGTTCATCGGCGGGACGCTCGACGCCTTCTTGCCGCGGTGGTTCACGGAGGGTCTGGGCGTGCAGTTCTACTTCGGCGGCACCTCGCTGCTGATCGTGGTCGGCGTGGCCATGGACACGGTGCAGCAAATCGAGGCCCAGATGGTGATGCGGCACTATGACGGCTTCGTCAAGGGGCGCCGCATCCGGGGCCGGCGAGGATGACGGCGATGGTGACTCGCGCCTGCGACATCGTGCTCCTGGGTCCGCCGGGGGCCGGCAAGGGCACGCAGGCCAAGCGCCTCGCGGCGGCTTTCGAGCTGCTGCACGTCTCGACGGGTGACCTGCTGCGGGACGAGATCGGGCGCGGCACGGCCCTCGGGGCCGAGGCCAGGGAGTACATGGCGAAAGGCGAGCTGGTGCCCGACGCGCTGGTCGGCAAGATGCTCATGGGGTTGCTGCACGGTCAGGCGGCGGCCGGGGGGTGCGTGTACGACGGATATCCGCGTACCACGGCCCAGGCCGAGCTGCTGGACAACCTCCTGGCCGAACTCGGGCGCCGGGTCGATGCGGTGCTGTACCTCGCGGTGCCCGACGAGGCGATCATCGGCCGCATGGCGGGCCGGCGCTCGTGTCCCGCGTGCGGGGCGGTCTACCACGTGACGGCGAACCCTCCTGCCGCGGAAGGCTCCTGCGACGCGTGCGGGGGGCGCCTCGTGCAGCGCGAGGACGACCGCGAGGAAGTGGTGCTCGAACGGCTGCGGGTGTACCGCCGCCACACCGAGCCGCTGCTCGAACTCTATCGGCGGCGTGGCAACCTCCAGGAAGTGGATGGTCTGGGTGGCGTGGACGAGGTGTTCGGGCGTCTCCGGGGCGCCCTGGAGGCCCGCCACCGATGATCATCCTCAAGACCGCCGCCGAGCTTGCCGCTCTGGACCGGGCCAACCGCCTGGTCCACGAGACGCTGGCCCGCGTCGTGGCGGCGGCCCGCCCGGGCGTGTCCACCTGGGAACTCGACGAGCTGGCCGAGCAGCACCTGCGGGCCGGCGGCGGGCGCCCGGCGTTCAAGGGGTATCGAGGGTACCCGGCGACGTTGTGCACCTCGATCAACGAGGTCATCGTGCACGGTATCCCGTCGAAGAGCTGCCGGTTGCAGGCCGGCGACGTGCTGTCGGTGGACTGCGGCGTGATCCTGGACGGCTTCGTGGGAGATGCCGCGGTGACGGTGCCGGTCGGCGAGATCGCTCCCGAGGCGGCGCGACTCGTGCGCGTGACGCGGGAGTGTCTCGAGCGGGCGGTGGATGTGATGCGCCCTGGAAAGCGCCTGAGCGACGTGGGCCACGCCGTGCAGGGGTACGCCGAGGCGAACGGGTACTCGGTGGTGCGCGACTTTTGCGGGCACGGCATCGGCCGCGCCATGCACGAGGAGCCGAGCGTGCCCAACTACGGCCCCCCCGGCCGAGGACCGGAGCTGCGGCCGGGGCTCGTCCTCGCCGTCGAGCCGATGATCAACGCCGGCAAGCCGGGTGTCGTCATCGATCCGGACGGCTGGACAGCGCGCACCGAAGACGGTAAGCTTTCCGCCCATTTCGAGTACTCGGTGGCCGTCACCGACGACGGCCCCTGGGTCCTGGGCGTGGACGGAAGGTAAGGAGAGGGGTATGGCGAAAGAGGAGGCCATCGAGGTGATGGCCACCGTGGTCGAGACCCTGCCGAACGCGGTTTTCCGGGTCGAACTGGAAAACGGGCACGAGGTCCTGGCCCACATTTCGGGGAAGATGCGCAAGCACTTCATCCGGATCCTGCCCGGCGACAAGGTCCTGGTGGAGCTCTCGCCCTACGACCTCACGCGCGGGCGGATCGTCTACCGGTACAAGTGAAGGGGTTGCGGCAATGAAGGTTCGTTCCTCGGTTCGGAAGATTTGCTCGAAGTGCAAGATCGTGGTTCGGCGGGGGGTCATCCGCGTCATTTGCGAGAACCCCAAGCACAAGCAGCGCCAGGGTTAGCGAGGAGGTTTTGCTGTGGCACGCATCGTAGGTGTCGACCTGCCCCAAAACAAGCACGTGGAGATCGGCCTGACGTACATTTACGGCATCGGCCGATCGCTGTCCAAGTCGGTCCTCAAGCGGGCCGACGTGGACCCGATGGTGCGCGTCAAGGACCTCTCCGAGGACGAGATCCGCCGCATCACCAAGGTGATCCAGGAGGAGAAGACGGAAGGCGACCTGCGCAAGGAGGTCGCCATGAACATCAAGCGGCTCATGGAGATCGGCTGCTACCGCGGAGTGCGGCACCGCCGCGGGTTGCCGGTCCGCGGGCAGCGCACCCACACCAACGCACGCACCCGCAAGGGCCCGCGTCGCGCCACGGTGGCCAAGAAGAAGAAGGCCGGCAAGAAGTAGGACGAGCGAGGCAAAGCGATGGCAAAGGCTGCAAAGGCTGCAAAGAAGGGAGCCCGTCGCCGCGAGCGCAAGAACGTGCCGCACGGCGTGGCCCACATCCAGGCGACGTTCAACAACACCATCGTGACGATCACCGATGCCGCCGGCAACGCGATTTGCTGGAGCTCGGCCGGACGCATCGGGTACAAGGGCTCGCGCAAGGGCACGCCGTACGCTGCCCAGCTCGCGGCGCGCAACGCCGCCGAGCAGGCGCAGGAGCACGGGCTGCGGACGGTCGACGTCGAGATCAAGGGGCCGGGGGCGGGTCGGGAGTCGGCCATCCGGGCTCTGGCCGCCTCGGGGCTCGAGATCAAGAGCATCAAGGACGTCACCCCCATCCCCCACAACGGCTGCCGCCCGCCCAAGCGGCGTCGCGTGTAGGACGGCGAGGAGGTTGCAGTGGCACGGTATCACGAGCCGGTCTGCCGGCTATGCCGACGGGAAGGAATGAAGCTCTTCCTCAAAGGGGAGCGGTGCTTCAAGGAGAAGTGCGCGGTGGAGCGGCGCTCCTACGCGCCGGGGCAGCACGGCAAGCGGCGCAACAAGATGCAGCCGTACGGGCTGCAGTTGCGCGAAAAGCAGAAGGTGCGGCGCGTGTACGGGGTGCTCGAGCGGCAGTTCCGGCGCTACTTCGCCGAGGCCAACCGGCAGAAGGGCGTGACCGGCGAGAACCTCCTGCGCCTGCTCGAGACGCGGCTCGACAACGTGGTCTACTCGCTCGGCTTCGCCTCCTCGCGCAGCCAGGCGCGCCAGCTGGTCCGACACGGCCACGTGCTGGTCGACGGGCGGCGGGTGAACCTCCCGTCGTTCCAGGTCAGGCCCGGCATGGAAGTCGCCCTCAAGGACGACGTGCGCTCGAACGCCTTCGTCGTCGAGGCACTGGAAACCGCGCAGGGACGCGGCGTGCCGGCGTGGCTCGAACTCGACAGCGCCAACTTCCGGGGCAAGGTCGTGGCGCTGCCGACCCGCGAGGACATCCGCCTGCCCATCCAGGAGCAGTTGATCGTCGAGCTGTACTCGCGGTAAGGAGGTCGCCATGAGAGGTTTGGAGCTTCACCGGCCGCAGGCCGTGGTGGCCGAGGCGGATCCGGACAACCCGAACCACGGGGTGTTCGTGGCCCAGCCGTTCGAGCGTGGCTGGGGCGTGACGATCGGCAACGCACTGCGGCGCATCCTGCTCTCCTCGATCGAGGGTGCCGCCGTGGTGGCGGTGCGCTTCGCCGGCGTCGACCACGAGTACGACTCGATCCCCGGGGTGATGGAGGACGTCACCGACTTCATCCTCAACCTCAAGCGGGTGCCGCTGCGCCTCAAGGGACCGGAGTCGCTGACCGCGACGCTGAAGGCCTCGGAGCCTGGCGAGCTGCTCTCGCGGGCCATCGATGGAGGCTCCGAGCTCGAGGTCGTGGACCCCTCGGTGTACCTCGCGATGCTCTCCGAGGAGGGTGCGGTGGACGCCGAACTCGTGGTCCGTCGCGGCCGCGGGTTCGTGCCGGCCGACGAGCAGGAGCGACGCGATCTGGGCGTGGGCTTCATCTTCCTCGACGCGGCGTTTTCGCCCGTGCGCAAGGCCAACTTCCGCATCGAGCCAGCGCGCGTCGGGCAGGCCACCGACTACGAGAAGCTGGTGCTCGAAGTGTGGACCAACGGCACCATCACGCCGGTCGCCGCCGTGAGCGAGGCGGCCCGGCTGCTGTCCGATCACCTGCCGATCTTCGTCAACCTCGAAGGGGTCCAGGAGGTCGTGGCGGCGCCCGCTCAGGACTCCGCGCTCGACAGGTCGATTGATGAGCTCCAGCTGGGGGTCCGGATTCTCAACATGCTCCGGGCGGCCGGGATCGCTGCCGTGCGCGACCTCGTGGCGTACAGCGAGGACGAGCTGCAGAAGCTGCCCGGCTTGGGCAAGAAGGCCGTGGCGGAAGTGCGCGACCGGCTCGAGAGATTCGGGCTGAGCCTCGGGATGCGCTTCGACTTGCCGCAGTCGTAACGGAGGGTTGTCATGCGTCACATGAAAGCAGGTCGAAAGCTCGGTCGCACGTCGGAGCACCGGCGGGCGCTTTTCCGCAACCAGTTGCGCTCCCTCATCGAGCACGAGCGGATCATCACCACCCTCGTCAAGGCCAAGACGCTGCGGCCGATAGCCGAGAAGGTCGTGACGCTCGGCCGCAAGGCGGACTCGGTGCACGCGCGCCGTCTGGTCGGCCGGTGGATCGAGAGCCGCGACGTGATCAAGCGCCTCTTCTCGGAAATCGGGCCGCGTTTCGTCAACCGCCACGGTGGCTACACCCGGATCGTCAAGCTCGGACCCCGCAAGGGCGACGGCGCCGAGCTCGCCATCCTCGAGTTCGTGGACTTCAAGCTCCCCGAGGCCAAGGCCGAAAAGTCGGCGGCACCCAAGGGCGAGAAGAAGGCCAAGCAGCCGGCCGCGGCCAGCGCGAAGGTGGAGACGCCCCCGGAGGGCTGACGCTCACCCCCAAGACCAGCCAGTGCGGCGCCCGGGTCTCCCGGGCGTCGCCGTCTTGGCCCACCGAAAGCCTTTCACCGCCGCGCGGTTCACCCACCCGCGCCGGCAGGTCTCGGGGACGCGTTTCCGGACGTCACGAGCGCCAGGGCGGAGAGCCCGTACAGCGCAGCTGCGAAAAGAGCGAGCGAGCTGATACCGAACGCCAGACTGGCGTACTCCATGAAGCCGCCCAGGACCGCCCCTGCCAGGTTCCAGCCGAGGGCGCGCGCCGAATCGGCGGCACGGCGCAGTGACGAGGCGAAGACGAGGCCCGAAAAGAGCACGGGAGCGGCCACGAGTGCGGCGCCGAGCACGCGGGCGGCGGCGAGGGGGAGCGCGAGGAGCCGGCCGGGCGGAACGAGGTAGAGCAGCGCCAGCGCCAGGAACAGCCCCAGATACCCCCAGCGGCGTCGGCACGAGGTCCTGGCCACGATGAGGGTCGAGATCAGCGCCATCACCAGCACGGCGGCGATGACCGCGGTGACGGTCCACCACGTACCCCCGAAGAGGATGCCGAGGTCGGAGATCCCCTTCGTCTCGACGAGGAGAAAGGCGGCGCCGAGGAGCGCGAAGTGCGCGTCAGGCCGGCCGGAGACGCGGGCCAGCGCGCGGGTCGTGAGCAGACTCAGCGGCAGCAAGAACGAGAACAGCAGCAGGTGGCCAGCCGACAAGCCCCGGTCACGGAGGTAGAGGTGTGGCCAGTCGTCGGTGGGGACCGCGATCCGGTCGGCGCCGTCGCGTGTTGCCTCCCGCTCGAGCGCCGCTCGGTCGACGCGAAAAGGCGCCAGCGCCGGCAGGTCGAGGGCATGCACCAGCTCCGGCCGGTGCACGCCCGGCCCGGCCATGAACAGGAACGAAGCGTCGTACATCGGCGCGAGAGCAATCGGGGCTTCCCCGAAGGCAGCCTGCACCAGGCGATCCAGCTTCGCGGCGAGCCACAGGCGGTCGACCGGGACGGCAAACGAGAGAGCGACAACCCCGCGCTCGGTGAGGTGCCGGCGCATCGAGCGCAGGCTCTCGATCGTGTACACGTAGTTGTCCAGCCGCACCCCGGGAAGCTGCGAGAGGAGCGTGTGGGAGTCGAGCAGCCCAAGCACGATGAGGTCGTAGCGTTCGCCGGTTCGGGTGAGGAAGGAGCGCGCGTCGTCGACGATCACGTTGGCGCGGGGCGAATCATAGGGCCGCTCGGGGTGGAGCGCTCGTCCTGCCTGGATGATGGCGGGGTCGATCTCCACGGCATCGACGTGGCGCACACCGGCGCGCAGCGCCGCAGCGACGTCGTTCCCCATCCCTGCCCCGAGCACGAGGACGCGATCGGGTCGGGTGAGCAGGTACGGCAGGTCGTAGTGCACCTTGGCGCTTCGGATCAGCGAGATGTCGAGACGCGGCGCGCGCAGGTCGACGGCGCGCATGAAATAGGCGCCGTCGATGTCGAGCCGGTGGACGACGAGCGGAGGATCCCCGCCGAGGTTCTCCTCCTGCACGCTGATGCGGCTGTACGGCGACCAGGTCGCGGGCTCGGACCAGACGTGCACCGCCGCTGCGCACGCCAGCACCGCGGCCGCTCGCGCGAGCCGGCGGCGCCAGTCGCCGCGCAGCGCGGCGTACCCGGCCGCGAGAAGCGCGAACCACGTGCCCGGCGGGAGGGTCGCCACGGCAGCGCCCGCGAAGGCGAGCACGCCGGCGAGCGAGCCGAGGATGTTCCAGACATACCCTCGGAGCGGGGCGAAGGGGAGGAGCTCGGAGCCGACGACGGCCCCCAGGGTGAGGAAATACGCGAAGCTGGCGGCGAACAGGATCACGAACCAGAACAGGAAGCGCAGCGACCCGAGGAGGTCGCCGACGGTCGCGACCCCGAAGCTGAACTCGGCCAGATCCCCGAGGGCGAGAGCCCCGATGAGATCCCATCGCCTGACCGCCAGTACCAGGAGAGTGACTGCGGCGAGAAGCCCCGGTCCCCACGCTGCCAGCCGAGGACGGTGCGAGGCGGCGGCCATCCCCAGCCCGCTTCCCAGGAAAGCGGCAATCAGCACGAGGTTCTTGAAGTAGGCGAGGGTGGGGAGCATCGATGCCGTCCAGCGCACGAGGGCGAGTTCGGCGAACAGCAGCAGCGCGCTGGCGAGTACGAGCATGAAGATGTTCGTGCGGGGGCTCGTGGAGACGGCCTCCTTCGCCACCGGCGTGCGGGAGTGGGAACTCGGGGTGCGGGGCGAGCGCCGAGAAGAGCTCCCGGTCATGGCTATCCCCAATCCCGATCTGCAAGGCCAGCCTGGTGTGAGTGGTGAGCGACCACGGCAGCGATGATATCTGACCACCACGGGCGGGAGAAGGCGCGAGGCGAGAGGGCTTGACAAATCGTTTGGCGCACCATATAACCATATGGTGATGTTTGGAGGCCGTATGTGGCGTGCGTTGCTGGCGGGTGTTCTGGCGTTGGGGCTCGGCACGGCGGGCGGGGCGGAACCTCTCTCGCTGCGGGCAGCTCTCGAGCTGGCCCGGCAGCGGTCCGGCGAGGCGCTGGCCGGCCGCGAGAGGGCGCAGGCGGCTGCGGAGCGGGTGCGGCAAGCGAAGGGGTTCCGCTTGCCGTCGTTGAGCCTGCAGGAAATCTTCACCCGCACCAATTCACCGGCCGAGGCGTTCGCGCTCAAGCTCAACCAGGAGCGGTTCTCCTTCGCCGACTTCATGTCCTCGGACCCCAACCGGCCGGATCCGCTCGACGCCGCGATCACCCGGATCGAGGCGACTCTGCCCCTGTTCACAGGGGGCGAACTCGCGGGGCGCATCGCCCAGGCCGAGCTGGCCGCCCGGGCCGCCTCCGGGCAGGCGCGCTGGGCGGCCGAGCAGGCAGCGCTGGCGGCCGGCGAGGCGTACGTCATGCTGGAGCAGGCACGGGAGTACGTGGCGCTGCTCGAAAAGGCGCGGGAGACCGTCGCCGCCCACGTGAGAGTGGCCGAGGCGTTCGCCGAGCAAGGCATGCTCGTACAGTCGGAGGTCTTGCGGGCGCGGGTGGAGCTCTCGCGGCTCGACGACCTGGTGGCCGAGGCCAGGGGTCGTGCCCGAGTGGCCGAGGCGAACCTCGCGTTCCGGCTCGGCCGGGAGCAGGGCACGGTGTGGGAGCTCGAGACGCTACCGGCCCCGGACCCGGTCACCGGGACCTACGAGGAGTGGGCCAGCGCCGCAGAGGCTCGCCCGGACCTGGTCGCCGCTCGCGACCTGCTGGCGGCCGGCGAGCGCGAGGAGCGCGTGCGCCGGGCGGCGTTCCTGCCGAAGATCGGCGTGGTGGCGCGGGCCGACTGGGTGGATGATCGGCTCTTCGGGACCCACGGGTCTTCGACGGCCGTGCTGGCCGTGGCTTCGATCAACCTCTTCGCCGGCGGCAGCGACCGCGCCGCGGTGGCCGCGGCGCGCCACGAGGCGCGGGCGGGCCGCGAAGATGTGAGCCGCTTCGCCGAGGGGGTCAAGCTCGAGGTACGGCAGGCGTTCGAGGAGGCGTCGACGGCCCGCCAGCGGCACGCCACCGCCTGGCAGGCAGTGGCAGCGGCGCGCGAGGCCGAGCGCATCACCGAGGAGCGTTTTCGTGCCGGGGTGGTCAGGATGCTCGACCTTCTCGACGCGGCCACGGCGCGGCGCGAGGCCGAGACCCGCGAACTGGTGGCGCGAGCGGACGCGCAGCTCGCGCTGATGTGCCTGGCGGTACGGGCCGGGCGCCCTGCCGACGCGGTGCTTCCCGAATGATTCAGGATCGAGTGGTGACAAGGAGCGAGGCGATGATGCGAAGGCTTGCGGCAATGGCGACGATGGCGGCCCTCGGGGTCGTGAGTGTGGCGTGCGGAAGCAAGGCAGGTGCGCCGGCCGGCGCGGGGGCGGCCCCCGTCCAGGCGCGGGTGGCGAAGGCGGCCGCGGTGACGGTCCCGCGGACGGTCGAGCTGTACGGCACCGTGGAGGCCGGGCGGTCGGTGGCGGTCTCCTCGCGGGTCATGGCGGCGGTCACCGCTGTGCTGGTAAAGGCGGGCGACCGGGTGAAGGCAGGGCAGGTGCTGGTGGAAATCGACCCGCAGACCGCCAGGGGGCAGGAGGCGCAGGCGCGCGGCGCGCTGGCGCAGGCGCAGGCGGCGCTCGCTGTGGCTGGGCGCAACCACGAGCGGTTCAAGGCACTGGCCGAGAAGGGGGCAGCGTCCGAGCTGGAGCTGGATCTCGCCCGCATGCAGCACGAGCAGGCGCAGGGGGCGGTACAGCAGGCGCAAGGGGCGGTCGAGGCTGCCTCGTCCGTGGCGCGGGAGTCGCGGGTGGTGGCCCCGTTCGCGGGGCGGGTCGTGGCCCGCATGGTGGAGGTCGGCGATCTCGCGGCCCCAGGCCGGCCGCTCGTCATGCTCGAGTCCGAGCAGGGCCGGCGGCTGGTGGTGGCGGCTCCGGAAAGCCCGGTGCTGGCCGGCGGCCTCGGGATCGGCAGTGAGCTGCCGGTGACGCTCGAGGCGCTCGGCCCGAACCGTCTGCTGACGGGCAAGGTCGTGGAGATGACCCCCGGCGCCGACCCGGCGGCCCACACCTTCCTCGTCAAGCTGGACCTCGGAGACGTCGAGATCGCCTCCGGAACAACGGGCCGAGCCAGGCTCGCGACCGGGGAGCGGTCGAGCGTCGAGGTGCCGAAGGCCGCGGCGCTGGCCGTCGGCGGCCTCTCGATGGTCGTGGTGCGGGACCCCCAGGGGCTGGCCCGCAGCCGCGCCGTGACGCTCGGTGAGACGCTTCCCGGTGACCGGATCGAGGTCCTCTCCGGGCTGCGAGGCGACGAGGAGGTGCTGGTGGGCCTCGCGGCCCTCCCGGCCGACGGCGCGCGGGTGGAGGAGGTACAGTGATGCCTGACACCCCCCGCATCGATCGCGAGCAGGCCCGCCGCGAGGCGCTGCGCCTGAAGATGACGCGGCGCCCGCTGGGGGCCTCGGGCCGCATCGCCCGGGCGTTCCTGTCCTCCAAGCTGACCCCGTTGCTCGTGGTGTTTTCCCTGCTGCTCGGAGGCTTCGCAGTCCTCGTCACGCCGCGCGAGGAGGAGCCGCAAATCAAGGTGCCGATGATCGACGTCTTCTTGGCGATGCCGGGGGCGACCGCGCCGGAGGTCGAGCGCCGCCTCACCTCGCCGGTCGAGAAGGCGCTGTCGGAAATCGAGAACGTGGAGTACGTCTACTCCACCACCCAGCCCTCCGGTGGCATGGTGATCGTGCGGTTCGTGGTCGGCACCGACCCCGACCAGGCCGCGGTGCGGGTTCACACGAAGGTTGCCGAGCTGGCGCCGCAGTTGCCGCCCGGGGCGCTGCCCCCGGTGGTGGTGCCGCGCGGCATCGACGACGTGCCGGTGGTGGCGTACACGCTGTGGTCGCCCGAAGTCGCGCCGATGCAGCTCCGCCAGGTGGCCGACGAGCTGGCGACCGAACTCAGGCGCCACGACAGGGTCTCGCAGGTGTGGGTGCTCGGTGGGCAGCGGCGCGTCGTGCAGGTGACGTTCGACCGCGACCGGCTGGCCGCCCACCATGTCTCGCTGCTGCAGGCCTACCAAGCGCTGGCCGGGCTCAACTGGAGGCTGCCGGCGGGCTCGTACGCGACCGCCGATCGCGAGATGGCGGTGGACGTGGGCTCGCTCTTTCGCACGGCCGAAGAGGTCGGCAACGCTGTGATCGCCGTGTACGGCGGGCGGCCGGTATACCTGCGGGAAATCGCCACGGTGGCGGACGGGCCAGAGGAGCCCTCGCAGTACGTCTGGATGATGAGCGGCGCAGGAGCGGCGGCAGGCGGGGTGCCGGCCGGCACCGATGCAGTTGCGGTCACGGTCGCCGTGGCGAAGAAGCCGGGGTCGAACGCCGTCGACATGGTGCGCGACCTGGACCGGCGGCTCGCCGGGCTCAAGGGCCGGGTGATCCCCTCCAACGTCGAAGTCACCAAGACCCGCGACTACGGTTTCACGGCCAACGAGAAGTCCTCCGAGCTGATTCTCCACATGGCGCTGGCGACGCTGTCGGTCGTGGTGCTGATGGCGTTTGCGCTCGGCCGCCGCGAGGCGATCGTGGTGGCGGTCGCGGTCCCGGCGACGCTGGCACTCACGCTCGCCTCCTCGTACCTGTTCGGCTACACGCTCAACCGGGTCACGCTGTTCGCGCTCATCTTCGCCATCGGCATCCTCGTCGACGACGCCATCGTGGTGGTGGAAAACATCCACAGGCACTACGAGCTGGGGTGGGGGGAGCCGCGGCAGGCGACGGTCTACGCCGTCGACGAGGTGGGCAACCCGACCATCCTGGCCACGTTCACGGTGGTGGCGGCGCTGCTCCCGCTGGCGTTCGTGTCGGGGTTGATGGGGCCGTACATGCGGCCGATACCGATCAACGCCTCGGCGGCCATGGTGTTCTCGCTGCTGGTGGCGTTCGTGGTCTCGCCCTGGCTCACCTTCAGGCTGTTCCGGAAGTGGGCGGAGGCCCACGTGCACGGCGGCTCGGCGCCACACGCCGAAACCTCGAAGGAAGGCCGCCTCCACCGCTTCTACCAGCGCCTGTTTACGCCGCTGCTGGAGAAGGCCTGGCGCCGCTGGGCGCTGCTCGGGGGCGTGGCGCTGCTGCTCGTGGTCTCGGTCGGGCTCGTCTTCGTCAAGGTCGTGACGGTCAAGATGCTGCCCTACGACAACAAGAGCGAGCTGCAGATCGTGGTCGACATGCCGGAGGGCGCGACGCTCGAGACCACCGCGGCGGTGGCGCGCGAGCTGGCGGGAGCGGTGCGCACGCTCGGCGAGGTGGCCGACATCCAGGTGTACGCCGGAACCTCGGCGCCGTTCAACTTCAACGGGCTCGTGCGGCACTACTTCCTGCGCTCGGGGCCGCTCGTCGCAGACCTGCAGGTCAACTTGCTCCCCAAGCACGATCGCTCCACCGACTCCCACGCGCTGTCCAGGCGGGTGCGCGACCTCGTGGCGCCGATCGCCGCCCGCCACGCCGCCAACGTCAAGGTCACCGAGGTGCCGCCCGGGCCGCCGGTGCTCTCGACGCTCGTGGCCGAGGTTTACGGTCCGGAGCTCGAGCAGCGCGTGGCGCTCGCCAGGCAGGTGCGCGACATTTTCGAGAGCACGCCGGGCGTCGTCGACGTGGACTGGCTGGTCGAGGACCCGGCCCCGCGCCTGGAGGTCGAGATCGACCGCGAGAAGGCTGTGCGGGCCGGGATCACCTCCGAGGTCGTCGCCCGCACCCTGCGGGTGGCGCTCGACGGGGCCGAGGCCGGGCTGCTGCGCGACGAGGCGGCGCGGGCGCCGGTGCCGCTCGTGCTGCGCCTGGACCGCACCCAGCGTTCCTCGATCGAGGGGCTGCTGGCGACCACGGTGCACGGGAGCGAGGGGCGGCTGGTGCCGCTCTCGGAGCTCGTGAACGTGCGCACGGTGCCGCGGGAGCGCTTCATTTACCACAAGAACCTGCGGCCGGTGACCTATGTGCTGGCCGAGATGGCGGGGGCGGCCGAGGCGCCGGTGTACGGCATCCTGGCGATGCAGGACCGCCTCGCTGCTCTCGAGGGTCCCGGCGGCGGAGCGGTGGAGCTGCTCTCCAGCACCTTGCCGGAGGACGGGACCCGCTACGCGGTGAAGTGGGACGGCGAATGGCAGATCACCTACGAGGTGTTCCGCGACATGGGCATCGCCTTTGCGGCCGTGCTCGTGCTCATTTACCTGCTGGTCGTCGGGTGGTTCCGCTCGTTCGTGACGCCGCTCATCATCATGGCGCCGATCCCGCTCACGCTCGTCGGCATCCTGCCGGCGCACGGGCTGGGGGGCGTCTTCTTCACCGCCACTTCGATGATCGGCTTCATCGCCCTGGCCGGGATCATCGTCCGCAACTCGATCCTGCTGGTGGACTTCATCAACCTCGAGCTGGAGGCGGGGGAGCGCCTCGAGGAGGCGGTGATCAAGGCCGGCGCGGTGCGCTTCCGGCCGATCGCCCTCACGGCGGCAGCGCTCGTCGTGGGGGGCGGCGTGATCCTTCTCGACCCGATCTTCCAGGGGCTGGCCGTGGCGCTCATCTCGGGCGTGGTGGTGGCCACTGCCCTCACCCTGGTCGTGATTCCACTGCTGTACTACATGTACTTGAAAACCGTCGGGGTCGACCGCGTCATCACGGTGGACGGCGACCCCTCGACCTGACACGAAAGGACGGCGAGCATGACCATCAACGAGTATTTGCGCGCGATTGCGGGGCTGTTCGTGTTGCTCTCGGTGGGGTTGGGGTACTTCCTGCACCAGCCGTGGTTCTTCGTGTTCACGGCGTTCGTGGGGCTCAACTTGCTGCAGTCGGCGTTCACCCGCTGGTGCCCGATGATCTCGATCCTGCGGGCGCTCGGAGTCGAGGAGTGAGGCCATGAAGCTGCTCATGATGATCGTGGACGAGGCGCGCAAGGAAGAGCTCGAGGTGCTGCTGCGGCGAGCCGGGGTCGAGGGGTACACGGAAATCCCGCACACCTTCGGGCTCGGGACCACGGGGCAGCGCCTGGGGTCGCGGGCGTACCCCAGGACCTCCGCCATCATCTTCACGCTGATCGACGAGGAACGCGTGGAGGCACTGCGCGAAGAGGTGCGGACGTACTGCACCGACTGCGGCGAAAGGCTCAAGATGTTCGTGTGGGCGGCCGAGGAGGTCCTGTGACTGGTGGCGCGAGTCGAGCGGCGCTGGCGCCTTGTGCGTCCATGAGCGAGTGGTTATACTCTCTGTTGGGAGAGCACATGAAAGAGGCCTCGACCCAGCTCCTCGAACGCATCGCCGGCCGCCTGAAGGCCATGGCCGACCCCATGCGCCTGCGCATTCTCCACTGCTTGCAGTCTGGCGAGCACAACGTCAACGACATCATGCGCCTTGTCGGCTCGAGCCAGGCCAACGTCTCCAAGCACCTCGCGGTGCTGAAGAAGGCGGGGCTGGTCGACTGCCGCAGGTCGGGGGCGAGTGTGTACTACTTTATTGAGGACGACGACGTCTTCTCGATTTGTCGCATTTGTTGCGAGGGACTCCGTCGGCAGCTGGAGTCGGAGCGAGCGACGATCGAGGGGGGGCAGGCCGCGATGATTCATGGGGGCAGCGCGTGACCGCCGACGTGTGGTGGCTGCTTGGCATTGCGGCCGCGTGGGCGTTGCTGCAATGGGTGGTGCTGCCCCGCCTGGGGGTCCCCACCTGAGCCGTGCCGGATCCGACCGGGCGTCGGAAGCGCGGGTCCTGCGGCATGCGGGGGGAGGACGAGTCGTCTGCCCGGCCGGAAGGGGACGAGCGATGAGCACGGAGCAGAAAGAAGCGACGGCGAGCGGCGTGTGCCTGCGGTGCGGCGGCGACTTGCGTCCGGTCCCCACCTGAGGGGCGTTGCTCTGGCGGTGCCGGAGCTGTGGAGCCGTGTTCTCGAGCTACGAGGTGTACCCGGAGGGCATCCCGGAGAGTGCGTGGGCGTCGATCCACGGCGGATGTGGAGGCTGAGATGCCACTGTACGAGTACGTCTGTCAGCAGTGTGGGCGTCGGTTCGAGGTGCTGCAGCGCATGGGCGCGACGGCCGAAGGCCTGAGCTGCCCCGCGTGCGGCTCCGGCGAGGTGAGAAAGGCGTTTTCGACCTTCGCGTCGAGCGTGCCGGCGGCTGGCGGCAGCTCGTTGCCGTGCGGCAAGCCGAGCTCGGCGGGGTGCGGTGGGGGCTTTTCCTGAGCCTCGTGAGCGGGGCCCGGGTGGCCCCGAGGACGAGCGGAGACAGAAAAGAACGCCCTCGTGCACCGGGAGGGGGGGAAGACAAAGATGCGAGAGACGGCGGTTGCCTACGAGACATGGTCCCCACTGTCGTTCGACGAGGCTCTGGCGCGGGCGCGCGAGGCGCTGGCGGCCGAGGGGTTCGGCGTGCTCACCGAGATCGACGTCAAGGCGACGATGAAGAAGAAGCTCGAGGTGGAGCGGGAACCGTACGTGATTCTTGGCGCCTGCCACCCGCCGTCGGCGCACCGGGCGCTGACCGTGGCCCCCGAGATCGGCGTGCTGCTCCCCTGCAACGTCACCGTCTCGGTCGAGAACGGCCGCACCGTGGTGCGGGCGATGCGCCCCGACAGCGTGCTCGGCATCGTGCAGGTCCCCGAACTCGCGGCCGTCGGTGAGGAGGTCGGCGCGGCGCTGCGCCGCGTGGTCGCGGCCTGCGGCTGACGCTCCGAGGCCTGCTTTCCGCCTGCGCTCCGCCTCGTTGGCGACGGTGACCTTGCCAGGAGGGAGGTGCGGGGCGCTCGACTCTCGCCCGGACGGGCAGCGGGTCAGCCCGTGTACTCGCCTTCGGGGACCGGCGTGTTGTAGTAAAACGTGATCGTGACCCCTTCCCGCTCGATCCCCACGAGGTCGGCAGGGAGGGGCGGCAGCGGGGAGGCGTTGAGGATCGCGTCGCGCGCCGCGAAATCCATCGGCGGGTGAGGGGAGGGCATCTCGATCTCGAGCCCCGTCACGCGGCCGTTCCGCTCGATGAAAAAGTGGATGCGCACGACCCCGCCTACCCCGAGCCTGGCGATCTCGGGGATTTGCCAGTGGTAGCGGATGCGGCGCAGCATCTCGGCCGCGTAAGGCCCCCAGTTGTACCACTGAGTGTCGAACGAGAGCGGGCCGAGGTCGACCCGGCCACCCTTGCGGTCGGGGATCGAGCCGCCTATTGAGCCGGGCCCGATTCCGCCGAGGCCGCGCAGCACCGGCCGCTCCTGGCCGCCACCCGAGGTCCCCAGGCGCAACGGCTCGAGGCCGGCGTCGGCGCTGGTGACGGCAGGGGTCGGTTGGGGCTCGGTCCCCTCGCCCTTGCCGCGACTCGCCCCCTTGCTCTCGCCCTCGCCCGCCTCGCCCTTGCCTGCGATCTGGAGCTCCCCGGTGCCCGCCGTGCCGCTGGCGGCCCCGGCGCCGGGCGGTTCGAGCCGCAGCTCCGGTGTGTTGCCCTGCGAGCCTGGCCGGTCGGACGGGGCGCCGACGCCGCCGTGCGCCCGGCGGTTCATGTCGGAGCCAGGGGCGTTGCGGCGCGACGGCGGTTCTTCCTTCTGGTCCGGCAGCTCGACCATCTCGAAAAACGCCGGGACCTCCTCGTCGAGAACCGGCCGCGGCGGGACCTCGAGCGCTGCGAGGATGGTCTTCAGCGCGCTGCCGTGCATGAGCTGGGACAGCACGAGAAGGTGCAGCAGCAGGGAGACCGAGATCGCGAGCCACGCTGAGCGGTCTGTCCACCGCCAGGCGCGGGGCGAGACCCGCTCGTCGAGGAAGAACGTGCTGCGGGTGTCGCGCCCGAGCGGCCACGGCAGCTCCTCGTCGCTCGTCTCGGGGACTCCGGCAAGGCACTCCTCGAGTCGCTCCAGTTCCGAGTCGGGGACGAGGTCCGGGGCGCCGAACATGCCGGGTCGAATGCTACAAGACCCGTGCCACATTCCGGGGAGGGGCGCACAACGCCCACGCCGCCTTCCTGGCAGTAGCGCGCTTTCAGCTTGCCCCGCGTTGCACCGGCCCAGGCGTTGGCGGCCACGAGGGCCGTGCCGGGCGGGTCCGGATCCGGAAGGGTGTATCATCACCATGAGGCCTGCGCGCGTCGAGGGAATGAAGGAGCTGGAGAGACGGGCGCGGTTCCGGCAGCGAGGCTTGTCGCGCAGGGCGAGGAGGGGTGCCATGAATGCCGTGACGAGGGCTGTCGTGGTTGCCGCGGCGTGGGCGATGACCTCGTCCATGCTCGCCGACGAGCCGCCGTGCAGGGCCTACCGGCTGGTCGTGAGGACGGGGGTTGACTCGGCGGTCGGTCAGATCGATCTCGAACGTGCCCGCAAGGCCACCATCGCCGAACTGCGAGCCCTTCCCACACCCGACCCGCAGAGCGTGCAAGACGACCGCCGTGTACCCGCGGAAAAGCAGCTCTATCGCGTGCGCGGCGTGCTCGTGCAGCAGCGCACCGGTGAGCAGCGCGACTACGTGCTGGTACTCGAGGACGAGCGCAAGAACACGCTGTTGGCCGAGATATCGGCGCCTTCGTGCGTGCCGGCCACGAGCCCCTTCTTTCAGCGGCAGCGCGAGGCGTTCCGCCGTCTCGACGAGCGGCTGCACATGGACGAGCAGTCGCTCCAGATCGGGCTCGCCATCCCGATCGAGATCACCGGCGTCGGTTTCTTCGACCTCGAGCACTTCGGCAGCCCCGAACTGCCGGGCGGCATGGCGCCCAACCTCTTCGAACTCAACCCGATCCTCGACGTCAAGTTCAGGTAGCGGCGCCGCCACCCGGATCCCCCGGGCCGGGGTCTAGAGAAGGGCGGTGGGGTCGTCCTCCGCGACCGGAGGCAACTCGACGGCTGCAGGCCGCATCGCAGCGGGCGGCTCGAGGCGCGGCGCCGGCACCCCAGAGCCCCACTGCACCTCGCAGCAGCCGGCGGCCTCGGGCGCCAGCAAGCGCTGCAGCGGGCCGAAGATGCCCTTGGCGCGCCACGTCGTCGAGAGGTAGACCCACCGGCGGGCGCGCGTGATGCCCACGAACAGCAACCGCAGCCAGCTCGAGGCGTCGCCGTGGCGGAACGCGCCGTCCGCGACGCCGGGCATGAGCACGGAGTCGAACACCAGCCCCTTGCCGCTGTGGTAAGTGAGAAGCTTCGGCACGAGGTCGTCGAAACTCAGGCGGTGCCGGGTCTCGATGGCCACGCCGGCTCGCCACAGCTCCGCCAGCAGCGCCCCTTGCATGTGCGTGCTCGGCACCAGGATGGCCGTGCGCTCGCCGCGGGCGATGCGCGCGCGCAGCACCTCGACGAGCCGCCGCCGCTCCTCGGCGGGGTCCGCAGCCACGAAGAAAACCGGCATTTCGCGCTCACCCTGGCTAGCTCGCACCTGGCGCAAAAACGCCTCGCGCTGGCCGGGGTCGTCGATGTACAGCGAGGCCAGGCGGGAGACCAGCGGCACGCAGCGGAACGCATCCAGGAGCGACACGTTGCGGTTGCCGAGGCCGAGCCATTGCCGGATGCGCTCCTCGCTGCTCCCGGTCTCGTAGAGCTGCTGGCCGGGGTCGGTGCACACGCTCAGGTGCCTCGCGACCGCGCGCAGGACCGCAAACGTGCTCTCGTCGAGATCCTGGCCCTCGTCGACCATGGCGGCGTCGAACGGAGGGTTCCTGAACGGGTGCTCCCGCACCCAGGTCGCGCACTGGGCGCGCACGGCGGGGTAGTCGGGTTGCCGCCCCGCCATCGGGAGCTGGAGGCGGAGATGGGTGCGGAAAAACCCGAGGCACCACGAGTCGAACGTCGAGACGCAGGTGGCGGGCAGGCCGAGCAGCTCGAGCTCCGAGCGGATGTAAGCGCGAAGCGTCTTGGTGTAGACGAAGACATGCAGCCGCTCGGGCGGGATGCCGTGGGTGTCGCGCAGGAAGGCGGCGCGATGCAGCAGCACCATGGTCTTGCCCGAGCCCGGCGGGCCAGCGATGAGGCGGTGCCGCTCCGGGGTGAGCTGCACGGCCCGGCGCTGCTCGGCGGTCAGCGCGGCAAACGGGACGAGCCAAGACATGTCACATCAGCCAGTCCGTTTTGAGGGCGGGGAGCACGCCGTCCCGAGGTGCAGGGCGACCGCTCGTCTCCTGCCGTGCCTTGAGCTCGGCGCTGCAGCGCCGGGCCAGGCTCTCGTTCCCGGCCATGGCCGCCCCGGCCGCGAGCCAGCCCAGCTCCCAGTCGCCCAGCAAGACCAGGGGCGGAAGGGCGTCGAGGGCCTCGCGCAGGTGGGCGTCACGCTCCTTCTCGCGACCCAGCGCGGCCGCGATCTGGGCCGCCAGGACGAGGTGAGGGATGGGCCGGTCGGTGCGGAGCGCTCGGGCCAGGGTTTCGTGCGCCGCCGCGAACGCCCGCCGCCGATACTGGGCCAGGGCGAGGTTGAACAGCGGCGGGGTCCACCCCGGGGCAGCCTCGAACGCCTCGAGATAGAGCCTTTCCTGCCGCTCGGCATCGCCCATCTCGCCGGCCAGGATGGCCATCCTGTTGAGGATTGCCGCGTCCGGCCGGCCTTTCCTGCGCAGCACCCTGGCGAGCTGGGCGAAGGCGCGCTCCCGCTGGCCGAGCTCGCTCATGAGGGCGGCCGCCTCCACGAGCGCGTCGAGCACCTCGGCTGAGGGGATCGCCCCGGTGCGGATGGCTTCCTCGAGCTCTTCCAGCTTGAGCCTGGTGGCGCTGGGGTTGACGACGTGGGTGAGGGGATTCTCGATCGTGCACGCGTAACGGTGACCTTCCGGATCGCTCGCGAGCCCGAGGGCCACCTCGAGCACCTGGTTTTCGTCGAAGCGGTACTCGACGAACAGTCCCTCGCCGGCCGTGACAGGTGCCGGCACATCCCATCGCCCCCCGTGCAGGAGCCGCTCGTGACCCGGCTCGCCGGCCACCAGCTCGACCCGTACCGGCACCGGCTCGGAGGTCGAGGTCACCGGCACGAGAAGCCCTTCTCTGCGGGCCATCTCGGTGCCGCCCGGGAACGGCAGCGGCGCTCCCGCCGGCACCAGCGCAAAGAGCCGGTCCTGGGTGCGCAGCGAGATCGTGTCGTGGCTGATCGGCTGGATGAGCCCCCGGCCGGTGACGGCGAGCGCCAGGGCATGCCACGCCGCGCCGCGCGCCACCGCGACCTGGACGCTTTCCGGGTCGGGGTGCACCAGCACCCTCGCGCGCGGGGCGTAGTCCCGGACGGCAGCGCGCACGTGAGGGCTCAGCGTCGAGCCGCCGACGAGCAGCAGTACGTCGATGTTCTCCGGCCTCAGGCTGGCGCGGTCGAGGGCGTCCTGGAGCGGCGCGAAGATCGAGCAGGTGAGCCGGTACTCGGTGTCCCGGGCGTACAGCAGGTCGCGGTCGAGGAACGGCTCGAGGAGCCTTTCCAGTTCCTCGGCGGTGAGCGTGGGGTTGCGCAGCTCGAGGGTGCGGCCGCTGGTGGGCAGCACGATGGGGTGCACGAGCCCCAGGCGCGATGTGACCGCCGACAGGCGGCTGCGATCGTATCGTCCGAACGCCTGCAGGCGCGCGATTTCCTCGCACAGCGCCACCTTCAGAGACTCCGCGATGCCGCGCAGAGCCGGCTCGATGACGCGTTTTTTCTCCTCGAACTCGACCGCCTGTGGCGCCAGCCCGTTCTGGCGCAGCAGCTCGGGCAGCAGCACCTCGTACACGATGGCGGCGTCGATGTCGCCGCCTCCCAGCCGGTGATAGCGCGACACGGCCCTGGGCGCCACCCCGAACTCCGTGGCCCTCTGCCCGGGGCCAATCGTGAGCACCGCGACGTCGCACGTGCCGCCACCGAAGTCGAAAACGACAAGGTTGAGGGGGTCTGCGCCGGAAGCGAGCGGTGTCTTGGCGGCACTGGCCATGTAGTCGAGAAACGCCGCCACGGGCTCGTCCAGTAAGTCGCCGCCCGCAACGGCGAAGCCCGCCAGCGCGGCAGCGTCGCGTGTCGCCCGGCGCTGTGCGACCTGGAACGAGGCCGGGACCGTGACCACCACCCGGGCCGGCGGCGTGGGGTCCTCGGCCATGGCCGCTTCGAGCAGCGTTGCGAGCACCTTGGCCGCGATCTCGTGCGGAGTGCGGAACCCCTCCGGCGCCCGGTGGTACGTGCGGCGAGTCCCCATGTGGTTCTTGCATTCGAAGAACAGGGAGCGCTCCGGCTCCAGCCCGAGCTCGCCCGTGCGTGCTCGCAGCCGCTTGGCGCCCTCGCCGATCCATACCGAACCGCCGTGGATGGCCACGATCGAGGGTAGCAGCGGGCCGGTGAACGTGCCTTCCAGGGTCGGTTGCGAGATGTCCAGGCACCGCACGACCGGCGGGTGCGGGGAGCGGGGGTCCCACCTCGCCTCGGCCACCGTGGAGTTCGTGGTTCCGAGGTCGATGCCGAGCACGCGCACCGGGCCGGCAGGCAACCTCTTTTCGGACGTGGCGAGTATCGAAGTCCAGGAAGTCATGGCCGGTTCTCCAAGGTCGCTGCGCAGCCCCCACCAACCTCTTCGGCCCGGCATCACCGCGGGCCGACGAAAACGCCCCGGGGGGCCGGGGCGTGGAAGTGTCTGGTGCGAAAGGGGGGACTCGAACCCCCAAGGGCGTACGCCCACAAGATCCTGAATCTTGCGCGTCTACCAATTCCGCCACTTTCGCACGCGCACCGCGTATTCTAGGCTCGGGGTCCGGGGCTGTCAACCGAAGCTCCGGACGTCCCCAGGTTCCCGTCAAAGTCGCGGGGGTCTGGGGAGTGGGAGGGTTCGGGCATG
>DAOOJE010000041.1:0-31136 GCA_035384965.1 Thermoanaerobaculaceae bacterium
GCTGGATAATCACCAGTCAGCGCTCACCAGCCATCTATGCGCAACAGGCTCCTAGGAGCCTGTCGGAGAAATGGGAGGGTCCGACGTGCGAAAGCTGCGAGCTGAACGAGAGGAGTTCTGCACATGTTGGACAGATCGATACACCTTTCGACACACCTTTCGACCCTTCGGGGCAAGCCCCTCCCCTTCAGGTTCTCGGCGTGGACGAGGACGTGGACGTCGTCGTGGACGGCTTCTCCCCCACCCGTCCACGTCCACGTCCCGCTCACCCGCCCGGCGCGGCCCGGAGGTGCGCGTCCACCTCTCGGCTCGGGGCATGCGGTAGAATCCGCGCGCGGTCCGCATAGGCCGCGGGAGCGTGTGTGTCGGAGACTGTCGCAATCGCCGTCGGGGCCTGAGAGGTCCTGACGCCCCGCCAGCCGGGTGAGGCTGGCCCATCCCCGTTTCACCTTGCCGGTCGGCGGAAGTGCGCCTGCCGGCGCGCGATTGCGGAGACACGACCATGACGCTTTCCTCGCTCGGATGGAGCGACTTCTTCGACTCACAGATCGATGGCCGAGACACCGGCCTGACCCCGGGACGCGTGACGTTCCGGCACGGCCACCACCTCACGGTGCTTCACGCCGGCGGCGAGGTCGCCGCGCTGATCCCCGGACCGCTCGCAGGCTGCGGCGCCGACGCCCTGGCGGTCGGCGACTGGGTGCTCGCCGACTACGCCACGGACCCGCCGATCGTCCGCCGGATCCTGGCGCGGCGCTCAGCGCTGCGGCGCAAGGCGGCCGGGCGCTCGAGCGACGGGCAGGTGCTCGCCGCCAACGTGGACCTCGTGCTCGTCGTCACGGGGCTCGACGGCGACTTCAGCGCCCGCCGGATCGAGCGACTGGTGACGCTCGCCTGGGAGGGCGGCGCCACGCCCGTCGTGGTGCTCAACAAGGCGGACCTCTGCCCGGACCTGTCGGCACGGGTGCGCGAGGCCACCGAGGCGGCGCCGGGCGCCGAGGTGCTGGTCACGGCCGCGCTCGAGGGCGGCGGCGTGGAACTCGTCCGCGCCCTGCTGCCGCCCGGCCGCACCGGCGTGCTCGTAGGCTCGTCGGGCGTCGGCAAGTCCACCCTCGTCAACCGTTTGCTCGGAACCGAGCGGCAGCGGACCGGGGCGGTGCGGGCGTCGGACGGCACGGGCACGCACGTCACCTCCGCCCGCCAGCTCCTGCCGCTGCCCGGCGGCGGCGTGCTCGTGGACGTGCCGGGGCTGCGCGAGGTCGGGTTGTGGGGCGGCGAGGAAGGACTCGCCCAGGCGTTTGCTGACATCGCCGAGTTCGCCGAGCGCTGCCGGTTCGCCGACTGCGCGCACGCCGGCGAGCCAGGGTGTGCGGTGGCCGCCGCCGTCGACGCCGGGACGCTGCCGGCCGCGCGCCTGGCGAGCTACCAGGCGCTGCAGAAGGAGCTGGCGTGGACCCGGTCCCGGCACGACGCCGCGGCCGCGGCTGAACGGGAGCGGTACTGGAAGCGGATCCACCGCGCCCAGCGCCAGTTCGCGAAGCTGCGACGCAGCGAAGGGCGGTAGCCCACCTCACCCGCCCGGTGTGGCGGTCTCTCAGGTGGTGGGGCGCCGGGGGGGCAGCGTGCGGAGAAGGCCAGCAGCGCGCAGCGAGTCGAGGTCGGGGTCCATGGCGAGGTCCAGCCGGTCGACGCCGTAGAGGTCGCGGGCCCGCAGCAGCCACTCGAGCGCCTGCTCGGTGTCGCCGAGCAGCGCCCAGACGGTGGCCACGTTGTAGGCGAGGGTGCCGCGCGCCGGGTCGTGGCCGGCCCGCCAGATGTCCGCGGCCCGGGCGAGTATGACCCGCGCCTGCGCGTCGTCGCCGGAGGCGTGCTGCAGCCTCGCCAGCGCCAGCAGCGCGTAAACCGGCGGCTCCGGCTGCGACGCCAGCGCGCGGAGAATCGGCTCGGCCTCGGCCGCACGGCCCAGCTCGACCAACGCCTCGGCTCGCGCCTGCTCGAGCGCCGGGTCGCCGGGCTGCTCGTGTAGACCATTTTCCGCCTCCGCGAGCACGCCTTCCCACTGGCGGCGCCTTTCTTCGGGCCAGCGCAGCAGTGCGGCCCAGTACTGCGCCGTCTGGTGGACGGCGAGCGCCGCCGTGCCGGAGTAATCCAGGTACTTGCGAACCGCTCGCTGCAGCGCCTGGCGTGCCTCGTCGGGGCGGCCGAGCTGCTGCAAGGCACAGGCGGCGAAGAACGGGTAGCGGTGGCGGGTCGGAAAGCGGTCCTCGCCGGCAGCGCAGGTCAGCAGGACCGCCCGGTGCTGGCCGGCGAGAAGCTGGCAATGGGCCAGCAGCTCGAGGGTCGGGCTCCAGTCGGGACGCCACCCGCGATCCAGCAGTTTCTCGACAAGGGGGATGGCGTCCTCCGGCCGGTCCTGCAGGCGCAGGCTCTGGGCGGTGCGAAACGCGAGGTACCCGGAGCCCGGGAAAAGCTTGAGCGTCCGCTGCAGCGTCTCGAGTGCCCGCTGGTTGTCCTCGGCGATGTGGGCGCTGCCTGCCTCCAGAATCACCGCCTCGGCCGCTCTCGGCCGCGGCACCAGCCCCCGCGCCCGCGCCATCAGCGCGTGCCCTTCGTCGAACCGGGCGTTGGCCTTGGCGAGCAACGCCAGGAACATCGGCGCCGGCCAGAACGCCGGATCGGCCGCCGCCGCGCGCTCGAACGCCTCTCGCGCCTCGCGGTTGCGGGTGCGCTCGGTGAGACGGAGCCCGTCACGAAAGGCCTGTGCCGCCCCCAGGACCTGCGTCCGGCGGACGAGGAAGCCGTAGTACGGGTCGTCGCGCTCGAGCTCCCGGCCCACCTGCTCGAGCTCGAGGGCGGCCACCACGGCGGCTGCCGCCTCGTTCGCGCCGCCGCCCACGGCGAGCGGCAGGTCGAACGCCCCGAGCATGGCGCGGGAGCGCACATCCTCTACCGTGAGGTGCAGGTGGGCGGCACCTCCGGCCCGCAGCAGCTCCGAGCGGACCCGCACCATCGCGGCCTCGAGAGGGACGACCTCGAGCGCCGCCGAGGCGGCGAGCCCGCGCAGCAATTCCGAGCGAGCCAGACCGGCCGCGGCGCCCGTTGCCTCGCTGGCGGGCAGCTCGTCCACGGCCACCGGTAACCGCCCGTCGGCGCCGAGCCTCGGCGGTGGGGGCGGCGACAGGCGGAAAGCCAGCGCCAGCAGCACGAGCGCTGCGACGACAGCCGCCCCGGCCACGAGCCGGCGACGCCAACGCGGCGCCCGGGAGGCGAGCCCGGCCAGGCGCGCCTCCAGTTCGCTCATGTCTGGGCGGCGGCGGCGGTCGGCCTGCACGCAGTCGCGAATCAACCGCACGAGCCGCCGCGGCAGGGAGCGCGGCAGCGTCTCCCACGCCAGGCGGCCGGTCAGCACGTTGCCGGCGATCTCGGGCACGGACGCGCCCGGCACGAGACGCTGGCCCGACAGCATTTCCGCCAGCGTGCAGCCGAACGCCCAGACGTCGCAGCGAGCATCGCACACCTCGCCGCGAATCTGCTCCGGCGCCATGTACGCCGCGGTGCCGGCCACGACGCCCGAGTCGGCGAGCTTGGCCGTGTCCTCGACCTCCGCTCCGGCGCGCCACGGCGGCGTGAGCCGGGCCAGCCCGAAGTCCAGCACCTTGGCGTTGCCCTCGGCGTCGAACGCGATGTTCGAGGGTTTGAGGTCGCGATGCACGACCCCGCGCGCGTGCGCCGCCCCGAGCGCCCGCGCCACCTGCAGCGCGATGCGCACGGCCTCTCCCGCCAGCAGGGGCCCCTGCTCCAGGCGCCCGGCGAGGGTGTCGCCCTCCACCAGCTCCATGACGATGACGTGCAGAGGGCCGCCGGGTCGGCCCGGCAGCGCCTCTTCCAGCTCGAAGATCTGCGCCACGTGCGGGTGGTTGAGCGCTGCGAGCACCCGCGCCTCGTGCTCGAACCGGCCCACGTAGTCGGGATCGTCCGCCAGCCGCTCGGGGAGCACCTTGAGCGCCACCTCGCGCCCTAGCGTGAGGTCGCGCGCCCGCCACACCTCGCCCATGCCGCCCCGCCCGAGCAGCCCGACAAGCTCGAAATGCCCGACAATCCGCCCCGCCTCCAGCATGGCCCCGCTCCCATTGTACGTGCGGGCCGCCCGCAAAGAGGGGCCGCCTCACCTGTGGCCGGCGGGAGACTCTCCACCCTCGGCGCTTGACCGGGCGGGGCCGGGCGGGCCTCACACCATCCCGCGCTCGGAGGCGAAACGGGCCAGCTCGACGTTGCTGCGCAGCCCGAGCTTGCCGAGCAGGCGGCGCCGGAACGTCCCCACCGTCTTGGTGCTGACGCCCATCACGGCCGCGATTTCGCGCGGGGGCTTGCCCGCCGCGATGAGGCGCAAGGTCTCGATCTCACGTGGGGAAAGCCGCCGGGCGTGGGGCACCGGGGCGGCCTGCCGGACGCTTTCGGCCAGCCGCTCGGCTGCGGTCGGGCTCACGTACTTGCGGCCGGAGGCCACGCGCTCGAGCGCGGCCAGCAGCTCCTCGACCACGCTCGACTTCGAGATGAAGCCGTCCGCCCCGGCCTGGAAGACACGCGTCGCGTAGTGCTCCTCGGGGTACATCGAGAGCGCCAGCACCCGCACGTGCGGGCGGCGCTGGCGAAACAGCGGCAGTGCCTCGAGCCCGCTCATTCCGGGCAGCGCGAGGTCGAGCACGACCACATCGACGTCGCAGTCTTGCAAGGCCGCAAGCGCCTCCTCGGCGCTGCTCGCCTCCCCCACGACCTCGATTTGGCGGTTCTCGGAGAGCAGCCGCCGCAATCCGGCCCGCACGATGGCATGATCATCGACGATGAAAACTCGCATCATTCTTGCCCCACCTGTCCGAGAAGCATCGTTGCAACGAGTTCCGTTCCGCCTTCCGGCCGCGCCCTCACCTCGAGCGTTCCCCCGTGCGCCATGGTACGCTCCCGCATCCCCAGGATGCCAAGCGCCCGGAACCCCGTGGCCTCCTCGGCGCGGATCCCCCGCCCGTCGTCGGCGATCGCCAGCACCACTCTGGGGCCATCGCGGCGCACGCCGATCCGCACCTGGCGCGCGCCGGCGTGGCGGGCGATGTTGGTGAGCGCTTCCTGCGTGATACGCAGGATCGCCAACGCCACCGAACGCGGGATCTCGCTTCCGGGGAGTTCCATGTCGAGCGCCACTTCCAGACCCGAGCGGGCCCCCTGCCCGGCAGCCGCCCACTCGAGGGCGGCCCGCAGCCCCAGGTCCTCGAGGATGGACGGCCGCAGCTCGATCGCGACCTGCTGCACCGCGGTGATGCGCGCCTCGAGCAACGATTGCATTTCGGCCAGCCGCGCGCGCAGCTCGGCCCTGGCCTTCGGCATGCGGTGCTCGAGCCAGGCGAGGTCGAGCCGAAGGGCGGTGAGAAGCTGCCCCACGTCGTCGTGAATCCATGCCGCGAGCTTGCGGCGCTCCTCCTCCCGCGCCTCGTCGATGCGGCGTGCCAGGAGCCGGAGTTGCGCCTCCAGCCGCCGCGACTGCTGCTCCATGTCCTTGCGCTCGGTCACGTCCTCGGCCAGACCCAGCAGGCGGTGCGCCTCGCCACCCTCGAGAGGAAACTCGCGGGCAGCCACCCACCTGATCGAGCCGTCCGGACGCACCACCCGGAAGTCCACGATGGTCCTCGGGCCACCTGTGGCGCCCTTCATCCCGAGCTCGACCGAGGCTCGGTCGTCCGGGTGGACTCCGGCGAGAAGCACGCCCGGGTCGGCATACAGCTCCTCGCAACTCCGCTGCCAGATGTGCTCGAACCCGGGGGAAACGTAGCTGAAGCGGCCTGTGACATCGTCCCGCGTCCACAGGATCTCGCGGATCGAGCGGCTGATCTGTCTGAGCAGGTCGCGGGTCCCCTGGAGAGCCATCTCGATCTGGGCGCGCTCGGCCAGCTTGCGCTCGGCTTCCTCGGCCCGTAGCCGGTCGGTCACGTCGCGCGTGAACACGGCGAGCTGCCGCACCGCGCCCGCACCGTCGAGGACCGGCTGGATCGCGACCTGCAAGGTGCGACCGGCGCGCGTCGCCTCGAGCAGTTGCAGCCGGCCCTCGGCGATGGCGTGCCGGGCGGCGCTCCACCACGCGGTCGCGGCCGAGCCCAGGTGGTCGGCGACCTGCGAGCCCGCCAGGCGCGACACCGTGACGTCGAGCCGTCCCGGCGTGGCATCGAAAAACGCCAGGATCCTCCCCCCGAGGTCGGTGAGCATGGCTGTCTCGGGCGCGCCGTCGAGCGCCGCGCGCACCGCCTTCTCGGCGGCGCGCAGGGCTTCCTCGCTTTGCCGCTGGGCGGTGATGTCCCGGCCCACGGCCTGGTGCTCGACCGCCACCGTGCCGGCGCCGTCGAAGATCGTGCGGTCGGTCCACTGCACCCAGCGCGTGCTCCCATCCCCGGCCTGGTGGCTCGTGACGAAGGTCGCGAGCGGATGCTCGATGGAGCGCGCCTGGATCCTGGCGCGGACAGCGGGGTCCCCACCCGCGACCAGGTCCAGGAAACCGCTGCCCACCCAGACGCCGCCGGCCTCCCCGAAAAGCTCGCAAAAGGCACGGTTGGCGAACACGATCTCCCCGTCGGGGCGCCAGCGGCAGACCAGCTCGGCCTGGTCCTCCACCACGGCGCGGTACCGCTCCTCCGAGGCGCGGGCCTCGGCCTCGCTGCGCTCGAGCGCGGCCAGCATGGTGTTGATCGAGGCCGCCAGGCGCCCCACTTCGTCGCGGCCCCGCGCCTCCACACGCGCACGCGGGTCGGCGTTGGCGGCAATGAGACGGGCCGTGGCCTCCACCTTCCCCAGCCGGGCGAGGACGTCGCGGTCGAGCAGCCACAGCCCCGCCAGCCCGAACACGAGCTGGATCACCGCCAGGGCCAGCGTCAAGAGCCTCGCCATCGACACGCCCTCGCGCGACAGCGTGCGCTCCGCCTTCACGCGCAGCGCCAGCTCGGGACCGTCCAGCAGCGTCTGCAGCCGGCTCGTCCCGAGCAGGTGCCGGCTGTCGAGGGGCTCGACCCGATACTTGTCGCCTCCCGCCACCGGCGCGCCCACCGCCAGCTCGACGTCGAGGTCCAGCGCCGCGGCCAGCCGGGGCATCACGCCGGGCGCAAGCCCCCGCGCCATCACGACCGCCCCCGGGCTCGGCCCACTGCCGTCGGTGCGGGTGACCGGATGAACGGCAGCGAGGTGCACCTGCCCGTCGATGACGACGAGGCCGCGCAGGCTGGCCCCACGACCGGCCGCCGCCGCGAGGGCGCGGATCGTCGCGAGGTGGCTGTCGGAGAGCGGCCGGGGGGCCGCGCCGGGTCCCGGCCTCTCGAGCCCGAACCTCACCTCGCCCCGGGTGTCCAGGAACACCATTGCACACAGGTCGAGTTCCCTCAGCGTGTCGGGGACCAGGTTGGCGCGCACGAAGCTGTCGTTGCCTTCGGTCATGAAGACGAAGGCGTCGTCCCACTTGCCCCAGTCCCCCGCGATGACGGCCAGGGCGCCGACCTCGCCGTCGATCGCCCGCACCGCTCGCTGCACGTCCCGTCTGACGGCCTCCTCCTCGAGCCAACGGATCCGCTGCGCGACGATGACCGAGAACACGACCCATGCCGTGGCCAGCAAACCGGCGACCCCGGCTGCCAGGAGCACCGCCGCTCTCGTTCGCACGCTCACCGGCTCGACCTCCCGTGCATTGTAGCCGCGGAGCCCGCCCCTCACCCGCGGAGGCCGGAGTCTTCAGCTTGGCGGTCGGAGCGGGGATTCGGCCCGTCAGTAGCCGAGCTGGCGGATGATTTCCCGCAGCGAGGCGGCGGAGGCGGCGAGCTGGCGCCGCTCGGTGTCGTCGAGGACGATCGGCAGCACCTCGCGGATGCCGGCCCGCCCGACCACGGCCGGCAGCGACAGGCACACGTCCTCGATCTCGCCCCAGCGTTCGATGTACGAGGAGACCGTGAGCACGCTCCGCTCGTCGTCGAGCACCGCCTCGATGATGCGGGCCACCGACAGCGCCACGGCGTAGAACGTCGCCCCCTTGCGCTGGATGACCTCGCGGCCGGCCGCCACCACCGCCTGGTGGATGCGGCTGCGCGCCGCCTCGTCGAGCGGCGCCCGCCCCGGCGGGGCGTAGCGGGTGACCGGGATTTGCCCCAGGCTCGCCATGCTCCACGCCGGCACCGAGGAGTCGCCGTGCTCGCCGATGACGTACGCGTGGATGTTGCGAGGGTCGATGTCGAACTCGCGCCCGAGCAGGTAACGGAACCGCGAGGAGTCGAGCGAGGTCCCCGAGCCGATGATCTTCGTCGGCGGCGCCGCCAGGCGCCTGACCGCCACGTAGGTGAGCACGTCCATCGGATTCGAGACCACGATGACGACGGCCCCGCGGTAGTGCGGGGCGAGGCCGGCCAGCACCTCCTCCATGATCGCGGCGTTGCCGCGCGCCAGGTCGAGGCGCGACTCGCCCGGCTTGCGTCCCCGCCCGGCGGTGATGGCGATGACGTCGGCATCGGCAACACCTTCGTACCCCTCGGCGCGGATGTCCACGTTGTCGAGGTACGAGGCGCCGTGCGCGAGATCCAGCACTTCCCCGAGCGCCTTCTCGGGATTGACGTCGATGAGGCTCACCTGGTTCGCCACGTCCTTCACGACGAGCGTGTACGCCAGCGTCGCCCCGACGTTGCCCGCCCCGATGATCGCAACCTTCATGATTGCCTCCTTCCCGGCCCCGCCCGGTCGAGAGTCGCTCCAGACCCCCGCCCGGTCGAGAGTCGAAAGTCGAGAGCGTTCCACCGCGCCTCCCACACGGCAAGGCCACCCACCCCCCTCCTCCGCCCACGCCACCAGTCCGGACGTGGACGTAGTCGTGGACATCCGTCCTGCCGCTTCCCGCCGGGCAGCCCTGCATCAGGTCGGCTTCTCACTCTCCTACCGGCATCTCGGCAAGCACGTCGTCGATCGGGCCTTCCAGCAGGTACGCGAGGTGCTCGCTCCCGGCCGTGGGCAGCGCCGAAAGACGCGCACGCAACGGTTCGAGCGCGGCGAGCTCCGCCGTGGACGGCGGCGGCATCGCGGCCAGCAGTCCCTCGACGCGCTCCGCATCGGCGCAAGCCCGTGTCAACCACGCAGCCGGCGCCGACCCGTCCATCTCGTGCGCGGCCCCCAGCGTCCTGCGGGCGCTCCGCAGCGCCGCCCAGTCAGGGTACTCCAGGGCGAATGCCTCGGCTCCGGGCCGTCGCAGGAAGCGCCACTCCGCGAACGCGCCCAGCGCGCGCATCTCGGCCGGCGACAGCCGCAGCTCGCGAAGCGCGGCCTGGACTGCCTGCATGAAGGCGAGGTGCGCTTCCATCGCCCGCGTTGGGGCACGGGCGATGCTGCCGCTCCACAGCGCCGCCGCAGCGGGCGAGCCGAGCTCCTGCTGGGTCGCGACGAGTGCGGCGAGCGGCTGGGCGGTCGCCTCGCGCAGCCTCAGGTAGCGTTCCAGCGTCTCTGGGCTGACGTCCACTGGCGCGCCCGGCCGGTCGAGCGCCGCAAGCTCGACGCGCACCGCCGTGTACGCGCGCTCCGCCCGCGAGAAGCGGCCAAACGAGAGCGTCGGCACCACCACCCACATCACGGCCAGCACGAGCAGCGCGACCACCACGGCGATTGCCACCATCGCCCAGGCCGGGACCCGCCGCGTGCGCAGGAGCGACGCCGCGGCAGGCATCGCCGGCGCCTGGCCGGCGGCGACCTGGCGCGCCAGCCGCACCCAGCGGCGGTTGGCCGCCCGCAGGTAGCGCGGCCACGCCGGGGCGTCGCGCAGCACCCTCGTCGCCAGCTCCACCGCCTCCTGGCGGCGTCCCGTCCGCGCGCACAGCGCGGCCAGGCGCACCTGCGCCTCCGGGATCGACGACTGCGCCGCCAGCGCCCGCAACGTCGCCTCCTCGCGCTCGCCCTGCCCGCTCTCGCCGAGGCACTGGGCGAGGCGCAGCATGGCGTCGCCGTATGCGAAACGGGGGTTTGCGGCACACACCTTCTCGAGCAGCGGCAGCGCCTCGGCGCACCTGCCCTGGGCCATGAGCGAGCGTGCCAGCCCGTGCGCGAGGTCGAGCCGCTCCGGCAGCCGGGCCAGCGCGCTCGCGAAGTGCGGCGCCGCCGCGGCGTGCTCGCCCAGGCTCGCGAGGTCCTCCGCGAGGTCCGCCTCGACGGCCGGCGGGGCGCCGTGCTGCAGCCGCATGCGCGCCTCAGCGATGCGACGCCTGGCGGTGCGGCGGCGCCCCATCTCGCGGAAGAGCTGCCCATCGCTGCGCCCTCCGGCCAGGGCGCCGGAGGCGACGAAGTAGGCGATCGAGCCCATCACGGGAAAGAAGAGCACGATCGCGATCCACCACCAGTCGGCCCCGTGCCGCACGATGTGCGTGATGGCGAGGATCGTCAGGGCGATCGGCAGCACCGAGGCTAGCAAACCGAAGACGACGAGCACCAGCTCCATCCGCACCTCCGCGGCGGTCGGGCGTTCCGCGTGCGCGAATTCTACCCGCCACCGGTACGGACCCGGGCCACGGCGGCGGCAAGGCCGGTCCGCGAGGCGTTCACCTCGGAAAGGATCGCCTCGGCCTCGCGGCGCGAGGTCGCGGCACGGGCCGGATCGGCCTCTCCAGCCGCCCGCAGCAGCAGGAGCCTGGCGCGTGCCAGCTTCAGCGGGCTGCACTGCGGGCGCGTCGCGAAAGCACGGGCGACGGCCCGGTCGGCCTCGGCGAGTGCACGCGCTCGAGCGGCTCCGCCAGCGCGGGCGGCGAGCTCCAGGCGCGCCTCGACGAGCGCCAGGTCGAGCTCGCGCTCCGGGGCCGCCGTGGCGCGGGCCTTCTCCAGCGCCGCCGCCGTCGCGGCGAGGTCGGGCGTCGGGTCGCGCCCCTCGCGCACCGACCACGCGGCCCTGACAAGTGCGGCCTGCCCTGCGATCGCTGCCTCGCGCAGCGGCTCGCCGGTGGCGGCTGCCGCGCTGGCACCTCGCGCCAGTGCAGCGCTCAGGCTCGGTGCCGGGTCGCGCCCGGCGGCGACGGCCGCGCGCGCCGCGAGCAGGTGGGTATTGGCGAGCTCCCACAGCGTTCTCGGGTCGCCCGGGACGGCCGCGAGGCTCTTCTCCAGCGCCGCGCGCGCCGCCGCCGCCGACTCCCCGGCCGGCTGCCCCCGGTCCAGCTCGCCGTGGGCCTTCTCGACCAGCACCATACCCTCGATCTGGCCGAGGATTGGCCACCCCGGGTTGCGCGCCCGCGCCGCGCCGAGCGCCGCGAGCGCCGCCGCCACCTCGCCCGCCGGGTCCTCGCCCAGCTCTCGCACCGCGAAGCGCGCCCCGAGCCAGTGGACGTAGGCCAGGTTGGCGAGCGCCTGCCCGTTGGCGGGATCGAGCTCGGCGGCGCGAGCGAACGCCCGCGCGGCGACGGCGAGGGCCTCCCTCGGATCGGCCGACGCCGCCTCCAGGACGAACCCGCGGTTGAGGGCGATCAGCCCCGCGGTGTTGTGGGCGTCGGAGAGGCGGGGGTCCAGCTCGCCGGCGCGCGCCGCGGCCGCCGCCGCCCGGTCGTACGACGGGCCGGGGTCGGCGCCCCGGGAGTGCTCCTGCTTCCCCCGCTCCCACAGGACGATGGCGAGCGCGAGGTGCGACTCCGGGTCGGCGGGCTCGAGCGCCACGGCGCGCTCCGCCGCCGCCACGGACTCGGCCAGGAATGTCGCACTGTCTTCCCCGCGGCTGGCGGCGATCGCGGCGCGCACGTTGAGCAGCCGCGCGAGCGTGATGTGGAGCATCGCCATGTCGGCGTCGGCCTGGAGCCCCTGCGCACACGCCTCGCGCGCCCGGTCGAACGCCTCCGCATCGGCCTTTCCGAGGTAGGTCGCCGCGAGGTAGGTCCGCAAGTAGCGCACCCGGCACACGCCGGAGTGGGCGCGGGCGTCGCTCTCGGCAACCCGCGCCGCGGCCGCGAACGCCGCCTCGGCAGCCTCGAGCTCGGCCTGAGCGTCGGCCATGCGCCCGGCGCGGGAGTGGCGGTCGACCGCCGCCAGGTGGACACGCGCCACCAGGAAGTCGGTCTCGTACAGCCACGGCACCGCGGAGCGCGCCTGGGCCGCCTTGGCCAGCGCTTCGTCGTGGCGACCCTCGTAGTACGCGAGCAGCGCCTCGACGTAGGCGGGTGTCACGACGTCGGAGCCGCGGCAGACGCGCAGGTAGCCGAGCGCCGGGTCGCGCAGCGTCCGCTCGGCCTCGGCCCGCCGGGCCTCGCGCGTGGCGGCGTCGACGATGCGCTGCGCCGCCGCCAGCTCCTTGAGGTAGAGGTTGCCGACCGCGAGGCCCATCGCGTAGGCCACCTCCGGCGGGCGGAACTCCGACCCCCACGCGATCTCGAGATGCCGCCTGGCCTCGTCGAACTGCTCGAGCGCGAGGTGGCCGCGCCCGAGCGCGGCGTGGCCGGGGCCCACCGCCACCGAGCCGAGATGCCCCATCTCGGCCTCGATCTCTTCCAGCCGCCGCACCACCAGCGCCTTGGTCGGCCGCACGTCGTGCAGCGGCAGCGAGCGGGCTTTCCACAGGATCCCCTCCGCCTGCTCGACCTGCTGGCCGAAGCGCTGCGCGAGCTCGGCCCGCCGGGCCGCCGTGCGCCGCTCCTCCACCCACATCGTGCCGAGCGTCACCGCCGCGACCAGCCCCGCGGCCCCGACCGCCACCAGGGCGCGGTGCTTCGAGGCCTTGCGGCCGAGCCGGTACGCGAGGCTCGGCGGACGGGCCGCGATCGGCTCGCCGGCGAGGAACCGTCCGAGGTCGTCCGCCAGCGCCCGCGCCGAGTCGTAGCGCCGGCCCGGGTCCTTCTCGAGACAGTGGTGGACGATCGTCTCGAGGTCGCGCGGAACGCCAGGAGCCACGCGGCGCAGCGGCACCGGGTCGTCGGTCATGACCCGGACCATGACCTCCATCGGGGAGCTGCCGCCGATCGGCGTCTGCCCGCCGAGCAACGCGTACAGCGTGGCGCCGAGCGAGTAGACGTCCGACCGGCGGTCGACCGTCTCGCCGCGCGCCTGCTCGGGGGCCATATACGCCGGTGTGCCGACCGTGACGCCGGCCACCGTCTGACCCTCGCCGGCCACGTCGCGGACCAGCCCGAAGTCGACCACGTACGGCCGGAGCTGCCCGTCCTCGGCGCGCTCCACCATGACGTTGGCCGGCTTGAGGTCGCGGTGGATGAGCCCGGCCCGGTGGGCGGCGTGCACCGCGTCGGCGACCTCTCTCACGAGCAGGACCTTCTGCTCGGTCGAGAGCGCCGCGGCGACGGCGCCCAGCGGCTGGCCGTCGACGAGCTGCATGGCGATGAACGGGTGCCCCGCAGCCTCCCCGACCTCGAACACCTTGCAGATCGCCGGGTGCTCCACCCGGGCCTGGCCCTGCGCCTCGCGCAGGAAGCGGGCCACGAGCTCGGGCTCGTCGCCCTTCAGCACCTTGACCGCCACCCGGCGCCGCAGCCGCGGGTCGAACGCCGCGAACACCCGCCCCATCCCACCCTGCCCGAGCACCTTCTCGGGCCGGTACCGGTCCCACGCCCCGAACGGCCACCCCTCGACCTCGACGGCTGCTCTGTCGCCGGGCTCCGGACCGCTCCACACCCCCGGCACGAACGGAGTCGCGTCGCGCAGCGGCGCGGGGGGACCGGTCGCGGCGCCCCGCAGCTCCAGCGAGCCCACCTCCACCGTCGGGTCGATCCCCTCGCGTCGCTGCTCGCCCACTTTGCCCTCCGAACAGAGGCCTGCCCCCATTCTAGCGAGCGATGGCCGACCCAGCCCCCGTCGGGTGGCGGCGGTCACGCCCGCCGTGGCGTGCCACCTCCGATCAGCTCGCCGTAGGCAGGGCACCTACAAGGGGACCGTCATTGCTGATTGATTTGATTACATTGTCTCGAAGCAGTGGAGGTTGTTGACACAGGTTTTCGACGCATGGTACGGTCTGCCACACGCTGGTCGGCGAAGAAGACCTGGAGAGGAGACGACTGATAACCCGAGAAAGCCGAAAGAACAGGACGACCCACATCGCGCGAGCCCTTGCACTGGTCGCTGTGCTGCTGGTGCTGGGCAGCATCGGCGCTACCCCCACGGCAGATGCTGACGACTGCACGTGGGAGTGCTTCGGGAGCTGGATGGACAGCGATTACAACTGCGGTTCGGGAGACCAGTGGTACTGCGAGCTGAACTGTCCGGGGCCACCCGAAAACCAAGGCTAGCACTTCGCTCCGATCAAGCAGCAGACAACGGAGCAGGTGATCACAACGCAGCACTGGAGGGCGCGGTGCGCCCTCCAGTAAGATCCAGCTTCAAGAGACATGCACAAGGATCAACCGTGACCAAGGTCCCAAGAGCCCAACCAACTCGAGGCCCCTGCCTTCTGGGGGTCGTGCTGCGACGCGCCGCGGCGGCAACCACGGTCTTGTGGACGACTATCGCTCAGCCTGGCAGTGCCGCGGGCACCATGCCGCCGTCCCCCAGCACCCTCGCGGTCGTCCGGAGCGCTCCCTTCGCCATCAAGGGAACGGTCAAGTCGGGAATCTGGATTGCGGAGGGCGAATCGCTCCTCCTCCACACGACCCGCCCATACAGCTTGGTGGCGGTCAGCAAGAGCGGTACGCTGGAGACGAAAGCCGCGTACCCGAACACGCGGTACCCGGACTTCATGCCGTCCTGGGAGATCGCATGGGGCTCCGCCGGGAGGCTCTGGCTCTCTGACAACAGCGGCCGAGTGCTGACTTTCGACGCCGGCCTCCGCGAGCTGGAGATGCTGGATCTTGGCGCCGGGAGGGTGCCCGGCTGCGATGCACTGCTCGCTCTCCAGCCGCAGGCGATCGAGCGCGAGCTGGTCGTCTTCGCCGCGTGTCGGAGCCGGCGGCAACCGAGCGCCGGATTTTACGGGTACGGCCGCCTGCAGCTTGGTCCCGACTCGGTTCTCTCTCCCCTGCGAGCCCTCGACGAATCGACGGAGGCTGGCAGGCTGGCATGGAGCGTGCAGACGCTGGCGACCTCGGAAAAGGGGGTGTTCGCCCTGGTATTCGAAGCGGGGCCACACATCGAGCGCGTCTTCCCGAGCCCGCAGGTCATCCGTGCCTTCCCAGAACGGTTCGGGGAGATCCCCGACCTCGCCCGGCGCGAGCGCGTGAATCCTCCTCTTGTCTTCAATCGGAACGTCGAGGCTGCCTCCATGGCCGCCGGGCTGTTCGGGCAAGGGCGCTACCTCTACCTCCTGACCCGCCGCCCGGCCGGCAAGGGGGCGACGTCCTGGTTCCTCCATCGCATCGACCCCGAGAGGGACAGAATCGAGGCCACCTTCGTGCTCCCGACGGACGCCCCACACCTTGTGGTCGTGCCCGGGCCCGTCGAGTGGGCGCTGGTCGAGCAGGACGCCTGGGTCGGTACGCTCGGCAAGCGCACTCGAGGCGTCCTGTTCCTCTCGGCGAGCTCGTTGCAGGCAGCGAGGTGCGAGGCCGACACGCCCGACGGCGCGCGTGGAAGGTAGGTGGCCGGCGATGACAGCATCCATCTTTGCACTGCTCCTGGTTGCCGCGTCAGCGGGAGCCGACGCGGCCACCCTCCGCGTGTTGGGCCCGACGGTCAGCCGGTCGCAGGTGCCGTCGTGGAGATGAGCGCGCCTGCCCAAGGACAGCTCGGGGCGTTTCTTCCGTTCCGCGCCAGGGGCAGCTCGGATACCGATGGCATCGTGGACATCCTCGCCCCTCTCGTGGTCGGAGCGGTCGTTCACGTGGATCACCCCCGGTTCGCTCCAGCGACCATCACCACAAGCGGCGGCTCGCCGGCCAGCGAGATTCGTCTGGACGCGGGACAGCAGTGGTCCGGACGGGTGGAGCCCACGCCTGAGGGACGCACCGTTCACGGAGGGCGGGCGTGCATTCAAGGCACACTGGCCGGTGCCAGGCAGGGGCGGGAGCTGCGGTGGGAGCGCTGCACCTTGGTCAAGGAGGATGGCCACTTCACCGTCTCGGGCCTGGGCCCACCGCCGTGGAAGCTCACGGTCTCGGCGCCGGGTCACCTTTCGGAGAGCCTCGCTGTAGCGGCAGGCGAGTCGCGGCCGGTTCGCCTGCGGCCGGGCGTGACGCTCCGCGGCACGGTTGCTGACGAGCAGGGCGAGCCGATCGAGGGCGTCACCCTCAGATCGGTGCTGAGCTCGGCGGCCAGTGCCGCCGGGGGTGCCTTCGAGCTCGTGGTGCCGAGCCTGCCTGCGAAGGTCACGGTCGCGAAGAGCGGATTCGTCGCTCAGACGATCGACGTCGAGAGGTCGGAGCAGCACCTCGATGTGCGATTGGTCGCCACACCAGCACTTGCAGCGACGCTGCTGACTCCCACTGGCCCGTATTCCGGGAAGACGGGGGTGTGGTGCTCGCGCGAGCGGCAAAATGCCGGCAGAAGCTCCGTCTCGTCATACGACGTCACGGTCTCGCAGGGGACGCTGCTGGCGCCGCTGCCCTCGCCGGGCTCCTACGCGGTGGTCGTGCGGCCCGAGGGGTTCCAGGAGATCAGGGTCGGCAGCGTGGTGGTGGGCGAGGGGCAGAGGGCCCACCTGGGCACGCTGATGCTCTCGCGCGGCTGCGGCGTCGTCGGCGAGGTGGCCGACGGGACGACCGGCGAGCCGGTCGCCCATGCGCTCGTCGAGGCGCTGCCGGTGGGCAGCACGGTGTTCTCGCTGGCGCTCGCGCGCACCTCGCCGTCGGCCGTCAGTGACCGCAAGGGCCGATTCGAGCTGGGAGGGCTGCGTCCCGGTCGATACCTGGTGCGCATCCAGCACGCCCGCTACGCGCCGGCCTATCGCGTGGTCAGCATCACCTCGATGCTCGATCTGGGGCGCCTTTCTCTCGGGCCCGGCGTCGTGCTTTCTGGCCGCATCCAGGCCGTGGGAGGGGCAGCTCAGGCTGGCGTTGAGGTCCGACTGCTCGACCCTGCTCGAGAGACCATGGAGCCGTTCGCGAGCGCGGTCACCGATGTCCAGGGGCACTATGTGCTCCCCGCTTTGGGCCCGGGACGCTATCGAATGGAGCTCTGGCGAGGCCGTCTCATGCATGCGGAAGAGGTGGCCTTTTCGCAAAACCTGCCCGAGGCCAACCTCGATGTCGAGGCGGGCGGAGTCGTCCTGCACGGGCTGCTGATGGCCGGAGGAGTCGCAGCGACAGGCGGCGAGGTCCATCTCATGAGCGCCCTGGATCGAGGCCGCTCACAGCCCACGCTGGCCGTCAACTTCGCCGGGCAGCGCGTCTCGGTCGGAATCCCGACCACACAGGTCAGCGCGGTCGTGGGCGCCGACGGCGGCTTCACGCTCAACGACGCCCCGACGGGCCGGGTCTGGCTGGGTTACGCCACGCGCTCGGGCACGACCTACGTTCCAGTCGAGATCCCGAGCGAACGCGAGGTCAGCCTTCCCGTGCTGCTCCCCGACACAGTGCTTCGCGGCCGAGTCGTGGACGAGTCAGGCCAGGGGCTCGTGGCCACAGTCGCCCTGGTCCACTCCGAGCTTCGCCGGGAGACAGGGTTCACCACGACGGAGATCGACGGCAGCTTCGCCATCGAGAGCATCCTCCCGGGCGTGTACACGGTGGTGGTGTCCCGCGACCGGTACGTGCCGGCCGTGCTCGAGGGCGTCGTCGTCCCGCGACAGGAGCCGCTTCCTCCCCTCGTCCTCTCCCCGGGCGAAGGGGGGCGCATCCGTGTGACGTTGCGCCGTCCCGACCACAGCCCTGTGGCCTTCACGCCGGTCTCGTTCTTCGGGGCAGACGCGCGCTTCGTGCTCGGTGGATTCACAAGGGACGAAGGCGCCACCGATCTCCCGCCGCTGCCGGCGGGCGACTACCTCGTGGCCTGGGCTGATCCGCTGGCAGGTGCCGGCTCCGCAGGGGATGCGATCCGCCTCGAGCGCGGGCGGCTCGTCGAGCTGGCACCGACCTTTGCCGAGAGTGGTTGCTCGCTCGCCCTCGGCTGCCCGCTCCTGCAGTGCAATCGTGAACCGATCGAGCACCTGTCGGTCCTGAACCCGGGTGGATTCGACCTGGCGCCCCTGTTGTCCGGCGCCACACCCGAGCTCTCGTTCGGGGAGGACGGCCTCGTATCGCTCGGACGCGTGGCGCCGGGGCGGTTCACGATCACCCTCGGCGTCGGCGACAAGCGCTTCTCCAAGGACTTCGTCGCCCGGAGCGACACCGTTTTCGTCGCGTTTTGAGCGAGCCCGGACGCTCACGACGCGGTGATCACCCCGCAAGCGGTGGACACCTTCCTGGGCTCAGGTGAACCGGCGCGGCTCGGCAAGGCCGCCGCAGCGCACGCCGAGGGGTTGGGTGAGGCAGCGGTCGAGCGGCTGGGTCGACCGCAGGCGATGCCTCTTCGAGGGCCGCGTGATCGCCTGGCCCTCGACGTCGTACGCCTCCGGGATGATCGGCGGCAGCATCGAGCCGCCATTGTCGCGCGGCCGCGCGGCCATGGCTTTGCTATCGTGCGCGGGTGAGCCGCGCCCTCCGCCTGGGCATCGCAGCTGCCATCGTCGTGGCCACGGTGGCAGCGTATCTGCCGGCGCTGCGCGCCGGCTTCGTGTGGAACGACGACACCTACCTCACGGAAAACCCGACCCTGCAGGCGCCGAACGCCCTGACGCTCATCTGGACCGACCCGAAGGCCAGCGAGCAGTATTACCCGCTCGTCTTCACGACCTTCTGGCTCGAGAAGCAACTCTGGGGGCTGCGCCCGTTCGGCTACCACCTCGTCAACGTGCTGTTGCACACCGCCTCGGCGCTGCTGCTGTGGTGGCTGCTGCACCGCCTCGGCCTGCGGGCAGGGTGGCTCGCCGCGGCGCTGTTCGCGCTCCACCCGGTGTGCGTGGAGTCGGTGGCCTGGGTCACCGAGCGCAAGAACACGCTGTCGCTGCTGCTCTCCCTGCTGGCCGCCCATGCCTTCCTCGCATCGCGCGAGCCGCCCGTGCCGGCGGCTGCGGCGCGCAAGACCAGGAAAGGCCAGCCCACCGCGGTGCCATGGCACCAACGCCCGGGCTCGCTCTACGCGGTGGCGCTCGCCCTTTTCACGCTGGCGCTGTTCGCCAAGACCACGGCGAGTCTGCTGCCGGCCGTGCTCCTCGTGCTGGCCTGGTGGAAGCACGGCCGGGTGCGGCGCGCGGATGTGACGCCGCTCCTGCCGTTCTTCCTCCTCGGAGCGGTGCTGGCGTACCACACGGCGCACCTCGAGCGCACGATGGTGCTGGCCGAGGGGAGCGAGTGGTCGCTCGGCCTGGCCGGCCGGGTCGTGCTGGCGGGCCGGGTCTTCTGGTTTTATCTCGGTAAGCTCGTGTGGCCCGTGAACGCGATGTTCGTCTACCCCCGCTGGGTGGTGAACCCGGCGGTGTGGTGGCAGTGGCTGCCAACGCTCGGGGCTGCCGGCCTGGTGGCGGTGCTCTGGCTCGGACGGCGGCGGCTCGGCCGGGGGCCGCTGGCCGGGGCGCTGCTGCTCGGCGGGCTGGTGTTCCCGGCGATGGGTTTCTTCAACGTGTACGCGATGCGGTACTCCTACGTGGCGGACCACTTCGCCTACCAGGCGGTGGCCGCCGGGTGCGCGCTCCTCGCCAGCGGCCTCGCGTCGTGGCTGCCAGCCGCGCGGCCGCGGCCTGCGCGCGGCCTGGCCGCTGCCGGTGTTGCGGTGCTGCCCGCGCTGGCGGCCGGCAGCTTTGCCCACGCGCGGAACTTCGCCGACGCCGACACGCTGTGGAAGGCGACGCTGGCGGCCAACCCTGGCTGCTACATGTGCCACACCAACTACGGCCGGTTGCTGTACGACCGGGGCCGGGTCGCCGAGGCGGTCGAGCACTTCGAGGCCGCGCTCCGTGTCAAGCCCGACAACGTTCTGGCGCTGCTCAACCTGGCGCGCGTGGCCGACGAGAGCGGGGACCTGCCGGCGGCGGCCGAGCGGCTCGAGCAGGCGCTCGCCATCGAGCCCCGCAACGCCGTGGTGCTCCTCAACCTCGGGACCACGTACTTGCGCCTGGACAGGCTGGGCGAGGCCGTGCAATTCCTCGAAGAAGCCCTGCGCCACCCCTCCCCTGACGACTACCTCGCGCACAACTCCCTGGGTGTTGCGCTCATGCGCCAGGGCCGCGTGCCCGAGGCCATTGGGCATTTCCGCGCCGCGGTGGCGCTGCGCCCCGATTTCTGGAAGGCCCGGGCCAACCTCGATGCCGCCCAGGCCAGCCTCAGCGTGCGGCGGTAGCGCTCAGGACCGCCAGAGCCCGAGCTGGCGGAGCAGGTCCATGCCGTCCCACTCGCCCCAGCGGTCGGTGACGCGGCCGTCGCGTATCGCGAGGATTTCGATGCCGCGAAAGGTGAACGTTCGGCCCGACGGCGGTACACCGAGGTAACGCCCACGGTGGGTGGCCGTCGCCGACCAACGGACCGCCACCTTGCCAGCCGCCCCGTCCACCACAAGGTCCTCGATCGTGGTCCGAAAGTCCGGGAACGCCCGGAAGAAGCCTTCGAGCATCGCCCAAAACGCTGCGTTGTCGCTGCCGCGCCCGGCCGGGCTGTGGTCCACGAAGGCAGGATCATGCAGTTCTTCGAGCGCGCCCCGCTCGCATCCGGCTCCCTGCCACAGCCCGTCGATCCAGCGTTGCGCCACCTCTCGCAGCATTGGGCCCCCTCTCTGTCCGGTTGGACTCTGCGCACCCATCGTCGCATACGTGACGAGGGCGGGGATCGCTCCCCGCCCTCGTGTGTTGCCGTGTAGTCTCTGTGGCGTGGCCCGGGCCACGGGCCAGCGACCACGGGAGAAAGTCCGTCCTAGTACATGTCGCCCATGCCGCCGCCGTGACCGGCGTGGCCCGCTTCCTTCTTCTCCTCGGGGACCTCCACCACGAGCGCCTCGGTGGTGATCATGAGGCCGGCGATCGAGGCCGCGTTCTGCAGGGCGTTCTTGGTCACCTTCGCGGGGTCGATGACGCCGGAGGCGACCAGGTCCTCCATCTGCATGGTCTGGGCGTTGTAGCCGAAGTTGCCGCCCTTGGCCCGGATCTCGCGCACGATCACCGCCGCCTCGTCGATTCCGGCGTTGTGGATGATCTGACGGGTCGGCTCCTCGAGAGCGCGCAGCACGATCTGCACGCCGGTCTTGACGTCGCCCGAGCTTTCGGCATGCAGCTTCTCGACCGCGTCCATGGCCCGCAGCAGCGCCACGCCGCCGCCGGGGACGATGCCCTCTTCCACGGCGGCCTTGGTGGCGTGCAGCGCATCCTCGACGCGCGCCTTCTTCTCCTTCATCTCGGTCTCGGTCGCCGCGCCGATCTTGATCTGCGCCACGCCGCCGACGATCTTGGCCAGCCGCTCCTGTAGCTTCTCGCGGTCGTAGTCCGAGGTCGTCTCCTCGATCTGCTTGCGGATCTGCTTGACCCGCCCGGCGATCGCTTCCTTCTTCTTGGCATCGGCGTCGTCGACGACGATCGTGGTGTCGTCCTTGTCGACGGTGACCTTCTTCGCCGTGCCGAGATCCTCCCACTTCACGTTCTCGAGCTTGATGCCGAGGTCCTCGGAGATGAGCTTGCCGCCGGTGAGGATCGCGATGTCCTCGAGCATGGCCTTGCGGCGATCACCGAAACCGGGGGCCTTGACGGCGACGACCTGCAGCGTGCCGCGCAGCTTGTTCACGACCAGGGTGGCCAGCGCCTCGCCCTCGACGTCCTCGGCGATGATGAGCAACGGCTTGCCCTGCTTGGCGACCTGCTCGAGCACCGGCAGGAGGTCCTTCATCGAGGAGATCTTCTTCTCGAAGAGGAGGATCTTGGCGTTCTCGTACACCGCCTCCATGCGCTCGGGGTCGGTCACGAAGTACGGCGACAGGTAGCCGCGGTCGAACTGCATGCCCTCGACGACCTCGAGGGTCGTCTCCATGGTCTTGGCCTCCTCGACGGTGATGACGCCGTCCTTGCCGACCTTGTCCATCGCCTCGGCGATGATCTGGCCGATCTCCTCGTCGTTGTTGGCCGAGATCGTGCCGACGTGGGCGATCGCCTTGCCCTCGACCGGCTTGGCGAGGGCGGCAATGGCCTCGACCGCCTTTTTCACGGCCTGGTCGATGCCGCGCTTGAGATCCATCGGGTTGGCGCCGGCGGTGACGTTTTTCACGCCCTCGCGGTAGATCGCCTGCGCCAGCACGGTGGCGGTGGTGGTCCCGTCGCCGGCCACGTCGGAGGTCTTGGAAGCGACCTCGCGCACCATCTGCGCGCCCAGGTTCTCGAGCTTGTCCTTGAGCTCGATTTCCTTCGCCACGGTGACGCCGTCCTTGGTGATGACGGGGGAGCCGAACTTCTTCTCGATCACGACGTTGCGACCCTTGGGGCCGAGCGTGACCTTGACCGCGTTGGCGAGCGCGTTGACGCCGCGCAACACCGCCTGGCGGGCTTCCTCGGAGTAGCAAATGCTCTTGGCAGCCATGTTCTCCCTCCCTTACTTCTCGATCACGCCGAGGATCTCGTCCTCGCGCACGATGACGAACTCCTCGTCACCGATCTTGATGTCCGTGCCGGAGTACTTGCCGATGAGCACGCGGTCGCCCTTCTTCACCTCGCAGGGGACGCGCTTGCCCGACTCGTCGAGCTTGCCCGGACCGACGTTGATGACCTCGGCCTCCTGCGGCTTCTCCTTGGCGGTGTCGGGGATGATGATGCCGCCGCGGACGACTTCCTCCTGCTCGAGGCGCCGGAGCAGGACCCGATCGTTGAGAGGACGTACGTTCATGCGTGTAACTCCTTTCCTTTTTTATTTTTGCGCTCTCGCCAGGAGAACGCCTCTGGCACTCTCCAACGGCGACTGCTAAATCATAATTCCTGCTCCACCGTCTGTCAAGGGGTGTCACCACGAATGTGAGCGTTTCTCACTCAACTCCAACCGGCGAGCCCGCGTCCCTCACCTCTCTCCACCGGGGCGGGCGGGGGGGCCTACCTCGCCGCCATCTCGAGCATGCGCTCGAGCGGCCTGAGGGCCGCCAGTCGCAGCTCCTCCGGCAGGCGCAGGGTCGGGCTGCCGTCGCGCAGGCACTCCCAGAGGTTGTGGAGGGTGTTCTTTTTCATGAACGGACAGACGTTGCAGGCGCACTCGCCGGAGTTGCCGGGCACCGGGACGAAGCGCTTGCCGGGAGCTTTCTTGGCCATCTGGTGGATGATCCCGGGCTCGGTGGCGACGAGGAACTCGTCGTGGGGGGACTCCACGACGTGGCGCAGGATGGCCGATGTCGAGCCCACGAAGTCGGCCTGCACGAGCAGCGCCTCGGGGCACTCGGGGTGGGCCACCAGCAGCGCCCGCGGGTGCTCGATCCGGAGGCCGGCCAGTGCCTCGAGCGAGAACTGCTCGTGGACGACGCAGGTGCCCGGCCACAGCACGAGGTCGCGACCGGTCGTGCGGCGCAGGTAGGCGCCGAGGTGGCGGTCCGGCGCAAAGAGGATCGTCTGGTCCGCCGGCAACTGACGAATGATCTTTTCGGCCGAGGAGGAAGTGACAATGACGTCGGACAGGGCCTTCACCGCTGCCGAGCAGTTGATGTAGGTGACGGCCACCGCACCGGGGTGCTCCTCGCGCCAGCGGCGGAAGTCCTCCGGCTGGCAGGAGTCCTCCAGCGAGCAGCCGGCCTCCAGGCTGGGGATCAGCACCTCGGCGTCGGGGTTGAGGATGCTGGCCACCTCCGCCATGAAGCGCACGCCGCAGAAGACGATCGTCCGGGCGTTGGCGCGCTGGGCGGCACGGGCGAGCTCGAGCGAATCGCCCACGAAATCGGCGAGGTCCTGGATGTCGCCGTCCTGGTAGTAGTGCGCCAGCAACACCCCGCCGCGCTCGCACAAAAGCCGCCTGATCTCCTCACTCAGCCAGACTGGATCGCGCTGCAGCACCTCGTCGTCCCCGATCGCGCTCATGACGTCACCCTCGCCGGCGGATTATGCGTCCCGCCACCCCCTCCTACAACGCTGCCGGCCCCCCGGGCATTGCAGCCGGGGTTGCCACCGCTCCGATGACTCTGCCATCGGTCGCCCAGCGTGGCTCAGAGGCGCGCGCCCGCCAGAGGACCTCCAACGCCCCGCATTTGCCGCCGGGCGGGAGGGGTACTATTCGCGCGGGAGAACGAGGCATGTCCGTGGAGCTGGCACGACAGGTACTGACCACCGAGGCGGAGGCGATTCTGCGGCTCCGTGACCGCCTCGACGCCGGGTTCGAGCGCGCCGTGGACCTGCTCGCCGGCTGCCAGGGGCGGGTGGTGTGGACCGGCATGGGCAAGTCCGGGATCATTTGCCGCAAGATCGCCGCGACCATGGCGTCCACCGGCACACCGGCACTGTTCCTCCACCCGGCCGAGGCGATTCATGGCGACCTCGGGCTGGTCGCCCCGGGCGACCTCGTGGTGGCGGTCTCCAACTCGGGCGAGACCGAGGAGCTGCTCCGCCTCGTCGAGGTCCTCAAACGGCTCGGCACGACGTTGATCGCCATCACCTCCAACCCGTCGTCGCCGCTGGCGGGCCACGCCGAACTCCACCTCAACCTCGGCGTCACGCGCGAGGCTTGCCCCAACAACCTCGCCCCGACCGCCTCCACGACCGCCGCCCTCGCCCTCGGCGATGCCCTCGCGATGGCACTCGCGGTCCGCAAGGGGTTCAAACCCGAGGACTTCGCCCGTCTCCATCCGGGCGGGAGGCTGGGCAAGCACCTCATGACGGTCAAGGATCTCATGCACGAGGGCGACGGCGTCCCCCGCGTCGGCCCCGGCACCCCGATGAAGGACGTGATCTACGAGATGTCGCGCAAGGGGCTGGGGATCACCACCGTGCAGGACGCTGACGGGCGGCTGCTCGGCGTCATCACCGACGGCGATCTCCGCCGTCTCATGGAAGCCGACCCGGATCCGCTCCGCCGCACCGCCGGCGAGGTGGCGCGATCCGCCGGCGTCACCATCGACCCCGGGGCTCTCGCGACCGCCGCCCTCGCGGTGCTCGAGAAGCGGCGCATCACCTCACTCGTGGTCACCGATCCCGAGCGCCGGGTGCTCGGCATCCTCCACCTGCACGACCTGTGGGGTGTCGGGCTGTTCTGACGCCGCTCCGGCCGGCCCGGTCGAACGTCGAGAGTCCTTCCCCGCGCTCCCCGCACGGCGAGGCCGCCCACGCGGCTCACACCAGGCCGTCGGCACGAAAGGCGTCGCGGTAGTGGCGCAGGCGGGGCAGCCACCCCGACCAGCGGATGGCGATCACGTCGAAACGGCACGGCACGTCGCCCAGGCGACGCGAGGCCACGAACGCCCGGGCCAGCCGCACGATCTGCTCCCGTTTGCGCCGATCGACCGCCTCCTCGGGAGCGAAGCGGTCCCCCGCACCGCGGGTCTTGACCTCCACGAACACCCAGAGCGCGCGGCGCCGGGCCACGATGTCGATCTCCCCGAAGCCGCCGCGCCAGTTTCGCGCCTCGACGACGAACCCCTGCAGGCGCAGCCACAGCGCCGCCAGCGCCTCGCCGCGACGCGCCAGCAAACCTCGCCGCTCACCACGACTCCGGGTCATCCGCCTGCGGTCAACTGCGAGCCGTCTCCCCCAGCGCCCGGGCGGCCAGCACCAGCACGTCCACGGTCCTCGCCTGCTCGAAACCGAGTTCCTGCTGACCGTTGCCGATCATCACGGCGCAGAACGGGCAGGCCACCGCCACGTCGGACGCGCCCGAGGCCTGGAGCTGCCGGACGCGGGTCTGGTTGATGCGCTCGCCGAGCTTTTCCTCGAGCCACATCCGCCCGCCGCCGGCCCCGCAACACATGGCCTTCTCGCGCGACAGCTCGGCCTCCTTCACCACCAGCCCCGGAATGGCGGCCAGGATGCGCCGCGGCGCCTCGTACTCGCCGTTGCTGCGGCCGAGGTAACAGGGATCGTGGTACGTGAGGACCTGCCGGACCTCTCCAGTGAGCGCGAGCCGACCCTCGGCCAGGAGTTGCGCGACGAGCTGCGTACCGTGCACGACCTCGAACCGCCCGCCGAAGTCGGGGTACTCGTGCTGCAGGGTGTTGAGGCAGTGCGGGCAGTTCGTGACGATCTTCTTGACGTCGTAGCGGTTGAGAGTCTCGACGTTGGCTGCCGCCAGGGTCTGGAACAGGTACTCGTTGCCGAGCCTCCGCGCCGCATCGCCGGTGCAGGTCTCTTCGGGTCCCAGGATGGCAAACGACACCCCGGCCGCCGCGAGGAGCCTGGCGAGCGCCCGCGACGCCTGCTGGCCGGCCTCGTCATACGCCCCGGCGCACCCCACCCAGAACAGGTACTCGAACGAGGCGCCCTCGGCAGCGAGTGGCACGCCGAGCCCCTTGGCCCAGTCGGCGCGCTGCTCGGCGGGGAGCTGCCAGGGGTTGCCGTTGACCTCCATACCCCGGAACGCGATTTCCGCTTCCTCCGGGAAGGTGGCCTTCTCGAGCACGAGGTGCCGCCGCATCTCGACGATCTTGTCGACGTACGAGATGAACAGCGGGCAGGCCTGCTCGCACCACCGGCACGTGGTGCACGCCCACACGGTCTCGGAGTCGATCACGTCGCCGGCCAGCTCGCGCGCCGGCGTGCCGGGCCCGCTCCTCGCCGCGCCGAGGATTTCGCCGCACGCCGCGTTGAGGTGATCCCGCAGGTCGATCGTGAGATCGCGCGGCACCAGCGGTTTGTGCGTGATCGTGGTGGGGCAGACGGTGGTGCAGCGGCCGCACTCGGTGCACGTGTACAAATCGAGCAGCTGCTTCCACGTCAGGTCGGTGACCCGCTGCGCCCCCAGCGTGCTGCCCTCCCCGATGTTCTCAAGATCCATCTTCTCGAGCTTGCCGGGGGGGTCGAGCGGCCGCAGCAGCACGTTGGGGAGCGAGGTGTAGACGTGGAAGTGCTTGGAGTACGGCAGGTAGTTGGCGAACAGGAAGAGCGCCCCGAGGTGCACCCACCAGCTCCAGACGTACACGGCATGCAGCGAACCGCCGCCCAGCAGCGAGCCGACGGCACGCGAAACCGGCGTCCACTGCCATGGCCCCGGGGCGCCACCGGCGATGCGCGCGCCGTCGGCCAGCGCGTCGGTGACCATGAGCAGCGCGATGAGGCCGAGGATCACCCACGCATCGGCCGAGTACTCGAGCCGCTCCGGCCTCGTCACCAGGCGCCGCCAGGCGGCGATGGCGACCCCCACGAGCACCAGCACGATGAACACGTCCTTCGTCAGCAGGTACGCCGAGCCGAGCGGCGTGCGCAGCAGCGGCAGCTCCCAGCCCTTTGCCAGCCCCTCGATGACGAGCGACAGCGAGCGCACCACGAACACCAGGAACCCCCAGAAGATGAGGGCGTGCATGATGCCGGGCACCGGTTCCGCGAACATTCTCTTCTGGCCGATCGCCCAGACGAACAGCCCGCACACCCGCGCCGGCCAGTCGGCGAGCGCCACCCCGCCACGGCCTGCGGCGAGAAGCCGGATCTTTCGCTGCAGCGAGTAGACGACGCCGGCCACCGCAACGGCGGCCAGCACGTAGAACCACGCGGTGCCCGGCACCCCGAGCAACGACCCCGCGGTTGCGTGATGCTCCATGGCCCAACCTCCCGGGAGATGATACACAGGCGTCGGCTGGCGCCGGGCAAGAGGCAGGAGGCGCGAGAAGGGAGAGGGCTGAGGGACAGCACGGCCGCACGGCCTCGCGCCCCGCCTCACCGCCGCCTGTCCACGCTTCTCCTTCCCCGCTGCTACAATCGGGCGCCCGCCACGGGCGGATGCTTCTTGGCAAGGGGAGGCGATCATGGGCTCGAGGTTGAAGGTACAGCCGGTCTCGCGTGTGGGCCTCGGACCCCTGGTGGAGATGGCCGAGCACTTGCGAGCCCTGTTGCCCGGCTGGGAAGGCACCGTGCCCGTCGACAGCCAGCGCCACCCCTCCGACCTGGCCCATGACCTCGCTCACCTCGCCCACTACGACGCCGACGGTTTTCTCATCGCCTCGCACGATGCCTCCGTGCTCGGCTTCATCCCGGCGTTCGTGCGCTCCCGCCAGCTCGTGCTCGCGCAACCGTGGGTGCTACCCGAGGCGCGCGACGAGGGGGTGACCGATGTCCTCCTGCGGCGCGCCCTGGCGTTCGGCGAGCGCTCCGGCGCCATCGAGTTCAACGCCCACCTCCTCGGCGCCGCCGCCGATCACGCCGCTGCGTTTCGCTTCGGCCTCCGCCCCCGCTTTCCCGTCTACCGCCTGCGCCTCGCGGCCGAGCCGGCTCGCCAGGTCGGCTCCGAGCTCGCCAAGCTGCTCCCCGGCAACGAACTAGACCCGGAAGAGCTGGCCCGCCGCAGCGGCGCCGCCGACCTCGAGCGCCTGGACCGCCTGGGGCGAGGGGTGTCGCGCCCGATGGACCACGACTACTGGCTCAACGGCCGCCAGCTCCGCCTCGCCAAGGTGAAGGAGGGCCAGCGCCTCGCCGCCTACGCGTACGGCGGCGCCGGTCAGTGCGGGCCGGTGGTGGGCACCACCCGCGAGGCCGCCCTCGCCGCCCTCGGGTGGGCGCTCCAGTTCGCCGGCGAGGCGGCCGGTGCGGCGTGGGTCGATCTCCTGGTCCCGGCCCCGTTCGAGTCGGCGCTCGAGCACCTCCTCGAGGCCCGCGCTGCCTGCCTGTCTGTCGCCACCTGGATGTCGCGTCAGCCCGGACCGACCTTCGAGCGCGTGATCCTCGCCTCCGCGACCCTGCCGTGACACCAGACGAGGGCGTCCCGCCCACCGCGGCGCCGGCGACGCCGTCGAGACCGATCAGCTTCGGGCGCGGCGCGCGTGCCGCCGCTGCGCCGGCGTGCGCGCCAGCGAGCCCGGCGTGCGGGCCGCGGGCCGCCGGCCGCGGGCCGGGGCCAGGGGCTCGAGGATCGGCTCCAGCTTCACCTCCATCGTCTCCTCGTCGACGCCGCGCACCCGCACGCGCAGGGCGTCGCCGAGGCGCAGCACCCGCCCGAAGCGAGTGCCCACCAGCCGGTGCCCCTTCTCGTCGTAGCGGTACAGGTCGTCGCCAAGGGTGGAGACGTGCACCAGGCCCTCCACAAAAAGCTCGTCGAGCATCACGAACAACCCGAACGCCACAACCCCCGTGACGTGTCCGCCGAACTCCTCCCCGATCCGGCGCTGCATGTACTCGGCCTGCTTCCAGCGCACCACCTCGCGCTCGGCGTCGGCCGCCCGCCGCTCCGTGAACGAGCAGTGGGGGGCCAGCTCCTCGAGTTCCGACTCCACGAGCCGGCGCGCCCCCCCTTGCAGCACCCGCCCGGCGAGCAGCTCGGTCAGCATGCGGTGCACCACGAGGTCGGGATAGCGCCGGATCGGCGACGTGAAGTGGAGGTAGTACTCGGTGGCGAGCGCGTAGTGCCCGCGGCACTCCGGGTGGTAGACGGCGCGGGCGAGGGCGCGCAACGTGAGGGCGTGCACGAGCCGCTCCTCCGGACGGCCCTCGACCTGCGCCAGCACCCGCTGCAACGAGCGCGGCGGCAGGTCCTCGAGGTCGCCCTTCAGCTCGATCCCAAACTCGGCGAGGATCGCCGCCAGCTCGGCGAGCTTGCCAGGGGACGGCGGCTCGTGGATGCGAAACAGCGCCGGCTGGCGCCCGAGCTTGAGCAGACGCGCCACGCACTCGTTGGCGGCGATCATGAGCTCCTCGATGAGCCGGTGGGCGACGTTGCGCTCCGCGGTGCGCGTCCCGGTCATGAACCCCTCGGGGTCGAGCAGGATCTCGGGCTCCGGGAGGTCGAAGTCGATCGAGCCGCGCGCCGCACGCCGCTGCCCCAGGCGGGCCGCAGCCTCCCCCGCCAGCACGAGCGAGCGCCGCGCCTCGGCTGCCAGCTCGCCGGGCCAGCTCCCGTCTTCGAGCCAGGCCCGCACCTCGGAATAGGTGCAGCGCCGGCGCGAGCGGATCACGCCGCGCTCGGCGCGGTACCCCTCGACGCCGCCGCCGGGCGTGACGAGGAACCGCACCGAAAACGTGAGCCGGTCCACCCCTTCGCGCAGCGAGCAAAGGTGGCTCGAAAGCGCCTCCGGCAGCATCGGCACACACCGGCCCGGCAGGTACACCGAGGTGCCGCGCTCCCGCGCCGCCGCGTCGACCGCGCTCCCCGGCCGCACGTAGTGCGACACGTCGGCAATGTGGACGAACACCTCGATGGCGCCGTTGCGATGCTCGAACGCGGCGACCGCGTCGTCGTGATCGCGCGCCGTCTCGGGGTCGATCGTCACCGCCGGCTGGTCGCGGAAATCCCGCCGCCCCTCGAGTTCGTGCGGCAGCACCTCGGCGGGCAGCGCCGCCGCCTCGGCCAGCGCCTCCGGCGGCATCTCGACCGGGATCCCCGATTCGGCCAGCACCACCTCCTCGGCCACCCCCGGCTCCTCCGGCAGGCCCAGCCGACGCACCAGCCGGCCCTCCAGCAGCCCGCCTTCGCCGAACTCGCTCACCGCCACCTCGACGAGTTCGCCCTCGCGCGGCGACGGCCCCTCCCACGGCGCCAGCAGCACCCGCGCCTTGACCCGCCGGTTGAACGGCAGCACCAGCGGCTGCACCCGGTCGGGGACGAACCGACCGACCATCGTGAGGCGGCGGCGCCTGAGCACCCGAACAACCTGCCCGTACTTTTCGGGCACGAGCCGCCCCCGAAGCCGCCTCTGTCCGCGGAAGACCAGCACCTCGTCGCCGTCGAGCGCCGTCGCCAGGCGCTCGGGCGGGATCACGATGTCGGGCAGCTCGGCGTCGGCGACCCGCAGCACCCCGAACCCCGAGGCCGTCTGCCGGAGCGTCCCCCGGTAGCAGTCGGTGTACTCCACCGCCGTGACGCGCCCCGAGCTGCCCCGCACCACCTCGCCCCGCGCCTCGAGCTCGGCGAGCGCCGCCTCCACCTCCTCCCGCGCCTGGGCGCGCCCGGCCCGCACCCCGAGCTGCCGCACCAGCCGCGCCCCGGTCACGCCGTCGCCCTTGCTCTGCCGCACCAGCTCGAGCACGTCCTGCCGCCGGATCCCGTCCACACCGCCTCGCTTCCCGGGACGTCCGCAGGGCTCCGTCACCGTGACTGGAAGGCTGAGCGTTAGGAGCGTGATAGGGA
>DAOOJE010000042.1:0-30017 GCA_035384965.1 Thermoanaerobaculaceae bacterium
CACCGACAATCAAGGCGAGACCTACCAGGAAGGAAGGAAGGAAGGAAGGAAGGAACGTTTCCTGAGTCCATGGGGGGTCATACTCATTGCCTCCTTGATCTCAGGTTGTACGGCCTTCGCCCTGGAGTTGTCAAGAGGTGTTCGGTTCCGATCTCAGAAAAGTGGTCAATGTTGTGATCCGGATCACACAGAAAGCAGAATACCACCCAAATGGGTGATGACAGGGCGCCAGAAATGTGATAGAGGCCTCCGGCGCCAGACAAGCACGCTCCCACCACAACGACCGGATTCCGGCCGCACATGACGACATCGTCGGTTGCCGATTGCCGACACCCCCCTCCCCCAGCTCTCGGCTCTTGGCCTTCAGTCGGGTGGGCGGGGGAGGGGGTGCGGTAGACTTCCGGTACTCGTGGCATCCGCGGCCTTGCACAGGGATGCCGCACCGTGCGGGAGGACGGCACATGAAGGGGATCATTCTGGCTGGCGGCTCGGGGACTCGCCTGCACCCGCTCACCCGGGGCGTGTCCAAGCAGCTCATGCCGATTTACGACAAGCCGATGGTGTACTACCCGCTGTCGACGCTGATGCTGGCCGGGATTCGCGACATCCTGGTCATCACCACGCCACACGAGCAGGACTCTTTCGTGCGCCTGCTGAGCGACGGCTCGCAGCTCGGCCTCCGGATCTCGTACGCGGTGCAGCCGAGCCCGGACGGCCTCGCGCAGGCGTTCATCATCGGCCGCGACTTCGTGGGCGCCGACAACGTGGCTCTCGCGCTCGGCGACAACGTGTTCTACGGCCACGGCTTCCCCGAGCTGCTCACGACCGCCGGGCAGCGCCGGCGCGGCGCCACGGTGTTCGCCTACCGGGTGCGGGACCCGCAGCGCTACGGGGTGGTGGAGTTCGGCCCCGACGGGCGGGCGCTCTCGCTCGAGGAAAAGCCGCAAAAGCCGCGTTCGTCGTGGGCAGTCGTGGGGCTGTACTTTTACGACAACCGCGTGCTCGACATCGCCGCCGGCCTCGAGCCCTCCCCTCGCGGCGAGCTCGAGATCACCGACGTCAACCGCCGCTACCTCGAAATGGGCGAGCTGTACGTCGAAAAGCTGGGGCGCGGCGTTGCCTGGCTCGACACCGGCACCCACCAGGCGCTGCTGCAGGCGGCGACGTTCGTGCAAGCCATCGAGGAGCGGCAGGGGCTCAAGGTGGCGTGTGTCGAGGAAGTGGCGTACCGGATGGGCTTCATCGGCGCCGAAAGGGTGCGCGAGGTGGCGGCTAGCATGCGCAACAACGAGTACGGCCAGTACCTGCTGCGCATGCTGGAGGAGGAAGGGTGATCCCGCCTTCCCTGCTCGGCACCGGTCTGACCGACGCCGACTGGCGGCTCATCGAGCTTCGCGGCATGGACGCGGCGGACGTCGCGGCCCAGCTCGAGCTGCTCGCGAGTCCGCCGGGGTTCGCGCGCCTCGTGCGTCCCTGCACGGTCGGCGACGGCATCGAGCAGATCACGCCCGGCAGCGAACACGCTCTGCTGAGGTTCGCGGAGGAAGCTGCGGCCGCCGGCCGCATCACGCGTTTCGTACCGGCCTCGGGCGCAGCCACGCGGATGTTCGACGCTCTCCTGCAGGCGCTGCTGTCGCCCCGCGACCCGGTGCCGCCGGCGGCACGGGCGCTGCTCGGCGAGCTGCACCGCTTTGCGTTTGTCGCCGAGCTTGCAGCTGCGGCCAGGGCCGAGGGGCGCGATCTCGAGCAGCTCCGCGCCGCGGGCGACTGGCCCGAGGTGGTGCGGCTGCTGCTCGATGAGCCCGGGATCGGTTACGGCGCCCTGCCCAAGGGGCTGCTGCTCTTTCACAGCTACCCCGGCGGGCCGCGCACCGCCTTCGAGGAGCACCTGCGCGAAGCCGCCGCGCACGTCGCGAGCCGCGACGGAGTCTGTGCGCTGCACTTCACCGCCTCCGCGGAGCATCGCGCGCGGTTCGCCGGGCTGCTGGAGCGCCTGCGGCCCTCCATCGAGACGGAGCTCGGCTGCCGCTTCGAGGTGGCGTTTTCGGTCCAGCACCCCGGCACCGACACCCTGGCGGCCGACCTCGAGGGGCGCCCGTTCCGCACCGACGACGGGAGCCTGCTCTTCCGCCCCGGCGGCCACGGCGCGCTGCTGCGCAACCTCGCCGAGCTGGGCGCCGACCTCGTGGTCATCAAGAACATCGACAACATCCTCCCCGAGCACCGGAGGCCGCCGGCCGTGCACTGGAAGAAGCTGCTCACGGGCGTGCTCGTCGACCTCCAGCAGCAGGTCCGGCAGGCGCTGGCCGACCTCCGGTCCCCGTCGCCCGCCGGCGATGCATGCGAGCGGGCGGCCGCCCTGGCTCGTCGGCTCGGGCATGCGGTCCCACCCGTGCGCACCTCCCCCGCGGCGCTCGCCTCCCTGCTCGACCGCCCGATCCGGGTGTGCGGCATGGTGCGCAACGAGGGCGAGCCGGGCGGCGGGCCGTTCTGGGTCGCCGGAGAGGGCGATGAGGTCCGCCCACAGATCGTGGAAGGGTCGCAGGTCGACCCCGGCGATCCGGAGCAGCAGGCAATCCTGCGGCGAGCCACCCATTTCAACCCCGTCGACCTCGTGTGCGCGGTGCGCGACGCCGCCGGACGCCCGTACGACCTGGCCCGCTTCGTCGACCCGCGCGCCGTGCTCGTGACCACCAAGTCGCATCAGGGGCGGCCGCTGCGCGCGCTCGAGCGGCCGGGGCTGTGGAACGGCGCGATGGCGCGCTGGAGCACGCTCTTCGTCGAGGTGCCCCCGTTCACGTTCGCACCCGTCAAGACGGTGTTCGACCTGCTCCGCCCGGAGCACCAGCCGCAAGGCGACTGACGGCTGGCCGCTGGCGAGCCCGCATCGAAGGGGCGGCCGGCAATCTAAAAGCGGGCCGCCCCTCCCCTCCCCGCCCGTACGACGAGGCGGCGGTCAGACCTGCTCGGCGGCCGCGATGGCGCGGCGGAGCGCTTCCTCTAGCAGCTCGGCCGGCGGCTCCTTGATGAAGCCGGAATCCATGAGGTGGCGGTGCAGGCGCTGCGCCTCCTGGATGTCCCGCTCGGCGATCCGGTAGACCTCCTCGCGGCTCACCTCGATGCGCGCCACGCCGTCGGCAACGGCTTGCGCGGCCACCGCCGCGGCCTCCTCGGGGAAGACCTCGCTCTCGCTCATCTTGGGGATGATGTACTCGGGCGAAAGGCCCTTGCGCTCCGCCGACTCGGCCAGCGAGCGCGCCGCCGCCACCGCCATGTTGTCGGTGATCTTGCGCGCCCGGACGATGAGGGCGCCCTTCAGGATGCCGGGGAACCCGAGCGAGTTGTTGACCTGGTTGGGGTAGTCCCCGCGGCCGGTGGCCACGATGTAGGCCCCCGCCTCCTTGGCCTCGTGAGGGTAGATTTCCGGCACTGGGTTGGCGCAGGCGAAGACGATCGCCTTGTCGGCCATCAGCCGCACCCACGCAGGCTGGACCGAGCATGGCGAGGACAGCGCGATCATCACGTCGGCGCCCTTGAACGCCTCCTCGTGGGCGCGCCAGCGGCCGCCCGGGTTGGTCTGCTCGCACAGCTCCCACTTGCGGTAGAAGCGGTGGTCGCGCTTGATGTCGTCGCGCCCGGTGTGCAGCGCTCCCTTGGTGTCGAACAGCACCATCTTCTCGGGATCCGCACCGACCTGGATGAGCAGCCTTGCAATCGTGGTGTTCGAGGCGCCGGCGCCGATCATGACGATGCGCACCTTGTCGACATCCTTGCCCACCACCTTGAGGGCGTTGATGAACGCCGTCGCGGTCACGCAGCCCGTGCCCTGCGCATCGTCGTGCCAGACCGGGATGTCGCACGCCTCGCGCAGGGTGTCGAGCACCTTGTAGCAGTCGGGCTGCTGGATGTCCTCGAGGTTGATTGCCCCGAACGAGGGCTGTACCCGCTTGACGAACTCGATGATCGAGTCGGGGTTGGGGGTGCCATCGGGTTCACGGCTGTCGATGCACAGCGCCACCGCGTCGATCCCGCCCAGGTACTTCATGAGGAACGCCTTGCCCTCCATGACCCCGAGCCCCCCGGGGGGCGTCACGTCCCCGTCGCCGAGCACCCGGGTGGAGTCCGAGACGACCCCGACGAGGTTTCCGCGGTTGGAAAGCGCGAACGACGCGTCCGGAAACCCCGGGTCCTCCTCCGGCTTCACCCGATCGGTGACGCCCGGCACCGGCCACTCCCTGCAGCCGCGGATCGCGGTGGACACCCGCGAGACGCCCGGCGTGTACCAGACGTTGAACCAGTTGAAGCCGTACAGGCCGGCCTTGGGGACGGTCATGATCTTGCCGGCGTAGAAGCGGTGCAGCAACAGCGCCGCCTCCTTGAGAAACGTCGTCTTGCCCACGGCCAGTTGCTTTTTCGAGAAGTGCGCCGGAAACAGCGTTTCGAGGTTGGAAAGCGTCAGGTCGATGCCGCCCATGCAGTCCTCCCGGATTCCCTCGCGATTGTGAACCATCTCACGATAGTGGTAAAGCCCCTCTCTCCGGCCGGTCGAGGTCTCGGCGCCCGGCTCCGCCGCCTTGACACCTCGGCTGCCGCTCACTAGATTGTGAGCACCATGAGATCATCACTATTTGGCAAGCTCTGGGATCGAGCCTCTCTTGTCATGCCGATCCTGCTCGCACTCGCGCCGACGGCTTCGGCCGAGCGCTGGCAGTGGGTGAGCCCGGCGCCCAGCGTCGACTACCAGGCCATCCTTTGGGACGGGCGGCAGCTCGTCGCGGCGGGCGGCGGCGTCGTGGCCACCTCCCCGGACGGCCAGAGCTGGACCGTGCGGTACGACTCCACGAGCGAAGCCCTCGGGGCGCGAGCCCTCAAGGGCCTCGCCACCAACGGCCAGACCTACGTGGCGGTCGGCAGCGGCTGCATCTGGAGCCCGGACGCGATGCGCTGGACCCGCTGCGAGTGCGAGGCGAGACTTCCGTTCGAAGCCGTGATCTGGCATCGCGATCGCTTCGTGGCGGTCGGCTCCAGCCAGCTCGCGGTCAGCCCCGACGGCCGTACATGGAGCGTCAGCGAGCCCTTCGGCACCGGCTCCTTTTCGGGGATGGCAACCAACGGCGATACGCTGGTGGCGGTCGGATGGACGTCCCAGGCCACTGCTGCCGTGCAGACGAGCACCGACGGCGTGACGTGGCAGCCGGGGACCATCGAGGCGGACCAGCCGCTGTCCAGCGTCGTCTGGGCAGGCGGGCGCTTCGTCGCAGTGGGTGGCGGAGGGCTCGTGACGGAGAGCGCAACCGGCCTCGAGTGGGCCGTCTCCCGGCGCGTCGACAACCTCGACATGGCGCGAGTCGTGTGGACCGGGTCCGGATTCGTTGCGAGCGGCACGGTGTGGGAGCAAGGCCAGAGCACCATCCGCATCGCGGCCAGCAGCGATGGCGAGCACTGGGAGGTGCGCGATCCGGCGCCGCTGGCGCCGCTGTGGAGTACCGGCGCCCTGGCCTGGGACGGGCGGCGGCTGCATCTCGCGGGGGTCCTCACGAGCACCGACGGCACGAGGTGGATCGATCATCGCTTCAATATCCGCGATGCGGTGTCGGCAGGCGACCTCCTGGTGGCTGTCGGTGACGCCGGCACGGTCCTGACCAGCGGCGACGGCGGCGCGTGGACCCGACATGAAGCCGGCATCGGAGCGAATCTCGTTGCCGTGGCCTGGACCGGATCGGAGTTCGTGGCGGCCGCCTCCGATCACACGACGTTGGCGAGCCGCGACGGCCGGCGGTGGGGCGTTCCGTGCAGCACCGGGCTGGAGGCCGACATCGTGAACTTGACCTGGACCGGCTCCCGCCTGGTGGCGTTGCTGGCCAACGGCACCCTGGCTGCGAGCGAGAACGGCTGCGCCTTTTCCTGGCGCCCGGCGCCGGGCGGCCCGGTCGCGGCGGTGGCCGCCAACGGCCACGAGCTGGTGGCGGTCGGCGCGGGCGGCCTCGTGCTCAGGAGCACCGACGGCCTGAGCTGGACCCGACAGGACGCGGCCGTGTCGACCGACCTCACCTCGGTGGCGTGGACCGGCAGCCGCTTCGTGGCAGTCGGCGCAGGACCGGCGGTGATTTCGAGCGCCGATGGCCTGAGCTGGCACCGCCATCTGCCGCCGCGGGCGGATACCCTGGGGTCCTTCCCGCCCTGCGAGGCGCTGTCGAAGCTGGACAGGGCCGTGGCGCTCGCCGACACGCTCCTGGTCAGCGGCTCGCGCCCGTGCCACGGCCCCTTCAGCTACCCCGAGACGCTCGTCTTCGCGAGCCTCGACCTGGATCGCTGGGCGCCGTACCCGGAGGCCACCGCCCGCATGTTCTGGTCCGACTCCACGCTCGCGACGACGGCCGAGCACGTGCTGGTGCTCAACGGCTCGGCCATCTGGCGTGCCGCCCGCATTCCCGAGCGTCTCATCCTGCCCACGGCCGCCAACCTCCCGGGCGCCGGCGGCACGTACTGGCGCACCGACCTCGAGGTGAGCAGCCGCGGCGCGACGCCGGCGCGGTACATGGTCGAGCTGCTCCCGCGCACGGGCAGCCCGCCACCGCCCGTCCGCTTCACTCTCCAGCCGGGCGCCTCGCGCAGCCACCTCGACATCCTGGCCAACGACCTCAGCTTCACAGGCGCCGGCGCGTTGCGCATCACGGCTCTGGCCGGCCAAATCGAGGTGACCGGCCGCACCTACACGCACAGCGGGTCAGGTACGTTCGGGCAGGGATTGCCGGCGATCTCCGAGCGCACCGCGGCTCGCGCCGGCGTCCCCGTCACGCTGGTCGGGCTGTCCCGCTCTTCCGAGCGCACCCGGGGGTTCCGCACCAACCTCGGCCTCGTCAACGTCGGCGAGGTGGACGTCGAGATCCTCGTCGAGCTCTGGAGCGCACAGGGCGCCAAGATCGGCGAGATCTTGCGGCGGGTGCCGGCGGGGCGGAGCGAGCAGATCGACGACGTGTTCCGGGCTGCAGGACTGGATGCCGTCGAGAACGCCCGTGCCGTGCTCTCGACCGCGACTCCGAACGGCGCCTTTCTGGCCTTTGCGTCCGTCATCGACAACCGGACCGGCGACCCGTCCCTGGTCGTGGGGAGGTGAGCCATGATCCAGCACCTTTCGAGCGTCACCACGCGCCTTTCGATCCTGCTCGCACTCGTCGCGAGCGCTGCCGAGCCGGGCGAGGCTCCGCCCTGCCGGATCCTGGAGTCGGTCGCCCCGGTGCCGGTCTCGGCCGACCTGGCGTCGGTTGCCATCGCACCGCACCTCACGGTGGCGGTGGGTCGCGACGGCACGATCCTCACCAGCGCCGACCGCTCGCTCTGGTCGCGCCAGAGCAGCCCGACCACGGCCGACCTCGCCGCCGTCGCTTACGGAGCCGGCCGCTGGGTCGCGGTCGGAGCGGGCGGCGTCGTCCTCACGAGCACCGACGGCGCCTCGTGGTCGCTCTCCCCCACCGGCTTCGCCACCGACCTCACCGCGGTGACGTGGGGGCTCGGGAGGTTCCTGGCGGCGGGCGACGACGGGCTCGTGGCCACGAGCAGCGATGCTGTGAACTGGCGCCCGACGACGCTCGGTGAAAGCCTGCAGCTGACCTCCTTGGCGTGCGGCGTCGCCGCCTGTGTCGTGGTCGGGGTCTGGCAGTCGCCGTGGTTCACCGAGGACGGCGTGCACTGGGCGCCGGCGTCGGCGCCCGTGAGCGGGTGGAGCGCGGTGGCGTGGGATCGAGGGCAGTTCGTGGCGGTGGGCGGACGGGGGGTGGTGCTCCGCAGCACGGATGGAAGGATCTGGGTGCAGAGCGTGCTCCCCGAGACCCCCGAGCTCACCTTCATCGCGTCCAATGGCTCGAGTTGGCTCACGAACGGGTTCCGCAGCCCGGATGCCGTGACGTGGACACCGACCTCCCCGGTCCCGGTGTCCGCCGTCGCCGGCGGCGCCGCAGGCTTTGTGGGGGTCGGCCGACGCGGCGGCATCTTTACGAGCCCCGATGGGCAGGCCTGGGACACGCCGAGCGTCGACCCCCAGGCCGTCGCCTCCGACGGCCGCTCCTATACCGTGCTCGCGAACGGCACGGCAACCCTCTGGAGCGCGGACGGGCGGGCCTGGGAACCGCACGCCCACGCCTCGGCCGCGTACCTGCACCGCCTCATCGCCTGGCCCGGTGGCTACCTGGCGCTGGGCAACGAGGAGAGCGGTCCGTTGCGAGGGGTGGCGCTCCTCAGCCCGGAAGGCAAGCAGTGGGGCGCCGACACCCGCGTGCCGTTGCCGTACGCCGTGGATGTCGCCTTCGGCGGCGACACGTTCGTAGCCGTGGGCACCGAAGGCCGGATCGCCACGAGCCCTGACGGCATCACCTGGAGCGAGCAGCCCTCGGGCACCGGCGCGAGCCTCTCGCGCGTGCTCTGGGATGGACGACAGTTCCTGGTCCAGGGCGCCGGCATCGTCCTGACGAGCCCGGACGGCAGGGCGTGGACGCCCAAGGGCTGGACGCCTCCCCCGGGGTCCTCGCTCGCCCTGGCTTCCGGCGACGAGCTGGTGGCGGTCGGCGAGACCGTGTGGCTGAGCCGCGACGGTGGGGTGAACTGGCTCGAAGCTGCTCAGGATCTCCCGGGTGCGCACCTGGCGGCGGCCAGAGTTGGAGCGTTTCTCGTCACCGCAGGTGGCTACGGGACCTACGACACGCCGCGTCCCGGCACCCTCGGCGCCAGCCACGACGGGGCGTTCTGGCGGGTCGTGGTGGAGCCCGAGGCTCGTTTCGGATTGACGGGCATTGCCGCCGGTCCCGGCGGCTTCGTGACCATCGGGCCGTTCAACACTGTCATGCGCGGCGCCTGCGAGTGGTCGGGCGCGGCCGTCATTCCGACCGTCGCCCACATCGACGGCGCGCGGGGTTCGCGCTGGCGCTCCGATCTCACCATCGCCAACCCAGGTCTGACGCGGACCACGTTCTCACTGGAGCTATCCGAGCGCGGCAGACCAGAGCCCGTGCCGCGCACGGCCGCGTTCGCCCTCGACCCAGGTGTCTCGGCATCCTACCCCGACCTCGTCGAGCAGCTTTTCGCGTTCGAGGGCGCTGGCGTGCTGCGCATCGTGGGCCCGCCGGACGCGGCACTGCCGGCCCACGTGCGGACCTACAACCAGACCCCGGGAGGGTCGTTCGGGCAGGACGTCCCCGTCCTCGCGGACGACGTGGCGATCCCCCATGCCGTCACGGCCGTCCTCGCGGGTCTCGCGCAGTCCTCCGACCCGGCAGCGGGCTTCCGCACCAATCTGGGCCTGGTCAACGTCGGCGATCGCCCGATCGAGGTGGTGGTGCGGGCTTTCGACAGCCAGGGCGCGGCGCTGGGACAGGTGACGTTGCCACTCGGAGGGCGCGAGAGCCGCCAGCTCGACCGCGTGCTCGCGGCGTTCGCGAGCCGTGATCTCGCCGGCGCCAGTCTCTGGGTGCACACACCGACCCCCGGGGGGAGGTTCGTCGCCTTCGCTTCGGTGATCGACAACTCGAGCGGCGACCCGACGCTCGTGCTCGCGAGGTAGCGGCTACCGGATCTCGATCGGCGGCAGCCACACCGGGCCTGGGACCGCAATGTGCCCGGTCGCCAGCGCCTCCACGGCGGCCCGCAGGCGGGCAGTCTCGTCGTCCCTCTCGAGCATGCGCTTCCACAACGGCTTCAAGCGCGGGTAGTAGACGAGCTGCACGTCGGCCTCGGGCGCCAGCTTGGCGAGCGCGCGGGCCTCGGCCACGGCGGCGTTCATGTCGCCCAGCGCGTCCACGAGCCCGCGCTCGTGCGCTTGCTCGCCCGTGAACACCCTCCCGCGGCCGAACGCATCGACCTGCTCGCGCGTCATTTTCCGCGCCTCGCTCACGCGGTCGAGGAACTGGTCGTAAATGTGGCCGATCCACTTCTGGGTGAGGGCGCGCTGCTCGGCCGTCCATGGCCCCACGTCGCCGAACGCCGTGGCGTTGGGTGTGGTGTCCACCTTCCCGAACGTGACGCCGAGCTTGTTCCGCCAGAACTGCTCGGTCGCGAAATGGCCCGAGAAGACACCGATCGACGCGGTGATCGTGCCCCGGTCCGCCAACACCTTGCTCGCACCGCAGGTGATCCAGTACCCGCCCGAGGCCGCCACGTTGCTCATCGAGACCACGACAGGGATGTCCTTGGCGGTGCGGAGCATTTCCTGACGGATGATCTCGGAAGCCGTGGCGCTGCCGCCGCCAGAGTCGATGCGAAAGATCACGGCTTTCGGCCGGTCCTGCTGGACCTGCCGGAACGCCCTGGCGATGGTGTCGGAGCCCATCACGTCGCCGCCGAACAGCGGCACCGGCGAAAAGCCGCTCTCCCCGCGCATGATCGCCCCTTCGGCCAGGACCACCGCGACCTTCGCGCCGCTGCTGTAGGCGCGGCCGGCCCGCAGGTAGCGCCGCAGCCGCACGGGGGACAGCTCGACGCCGTCCTGACTCGCCACGCGGTCGGCGAACGTGTGCCAGTCCTCGATGCGGTCCACGAGCCCCGCCGCCAGCGCCTCCTCGCCGCTGTACGGCCCCCTCGCCACCAGCTCCCGCGCCGCCTCCACCTTGAGCTTGCGCGCCGCCGCGATGTCGGCCGCCATCTGCGCGGACAGCGACTGTAGCAGCCAGGTGGTCATCTCGCGGGAGGCCGGCGTGTGGTCCTTTTCCGTGAACAAGAAGCGAGCCGTCTTGTAGTCGCCGATCCCCTCGAACTCGGGCACGATCTCGAGCTTGTCGAGCGTGCCCCGGATGAACGGGGCGCGGGAAGCGAGACCGACGAGGTTGACATCCCCGAGCGGCCCCAGCGTCACGGTGTCGCAGGCGCTCGCCAGGTAGTACTGGAGGTTGCCCGGTCCACCCTCCCCGGCGGTCTCCAGAAAGGCGCTGGTCGGCTTGCCAGCGTTCGAAACCGCGAGCAGCAGCGAGCGAACTTCCTGGATTGCGGCGAACCCGGCGCCCAGCTCCCCGACCCTGACCCGCACCGCGCGCACGCCGGGGTCCTTTGCCGCGCGTACCAGCGCGCCGCGCAGCTCCGCGAGCGACACCACGCGGGGCCCGAACAGCTCGCCGAACGGCGACTCGTCCACCCGTTCCGGGAGCGGCCCGGCCACGTCGACGAGCAGCAGTGCGTTTTTCGGCACCCACCTGGCGGCGAGCCAGACCCCGCCGATCACGGCGAGGGAGCTGCCGAGCAGGACGGCGACCAGGATTCCGACGACGAGCAGGGCTTTCGAGCGGGTGCGCATGCGAGCCTCCCGCCGCATCATACCCCCCACCCGCTTTGCTGAAGGCACAGGTCAGGGGTCGAAAGCCGCAAGCAGGAGACCTTCAACCACCAATCAGCAGCTGACAACCGACCACCGCCCCCCGGAGGAGGAACCAAGCGGCACCTACCTCCCCCGGCGCGCGAGGATTTTCTCGATTTCGTCCATGGCCCAGCTCATGCGGGCCTCGAGAGCCCGGTACGGCGCAGGCGTGGCGAGGTCGACGCCAGCATCCTTGAGCAGCTCGTACGGGTACTTGGAGCCGCCCGCCTCGAGGAGCCCGAGGTAACGCTCGCGCGCGCCCGGCGTGCCTGCCAGCACTTCTCTGACGAGCAGACTCGAGGCGGCCAGCGAAGTGGCGTACTGGTAGACGTAGAAGTTGTAGTAGAAGTGCGGGATGTACGCCCACTCCACGGCGTAGGCGTCATCGATCCGCATCACCCCCTGGTCGTGGCCATGGTAGCGCCGCAACAGCGCCCCGTACACCTCGGTCAGCTTCTTGCCCGACAGTGCCTCGCCCCGCTCTGCGGCCGCGTGAATCGCCAGCTCGAACTCGGCGAACATCGTCTGCCGGAAGAACGTGCCGCGCAGCCCCTCGAGGTACGACCCGAGCAGCGCCAGCCGCTCGTCGTCGCTCTTCGCCCGGGCCAGCATGCGGTCGAGCAGCAACGCTTCGTTGAATGTCGATGCAACTTCCGCCACGAAGATCGAGTAGTCCGCCGTCTGGATCGGCTGGGCCTGGTTCGCCAGGTAGGAGTGCATGGCATGGCCCCACTCGTGGGCCAGCGTCGACAGACTCTCGTAGTCGTCGTTGTAGTTCATCAGCACGTACGGATGCACGTCGTAGGCAGAGCCGTTGGAGTAGGCGCCCGATCGCTTGCCGGGGCGCGGGTAGACGTCCATCCACCGTGACTCGAACCCCTTCTTCACGACCTCGCTGTACCGAGGGCCGAGAGGTGCCACGGCCTCGAGGACTACAGCGCGGCCTTCGTCGATCGGAAACTTCATGTCGAGGCTCGGGACCAGCGGGGGATAGATGTCGTGGTACGCCAGGTCGGGAATCCCCAGCAGCCGGCCTCGTAGCTTGAACGCCCGATGCAGCGTCGGCAGCGCCCGGTTCGCCTCGGCGATCAGCGTGTGGTAGACGGCCTCCGGCACGTTGCTGTCGTCGAGCGCCGCCGCAAGGCAGCTCGGGTACTTGCGCGCCCTCGCGATGAAAAGGTCGCGCTTGACCTGCCCGTCGAGGAGCACGCCGAGCGTGCGCTCGAAGCTCGCGTACGTCGACCAGAACTCGGTGAACACCTTGATCCGGTCGGCGCGGTTGGCCGCGGCGCGGTGGCGGGTGTAGGCGGCCTTGTCGAGGCGCACCTCGGTGCCATCGGAGAGCTTCACGGTCGGATACGGCATGTCTGCGTCGGTGAGGATGCCATACGCGGTCTGTGCCGTCGGGGTCACGAGCCCGGCGCGCGCCAGGAGCGTCTCCTCGACCGGGGAAAGCGTGTGGGCCCGCTGGCGCTCGAGATCCTCGAGAAAGAAGCGGTACGGCGCCAGGCGCGGCTCGGCGGCGAGGTAGTGCGCCACCGTACCCTCGGGGAGTGCGAGGATCTCGGGCGCGAGCCAGGCGCCCCTGGTGCGGGCCTCGGTGGCGAGCTGCATGATTTCCTGTCGCGCCGCCAGGTTCTCGGGCACGCGGGTGTCCTCGTCGGAGCGCATCGTGGCGTAGCTCCCGAGCCGCGTCAGCTCCTTGCGGATCGCCGTGCCGGTCTCGAGCGCCGCGAGCAGCGCTGCCGGACCGCTCGCCAGCGTACCCTTCCCCTTCTCGAGTTCGGGCAGGCGCGCCGCCACCGCGGCGCGGGCCGCGTCGAACGCTTCACGGCTGGGGTAGAGGTCCTCGAGCTGCCACGTATTCTTGTCCACCTTGCCTTCTCCCGCGATCGAGGTCGTCACGACTCCTGCCAGCAACACGCAGACGAGCAGGCCATTCCTGAGCATCGATCCCTCCCACGCCGCCCGCCGGGCGGACCCGCAGTGTACGGAGGCAGGAGGCAAATGGCAAAGGGCAGGAGAGGGCAACATCCTCCTGCCTGTTGCCTGTCACAGCACCAGCATCGCGTCACCGAACGAGTAGAAGCGAAAGCGCTGAGTCGTGGCGGCGGCGTACGCCGCCAGGACGCGCTCTCGCCCGGCCAGCGCGCTCACCAGCATGAGCAGCGTCGAGCGGGGGAGGTGGAAGTTGGTGAGAAGCGCGTCGACAGCGCGGAACCGGTAGCCTGGCACGATGAACAGATCGGCGCTCCCGGCTCCCGGCCGCACGCGACCCTGGCCGGCCCCGGCCGCGTGCTCGAGCGCCCGGCACGAGGTGGTGCCGACGGCCACGACCCGGCGGCCGGCGGCGCGGGCCCGGTTCACCGCTGCCGCGGTCTCGTGGGGGATCTCGTAATCCTCGCGGTCGAGCCGGTGGTCGCGGGGGTTTTCGGCCTGGACGGGGCGGAACGTACCGGGCCCGACGTGGAGCGTGAGTCGGCACAGCTCCACGCCGCGCTCCGCGAACGCCGCGAGCAGCTCGGGGGTGAAGTGCAGGCCGGCCGTGGGCGCGGCTACTGCCCGCCCCCTCTCGGCGTACACGGTTTGGTAGCGCCGCCGGTCCTCGGGCGACGGCCCGCCCTCGCGGCGGATGTACGGCGGCAGCGGCACGTCGCCGGCCGATTCCAGGTGCGCAGTGCCGAGCGGCGGGTCGAACGCCACCTGCCAGCGCCCCTCCTCCATCCGCCGCACCGGAATCGCAGCCCCCGATCGCAGGCTGAGCGGCACCCCCGGTCGCAGGCGCCTGGCGGGGCGCGCCATCGCCTCCCAGCTCCCGTCTCCGAGAGGCCGCACGAGCAGCAGCTCGGTCTCGCCGCCGCCCGGCCGCACCGCCCGGAGGCGGGCCGGGATCACCTTGACGTCGTTGAGCACCAGCAGATCTCCAGGACGGAGCATCGCCGGCAGCGCCGTGACGCGCTCGAACCGCACGCCGCCGACAGTCCGATCCAGCACCAGCAGCCGCGAGGTGCCCCTGCAACGCGCGTGCTGGGCGACGAGCGCCTCGGGCAGGTCATACTCGAAGTCGGACGTCCGCACGCCGGGATGGTAGCAAGGCCCCGGCACGACCAGTGGTCGATGGCTCGTGATCGGACGGCCGATGGACGGCTCTCCGAGAGGTTGGACGAAGCCAGATCGGGCAAGTGCTAGCATATTCCAAGTCCGGCGGGGGGTATGAGGACAGACGTGCGAGAGCTTTCCACGCTGCGGTGGTGGAGCCGGGTCTGGCGACGCTTGCAACGGTTGGCCCGGGCGATTCGGGGACTCTTCCCGTTCACGGCCGTCGGGCTTCTCCTGCTCCTCCTCGCGCTGGGATCGTTCGTGTTGCTGGGCATCGGCGCCCTCGACCTCGTGGTGCTGGCAGCGGCCGGCCTCGGCCTCGGCCTCGCGGCGCTCGTGCTGCTTCTCGTCGCGGCGGCGGCAGGGGTTCTACACCTGCGGGTCCGGCGGCAGCCGGCCGCCGCCGCGCTGCGCCTCGAAAGCGGCCGGCTCCAGCCCACCGGCTGGAGGCTGCCGTTCCCGCGCTGGCTGCCTCTCGTGGAAACCAGCTGGGGTTGGGAGCATCCCCCGGAAGTCTCGGCGCACCCCCGACCCGGCCGAGGCGGCACGCTCGAGGAGGTGCTGCCGGCACGGCGCGGCGAGTGGTTGGAGGTCCGGCGGCGGCTCGAGGTGCGGGACGTCATGGGGCTCGTGGCGCTGTCCTGGACGGTCCGCGCCGCCACGCACGTGCGGGTGGAGCCGAGCCGCGGCGGGCTCGACAACCTGCCGCTCCTCGACACCCTGGCCGGCGGCGAGGAGCTGTCCGAGCCGCGCGGCCAGCCGCTCGGGGATCGCGTCGACATGCGGCAGTACACCCACGGCGACTCGCCCCGCCTCATCTTGTGGAAGGTTTACGCCCGCACCCGAAAGCTGCTGGTCCGCATCCCCGAGCGCGCCGTGACCGCCCGGCCCCGAGCGTGCGCTTACTTCGTCGCGGGCGACGGCGACGAGGCGACCGCGGGGCTCGCCCGCGTGATGGTCGAGCGCGGTTTTTTGGGCGACAACTGGTGGTTCGGGGCCGACGGCAGCGAGCGGGTGGCGAGCGACCCCCAGAGCGCGCTCGACCTGCTCGTGGCCTCCGGGCTGGCGATACAAACCGGCGAGGCCGGCGCCGGCGGCACGGCCTCGCCCCCCACGCGACTCGGAGAGTTCCTCGCCCGGGTCGAGAAGGCCGGTTTCGGGGTGTGCCTCGTTTTCCTGCCGGCCCGCCCCGGGGCGTGGACGCCGCATGTCGCGGCGGCGCTGGCCGGGGCGCGGCTGCGCACGCAGCTCTACACCGCCCTCGACGACGCCGACACCCGCTTGCCCGCGCCTTCGAGGCTCTCGCGGTGGCTGCTCCGCCCCGCCCCGCCGGGACCGCCCACCTGGGCGGAGGTCACCGCCATGGCGTCCGCGTTCACGGCGCTCGGCGCTCCGATGCTGGCCGTGGACCGACGGAACGGCCGCCTGCTCGGGGATCCGCGCCTCGCGGCCGCCCGCGCCAGGAGGACCGCGTGAGGCGCGCCGCCTGGGCGCTCGTCGGCCTGCTCGTGTGGGCCGCGGCGGTGGGAGCCACCGCTGCACCCCGCACGGTTCCTGCGGGGACGGCGGCAGCCGTCCTGGGCAGTGTGCTCGGGGCCGTCGTCGCATGGCGCCTGGCCAGCTCGCGCCTGCGCCTGACCGCGATCTGGGCCGCGGGGGTGCTCGTGGTGCTGGCCGTGCGCCTGGCCGCGTGGCTGCTCGTGGGCACGCGGGCGCTGCCTTCGCTGCTCGGCACCGCGGCCGCCTTCACGCTCGCCGAGGCGCTGGTCTGGCTCGGCGGCGCCGCTGCCGTGGTCGGGGTGCTGCAGGCCTCGAGCCGCCGGCACCCCGGCTTCGTGGCGCTCGAAGTGCTGGCGGTCGGCGCAGTGCTCGGCAGCGTGCTGGCCGCGCACCGCGAAGGCTTCATCAGCCGCCCGCACACCGTCGTCGACGAGCTGTGGGGACGCGGCTACGACCCGTTCCCGTTCTTCCTGGGGTTCGGCACTCTCGGGGTGGCGCTGGTGGCGCTGCTCGTCGTGAGCCGGGTCTCGCGGCGGCGCTCGCTGCTCGACGGCGTGCTGATCGTGGCGCTTCTGCTCGGGGTGTTCCTGCTCGTTCCAGTCGGCGCGGTGAAGCTGCTGGAGCCCCCGGAGCGAGGCGGCGGAGGAGGCGAAAACCGCGAGGGAACGGGCGGGGGGGGCGGCTCCGGCTCGCCCGTTTCCAGCTTCGCCGACCAGAAGGAGCCCTCGGGCGGTGCGCCGGTGGCGGTGGTCCTGCTCCACGACGACTACGACCCGCCCTCGGGTTACTACTACCTCCGCCAGACCGCGTTCTCGCAGTTCAACGGGCAGCGCCTGATCCAGGCCACCCGCGAGGACGCGGACACCGACGTCCTCGCCGCGTTCCCGGCCAGCCCCACCACGGTCGGGCGCGCCGCCTCCCGGCGCGATCTCTTCCGACCCCTGCTCACCACCGTGGCGCTGCTGCAGCCGCACCCCCGACCGTTCGCCCTCGTCAACCCCGAGACGGTCTCGCCGGCGCCGAACCCCGACCCGGTGCGGTTCGTGCGGGCGTACACGGTGAGCTCGCTGGTCCAGGCCCGGTCGCTGCCCGAACTCGTCGAGCTGCGCGCCGGTAACCCGCAATGGAGCCGCGAACTGGTGCGCCACTACACCGAGGGCCCCGCCGACCGCCGCTACTCCGATCTCGCCGCCACCTGCGTCGAGCTGCTCCGACCGGAGCTGCGCTCCAACCCGTTCGCCCAGGCGGTGGCGATCCAGTACTGGCTGGGCAAGAACAGCACCTACAGCCGGCGCTCCAGCCACGAGGCGGCGCCCGACCCCCTCGCCGATTTCCTGTTCGGCGACCGGATCGGCCACTGCGTGTACCTGTCGCGCGCGGCGTGCCTGCTCTTCCGAGCGCGAGGGATCCCGGCCCGCGTCGGCGCCGGCTACGCGGTGGACGGCCGCGCCCGCGGCAACGGCGCCGCGCTCTTGATCCGCGACCGCGACGCCCACGCCTGGCCCGAAGTTTACCTGGACGGCATCGGCTGGCTGCCGATGGACATCGCCCCCGAGCGCTCGCTGGACCCGCCGGACGAGGGGCCCGACCAGGGGCTGCAGCAAATGCTCGGCGAGATGGCGCGCCGGGGCCGCCAGCCGCCGCTCGACGGGCCGCAGCCGGTCGGCGGCGGCAACCTGCAAGAGGCGCTGCGGGCAGCCGCGAGGGCCGCCGGCATCGGTCTCGCCGCGCTCGCACTGCTGGCCATCGTGGCGCTGTACGCTGCCAAGCTCTGGCGGCGACTCGCGCCGGCGTTCTGTCGTGAGGCACGCTTGCCGGTCGTCGCCTACCGGGCGGCGCTCGACCGTCTCGCCGAGGGTGGGGCGCGGCGCCGCTTCGGGCAGACGCGCGAGGCGTTCGCCGCCGGCGATGCCGCGTTCTCGCCGGCGTTCGGCGAGCTGACCCGGCTCCATCTGGAGGCCGCGCTGGGCCGGCCGTGCGCGCCATTGACGCGCTCGGCGGCGCGCCGTCTCGGGCGCCGCGCCGCGGCGGAAATTGCGGCCAGCGTGCCGCGGTGGCGGCGCTGGCTCGGACTCGCCGACCCGACGTCATGGCTGTGGGTGAACTAGGAACGGGAGGTGCAGGGTGAACGGACAGACAGCGAGCGAACGAACGGCGCGGGCAGAGGACGTCTTCCGCCGCCTGGAAGGACGACTGCGCCATGCCGTCAAGGGGCGTGACGACGTGATAGAGCTGGTGCTCATCGCCCTGCTCGCCGACGGTCACGTGCTGCTCGAGGACTACCCGGGGTCGGGCAAGACGACGCTCGCCAAGACGCTCGGCGAGTCGATCATCGACGACATCGCCGACGACGAGATCGCCGCCTTCCGGCGCATCCAGTTCACACCCGATCTGCTGCCCTCCGATATCACGGGCGTTTCAGTGTTCGACGCCGAGACATCCACGTTCTCGTTCCGGCGCGGGCCGATCTTCGCCTATGTGGTGCTCGGCGACGAGATCAACCGCACCTCCCCCAAGGTGCAGTCGGCGATGCTCGAGGCGATGGCCGAAAAGCAGGTCACGGTCGACAACATCTCATACCGGCTCAACGATTTCTTCTTCGTCCTCGCGACCCAGAACCCGCAGGACCTGGCGGGCACCTACCCGCTGCCGGTGGCGCAGCTCGACCGTTTCCTGTTCAAGATCCGCATGGAGTATATCGACAGGGAATCGGAGATCGAGGTGCTGCGCACTCGCCTCGATCGCCGCCAACCTCCCGGCGACGGCCTGCCGCGCGTCTATCGAGCCGAGGTCATCGCGGCGAGGCACATCATCGAGGAGGAAGTCTACGCGAGCCCGGCGATCCTCGCGTGTCTGGTCGACATCGCCCGCGAGATCCGCTCCAACCCTCACGTGGCGCAAGGAATCTCGACACGCTCGCTGGTCATGGCGGTGCCTGCGCTCAAGGCCCGCGCCCTCGCCCGCGGTCGCGACTGGGTCTCGGGGGAGGACGTGGAGGCGCTGGCGCCGTACATCTTCGCCCACCGCGTCTCGCTGGCGGTCCCCACCGCCGACGCGGCCGCGATCGTCAAGGAGGCGCTGGCCCGCCCGCTCGAGGCGCTGGCTCGCGCCACCCTCAGGGGCTGACGACCGTGCCGAGAGCGGTCCTCCTCGCGCTCGCCGCGCTGCTGGCGTTTGCGGCCCACGGCCAGGAGCCGGCGGAGTACCGGATCACCCCGGAGGAGGAGGCCGCCTACGCGCTGATCCAGGGCCCGCCGCAGTTCGTCAAGGCGCGCGAGGCCGCCGAGGCGATCCTCGCGAAGCAGCCCGACAGCTTCGTCGCGCTGCACGTCCTGGCTTTCGTCCACGAGTGGGGTGAGGCCAACCTCCCCCGCGCCTACTACCTGGCCTCGAAGGCGCGGCAGGTCCTCGAACGGCGATGGGGCGGCGCCGACATCCCCGCCGATGGCCCGTGGCGCTGGCACGCCCGGGTGCTGCGGCAGCTCATCTCGATCACCAGCCAGATGGATCGCGAGGAGGAGACGCTCGAGCTGCTGGCGCTGCGTGACCGCTACTACGACCCCGACCTCACGGTCGAGTACGGCTGGCCGCTCATGAAGCTCGGCCGCTTGGCCGAGGCGCGGGCCAGGATGGCCGAGGCCCTGGAGTCGAAAGACGCCAACGACCGGCTCGATGCACTCAACACCTGGGGCGCCATCGAGCACGAGGCCGGCTACCCCGAGGAGTCGTACCGGATCTTTGCCGGGCTGGTGGAAGACGCCAGGCGCTCCGGGCAGACGATGGCAGTGACGTACCTGCGCAACCTCGGCGAGGCCGCCGCGACGCTGGGGCGGTTCGACGAGGCGGAGCGGCACTTCCGCGAGGCGGTCCGCCACTTCGACGCCGAGAGCTATTCCAACCCCTGGGAGGACCTGTCGATTTTGTACATGCGGCAAGGGCGCTACCCGGAGGCGCTCGCCGCGGTGCGCGAGATGCACGCCTGGGCGCACGCCAACCCGCCGTATCTCGACCAGCAGTCGTGGGCCGACCGCCAGTCCGTCACCGCCGCTCTCCTCGCCGAGGCGGGTTTTGTGCCGGAAGCTCTGGAACTGGCGCGGCGCATCGCCCGCCGGCCCGACCGGCGCGGCGGCACCAGCGCCCAGCGCGATCAGTCGAAGGCCGGGCAGCAGCTGCTCCTGTGGAGCCTGGCCCGAACCGAGATGGAGCGCCTCGCGGAGGAGATGAGCTGGGCGCCGCTGCGGCAATGGCCCGACCTCGCGACCCGCCGGCTCGCCCTGGCGCTCGAGAGCTGGAGGTCGGGGCGACGCGCCGCCGCGCTCACCGTCGGCAAGCACCGGCTGGCGCCGTCGTTGCGCTTCTTTGCACCCGGAGGTATCGACGTGCTCCCCTGGCTGACCCCGGGTCTCGTCTCCCTGGTGGGCCCTGGCGCGGTCGAGGTCGAGGTTGGGCGCTTGCTCGAGCGCACCGATGCTGCCGGGGCGCGCGAGCGACCGTACCTGCTCCTGCTGACCGGCGAGTGCCAGCTTGCCCGTGGAGCGCCGGCCGACGCAAGGCTGGCGCTCGAGGAGGCGCTGTCGACCCTGCCCCGCTCCGAGCGGATGTTGCAAGCGCGCGGATGGGCCTTGCTGGGCGCGGCGGCCGCCCGCCAGGGCCGGCTCACCGAGGCGGCGGACGCCTTCCAGCAAGCGCTCCAGCGCCACCCCGGCGTACTGCGCGGTCTTGGCCTCGCGCTGCCCGTGCGCCTGTCCGCCGCCGCCGACCCGGCCAGCCGGGCGGCGGCGCGCGCCCTCGTCGCATCGCCCCGCTTCTCAGAGCGCCGCACCGGCCTGTCGCTCGAGGTCGCAGCCGTCGGCAGCCGCCACCGTGCCACGCTCCTCGGCCGCGACGGCACGGTCCTCGCCGAGGCCCTGGTGCCGACCCAAACCGACCCCGAGGCCACCGCCCGCGCCCTGTGCGAGGAGCTGCACCGCCGCGCCTTCGCCCTCCCCCTCGACCTCTCCCAGACGGACGTCGCGTCGCTGCAAGGCGGCACGCTTTCGGGCAACAACCTCCGCCGCCAGCTTTCCGACATACTCGGAAATCCGTAGCCGCCGGCGTGCCGCCCGGGCCAGGCCGTCCCCGGCCGTGACCTTGTTCGCTCAGGGGGTCAGCACAGCCGCCAGACGGCGCGCCGCTCCTCCACCTCCGCGGCTGCGACGGCACGCGCCTCACGACGCTCCGGCCCGCCGCCGCGCAACTCGTCGTCAAGGGTGTGAAAGCGCCGTACGTGGGCCGCCACAGCCAGGTGGACGCAGCTTGGTGATGGGTGGTCGGGGGTTGCCACCCATCCACCACCCATCACGACCTCCGACCCTCCACCCCCGCCTATCCCCGCCAGCGCTCCACGCCGACCGGGAGACGAACGACCACCGAATGCAAACCGGCCCCCCGGCAAACCGGTCAGAACGCAGCGAGCTGCTTCAAGGCGGAGAGGATCGACTCGGGCTGCGGGAGGATCGTTTCCTCGAGGTCGGGGGCGTAGGCTACGAAGGTGTCCTTGGCGGCGTGGCGCCGCACCGGAGCGTCGAGCCAGGGGAACAGCTCGTCGCCGATGCGGGCGGCGATCTCGGCTCCGTAGCCCCAGCTCAGCGTGTCCTCGTGGACGACGAGCGCGCGGCCGGTCTTGCGCACCGACGCGGCGATGGCCTCCCAGTCGTACGGCGAGAGCGAGCGGAGGTCGAGCACCTCGGCCGAGAGGCCCAGCTCGGCCTCCAGCCGCCTGGCGGCCTGCACCGAGCGCACCACGGTGGCGCCGTAAGTGACAACGGTCAGGTCCTCCCCTTCCCTCGCCACCGCCGCCGTGCCGAACGGCACCATGTGCTCGGGGCCCGGGTACGCCGCCTTGTTGTGGGTCTGCCGGTAAAGGTGCTTGTGCTCGAGGAAGATCACCGGGTCCTCGCAACGGATGGCGGTGCGCAACAACCCGTTGGCGTCGAGGGCGTTCGAGGGCATCACGACGCGCAACCCCGGGATATGGGTGAACGTCACCTCGCCGGACTGCGAGTGGTACGGGCCGCCGCCCTTGAGGTAGCCGCCGATCGGCACCCGCACCACGACCGGGCACGCCCACGCGCCGCCGGTCCTCCACCGGATGTTGGCGAGCTCGTCGCGAAGCTGCATGAACGCCGGCCAGATGTAGTCGAAGAACTGAATCTCGACCACCGGCTTGAGCCCGCGCAGCGCCATGCCGATCGCCCGGCCGACGATGTTGGCCTCCGCGAGGGGCGAGTTGAACACCCGACGACCGCCAAACTGGCGCTGCAGTCCGTGCGTGACCTTGAACACGCCCCCTTTGCCCTTGACTTCCCGGAGCCGCTCCTCGCACGAGGCGTCGGCCACGTCCTCGCCGAACACCACGATCCGCTCATCGCGCGCCATCTCGTCGCGCAGGCAAGCGTTGAGGAGGTCGACCATGGTCTTGGGCGCGCCGTCCCCGAAGACCGGGGGGCTTGCGAACGACGGCGAAGTAGGGTCGACCTCCGGCGAGTAGATGTTGGCCGCCCAGTCGGCCGGGTCCGGCTGCGGCGAGGCCACGGCCCGATCGGCGGCCGCGTTCACCTCGGCCTGTACCTCCGTCTCGAGACGCTCCAATTCCTCCTGGCTCACGCCGTAGTGGTCGCGCAACAGCGCCGCGGTGCGGACGAGCGGGTCCCGCTGCGCCTCCCGCTCCCGCTCCTCGGCGGTCTTGTACAAGCGCTCGTCGTCCGACAGCGAGTGAGAATATGGCCGCACCACGTGGGCGTGGACCAGCGCCGGGCCGCGACCCGAGCGCACGTAGGTGACTGCCTCGCCCGTGACGCGATACGACTCGACGAGGTCGCAGCCGTCCACCTCGAAGACCGCGAGGTGCGGGAAGCTCGCCACGAGTCGGGAGATCGAGCCGCCGGCGGTCTGCACGCTGGTCGGCACCGAAATGGCGTAGCCGTTGTCCTGAATGCAGTACAACACCGGCAGCCGCAGGTTGCAGGCCGTGTTGAGCGACTCCCAGAACTCGCCTTGCGAGGTCGTGCCGTCGCCGGACGAGACCCAAACCACCTCGCCTTTGGCGGGACGCTCGGGCGACATGGAGGAATCGTCGAGATACCCGCCTGCCTCTGCAAACCCCACAGCATGAAGGAATTGCGTACCGGTCGGCGAGGACGCTGGGCCCAGGTGCAACCGGCGCACGCTGAAGTGGCTCGGCATCTGGCGGCCGCGCGAGTCCGGCCCCGCCTCGGCACCCGTCGCGCCTTGCAGCATCTCCTCGGCGGTCTCGCCGAGCGCCAGCGCCAGGGCGCGGTCGCGGTAGTACGTGAAGAACCAGTCGCGCTCGGCCGACAGGTGCATCGCGGCCGCCACCTGGATGCACTCGTGCCCCGCGCCGCTGATCTGGAAGAATGCAAGGTTTTGCTGCTTGAGCTGGATCTCCTTGTCGTCGACGCGGCGCGACAGCACCATCAGCCGATACGCCCGCAGCACCTCCTCGCGCCCCAGCGTCACGCTTTCCCGGTTCTCCATCGTGCCTCCCAGGCTCCGTGCGGGCGGACCTCGGCCGCGCCCATGTCCCCCGTCGCTCGTGCAAATTCTCCCCCACCCCCGGCCATTCCCGCCAGCCCGGAGGCGGTTGCTGGCTTCTGGCTGCTGGTCGAAGAACTCGCACCTTCGTGCCCCCACCCTGCTGGGTTGCGACCCCTCGGTCCCGCTCCGCCCACCCCGAGCGACCAAGGGAGTGGGCGGAGGGCAGGCGGGCGGCCGGGGGACCGGTTAGAATGCCCCGGGGAGCACGGCGTGAAAACGGCGATTCGCCTGGTGGGAGCGGCGGCCCTGGCGGCGGTGCTGGGAGGGTGCGGGGGTGGTGGCGGCGCGACGGGCGGCGGGCAGGAGCTCATCGTGGCGATTCCTGCCGACGTGGAGACTTTCAACGAGTACCAGTCCACCGGGGAGTCGCTCGAGAACGCGATCATCGACTTGCTGTTCCCCACGCTTTTCGAGGAGCAGCCCGACTTCGCCGAGCATCCCCCGACGTTCCTGCCTCGGCTCGCCACCGCCTGGCAGTTTTCCACCGACGGCCGCGTCCTCCGGGTCAAGCTGCGCCAGGATGCCTTCTGGTCGAACGGCTTTCGCGTCACCGCCGAGGACGTGCGCTTCACGCTCATGGCCCAGAAGTCTCAAGAGGCCGGTTCGCTCTTCGTGGAGCAGAAGGCGGCGATCCGCAGCCTCGAGGTGCTGGACGCGTTCACCTTCCAGGTCCACTTCTCGCGGGTGTACCCCTACCAGCTCATGGACCTCAACGACGGCCATATCATCCCGGTCAACGCCTGGGGAGGCACGCCGTTTCCCGAGTGGCCGCACGCTGATTTCACTCCCTCGCTGGTGAGCTGCGGCCCGTTCCGGCTCGCCTCGCGAACGCCCCAGCAAACCACCGTGCTCGAGCGCGACAGCCGCCACTGGAACCCCCCGCAGCTCGAGCGCCTGGTGCTGCGCGTGATCCCCGACAGCGCCGCCCAGGTCCGGCAGCTCCTCGCCGGCCGGGTCCACTTCATCCCCATGGTCGCGCCTCGCGACGCGGACCGCTTGCAAAAGTCGGACAAGGTGAAGGTGGTCGGCTACCCGTCGAGGCTGCTCGGATTTCTGGCCTGGAACAACCGTCGCCCGCCGCTCGGCGACGCGCGGGTCCGGCGGGCGCTGACCCTGGCGATCAACCGGGCTGCGCTCGTGGATGCGGTGTATCTCGGCCACGCCAGCGTCGCTTCAGGCCCCGTGCTGTCCTCGATGTGGGCGTTCGACCGCACGCTCGCGCCGCTGCCGTACGACCCCGAAGGAGCCCGGCAGCTTTTCGCCGACGCCGGCTGGCGCGACGGCGACGGCGACGGCGTGCTCGACCGCGAGGGCCGACGTCTCGCGCTCGAACTCCTCTACCCGGCAACCAACAGCTTGCGCGCCCAGATGGCGGTGCTGATCCAGGCCGACCTCGCGAAGGTGGGCGTGGCCGCGTCCCCCCGTCCGGTCGAGTTCGGGGCGTTGATGGCCCGCCAGGAGAGCGGCGACTTCGACGCCGTGCTCGCCGCCTGGGAGGAGGCGACGAAAGTGGACCTCGCGAGCGGCTGGGCGACGGCGTCGGCGGAGGCCGGGTCGGGGAACTTTTTCGGCTACTCCAACCCCGAGCTGGACCGCGTGCTCGCCGACGTCGCGGCGGCGCCCGACCTGGAGCGCGCACGCGTGCTCCTTGCGCGCGCCCAGCAGCTCATCGTCGCCGACCAGCCGGTGACGTTCCTGTACGAGGCCCGGCAGCTCGTCGCGTTTTCCTCGCGGCTCACCGCGACTCCGAACCCGGCTCTGGTGTTCTTCGGGATCGCGAACTGGACGATGAGCCCGCCATGACCAGGCGGGTGCTCGGGCGCATTGCAGCCTCGCTCGTGGTGCTCTGGGTGGTGGCGACGGGCACGTACGGGCTCGTGGCGCTGGCGCCGGGGGACGCCTCGAGCCGCATCGCCGACCCGCGCTTGCCGGCCGCGGCGCGGGAACGCTGGCGCCGCGACTTCGGGTTGGACCGCCCGCTGCCGGCCCGCTACCTGGGCTGGCTGGCGGCCACCCTGCGCGGCGATCTCGACGTTTCCTGGCAGCACCGCCGGCCGGTGGCCGGGCTGCTGGCCGAGGCGCTGCCGCCCACCGTGCTCCTCACCAGCCTGGGGTTGCTCGTCGAGACGCTCGGCGGTCTCGCCATCGCGGTCGTCCAGGCGATGCGCCCCCGCTCGCGCCTCGATCGCTGGCTGGGTGCCGCGAGCCTGCTCGGCTACGCCGCCCCCCCATTCGCGGTCGGCCTGGGCCTGGTCTGGCTCTTCTCGTACGCTCTCGGCTGGCTCCCGCCCTCACACATGCTGTCCCCGGCCGGGCAGGGAGGGTGGGCGCACGGGCGGGATCTGGCGGCTCACCTGGTGCTGCCAGTGGCGACGATCGGCCTCACGGGGATGGGGGCACTGGCCCGCTACACCCGCGGATCGCTGGTCGAGGAACGGTCACAGGGCTACGTGCTCGCAGCGCTCGCCCGCGGCTGCTCGCGCCGGCGCGCGCTGCTCGCCCACGCACTGCCCAACGCCGCCCTGCCGCTCGTCACCGTGCTCGGCCTCTCGCTGCCGTTTCTCGTCTCCGGGTCGCTGCTCGTGGAGGTGGTCTTCGCCTGGCCCGGCATGGGGCAGCTTCTCTTCCAGGCTGCCCTGGCGCGCGACATCCCGCTCCTGATGGCGGGCACGCTGGTGGGCACTGCGGCCGTGGTGCTGGGCAACGTTCTCGCCGACCTCGCAGCATGGTGGCTCGACCCGCGGGTGCGGCCGTGAGGGGCTCGGCGGTGCGCTGGCCTCCTCTCGCCCGTCGCAGCGCCCTGGCACTGGCCGTCGTGGCGGCGCTGGCAGTGGTCGGCCCGCTCCTCTGCCAGCCGCCCGACGCGATTTCTGACCCGGCGGCCACGGCCCTGCTGGCGCCCGGGAGCCGCCGCCTTGTGTTGACCCTTGCCGACGGCACGACGCTGGCCGCCGAGCAGGCCGTGCAGGTCGGAGGCGACTGGGAGATTCGGCGCCTGGGCAAGCTGCGGGCCGTGCCCGGGGGCGACGTGCGCGGCGTCGAGAGCCGGCGCTACTGGCTCGGAACCGACGCTCTGGGACGGGACGTGCTGGCGCGGCTGCTGTGGGGAGGCAGGGTATCGCTGGCGCTGGGTCTGCTCGCCCTCGCCGTGTCGACGCTACTGGGAGCTGCCGTCGGTCTTGCGGCCAGCTGGGTGGGCGGCGCGGTGGACGCGACCCTCATGCGGCTGGCCGACGCCGTGCTGGCCGTCCCGATGCTGGTGCTCGTGCTGCTCCTGACCGCCCTCCTGCGCCCGTCGCTCGGGGTGCTGGCGGTCGTGATCGGCCTCGGGTCGTGGATGGGTGTCGCCCGGCTCATGCGGGCCCAGGTCCAGGCCCTCAAACAGCGCGACTTCGTGCTCGGCCTGCGGGCGATCGGCGCCAGCCCGGCCCGCATCCTGCTGCGGCACATCGTGCCCAATACCCTGGCCCCGCTCGGCCAGGATGCGGCGCTGCGTCTGGGGGACCTCATCCTCATCGAGTCGTCGCTCTCGTTCCTCGGCTTCGGGGTGCAGCCCCCGGCCGCCTCGTGGGGCTCGCTGCTCGCCGACGGCCAGGCCGCTCTCGGCTCCGGGTGGTGGCTCGTTGTCTTTCCTGGCTGCCTGCTGGCGGCCACGGTGCTCGCCGCCGCTCTGCTGGCCGAGGGCCTGCAAGAACGACTCAGGCACCTCCGGTAAACTTGCTTCGTGACACGGCGCCGTACCCGCCCCAGGCGTTCCCGGCACTCACCCGCGGAGTACTTCGTGGCTGCCGTGGGGCTCGCCCTGCTCCTCCTCGTCGCGGCGGTCCTGCTGACATCCGACGCGTGCAAGCTCGAGCTCGACCCGGGCATCGGCATCCAGCCGGCCAGCCGCCCGCAGCCAACCCCTGCCCCGACGCCGTGACTACCTCTCCAGTTCCTTGCGGATCGCGGCACCCATGCGCTCGAGGGTGTAAGGCTTGAGCACCGCCGCCCCGGCGCCCATGGCGAGGGTGGCCCTGATGTCCTCGGTCTCGGCGTAACCCGAGGCAATGATGGCTTTTTGGCCGGGGCGAACCGCCAGGATCGCCGCGTACGTGGCCCGGCCGTCCATGCCCGGGCCCAGGATCATGTCGAGTACGAGGAGGTCGTAGGGGGCGGCCTCGACCATCTCCAGGGCCTCCTCGCCAGAACTCGCCACGTGCGGCTCGTAGCCGAGTCTCGACAGGAGCTCGCTGGCCAACTCCCGCTGGCTCGGCTCGTCGTCGACCACCAGGATGCGCTCGCCGCGGCCCCGCAGCTCGTCCACGGAGTGCACGGACGGGGAACCCGTGACCGGCTCCCCGGAAGCCGGGAAGAACAGCTCGAAGGTGGTGCCAGCACCGGAGCGCACGTCGATGTAGCCGCCGTGATCGTGCACGGTGTGCCACACCACCGTGAGCCCCAGCCCCGTCCCCCTCCGTCCGAGGATCTTGCGCGTGAAAAACGGATCGAAAATGCGGGCGAGATCCTCGGGGGGAATCCCGCTCCCGCTGTCTTGGACCACCAACACCGCGTACTCCCCAACCGGTACGGTCTCGTACCCCGGGCGCGGCTCGGCCAGCCGGCGCCGCTCGGCCCGCAGCACCACCTCGCCTTCCTCGGCGATCGCCTCCATGGCGTTGGCCACGAGGTTGAGCAGTGTCTTGGCGAGGTGCGCCGGCGAGCAGCGGAAGTTGGGAGGGTCAGGGTCGAGATCCACCCGCAGTCGCACGCGCGGGTGCTGCAGCGCCAGCGCGTGCAGCTCGGGCGAAGCCAGGAAGCGCTCCACCTCGACTCCCAGGTTCAGAACCTCGGCGCTGGCGGTCCCACCCCTGGAGGCCAGCAGAAGGTCGGCGACCACGGCTGCCGCCCGCATGCCAGACTCGCGGATCGACTCGAGCGGGCGGCGCAAGGGGCTGTTCGCGTCGAATTGAGCCAGCAACAAGTCCGGGTAGAGCACGACACCCGAAAGAATGTTGTTGAGATCGTGCGCCACCCCGCCAGCCAGCAGCCCGAGCGCTTCCATTTTGCGGGCGTGGGCCAGCTTGTCTTCGAGCTCGCGCTTTTCCCCCTCCGCCTTCCGGCGCGCCTCGATCATGGCGTTGGCGGCGTGGGCCAGCGAACGGAACTCGGAAAACGCCAGCCGGGACTCATCGATCGGGATCGACTCCGTCGCCCCGCGTTCGAAGAAGCGGACGAAGGCCGCAAGGCCGCGTCGCATCCAAAGCGACACGACCCTGGCGATGAGCAGCACGGCCAGCCCCAGCGAGACCACGATGGCCGACACCTTGACCATTTGCCGGCGCGTCTCGCGCCGGAGTTCCTTCCGTAGCGCCTCGATGACCGGCTCGATTTCGTCCAGGTACACCCCCGCACCGACCATCCAACGCCAGTCGGGAACACTCTTCACGAACGAGACCTTCTTCGCCGGCACCGCCTCGGTGAGCTTGTTCCACGTGTAGTAGATGAAGTCTCCGCCCGGCTTCTCGACGGCGCGGCGCTCCTCCTGGATGACCTTGACTCCACCCGGGTCGGTGAGTTCCCACAGGTTGCGGTGCTCGCGCACGCGCTGCCCGTCGGTAATCAGCGCGTCGCCGTCGTACGTGTTGACGAAGACGTAGCCCTCCTTCCCGAAGCGAATGCGGCTGATGCGCTCGAGCAGCTCGTCCTGGAGATCGCGGTCGAAGTCCTCGAGGTACTCGCCGCACCCGAAAAACCAGCCCAGCGGCTGGAAGCGCTTCAGGAAGGTCATCTTGGGATGCACCATCCCGTCCGGGGTCCCGGGCCGGCGCCAGAGGTTGACGACGAACCCTTCCTCCTGCCGCCGCATGAGTTCGATTTCCTCGCGCACGACCAGCTGCCCGTTCGCCGCTTGCAGGTCCAGGAGGCTGGTGCCTTCGAGCCCCGGTTCAGTCGGGTAGAGCTGCTCGGTGCCGTCCATGGCCACCGCGAAGATGTAGCCGCGCCCGCCATCGAAGCGGATCGGCCGGAGCGCCTCCCTGATGAGGCTCTCCAGGGCCGGCCGCGGCATCGATCCGGAGTACACGCGGTACAGCGACTCGGCGGTGGCGACGGCGTTCAGGACCCTGCTCCGGAGGGTCGCCCGGAGCACCTCCTCGCTGCGGGAGCGCCGGTAGGCGATGTAGTCCGTGACCTTTTCGACCTCGTTGCGGATCATCGCCTTCTGGGCGTCGACGTAGTCCCGGCGCTGGCGCTCGGCGTCGACTTCGAAGCGCCTCCACTCCTCCGAGATCCACAGGTACCCGATCACCGCGATGGCCAGCAAGATGAGGGTGCCCATCGCGGCGAGCAGGACGTGCTGGATGCTCAGAGCCTTCGGGAGACGCATGCCACTTCCAGCCTGACCGTAATCCAGCTTCAATTGTACGACGGCGTCAACTCGGAGGCACCGGTGCGGCAGGTTCCCGTCAAAGTCGCGGGGGTCTGGGGAGTGGGAGGGTTCGGGCAT
>DAOOJE010000043.1:0-28084 GCA_035384965.1 Thermoanaerobaculaceae bacterium
TCCCTATCACGCTCCTAACGCTCAGCCTTCCAGTCACGGTGACGGAGCCCTGGCCTGGCGAGCGTTGCCATTTGCAGGGGAGTGGGAGTCGTCGGCCTTCCCCCGATCACCGGTCAAAGGCCACGCCCACGGGAGGGAGGGGAAGCGGGGTAGACTCACGCCGTGAGCGTGCGATGGCGGCGGCTGGCGTGGGTGGGGCTCGTGGTCGCGGCACTGACCGCGGGGAGGGGCGTGCACCGCATGTGGGCGCGCCAGCTCTCGCACCTCACCGGCGATGCCGAGTGGATGTGGAGCACCGACGCCCTGGAGCGCGTGCACCCGGAAGCCGGCCTGTTCGTCACCGCCTTCCAGATCGAGAACCCCTCGCCGTCGGCGCTGCTCAAGGTGTGCGCCGACCGCGAGTACGTGGCGTACCTCAACGGCACGGCGGCCGGCTGTGGGTGGAGCCGCCCGGGTTTCCGTCTCGATATCTACGAGGTCGGCCACTTGCTGCGGGTCGGCCGCAACACCCTTGCGATCGAGGCGCGCTCGCCCACTCCGGTCGGTGGGGTCTTGGTCGCTCTCGACATCGATGGGCTCGGCAGCAACGTCGTCACCTCGGGCCGTCTCTTCTCGTTCCGCCGCGCCTTCGACCTGGCGCCGCCGCGGGCCGACGAGCCCCGCCCGCCCGTGCGCTGGGGGCGGCCGCCGCGGTTCCCGTGGGGCTATCCGGCACCGGTGTCGCGCCCTCGCACGCTCGACGAGGTGAGCACCGAGGAACCGCTGCGCTGGCCCGCCGAGGCGCTGGTCACGACGCCCGGAGGAGCTCGACTGCTCACCCTGCCGCGGGGGGTGTTCGGCTACCTGTGGCTCGAGCTGGAGGGCGACGAGGCCGCGGCAGTCTGGAGCGATCCGCTCGTCACGCCGCACGCGGAGTCCGTCGTCCGGCTGCTCGCGCAGCCAGTGGTGCGCGCGCGGGGGCAGCGGCGCTGGCTCGACGTGGAGCCCAGGGCGCTGGGACAGGTCTGGGTGTTCGGCGGGCGGTCGCTGTCGGCGATCGAGATCTGGCCGGTGCCGGAGGAGTTCAGCTCAACTGCTCCAGGAGTTGTTGCAGGGAAGTCCGGGCCCGTGCAACGCACGCGTTGGACGAGTCATACCCCCCCAGGATGAGAACCTGGCGGAAGCAGTTGAGGGCCTTGAGCGGCTCGCCCAGGCGGCGCCAGGCGAGGTGGCCCTTGACGAGCCAGGCCTCGAGGTTCCGCGGGTCCTCGACGAGGATCTTGTCGCAAAAGTGGTCGGCGAAGCTCCACCGCCCCTCCTCGAGGGCGCGAGAGACCTGCTTGCGGAACGCCGCCACAAGCACCGCCCGATCCTCGGCTTCCGCTTCCCGTCGCATGTGCCGGAGCAGTGTCGCCACCATTTCGATCTCGATGCTAGCACTTCGAACCGATGTGTCAAGAGCCGGTGCCAGGGCGCGAGCTGTTTTCCTCTCGACCCTTGCAGACCGGACACCGGTGGCGGGCGGGGGTCGGAGCTGCGACTGCCGTATGCGGGAAGACAACACGGAACACCGAACAGCTCTGATCGCGTGCTGAGGATACGAACAGAGACTCAGAAGTCTCGGTCAACGAGGGCCAGAGGAGCGGTGCGCAGCAGCCGCGCCGCGGCACTGTCGGGAAGAGCTGTGATTGCCTCGGCTGCCTGCCGGGCGTGGCTGCGGGCCAGCTGTCGCGCCTCGTCGAGCGCTCCGCATGTCTCGAGGGCGTGGCCGAGGCGGCGAGGAACGTCGGACTGCACCGGTTCGCCGCCCAGGATGCTCTCCACAACTCGCCGATCCCGCGCTGCGAGGCGGGGCAGCGCGACGATGAACGGCAGTGTGAGCCGGCCCTCCCGCAGGTCCGAGAACACCGGCTTGCCGAGGCGTTCCTCCGAGGCCGTCACGTCGAGGAGATCGTCGATGATCTGGAAACAGAGGCCGAGGTGTCGCCCGTACTCCCGCAGCGGCTCGAAGAACACCGCAAAGCGCGGCGCGAACGTGGCCGGAATCGCGCTCGCGGCGGCGAACAGCTCGGCAGTCTTGAGCCGCGACACCTCGAAGTACTGCTCGAGGGTGACGTCGAGGCGGCGCTGCAGATCAAGCGCCACGATCTCGCCTTCGGTCATGCGCTGGGTGGCCGCGGAAAGCACCTTGAGGGACTGGAAGTTGCCGTCTTCGAGCGCGATTTCCATTGCCCGGGTGTACAGCCAGTCTCCGAGGAGCACCGTGAACTGGTTGCCCCAGCGCGCGTTGGGGGTCTCTCGCCCGCGCCGCACCGCGGCGTGGTCGATGACGTCGTCGTGGACGAGGGTGGCGGTGTGGATCATTTCCACCGCCGCCGCGTAGCCGATGTCGTGGTCGCCGTCGTGGCCGAGGGCCTGCGCGGCGGCAATCAGCACGGCGGGCCGCAGGCGCTTGCCTCCGGCTGCGAAGACGTACCCGGCGGCCTCCTGGATGCGCGGCGAGGAGGCGGCGATGTGCGATTGAATGACTTCCTCGACCTGTTCGAGACGAGGGCGGACCTCCCGGACCACCTCTCCGAGCCCCATCAACGAGGCCGCCAGCACGCCGTTCCAGCTATTCAGAACCGTCTCTCCAGCCTGCGCCACGCGCCCGCTCATACTACCCGTAACCCGAAACACTGTCACTGCACTTCCGGCTGGCACGGGTCCTGACCCGGCAGTCGGGGCTGGAAGCGGGAAGGATCGGGCGCGCTCACCCGGGTCCAGCCGGAAAACACGAAGACGTTGCGGTTGCCCGTCTCGTCCGTGACCTCGAGGCGCGTCACGTTGCCTTCGCGGTCGCGCTCGATGCGGAGGCTGGCCAGCTCGGGAACCGGCTCTCGCGGCAGCAGCCGGAGCCCGCCCGGCTCCGGCTCGACCACGAACGCCTTCGCCGCGGCGCCTGGGTCGAGAAGCGTGGACAGCGGCAGGCGGGCCCACGCTGACGCCGTGAGCGCCACCGCGTCGCAGACTCCGGCCGGCTGGTCGACGTGACGGGCAATGGTGCCGTCGACCGCGAACACGCGCCCGCTGGCACCGTAGTCGAAGCGCAGGCGGGACGGCGGGGCGAGCAAGAGGGTGCCGGCTTCCTCGGTGCCGGTCTCGAAGCCGGCCGGCACGAACTCCTGCACGAACCCGACGTGCCAGGCCGGCGCCGAGGCGAGACGGGCGGCCAGCTCGGCGAGAGCGGGAGGAGGCGGGGCGGCGAGCGCGAGTGCGAGCAGCAGCATGACGCCTCTCAGTGCCGGAAGTGCCGCCGGCCCGTGAACACCATGGCGAGCCCGAGGCGGTCGGCGGCGGCGATCACCTCGCGGTCCCGCACCGAGCCTCCCGGCTGGGCGATGGCGGTGACGCCGGCCTCGGCCAGCACCTCGACGCCATCGGGGAAGGGGAAGAAGGCGTCGCTTCCCGCGGCGGTGCCGGAAAGTGGCAGCCCGAAGCTGCGGGCGCGCCCGATCGCGACGCGGGCGGCGTCCACCCGGCTCGGCTGGCCCCCCCCGATTCCCACCGTGCCCCGGCCGGTGGCCATGACGATGGCGTTGGAAAGCGTGTGTTTGGCGACCCGCCACGCGAGGTGGAGCGCCTCCAGCTCTCCCTCGGAAGGCTCGCGGGCGGTCACGGTCTGCCAGTTTTCTTCCCAACCCTCGTCCGCCGTCTGGATCAGCAGCCCGCCGTCGATCGTCCGCAGCCGCAGCGGGTGGCCAGCCGGCCGCGGCGCCTCGAGCACCCGCAGGCCCTTCTTGCCGGCCAGCACGGCCAGCGCCTCGGGGGAGTAGGCGGGGGCCACCACCACCTCGGCGAAAAGCTCGGCCAGCGCCAAGGCCGTCTCCTCGTCGACGGGGTGCGAGGAGGCGATCACCCCGCCGAACGCCGACACCGGGTCGCAGGCAAGGGCCTGGCGGTAGGCCTCGAGCGGCCGCGCGTCCACGCCGACCCCACACGGTGCCGCATGCTTGACGATGGCGACGCCAGGCCTCGGCAAGTCCCACACCAGGCGCCAGGCCCCGTCCGTGTCCTGGAGGTTGTTGTAGGACAGCTCCTTGCCCTGCAACTGGTGGAACGCGCCGAGTCCGCCCGGCGAGACGGGGCGGACCAGGACGGCTTGCTGGTGGGGGTTCTCGCCGTAGCGCAGCGCGGATTCCTGGCCCCCCAACCACGGCGCCAGCGCCTCGAAGAGGAGGCTGCCGGGCTGCTCGAGGTGGCGCGGGAGGACGCCGGCAATGGTGGCGTCGTAGGCGGCGGTGTGCCGGAACGCCTTGAGCGCGAGTTCGCGGCGGAGCGGAAGCGGCGTCTCCCCCTCGCGCAGCGCGGCGACCACGCGCGGGTAGTCGGCGGGGTCGACGACCACCGTCACGTGGCGGTGGTTCTTGGCCGCTGCGCGGATCAGCGAAGGGCCGCCGATGTCGATGTTCTCGATGAGTTCGTCCGCACTGACGCCAGCCCGCGCCGCCGTGGCGACAAACGGGTAGAGGTTGACCACCACCACCGAGATGGGCTCCAGCCCCCACTCGGCGAGCACGCGGCGGTGCTCGGGCGAGTCGAGGTCGGCCAGCACGCTCGCGAAGACGCGAGGGTGCAGGGTCTTGACGCGGCCGTCCATGACCTCCGGGGTGCCGGTGAAGTCGCTGACCTCGCGCACGGCCAGGCCGGCGGCGCGCAGCGTGCGGGCGGTGCCTCCGGTCGACAGCAGCTCGAACCCGAGGCCGGCCAGGGCGCGGCCCAGCTCCTCAATTCCGGCCTTTTCGGATACGGACAACAGGGCTTGCTTCACGGGGCCTTGCCTCTCCCTTCCAGACCAGGATGCTGCCTTCCATCGGAATCTCGGGAACCAGCCCTCCCGCCGCCCGCCAGACCCAGGAGGCCAGGTTCGCGAAGTCACTGGCCGAGTGGTTGAACACGAGGGAAGCCGCGCCGAAGCTCGACGAGCGGTCGTCCAGCGCCGGCCAGGCGGAGGGGCCGCCGACACGATCCATGTCCTCGCGCACGATCGAGGCAAGAGCCGGGCGGGCCAGCCGGTGCCGGGTGAGGGCGGTTTCCAGCCCCGCACCGGAATCCCGCAGCAGCCACTGGTCCTGGCCGTAGAACACGAGCGGGATGCGAGGGCTGGCGGCGCGCATCAGGCTCGCAAACGAGCGGGCGTGCCCCCCTCCGGCCGCGGGCCCGGAAAACGGCAGGTTGAGATCGAGGCAGAGATGGGCCACGGCGCCCAGCCCGGCCACCACCTCGGCGAACGGAGCGCGAGCCCGGATCGCGGCAGCAATCCGCTGGCACTGCAAGGCGAGCGTCGCCTCGACGCCGCCGGGCCCACCCGGGACGTGGTGCGGTGCCGGCCACGCGGCGGCGGCCGCCGCCCCGCGGGCGAAGTCGGGTTCGTGACGCTGCATCAGCCGGGCCAGGTCGGGCGGAAGCCACGGCACCGCCCGGCGGCCCACCTCGCGGTCGAGCTCCACGGGGTGGGCGAGGCAAACTGCGAAGACCACGGGCAGGAGGACGGCCGGCACCCGGGCATTGTACGGGCGGCTGCCGGCAGCGACAACTGGCGCCTCGGGGCCGAACAGTGGTACGATTGCTAGGCGCCCGGTCGGGCGCGTTTTGCTGGAGGCTGAGATGGCCGACCTTCTGCCGTTCTGGAGCGCTCCTGACGAGCCTCTGGATTGCTTGTATCTCGCCACGGCCGAGGGCTGCGCGTCGGTCGGCGACCTCGTCCTGCCTGACGACAGCGTGCGCGCGATCAACCATGCGGTCGAAGAGCTGGGTGTGCGGGGCTGCGAGGGCGAGGTCCTGGTCACGGCGAGCCCGAGCCCGCTCTTCCGGCGCATCGCCTGCTTCGGGATCGGGAAGGTCGCAGACTTCTCGCTCTACTCCCTGCGCCGGCTGCTGCGCCGGGTGCTCGAGCAGGCCGGCCGCAATCGCGAGTACCAGATTGCAGTGGCGCTGCCGTTCGCCCCCGCCGACGTGGACCCCGCCCAGGCACGAGCCGTGACGCTCGGCGAGCTGGCGCTCGCGGACTACCGGTTCGACCGCTTCCGCTCGCATCCGGACGAGGCGACCAAGGTGGACGGGGTCTCGATCGTTCCCTTGCGCGGCGAGAGCGAGGCCAGCCTCGGCGCCATGCTGGACCGCGCCCGCCGTCTCGACAACCTCGTGCGGCTGGCGCGGGACCTGGGCAACCGCCCAGGCAACGATCTCAACCCGACGACGTTCGCGCACGAGCTGGCGGCGATGTTCGAGCGGACGGCGGTGCGGGTCGCGGTCATGGGAGCCAAGGAGCTCGAGAAGGAAGGGCTGCGCGGCATCGCGGCCGTGGGCCAGGGGTCGGTGCACGAGCCGCGCCTGGTGCGGCTGGAGTACCGGGCCAAGAAGCCGCGCGCCTCGCTCGTGCTGGTGGGCAAGGGCGTCACCTTCGACGCGGGCGGGATCTCGCTCAAACCGGTGGCCGACATGGCGCTCATGAAGCACGACATGGCGGGGGCGGCGGCGGTGGCGGCGGCGATGCGCGCCGTCGCCGAGGACGAGCCGCCGCTCAAGGTCGTGGGCCTCCTGCCGCTGGTCGAGAACCTGCCGTCGGGCAGCGCCTTGCGGCCGGGGGACATCCTCGCCCTCTGCAACGGCACGACCGTGGAGGTGGAGGACACCGACGCCGAGGGCCGGATCATCGTCGCCGACGCCATGGCGTTCGCGGCGCGCTACCACCCCGACGTCCTCGTCGACCTCGCCACCCTCACGGGGGCCTGCAAGGTGGCGCTCGGCGTCGAGCTGGCGGGGTTGTTCGCCAACGACGACGGTCTCGCGGCCCAGCTCGCGGGGCTGGGGATGCGCACCGGCGACCGCGTGTGGCGGCTGCCGCTGCTCCCCCAGTATCGCGACCTGCTCAAGAGCGAGTGGGCCGACATCAAGAACAGCTGCGGGCGGTGGGGCTCGCTTCCGGCTTCCGCGGCGTTCCTGTCGCGCTTCGTGCCGGGCAGCGCGCGCTGGGCGCACCTCGACATCGCCGGGGTCGCCTACGTGGTGAAGGGGCACAACGGGCTGCCCGCCGGCGCCACGGGGTTCGGCGTCAGGCTGCTCCTGGGGCTGCTCGAGGACATGGCGGCGCGGCAGTGACGACCTACGTGCTGCGGCCGGCGCGGCGAGGCGACCTTCCAGGCGTGCGCAACCTCCTGCGCTCGGTGCGCAGGGAGTATCGCGTCGCCGCGGCCTGGACCCGCGAGGAGCCGGCCCCGGAAGAGGGCGAACTCTGGGTCGTGGAGGCCGGCCGCGGCGAGATCGTCGGCAGCTGCGGGCTGCGCGAGGGCGACTCCGGGATGTGGGAGTTGCACTCGCTCAACCTCTCGCCGGAGTGGCGGGGGTTCGGGCTAGGGCGCGCCCTCGTCGAACGGGCGGTGCACAGCGCGCAGGAGCAGGGAGCGCTCGCGGTCGAGGCGACGATTCCGCGCGAGATGGTGGACGGCGCCGCGTTCCTCGCCCGGCTCGGCTTCGTCGAGACCGGCGGCGCACCGTCCGAGGGCGAGGCCCGCTTCGTGCTGACGCTCGCCCGCTCCCACTGACCCTCGCTTGGGGAACGTCGGCGCGGCGAGGGCGGCGGAACCCTTCGACCTTCGACTCTCGACTTTCGAGCGGGCGGCCGCCCAGCCAAGTCACGGCGCTAGCGTCTCGCCAAGCACGTGGCCGGTGACGCTGGGCGGCACGGGCACGCCGAGCAGGCGCGCCAGGGTAGGGAAGACGTCAACCTGCTGGACGGGCCCGATCGCCTTGCCGCGGGCGACGCCGGAGCCCCACAGGAAGAACACAGCGTGCATGCTGCGGCGGTAGGGGAAGTAGCCGTGGGTCCCCATGCCGATCGGCGACGGGATCTCGGCGATCGGGCGCGCGTCGAGCTGCGAGGACGGGTAGTAGCCCGGAGCGAGGTCGAGGTAGAGGTCGCCGCCCGTGGGGCCGCCGATCCCCAGCCCCGGCAGGTCTCGCGCCGCGAGAGCCGCCGTCACCACGGGCCGGCCGGTCCGCGGATCCACGGTCGACAACAGCGCACGTGCGGCCCTGGCCAGCAGCGCCGGGGCGTCCCCGGCGTCGGGGTTGCCGAGCCACCGATCCGGCCCGTTGACGACCAGGAAGAAGTCGGCCGCGGGGGGCGAGGCGACGAGCGTGCGGGCAAGATCCAGCTCGCCGGTGCGCGTCCGCGCCAGCAGGCCGGCCTGCTCGAGCACGGTGTTGGGGTGGAAGAAGTGGGTCGAGCCTTCCATGCCGTGGTCGCTGACGAGCGCCACAGCGGTCCCGGGCGGGGCCCGGTCGAGGATGTCGCCGAGCCAGTCGTCGGCGAGCGCGAACACTTCCGCGTAGTACGGCCACAGCCGGGCCGCGAGGGCGGGGTCATGGCGCGGGCTTTTCGGGTCGAGGACGCCCATCCAGACATGGCCGGCGCTGTCGGGCAACGGCGTGTAGTGGAGTAGCAGGTCGGGTTGCCAGCGAGCGAGGGCGTGCCGCGTGCCGGCCTCGAGGCCCTCGAAGTCAAGCCGGACCGTCTCGAGCAGCCGCCGCTCCGCCTCCCCGTCGCCGCCTTCCCACAGCGGCGGGCCGAGCATGCCGCGCTGGTAGCCGCCGAAAGCGTCGTCGTGGAAGCCGCCGCACGCCTCGAGGTAGCGCAGCGTTTCCTCGCGGTCGAGCGTGCTTTCAAGCCCGTTCACGCTGCGCTGGTACAGCTCGAGGGCGGTGCCGCGCGAATCGAGCGAGAACAGCCTGAAGCGGACCAGCCCGACCATCTCCCCGCCGTGGATGCGGAACGGCCGGCTCCAGAAGGCAGTGTCGGCGCGGGCCGGGGCCGGCTTGAGCAGCGCTTGGGCTGCGCACTGGTGGCTGCGGGAGCCCTGGCGCACCAGCAGGGTATCGAACCCGGCGACCGGGTCGGCCGGGTCGTCGAACACGAGCGCGAAGAAACGCGTGCCGGCCACCTCGAACGCCAGCTCCCGGGTTCGGCCGCGGTGGCGGGGCAGGCGGGTCCAGCCGGCCGCCGGGTCCTGCAGCTCGTCCGCCCCGAGCAGGCGCGGCGCCGCCAAGGCGTGCTCGAAGCCCGAAAAGGCGACGAGCCGATCGGCGGGTACCCCCGCGGCCCGCAGGGTCGCGACGTGGGTCTCGAGCGGGTGGAGCTGGGTGGCGGAGAGCGCGGCGACGCGCTTGCCGGCCTTTGCCGCAGTCACGTAGAACGGTTCGGCGCGCAGCGCCGAGGCGAAGAACCCCGAGGAACTCTCGTCGAGGCGATGCTCGCCTCGCGGCAGCAACGGCACCTCGTTGCCGGTGACACCGTTGCGATCGCCCCAGCAGCCGGTGAAGATCGCGGCGTGTCCCACTGCGGTCTTGGAGGGGAACGCAGCCAGCATGTGGTCAGCTCGCACCCCCTCGCGGGCCATGCGGGCGACGGCCGGCAAGCGCCTCTCCTCGAGAAGGCGGTCCACGACCCAGTCGGCGGCCGCGTCCCACGACACGAGAACGACCTTCGGCTCGGCGGCTGTCGCCGGGAGCGACGCCGCGAGCGCCACCAGGACGGCGAGGCAACGCGCGCGCATGGGGCATCCTACCTCACGGGGCGGACGGCAGCGGGTGGGTATCATGGGTCGATGGCGGAGCTGGCGGCGCTCGGACGCGCCACGGCGCGAGGACGTAGCGGCCGGAGAGCCGCGCTGGCCTGGGCGGTGTGGGCCTGCATGCCGGCGCTGGTCGCCGGGCAGGCCGCGTCGGGCTGGGATGCCGGGCCAGGGGCGGCGTCTTACGGGCAGCGGGGTACGCTCGGCGGCGCGGCGGCGATCTGGGGCGAGGCGGGGCGAGTGGTTCTCCCGGGGCTCGTGCTCGACCCGGCCCTCGCGAAAGCTGCCGAGGTCTGCGCCCGGTGGCTCGGCGACCACGCGGCGTCGGAGCTGCCGCCCGGCTTCATCGAGTTTTCGCTGCGCTGGGCCGGCTGCAGCGACCCCACCGCGGTGTCGCTGGCGGTCCTGACCAGCGAAGACTCGCCGGACGAGCTGTGGGAGCAGCTCCGGGTGCTGCGGGGACGGGCCGGGTTTCGCCACACGCACTGGGGGTTCGGCGGAGCTGCAAGCCACCGGGAACGCTTCCGCTCGGCGTGGGTGGCGCTGCTGGCCGAGCGGAAGCTCGAGCTCGAGCCGGTGCCGCGGGCAGTGGAGGCCGGGCGGGAGCTGCTCCTGGTGGCCCGCTGGGTCGGCGAGGCGCTCGCCAACCCGCGCCTCGTCGTTCTCGGGCCGGGCGAGGCCATGCGCGAGACGGCGGGGAGGCTCGCGGACGGCAGGGTCACGATGGGTAGCGGCGCGCTGCGCGAGCCGGGCGAGTACACGCTGGAAATCCTCGCCGACGGCGGCTTCGGCCCAGAGGTGCTGGCGCTGCTTCCGATCCGGGTGGGCGGCGAGCCGGGCACGAGCTGGGCTGGGCCCGCGGCGGGGAGGGCCGCACCGCTCTCGACGCCCGAGGCGGAGCAGCGGCTGCTCGAACTCGCCAACGAGGAACGGCGGCGCGCCAACCTGCCGCCGCTGATTCCGGACCCGGTGCTGCAGGCGGTGGCCCGGGCGCACTCGGCCGACATGGCGGAGCACGGGTTCTTCGGCCACCGCTCGCCGCAGCGCGGGGATTTCAACGAGCGGTTCCAGACCAGCGGCTGGCGGGCGATGCGGGCGGCGGAAAACCTCTCGAAGAGCGAGTCGATTCTCGATGCGCACGCCGGGCTCATGACCAGCCCGGCGCACCGCAGCAACATCCTCTCGCCGTACTTCACGCACGTCGGGATCGGGGTCGCCGCCCGCCAGGGCGGCCTCGGTCGCACCGAGTTCGTCATCACCCAGGTCTTCGGCCTGCCAATGCCCGGCGGCACGCCGCCGGGGCGCACCCGGGCTCCTCGCTAGGAGCCTGTCGGAGAAATGGGAGGGTTCGCGCGCAGGGGAGTTGCCGGGGGCAGGCAAGGCGCGAGGAGGCAGGCGATGCAGGAGCATCGCAGCCGACGAGCAACGCCGCATGCGGCCGGCAACCCCCCTGCGCCCTTCGGGTTGCGGGCGGCGTGGGGCCATCTGCGGCGTTGTCGCGCCTCGCCGATGGAGCACATCGCCTTCGGCGCTCCGCCTTGCATCTGGCCCCACGGCGCCCGCAACGCGGGCCCTTCGCTTTCTCCGACAGACTCCTAGCCGCGGTCGTGGTGGGGCAGCTCGTCCGGGATCGGAATCGAGATCTCGACGAAGGCGCGGAGTTCGCCGTCTTCGATCACGGGCATCTGGTGGATGATCTTCCTCTGCCCGCCCTTGCGGATCGTGTAGTGGTTGGCGCGCCGGGCGGCGTACAGCTCGCGCAGCAGCGAGCGGGCCGGCTCGGGGTGGCAGGCGAACACGTCGCTGCCGATCAGCGCCCGGCCGCCTTCGGAGGCGAACGTCTCGGCGGCCCGGCGGTTCATGGCCACGATGCGGCCGGCCGCGTCGGCGACGGTGATGGCCGCGTCGACCGCGTCCTGCCAGTCGATCGGCTGGGGCGGGCCGCAGGGTGGATCAGGCACGTTTTCCTCCCGGCTCAGCGCCTGGTGACCAGTAGCTCGAGGGCATCCCGGGCGTCTCGGTTTCTCGGATCGTAGGACAGCACCTTTTCGAGACAACGCTTCTGCTTCTCGGGCTGCCCGCGGAGGCTCCAGTAGTTGGCCAGCAGAAGCCACGCCTCGGTGAGCTGCGGGTTGGCCACGGTGGCGAGGCGGAGGTGTTCGAGCGCCTGGGGCTGTGTCACCGGCCGCTCGAGCTCGATCTTGGCAAGCATGAGCAGTGCCTCGGGGTCGGGAGTGCGGGCCACGAACTCCTCGAGCACCTTGGCGGCCCGGCGCAGCTCATTCCTGGCCACGAGCTGCCGGGCGTAGACCAGCGTTCCGGCGAGGTCCTCGGGAGACGGCGCATCGGGGTCGGGGATCGGCGGTGCCACAGCAGCTCCTCCTTGGCCGGCGCCACGACGGTTCGCTCGGCCCGGCAGCGGGAGGATACCGCAGCCCGGGCCGGCCGGCGCCGGGGTGGTGCCCTCTTCCAGTCCGCTTCGGCTGGACTACAATGCCGGCGTCCCGCCCGCGCGGGGAAAGGAGCCGCCGTGGATGACCGCGAGCAACAGCCCGTCGCAGAGGCCGCAGATCCCGCCCTTTCGGAGCTTTTCCAGCCGGCCAACATCATCACCGAGATCGTCGCCACCACCCGCGAGGGCGTGATCGGCGAGGTCGTCGAAGCCGTCGCCGCGCGCGGGCTGGTGACCGACGCGAGGTGGCTCGAGTCGGCGCTCAACGAGCGCGAGCGCATGGTGCCGACGGCCATGCCGAACGGGGTGGCGTTTCTGCACGCCCGTCACCGGGCGGCGGAAAAGTTCCCGCGCCAGTTCCTGTTCCTGGCCCGGTCGGGCAAGGGCGTGGCGTTCGGCTCGCCCGACGATCGCCCGACGCACCTCTTCTTCCTCCTGGCGCTGCGCAAGGACATGGCCCACTTGCGCTGGCTGGCCCGGCTGTCGTGGATTTGCCGGAACCGCTCGATCGTGGCCAACCTCATGAAGGCGGCCAACCCAGAGGACATCTCCAAGGTGCTTCGCCTCGCCGTCGAGGAGCTGCCCGGCAACCTCCGCCAGCGCCCGTAGGCCCTGGAAGAGGGCCACAGGGGGGGGCTGCCTCCACGAAAAGGCCATGGGGGAGGGGCGTGGCGTTCCTCGTCCACCCCCACGCCCTTGTCCACGACCACGTTTTCTTCTCGGGGGGGTGGGCGAGCGGGGACCTCAGTTCAAGTAACCCGCGAGAGCGCGCACCTGCGAGCTGCGGCGGAGCTTGGTGAGAGCCTGGTTTTCGATCTGCCGCACGCGCTCGCGCGAAATCCCGAGCCTCTCGCCGATCTCGCGCAGGGTGAGCGGGTTGTCGTCGTCGAGGCCGAAGCGGAGGGCGACGACCTGGCGCTCCTTCTCGGACAGCTTTTCGAGCGCCTCCCGCAGCGTCTGCTCGAACGACTCGCGGAGGATCCGCTCGTCGGTGTCCGGCATCAGGTACTGCTCGAGAAGGTCGCCGAGCTCGGCCTCGCCCTCCTCGTCGACCGGCTCGTTGAGCGACAGGATCGACTGGTTGGAGGAGAGCAGCAGCCGCACCTCCTCCGGGCTCATGTCGAGTTCCTCGGCAAGCTCGGCCTCGGTGGGCGCACGCTCCAGCTCGCGCCCGAGCGCCTGCCGCGAGCGCTCGATGCGGTACAGCACGTTGGCCTGCTTCTGGGGCAAGCGGAAGGTGGCGCCGTGCTGCGAAAGGGCGTGCAGGATCGCCTGCCGGATCCACCACACGGCGTAAGTGATGAACTTGACGTTCTTGTCGGGGTCGAACTTGCGGGCCGCCTGGATGAGGCCGATGTTCCCCTCGTTGATGAGGTCGAGCAGGCTGACGCGCGAGTGCCGGAAGCGCTTGGCGTAAGCGACCACGAAGCGCAGGTTCGCCTCGACGAGCTGGCGTAGCGCCTCGGGGTCGCCGTTGGCCTTCACGCGGGCTCCGAGCTCCTTTTCCTCCTCGGGGGTGAGCTGGCGGAAGCGTCCTATCTCCTGGAGGTAGCGCCGCAGGAGTGAGGCTTCGGGGTCGCGGTGTCGCTCGTCGCTGGTCATTCTCCCTCGCCCGGCACGAGGCCGGTGCGAGGTCGCTGGGCGAGGGCGTGCTCGCGTGGCACCCCGCCGCGGCTGCTCAGCTCGCGCTCGAGGGCCGAACTCAACCGTGCCAGCTCCCGCTCGAGGGCCTCGATCCGGCTCTTCATCTGAAGAATAACTTCAACGCCGGCGAGATTCACCCCCAGGTCCCGGGTGAGGGTCAGGATGTACTCGAGGCGCTCGCACGTGGCGTCGTCGTAAAGCCGGGTGTTGCCCTCGCTGCGGGAGGGCTTGATGAGGCCCTCGCGCTCGTACAGGCGGAGGGTCTGGGGGTGGATCGCATAGCGCTCCGCCACCCAGCGGATCATGTGAAAGCGGCGCTGGCGTTCGGAACTCACGGCGCCTCCCGGACTGGAACCCGCCGCCGGGTGTGCTCGGGCGCCCGCCGCATCCGCACGGTGAGGACACCGCGCGAGAGCACCGCCTCCGGCGGCATCGCGACCTCGGCAGGCAGGGGGATGGAACGGCAGAAGCGGCCGCGCGGCCGCTCCACCCGCAAAAAGGCGGCACCGGGCTCGGCGGGCTCGGCGTACTCCCCCTGGAGCACGAGGACGTTATCGTCGAGGGTCAGGGACAGGCGGTCGGGCGGGCACCCGGGGACCTCGACCTCGACGATGACCTCGTCGGAGGTCTCGCGGAGGTCGGCCACCGGCCCGACGGGGGCCGGGCCGGCAGCCATGACGAGGACGTCGGGAAGAGGTGTCCCCGGCTCCAGCAGCTCGCGCAGGCGCTGCGTCAGGCGCAGCAGCTCGCCGGGGGTTCGCAGCGGGCCTGCCATCGCCGCCCTCAGTTGGTCGGCTTCGGGTCGACGTCGACGTACTCGGCATCGACGACGTCGCCGTCGCCCGCAGCGCCGGCTGGACGACCCTCCTGCGGCTCGGCGCCCGGCGCCGCCGGAGCGGGCCCGACCCGGCGGTAGATCTCCTCGGCCAGCTTGTGCGAGGCCCTGGTGAGCTTCTCGTACGCAGCGTCCATCGCCGGCTTCTTGCCTTCCTCGAGGGCGCGCCTGGCGTCCGCGAGCGCCGTTTCGATTTCCTGCTTCTGGTCGGCCGGCAGCTTGTCCTGGTTCTCCTTGAGGAGCTTTTCCGTGGAGTACACGAGGGTGTCGAGGCGGTTGCGCGACTCGACCTCTTCCTTGCGCTGCCGGTCGTCCTCGGCATGCTGTTCGGCTTCCCGCACCATGCGCTGGATTTCCTGCTCGGTCAGCCCGGACGACGAGGTGATCTGGATCTTCTGCTCCTTGCCAGTGCCGAGGTCCTTGGCCGTGACGTGAAGGATGCCGTTGGCGTCGATGTCGAACGTGACCTCGATTTGCGGGATGCCGCGCGGCGCCGGCGGGATGCCGATGAGGTGGAAGTTCCCGAGCGGGCGGTTGTCCCGAGCCATGGGCCGCTCGCCCTGCAGCACGTGCACCTCGACCTGCGTCTGGTTGTCGTCGGCGGTGCTGTAGATCTTCGACTTGCGGCTCGGGATGGTGGTGTTGCGGGGAATCACCACGTCCATGACGCCGCCGAGCGTCTCGACGCCGAGCGAGAGCGGCGTGACGTCGAGCAGGAGCAAGTCCCGCACCTCGCCGCCGAGCACGCCGGCCTGGATCGCCGCGCCGACCGCGACCACCTCGTCGGGGTTGACCCCCTTGTGCGGCTCCTTGCCGAAGAAATCAGTGACCAGCCGCTGCACGCGCGGGATGCGCGTCGAGCCGCCGACGAGCACCACCTCGTCCACCTCGCGAGGCTCGAGACCGGCGTCCTTGAGCGCCTGCCGGCACGGGCCGACGGTGCGCTGGATGATGTCCTCGACCAGTTGCTCGAACTTGGCGCGCGACAGTCGCATCGACAGGTGCCGCGGGCCCGAGGCGTCAGCGGTGATGAACGGCAGGTTGATGTCCGCCTCCTGCACGGTCGAGAGTTCGCACTTGGCCTTCTCGGCCGCCTCCTTGAGGCGCTGGAGCGCCATCCGGTCGCGCGACAGATCGATCCCCTGGTCGCGCCGGAACTCCTCGATGAGCCATTCGATGAGGCGCTGGTCGATGTCGTCGCCACCGAGGTGGGTGTCGCCGTTGGTGGACTTGACTTCCACCACCCCTTCCCCGACTTCCAGGATGGAAATGTCGAACGTGCCGCCGCCGAAGTCGTAAACCGCGATCGTCTGGTCCTTCTTCTTGTCGAGGCCGTACGCGAGAGCGGCGGCCGTCGGCTCGTTGACGAGGCGGACGACCTCGAGCCCGGCGATCTGCCCGGCGTCCTTGGTGGCCTGGCGCTGCGAGTCGTTGAAGTACGCCGGCACCGTGATGACGGCCTTTTCCACCTTTTCGCCGAGGTAGTCCTCGGCTGCCGCCTTGAGCTTTTGCAGCACCATGGCCGAAATCTCGGGCGGCGAATAGACCTTGCCGTCGATCTCGACGCGGGCCGTGTCGTTGTCGCCTCGCACGACGTGGTAGGAGAACATCTTGATTTCCCGGCTCACCTCGTCGAACCGCCTTCCCATCAGGCGCTTGATCGAGAAGACCGTGCGCTCGGGGTTGGTGACCGCCTGGCGCTTGGCGACTTGCCCGACCGGCCGCTCGCCGTTGGCGTTGAACGCCACGACCGACGGCGTGGTGCGGCTTCCTTCCTGGTTCGCGATCACTGTGGGCTTGCCGCCCTCCATCACAGCCACCACGGAGTTCGTGGTTCCCAGGTCGATTCCGATGATCTTCGACATTGATGAGGCCCTCCTCAGGTCACCCTCAGTGAGCCAATCTAGAACCTGAGTGACATTTTGTCAAGGTGCCAGGAGCGACACCCCGCGTCCCGGTTCGGACGGCTCCGGCGGGTGGCCGAGCCGCACGCTCAGCACGAGGTCGGGATCCGGGGTGCCGTCGAAGGCGTTCCCCGACAGCCGCACCGACTGCTCGCGGGTGACGTAGCGATACGGGCGCTGCCACGGATCGGCCAGCAGCTCCTGGGGGATGTAGCGCTCGTGGACGAGCTCGGCGAGCGTCTCGGGGAAGGCTCCCACGAGCGTGGCCCGTCCCTGCACGATTTGCCACACGCCGTGCATCCGGGCCCACGAGATGGTGGTGACGAAGCGCGGCGCCAGCGCGCTGGACGGGCCGAAGACAGGGTTGAGCGGGTTGCGCCGGGCCACCACGAACGACAGCACCAGAAGCGGCACGAGAGCGATCAGCAACCACGGCAGCCGCGGCGCCTCGGGCGGGGCGGCGATGGCGGAAAGGTTCTGCGACTGGGCCGCACGGGCGATCTCGTCACGCGTCGCCTGGCGGATGAGGGCGCGGCTGAGTAGGGCGTAGAGGGCCTTGCAGGTCTCGAAGTCGCCATGGGGACTGCGGCGCACGATGTCGTCGACGCTGCTGGCGCCGTCCACGAGCGCGAGGATGTCGGCTTCGGTGGCGGAGATGCGAAGGCGATCCGCGCCGGTCGGGGGCGCGGTCTCGGCGACGAGGTCGAGGTCGGCTTCCTCGAGCATCTCATCGTCGGGCGCCACCTCCACCTTCCTGGCCGCCTGCGTCTGGATGAAGACGATGCCGCGATGAGGGATGCGCTTCTCGATGATCGGCCACTCGTCGAGCATCCGGGCGCCTTCCATGAGGATGCTCTCGGAACTCATGGGGGCGACGAGTTCGGCGTCGTAGTCGACCGAGGTCTCCTGCGAGAAGTGGTAGTCCCCGTTCTGCCAGCGGAAGACGCGGAAGATGATCTGGAGGATCTGCTTCTCGAGCGCCTTGCGCAGCTCGTCCTTGGAGATGATCGAGTGCCGCAGGAGGATGTGCCCGAGCCGTTCGAGCGTCTCCATTTGGGTGCGGAGCGCGCCCTCCAGTTCGGTCTGGCTCACCGCCCCGGTCTTGAGCAGCACTTGCCCGAGGCGGTCCTCCAGGCGCTTGTTGAGGGAGTCGGCGCCGACCACCCGCCCTTCCAGGAACGAGATGGTCACCACGTCCTCGGGGGAGCGCAGGGTCAAAACGCCGGTCTTCCTCTGCAAGCCGATGAGCTGGAAGATGTCGGCCAGGGAAAAGTCCTTGAGGGTGCCTTCGAGAGCCATCGCTACCTCCGCCCTCGCGGCAGCACCTGGGCAGCGACCAGGCACGCCGCCCATAGCGCAAGTCCTGGCACCGCCAGCGGCCAGGCCGGCGCATGCATCAGGGCCGGCGCCGCGGAGAACGGGGCCCAGATCGCTCCGACGGCCGCGCCCAGCAGCGCGGCGGGCACGAGCACGAGGGCCGGCCACACCGGGCCGGCCGTGGCAAGGCCGAGGCCGGGCAGGAGCAGGTCCACAAGGCGGCTTTCGAGCAGCAGCAGGGTCTGGCGGCGAGCCAGCTGGCTCCGCTTCGCCATCTGCGTCTCGATCGCCACCATGTCCTTCTTCAGAAAGATGTTGACACACTGCGTGCAGTAGGTCTGGCTCTCGGTCGAGAGCTTGCAGCGGCGGCAGAACGCGCGGCCGCACTTGGCACAGGCAGCCGCCAGGCCCTTGCGACGCCGCAGGAGGTAGTGCCCCACCGCCAGCAGGAGCGCGAACATGGCGCCCACGGCGAGCGGGTGGGTGTACGTGCGCTCGCGGGCCAGCGGCGGCGGCAGCAGGCCCTGGTTGAGGAGCACGAGCGCGTCCTTGCGGCTCAACAGCCTGGCGGCGTCCTTGTGTTCGAACACCGGCAGGAGGATCTGGTGGCTGCGTCCCTTCGTGAGCTTGCGGAAGAGGCCCGGATCGGCGGCCCGCGCCGCGGCCATCGCGGCCTCGCTCTCGGGGAAGAGGTAGGTCTGCGCGAGGGTGAGCGCCAGGTTGTAGCTGGACACCACGGGGTTGGTGCCCCGCTCCCGCGCGGTCTGGAACGCCTGCAGCGCGGAGTTGAAGTCGCCGTCGAGGTAGTTGACGACCCCGAGCGCCAGCGACAGGGGGCCGTCCTGCGGCTGCAGGCGGAGGCCCTCGCGATACGACCAGGCTGCGGCGTCGAGGTGCCCGTGCTGGCGGTACGCGTCGCCGAGCAGGCGGTAGAAGTCGGCCTCGGCTCCGAAAACCTCGGTCAGTCCGGCGAGGTCCTCGAGCGCCTGCGGGTCGTATCGCTGCTCGGCCAGAGCGTCGGTGGCGCGCACGATGGGGTTGGGCGGGTGGGTGACCGAGCGGGCCGCCATTTCCGAAAGCAGCGGCGTCGCCGCTACCACGGCGAGCAGCAGGCCGCCGGCCGCCTTTCCGCTGGCGGGGAGGTACGCCCAGCACAAGGCGAACAGCCACAACGCCCCCCACAGCGGGTCGCCCCCGACGAAGAGCGGGAGCCCTATAAGGAAGATACTGAGGACGAAGGCGTTAGGCCCGAGTCGGAGTTGCGCGCCCAGCTCGCCGAGGTCGTGCCAGAGCAAGGCGATGCCGTGCCTGACGCCGAGCGCGGCGCCGATTGCCGCCGCCACGAGCAGCGCGAGCAGCGACGCGAGAAGCATGGATGGCCACGCGAAGTGCTGGAGGCGCCTGTCCGCGAACAGGGAAACGAGCCCTTTCCATACCGCCGAAAGCCCGGGTCCCACGCTGCCCCGGCGCAAGGAAAGGCTGCCCAGCGCCAGCCACGCCTCGGGGCAACCGGGGTCCAAGACGACCGCCTGCTGCAGGAGCGCCAGCGCTCCGTCGGGAGGCATCGCGCGCGCCCGCGTCACGAGTGCAATGGCCAGGGGCGTGAGACGGGTCACGCCGAGGTTCGAGGCGAGGCGGACGACCTCGTCGACGTTTTCCTTGAGGGTGTCGAGCTTCTGCTCGTCGAGCCTCTGCGCGAGACGGGCCCAGGCCAGCTCGATGTCGCCGCTGACGCCCTCCTTCGGTGGCTGGGCGCTCACCGCCGCAGCCGCAAGGAGGAGCCAGACAACGAGGCTAGCGGTTCGTCGCCACGGCCTGCAGCCTGAGCTGATAGAGCACATCGTCCAGGACCTTTGCTTCCTGCGGGGACACGTGGAGCCGAGTCCTCTCCTGCACCGTGGCCAGCATGTCGATGTACAGTCGAGCCGCGTCGGGGTCGCGCGGGATCCCGGGGAGCTGCCCCGTGATGAACGCCATCGCGCACTGGGCCAGGAAGTCGACCGTTTCCAGCAGGACCTGGGACGGCAGCGCCACCTGCGCGGCCGCGGCAGGCCGGGGCGGCTGCGGATCGGGCGGCGCGGGCGCTGGAGCTGACGGCTCGGGGGCCGCCGACGGCTCGGGCGGGGACAGTTCCCCGCCCTCCCGCGCCTCGCCTTCAGGAGTGAGCCACCGGCGGTCGATGACCTTCACCTGCTTGCGATCGTGCTCATCCCCCACGTGCTGCCTCCTCGACGCCGATTCATCTTACGCGGTCGCATCGGCCCAGACAAGCCGCGCCGCTCGCCGCGGCCGCCCGGCGAGGCAGCCGCCGCAGGCGCTATACTGCCCGGCCGTGAGCGAGGCCACTGCCTTCGCTGCCCTTGTCGAACTCTGCGAGCGCCTGCGCGGCCCCGGCGGGTGCCCCTGGGACCGCGAGCAGACCCTCGAAAGCCTGCGCGCGTACATCATCGAGGAAGCGTACGAGGTGGTCGATGCCATCTCGGCGGGGGAGCGGGAGCAGCTCGCCGGCGAACTCGGCGACCTGCTGTTCCAGATCGTGTTCGTGGCCCAGATCGCGCGCGAGCAGGGGTGGTTCGACGTCGCGGAGGTGTGCGAAGGGATCCGCGCCAAGATGATCAGGCGCCACCCCCACGTCTTCGGCACCGTGGAGGTGGAAGGCGCCGCCCACGTGGTTCGCAACTGGGAGGCGATCAAGCAGCGCGAGCGCGCGAGACCGGGTGCGCTCGCCGGGGTTCCCCGCTCGCTCCCGGCGCTCCTCAAGGCGCTCCGCATGAGCGAGAAGGCGGCGGCGCTCGGGCTGGAGTGGAGGGAAACCGCGCCCCCGCAGGGGGATATTGCACGGGCCCTGGCCGGGCTGGGCGCACTCGCCCCGGACGTGCTGGCCGGCCGCGAGGAGCGGGCCGTGGCGGCCGAGCTAGGCGAGGCGCTGTTTTGCCTCGCCGACCTGGCGCGCCGCCTCGGCATCGACCCGGAGGCAGCGCTGCAAGCAGCCAACGAGGAGTTCGCGCGGTGTTTCGCCGCTGTCGAGCACGGAGCGCAGGCGCGCGGCGTGGCGGTGCGCGACCTCGATCCGGGCGTGCAGCGAGAGCTGTGGGCTAGCCCAGCCGGCGGCGGAACCGCAGGCGGGCCAGCAGGAGAGTCCCCAGCCCCAGGCCGGTGAGCGCCAGCCCCTCAGGCCACAGGCCCCCGATGCCCACGCCCTTGAGGAAGACGCCGCGCAGGATCGTGATGTAGTACCGCAGCGGCACGAGGTACGTCACGAACTGGAACCCCAGGGGCATGTTCTGGATCGGGAACGCGAAGCCGGAGAGGTAAATCTGCGGCATCATGAAGACGAAGGCGGTGAGCATCATGGCTTGCTGCTGGGTGCGGGAGAGAGTCGAGATGAGAAGCCCCAGCCCCAGCGTGCAGAGCATGAACGGCACGGTGAGCACGAGCAGGTTGAGCAGCGAGCCGCGCAGCGGCACCCGGAACCACAGCAGAGCCACCGGCAGCGTGGAAAGCGCCTCGACCAGCCCCACGAGCGCGTAAGGGACGAGCTTGCCGAGGATGAGGAGGCCGGGGGTCAGCGGCGTCACCAGAAGCTGCTCGAGCGTGCCGATTTCGGCCTCGCGCACGATTGCCATGGCGGTGAGCATCATCGTCATGACCATGAGAATGAGCGAGACCACCGCCGGCACCATGAAGTTGCGGCTCACGAGGTCGGGGTTGTAGAGGACGAGCGGGCGCAGCTCGACGAGGGGCCGGGCGCCGGCGCCTCCCTCCGCGTGCAAGACGCCGTTGGCGTAGCCGAGCGCAGCGGTGCCGGTCATGGCGTCGGAGCCGTCGGCGAGAAGCTGCACGGTCCCGGCCCGCCCCGCCAGGCGCTCGGCCGCGAAGCCGGCCGGAATCGTGAGGGCGACGCGCGCGGTGCCATCCTGCAAGAGCCTGTCGAGCCGCGTCTGGTCGTCCACGTGCGCCGCGACCCGGAAGTACGTGGAGCCCGCAAAGCGCTGCACGAGGGATCGGCTGGCGGCGCTGCGGTCGAGGTCGCACACCGCCAGCTCCACCCGCCGCACGTCGGTGGTCGCCGCGTAGCCCAGGATGACGAGCTGGAACACCGGCGCGACGAAGAGGATCGGCACGAGCTTCGGGTCGCGCCGGAGCTGCCGCAGCTCCTTGACGAGGATGACGAGCAGCGCGTGCATCACAGGCTCCTCACCGTGCGGGCCGTGGCGAGGGCGCCGACGACGGCCGCATACACCGAAAGCCCTACGACTTGCTGCCACCACATCTCGGGGCCGGCCCCCTTGAGCACGATCGCCCGCAGCGCCACGAGGTAGTAGCGTGCCGGCACGATGTGGCTGATCCACTGCAGTGCGGCCGGCATCGAGGAGATCGGGAAGATGAAGCCGGACAGGAGCATGGTGGGGAGCATCGAGGAGAGCAGACTGACCTGGAAGGCGACCTGCTGGGAGTCGGCGAGGGTGGACACGAGGACTCCCCATCCCAGGCCCCCGACGAGGTACAGCACCGTGACGAGCGCCAGCCAGCCCAGCGAGCCGCGCACCGGGACGTCGAACAGGGCCCAGGCCAGCGCCAGCGAACCGGCGGCCGCCGCCGACGCGATCAGGAGGTAAGGCAGGGCCTTTCCGGCCAGCAGCTCGAGCGCCCCGAGCGGCGTGGCGCGCAGCGACTCCATGGTGCCGCGCTCCTTCTCCCGCACGACCGCAAGGGCGGTCGCGATCACGGCCGTGATCATGAGGATGAAAGCCACGAGGCCGGGAACCAAGAATCGCGCCGAGGCGAGGTCGGGGTTGAACCACACGAGCGGCGCGGCCACCACCGGCCCGCCGCCGTTCTCGCCGCGCACCGCCGGCGTCACGCTGGCGACGATGTGCCGAGCATAGGCGAGCACGGTGGTGGCGGTCTGGGAGTCGGCGCCGTCGAGAACGAGCTGGAGGGCGGTTGGCCGCCGGGCGGCCAGCGCGGCGCCGTAACCGGCAGGTACGACGAGCGCCGCCTGCGCGCGCCCGCTGTCGAACAGGCGATCGAGCTCGCGCACGTCGCGCGACGTGCCGGCGAGGTCGAAGTGTCCGCTCGAGGCAAAAGCCTGCGCCACCTCGCGTGCCGCACGGCTGCCGTCCCGGTCGACGATCACGAGCCGCACGTGCTCGACATCGAACGAGAGCGCGTAGCCGTAAATCAGGACCAGCGCCATGGGCAGGACGACGAGCGTCAAGACGACCCGCCAGTCACGCCGGAGCTGGAGCAGCTCCTTGACGGCCACGGCGAGGGTTCGGCGCATCATGTCTCCTGCCTCCCGGTCGAGCATCCAGAGATGACGTGGATGAAGACGTCCTCGAGCGACGGCTCGATGGGGGTGGCGGCGGCCGGCGCGTGGCCGGCCCGCTCGAGCGCGGCAACGACCGGACCGGCCGCCTCGGGTGTGGCGAGGATCGCGTGGAGGAGTTCGCCGAAGAGGGCGACCTCGCGGATTCCGGGGTGGCCCTCGAGACGGCGCATCGCCTCGGCGGCGCGGGGGCAGGCGATCTCGACCACGGTCCCGGGCTCGAAGCGCGCCTTCAGCCCCGGCACGGTGTCGAGCGCCAGCAGCCTGCCGGCGTGCATGAGCGCGACGCGCCCGCAGCGCTCCGCCTCGTCCATGGAGTGGGTGGTGACGAACACGGTCGTGCCGCCGGCCGCGAGGGTGTCGATGAGGTCCCAGAAGCGGCGCCTCGCCTCCGGGTCGACGCCGCCGGTGGGCTCGTCCAGGAACACGATCGGGGGCTCGTGGAGCAGCGCGCAGCCGAGCGCCAGCCGCTGCCGGAAGCCGGCCGGCAGCTCGCGCACGACCGTGCGCCGGCGCGCCGCGAGGCCGCCCACCTCGACGGCCCATGCCGAACGCTCGGCGAGCCGGGCGCCACGCAGCCCGTAGGCGCCCCCCCAGAACGCCAGGTTCTCGTCCACGGTGAGGTCGGTGTACAGCGAGAAGCGCTGCGACATGTAGCCGATGCGGCGCTTGATTTCGTGCGGTCGCGTGGCGACGTCGAACCCCAGGACCTCGGCGCGGCCGGAGGACGGCGCGAGCAGACCGCACAACATGCGGATCGTCGTCGTCTTGCCGGCGCCGTTGGAGCCCAGAAACCCGAAGACCTCGCCGGGGGCGACCTCGAAGCTCACCCGGTCGACGGCGCGGAAGGCGCCGAACGTGCGCGAGAGCTCTACCGCGCGCACCACCGGCTGGCTCATCGGCCGACCGCCCTCTCGAGGGCGGCGCGGGCCACCCATGCGCCGGTCCGTGCCGCGACCTGCTGCTGCTCGGCGGCGGCGAGCTGGGTTTCGGCGTCGAGAATCTCGGCCATGGCTGCGAGCCCCGAGGCGTGGCGCTCGCGGGCCGCCGTCTGGCGGGCGGCGGCGGCTGCCGCTGCCGCGTCCGCCGCGCCGGTCGCGGCCAGCGCGGTCGCGAGTTCGCGCGCCGCGTCCTCGACCTCGAGTCGCACGAGGCGCTCGAGCTCGGCGAGTTCGGCAGCCGTGGCCCGCTGGCGGGCACGGCTGGCGGCGCGCTCGGCGCGTGCCGCGCCGCCGTCGAACAGCTTCCAGCCGGCTGCGAGCCCGACGCTCCACGAGTCGTTCCACTCGTCGGCAACCGGGAAGTACCGCTGGTTGGGGCGCGCCAGCTCCCACTGCGCGCTGGCGGCGAGACTGGGCCTCACCGCCGCCACGGCCAGCGTCTCGCGGGCGGCGAGGGCGGCGCGCTCGGCGCGCGCGGCCTGGATCTCGGGCCGGGCGGCCAAGGCCTCGGCCTGGAGCTCCGGGACGTCGGCCGGCGGGTCGGGGAGCGGCCCGGCAAGCGTGTCGGCCAGCTCGAGCTCGCGCTCGTCGAGGGCGAGCAGGGAGGCGAGGCGGGAGCGGGCCGCCGCCGTTGCGGCCTCCGCCCTCACCACCCCCAGCCTGGCGGTGGCGAGCCGCTCCTCGGCGGCCAGCAGATCGGCGCGCACCGCCATCCCGGCGTCGAGCAACGCCTGCGTGTCGGCCAGCAGCCGGAGGGCGCGGCGCTGGTGGGCGCGGGCCAGCTCGAGGGCGGTGCCGGCCCGCACGGCGTCCCAGTACAGCAGCTGGGCGGCGAGGCGCAGCTCGGCGAGCGCCCGGGCCGCCCGGGCGCGGGCGGCACCGGCGTCCAGGCGCGCGGCCCGCTGCCGGGCGGCCACGGCCCCGCCGGCCAGCAGCACCTGCTGGACCTGCAGCGCCGTTCCGTACACCGTCGTGACGTCGCGGGCGAGGACCGTGGGAGGCTGGCCAGGAACGGCGATCGGCAGCACGAACTCCGGCACCGAGCTGCGCTGCAGGAGGGAGGCGGCCACCGAGACGGTCGGCTGCCGCGCCGCGTCGGCCGCCTCGGCCGTGGCGTCGGCCGCCGCCACCCGCTCCCTCGCCGCGACGGCGAGCGGCGAGACCTCCACGGCGCGGGCGGCAGCCTCTGCAGCACCGATCCGCACCGGCTCCCCGGTTGCGCCTCCCGCGAGGAGAGCCGCCAGCACAAAGGCCAGCAGTGTGGCCCGTGACCGGCTTCTCTTCCCCTCGTGCCTCACCCCACGAGCCTCCCGCGGGTGGGCGGGGCAACTGCTGACCGCCAGCTGTGAACCGTGAACTGTCTTCATCACGCAGCCTCCTGGGCGCCGCCGGCGCGCGTGAGGTGGAGGAACGTGTCCTCGAGCGTGGGCGGGATGACGCGGACGTGCAGCACCTCGAGGCCTGCCGCGGCCAGGGTGGCGCGGACGAGGTCCTCCGGCGGCTGGCCGGCGGCGACCTGCACATGGAGTCTCGCCGCGAAGGGCTGCACGTCCAAAACCCCGGGCGCCTCACGGAGCGCCTGCACGGCCGCGCTGCGAGGCTCGGCGTGTACCTCCACCACGCTTCCCGGCAGGAGGCGCCGGAGCGCGGCCGGCGGGGCGTCGGCCAGCACCCGCCCTGTGTGCATCAGCACCACGCGCGAGCAGCGCTCGGCCTCGTCGAGGTACGGTGTCGCGACGATCAGCGTGAGCCCCTCGGCGACCAGCTCGCCGAGCAGCTTCCAGAGTTCGCGGCGGGTCACCGGGTCGACGCCGGTGGTGGGCTCGTCGAGGACGAGGATCTCCGGCTCGTGCACGAGGCAGCAGGCGAGCGCCAGCTTCTGCTTCATGCCGCCCGACAGCCGATCGGCCAGGCGATCGCGGAACGCCGCCAGACCGACGCGGGCCAGCAGCATGTCGCGCCGGGGTCGCCACTTCCTGACGCCGAGCAGCAGCGCGAAGAACTGCACGTTCTCGTCGACGGTGAGGTCGCCGTAAAGCGCGAACCGCTGCGCGAGGTAGCCGAGCGAGCGGTGAAGCGCTCGCCGGTGCGCCCAGGCGTCGCGGCCGCGGACCGTGACGCTCCCGGCGGCGGCGCGTTGCAGGCCGGCGAGCACGCGCAGCGTCGAGGTCTTGCCGGCCCCGTCCGGTCCGATCAGCCCGACGACCTCGCCGCGGTCCACGGCCAGGTCGAGGCCGTGCACGGCCGTGGCCTTGCCGTAGCGCACCGTCAAACCCCGAGCTTCGATGAGCCTGTCGCTCATCTCGCGGGCTCCTCGAAGTAGGCGTCCGCCGGCATGCCCGGCTTGAACACCCCGTCCCGGTTGTCGAGCGCGAGCTTGACCTTGAACACCAGCTTGGCCCGCTCTTCGGGGGTCTGGACGTTCTTGGGCGTGAACTCGGCCACCTTGGCAACGTGCGAGACCCTCCCCTCGAAGCTCTCGCGGCGGCCGTCGACGCGCACGAGGACCCGGTCGCCGATGTGGATTCGCGAGAGCGACGGCTCGTCGAGATAGACCGAAAGCCACGGCTGGTCCACCGCCGTGAGGACCACGAGCAGCGCCCCGACCGGGAGGACCTCCCCCGGCTCGGCCGCGCGCTGGGTGACGACGCCGTCACGCGGCGCCACGACGGTGGCGTCGGCGAGCCGTTGCTGGACCGTGGCGACGAGCGCCGCCGCGGCGTCGCGCTGGGCGCGAACCTGGGCGATTTCCTGAGGGCGCGGCCCGGCCTTGGCCTTGGCCTGCTCGGCCTGCGCCGCCGCCAGCGCCTTTTCCAGCACCAGCACCCGGGTGCGGGCGTCGTCCCGGGCCTTTTCCGTGGCCGAACCCCGGCTGGCGAGCCCGTCGAGGCGCTCGAGGTCGCGACGGGCGCCTGCGAGATCGGCTTCGATGCGCGCCACCTCGGCCGCGGCCCGGTCGAGGTCTTCGCGACGCGTGCCGGCCAGAAGCAGCGCCAGCCTCGCCTCGGCAGCCGCCAGCTCGCTGCGGGCTCGCGCCAGATCGTTGTCGAGGTCCACGGTCTCGAACCGCGCCACCACCTCGCCGGCGCGCACCGTGGAGCCCTCCTGGAGCGGCAGCTCGGCGAGGCGACCGCCGATCTTGGCGGCGACACGCACCTCGGTGGCCTCGACGTGGCCGGACGCATGAATGCGGCTATGGTCGCGCGAAGGCGTACAGGCGGCGAGGGCGATGCCGGCGATGACGGCCAGGCGCGTGGCTGGGCTGGGTCGCGGGTTCACTGGTGTCCTCCCTCGGCTGGATGGGCGGCGATGCCGAACAGCAGGATGTCGGTAATGCGGCAGGCAATCTCGTCGGGGTGGGGCAGCGGCGAGGGCAGTGCCGCTCCGGCGGCGGCGAAGCGCTCGCCGACCCGCAAGGCGCTGGCGGAAAAAACGGTGCTGGCGACGATCATGAGGTGGGCCACTAGCGGGTCGATAGGGCGGAACTCGCCGGCTGCCTGTCCCTCGAGCACGATTCCGCGGGTGATGCCGAGCACGCCGACCATGCGGCGCAGCACCGGTGTCGAGAGGTGCACGCCGCCAGCCGCGATCTCGCGCAGCATGATCTGCGGGTAGGCGGGCTGCCGCAGCGCCAGGTTGAGGAAGGTCCCCTGCACGGCGCGCAGCTTGTCGGCCGGCGTCGTTGCCGCCGCGATGCGAGGGCCGAGAGCCTCCTCGATGCTGGCGATGAAGGCGGACACCACCTCGCCGTACAACGCGGCCTTGTCGCCAACGTGGTAATAGAGCATCGCCTTGTTGACGCCGGCGCGGCGGGCGATCTCGTCCACGCCCGCCCCGTCGAACCCGCGCTCGGCGAACACATCGGCAGCGGCGGCCAGGATGCGCTCGCGCGGTGTGGCGCCTCGGTCTGGGGTGGGGTGCTCCGGCATTCCAACCTCCACAACTAACCGGTCGGTTGAACCGACAAGTTAGTTATAGGCGTTCGGAGGCGGATTGTCAAGCTTCCTCGGAGGGCGGTGTCAACACTCTTTAGAAATGTCCCCTTGGGAGCTCGATAGAAATGACCCCC
>DAOOJE010000044.1:0-27538 GCA_035384965.1 Thermoanaerobaculaceae bacterium
ACATGCCCGAACCCTCCCACTCCCCAGACCCCCGCGACTTTGACGGGAACCTGGGTCGCGACCTTCCTCATGCTCGACCTGTCGGTCTTCCTTGGTAACATACTCCGCTGGATTCCGACCTTCTCCAACAGCACGTCGGCCCTCACATCGGTTCGGCAACTGCTGCTCGACTCCTCGAAGGCGCTCATCATAGTGTTCGGCCTGATCCTCACCTACTACTACGGCGGCGTCCTCACGAGCGGCAAGGCGCGATCGTGGCGACGACGCAGGACTTCGAGCGCGTGGCAATCAACTTCAGCTTCATCGGCCTGTTCGCCGGGCTCCTTCTGGACCGCGCGGAGGGCCTCGTCAAGGAGAAGCTAGAAACGGTGATCAAGCGCTTCGGGGAGCGGACGTGAGCGGGCCCCTGCTGCCCGCGCCAGGGAGGTAGCCATGCTCTCCAGCTTTGCCAGGCTGCTGCTCGTCGCCACGTCGATGACGCCCGTCGCTCTCGTCTACGGGTTCACGCGGATACAACAGTCAAGGGTGGAGGCGCTCGTGTGCTTCGTCGGGAGCGGCGTGCTCGTCCTCCTGTGCAGGTGGGTGCTCGGCTACGTGAGGCGCCATGTGCCGGCGGAGAACCTCCACGCCACCGAGATCGAGGTCCGCGACTCCGAGGTGCTGGCGTTCCTCATCGCGTACGCGCTGCCGCTCGTCACCCAGAAGGAGGAGACCACGCTCTCGTGGGGCCTGGGGGCGCTGCTCGTCCTGATGATGATCGTGCTGGCGCGCTGCAACCTGTTCCACGTCAACCCGCTGCTCGGGCTGCTGGGGTTTCACTTCTTCAACGTCAAGTCCACCGCGGGGCTCGCGTACCTGGTGATCACCCGCAACGAGTCGCTGCGCCCCGGGACGCTCCGGGTCGCGCCCATCACCCCCGTGCTCGTCTTCGAGGCCCCGGAGGAGGTCGGCCATGGATAGGCAACTGTACGCACTGATGGGTCCTTCGGGCCGCGACGTGACGGTGCGCCGCCTGCGCGCCGAGGCCGAAGCGCACGCGGCCGTGGTCACGCTGCTGACCGCGCAGGGCGAGCGGCTGCTGGCCCCGGAGCTGCGCCGCGTCAACTTCGACCCCGGGTACGAGCTGCCCGATGGCGAGGTGTTCGCCGCGCCGTTCGCGCTGCCGGAATCACTCGTCCCCGTGACCAAGGCGCCCGACCAGCCAGCCGACCTGACGCGCACGGAGCTCGAGAGCGCCCGGCTGCTGGCGCTCGTGGGGATGGACACGCCGTGGTCGGACGACAGCTCGCAGCTCGTCTTCCAGGCGATGGACGCCCGGCTGACGATCAGGCCGAAGGACCGGCTGGCGCTGATGCTCCACAAGGACACCTTCGTCAAGGCGACGACGCCCGGGATCACCCTCGGCACCCAGGTGGACGCGGTGCTCGTCGGGGGGTTGCTGCTGATGACGAGCCCGACGCGCGTGCGCAGCTTCCTCGACATCGCCCCGGTGCTGGAGCCGGCCACCGACAGGCAGGTGCGCGAGCTGGCGGCCCACCCGCTGCTCGCCGTGGACGACGTGGAGGCGCTGCTCGAGGCCGCCGACCAGGTGACCCGCCGGCGCGTGAGCAGCCTGCTCCACCACAAGGTCCTGGACAGGGTCACCGTGCCGCGCGTGGTCGAGGTCGCGAAGGGCTTCGGCATCGACGCCCAGGTGACGACGGTCGACGGGGTCGAGCGGCTGCGGCTGCCGATCGAGCGCGCCGACCTCAAGGATCTGGTGGACGTGCTCGACGACAACATCTTCGACTCCCGCCTGACCGGTTTCCGCTACGTGGCGGCGAGCAAGCGCCGCTGGAAGCGCCGACAAGGCTGAGGCCCACCGAGTCTGCCGCCCGTCCGTGGGAGTTCGGCCCGGCAAAGCTCGCCGGCGTGCTGCTCGCCGGGCCGATTCCGCGTCGCCCCTTCTCTGCCGCCGGCCAACAGGTCGGCTGTGGCGCAGCTTGCGGTCCGGCAACCCGCTACGCCCACCAGAAGCCAACACCGTCGAACGTCGCGCTGGTCCACCACACGAAGGTGCGGTAACGGTGGTTGGTCCGGCCGGCCTGGCTCTGCAGGGGGCCGGTGACCTCGCCTCCGGTGCGGGCCGCCGTCTGGCCCGCGGTCTCGGGGACCACGGCGCAGATGTGGCCGGAGCGGTTCCGGTTACGGTTGCGGGCGCAGATCACCACTACGCGACCGCGGTTCGCCTGGTCCTGCGCCTCGCCGAGGCTCAGGGTGCGGGTCCACCCGAAGCGCGGGCCCCAGTCGGCGAGCCAGTCGTGCAGGCTGTTGGCCGACATCTCGCGCAGGGTCGTATCGTACACGGGGACGACGGGCCGACCGGCCGCGAGCTCCTGCAGAGCGGGGGCGGTCCACCACACGCGCGGCAGGTACACGCCGGCGAGGAAGCAGTAGTCGTACGCGTAGATGTTGCAGTAGGTGCTCCCGCCGGGGCGGTATCGCTCGCTGCGCTCGACGTCCAACCACTCGACGATCGCCGTCAGCTCGCGGCGCCTGGTCGCCTCGTCCCCTCCCTGCCGGGTCGGCTGGCCTGGCTCGTTGAGGGGATACGCGCGCCGCGCCGCAGTGGCCCGCGCGCCCGACCACCGGTCGACGGGCATGTGCACGGGCGGGACGTCGCCGACCGCCGGGGCCGGGGGCTGGAAGCCGGCGTCGGGCTCCAGGTACCGCGCCGCGACGAACCCTTCGACGGTGAGGGTGCCCACGGTGGCCCGCACGCGCCACCACGCCTGGCTCGACTGGTCGAGCGCCGTGACGAGGTCGCCGCGCCGCAGCACCGCGATGACGGTACCGGGACGCACCTCGGGCGTGCTACGGAGGTTGAGGCCGTCGACCGCGACTCGGTAGTGCATGGTGTGTGCTCCTTCCCTCGGGCCGCATGGCGGTGGCCGACCCGTCCCTCTCGCCCGGCCCATCCGTGCCCGTGTGTCCTTTTCCAGTTCTAGCCCGTTTTCGGCCGCCGCGCATCACCCAAACGGGCTATGCCGGGGCCTGGCGGCCGCACGCTCACGGAAAGCGTCGCGGTCGGCAACTCACGGAGGGGAGATGTGATCCGCAAGCGCACGGGCTGCCGTGGGCTTGCTTTACTGTGGAAGGTCAGGGGTTCGACCGTTCGCTCGCCTCCGGTCGCGGACCTGGTTGTTGGCTGGAGGCTTGCAGGGCAGGAGCGTCCGGGTCGCTGAGTTGGCGAGGCACGCCGCGTGGGCGTCGTCGTCGGGCCCGTCGGAGCTATCCCGCGCGGGGATGTGGCACCGTGCTCAACGTCGACCTTCTGTGATCGCACCGGCAGGGCTCACGCCACGGAGGGTGTGCCGGGCCGCGAACGCCTTGAACGACTCGACCAGCGCGATGTCACCGACTGGCGACGAGGGGGCGGGAATGAGCTTGGCAACCGGCTTCCCGTGTCTCGCGATCGTAACGGAATGCCCGCTCTCGACCTCGTCGAGGAGTCGTGCCATGTGCCGCCTGGCTTCGTGAGCACCGACGATACGCATTCACCCCCCAGGACGGGGGGAGTCTACACCTGCTCCTCGGCCGGGTCGCGTCGCCGCGCGGCAGGGCGCATGAACCGTTCGACACGATCCACCGACCTTATGCTTGAGGGACGCAGATGCGGACGCGCGAGCGGGTGGTCGACGAGATGCTGGTCCTGGCCGCGCAGGCTGGGCGGGCGGAGGCGTTCGAGCGGCTCGCGGTGCGCTGTTATCCCAGGCGGGCCCGGCACGCGCGGCGGCTGACGGGCGACGCGGAGGGCGCGCGGGAGGTGGTCCAGGAGGGCTGGGTCGCCATCGCGCGCGGGCTCGGCCGCCTGCGGGACGCGGCGGCGTTCCCCGCCTGGGCGCTGCGGATCGTCACGCGGCGCGCGGCGGAGTGGGTTGCGCACCGGCAGCATGCCCGCGCGCACCACGCGGTGGTCGAGCTCGCGTCCGAGGTCGCGGCGCCTCAGACCGGGCGGGCCGACGACCTGGCGCGCGTCCGCGACGCGCTTCGCCTGCTCGACCGCGAGCCGCGCCTGCTGCTGGCGATGCTCTACGTGGACGGGCTGTCGGTGGCGGAGATCGCCGCCGTCCTCGAGGTCCCCGCCGGGACGGTGAAGTCACGGCTGTTTCACGCCCGCGCGCGGCTGCGCGCGGCGCTGGAGGTGACCAATGACGCGCACGATCGACGTTGACGAGGTGATCCGCCAGGCGCTCGCCGCCGAGGACGCGGCCGGCATCGAGCTGCCGGCGGAGCCGGGCTGGCTCGCCGAGCTGACGGGGGTGTTCCGCAGCCGGATGCGCTGGTTCGGAGCGATGTTCATGCTCAACGTGCTGGTGTTCTTCGGGCTGGCGGTGTACTGCGGCGGGCGCTTCCTCTCCGCCGCCGACGACGCCGGGCTCATCCGCTGGGGGATCGGGTTTCTCTTCTGCACCTTCATCTCGCTCACCGGCAAGATCTGGTACTGGCTGGAGACCGGGCGCCTGGGCACGACTCGGGAGATCAAGCGCCTCGAGCTGCTGGTCGCCCACCTCGCGGCCGAGCAGGCTGCCCGGCAACACGCGTGAGCGAGGGAGGGGGCGCTGCGGCGCGTCAGGGACGGCGCGTGATGAGCCCGCGGCGGGTCTCGAGCCGGATCTCGACGGCCTCGACGGCCTGCTCCTGGCCGGTGGTGCCGGCGACCTCGCCGTCGTGCGCCCACTCGCTCCACCCATGGCCCCGCAGGCAGACGCGGTACGCCACGCTCCAGTCGGGTAGCTCCGCCAGCTCGAGACGGATCGCCTCCACGCGCCGCTTCTCTCCCGTGGTCCCGGCGATCTGGCCGTCCTCGGCCCAGTCGGTCCAGCCGATCCCCTTGGCGTGGACGCTGTACCTGATGCTCCCCGGGACGCGCTCGATCCGGAGCCGGATCGCCTCGACCTGGAGCCCCCTGTCCGGCGCGCCGGCGATGTCCTCGCCGCGGACCCACCCCTGCCAGCCATGCTGGCTCATGTGGACCCTGGATGCGACCCGTGGCGCGCGCTCGCGCCCCTCCAGCCCGGGCACCGCGGCGAGCGCCGAGACGAGCACCAGCCCAACGAGGATCCAACGCGACATGTCTCCTCACCTTTCGAGGAATGCCGAGGCGCCGGAGCGCCTCCGGGCGGTTGAACGATAGGGCATCGTCGGCCCGCGCGGGCCGATGTGTCGATCCCGCGAGGTTGGGCGCACGCCGAGCAGGCCCGCCCGGCAGCTCAGTCCAGCAGCTCCTTGGGGATGTTGCCGCCGTTGGCGGCAATGCGGGCGAGGACGGTCTTGTGCAGCCAGATGTTCATCCGCGAGTAGTCGCCGCCGATCAGCTCTTCGGGGCAGCCCAGCTCCCTCGCCATCTCCTTGCGAGCGGCCAGGCTGGGGTCGAGGTTGAGCAGCCGCAACAGGTCGGCGATGGAGACCCGCCAGTTGAGCTTGCCCGGGTAGGCGGCGGCGAGCTTCTCGAGCTGCGCGACGACGTCGACCACGGCAATCGGGACCGGCGCCGCCGGCTCGATCGGGGTCGGCGTGGGGAGCTCGATCGGCGCAGGCTGTAGCGGAGCCTCCGCCGGCACCGTGGTCTTGGGCCCGAGCCCGAGCTTGGCGAGGATGCTGTCGATGAACCCCATGGCAGTCTCCCTCCGGAGCCAGGGCGCCGCTGGCGCCACGGCAGCGCGCCCCCCCGATTTCACGACGAGTATAAAGGCAGCCGCCCGCCAACGCCCTGGCGCCGGTGCGCGCGGGGGCGAGAGGCCGGGCGCGCCTTCGCTGTGACGATGTCACCGCCGGCCGTCGCGCGGGCTGCGAGGCCCGTCTACTGCCGCTGCTTCTGGCGCGGGGGCGGCGGGGGCTTCGGCGTGGCGGGGGGCTCGGGCAGGCTCGGCAGGACGGGCGCACCGAGGACCTCGTCGTCGCCACTGATGCTGCCGAAGAACTCGGCGTGCTGGTCCATCCAGCGGGAGGTCTCGCCGAGGGTGGCGGTGACGGCGTCGAGGCGGCTCGAGAGGGCGTCGGGACCGGTGGCCACCGCCACCTCCTCGCGGATGAGCTGGACCTGCTGTTCGATGCGCTCGAGTTCGGCGTCAATGACTTCGAGGCTCGACAGGGCCCGGGTGAGGTTGTCGAGCCGCTTGCTCTGGATGTCGAGGGTGCCTTGCAGGGAGCGTGCCAGGGCGCTCTCGGGCTCGGCCCTGGCGAGGCGCTCTTCGAGCCGCTTGACCTCGGCCTCGAGTTCGGCGCGGTTGGCGGAGCTGAGGCTGGCGACGATCAGCTCCCGCGAGGTGAGGAGGCGCAGGAACAGCCAGAGGAGCTGGTTGAGCCCCCCGGCCCGCATGTCGCGGATCGAAAACATGTCGTCGGGGGCGACGCGGTCGGAAACGCCCAGGATGAGGCGGCACTGCTCGTACAGCCGCCGGTAGCGCTCCATCGAGTCGGGGCGCAGGCGCGCGAGCGAGGCCTGCACCTTCTGCTGCCACCCTTCCTGCCTCGCGAGCAGGCGGAGGCCCTGCACGAGCTTCTGGAACGAGGGGTTCGACGACAAAAACGCCAGGTAGCCGATCTCGGCGGCGCCGCCGAGGAACAGGAAGCCGGCGTTCTGGGTCGCGAGGCTCGCCACGACGCAAGTGAACAGCGCCATGACGTTGAGCGGCAGCGGGCCGAGAAACCCCACCCGCGGCTTGTACCAGAACGCCGCCTTCACGTAGTCCCAGAAACCCAGGGTTTCCCCAGCCATGCCTATGCCTTGCGCGCCTCGAGGGCGCGAAAGGCCTCCGTGACCTCGGCCACGACCGCCTTGAACTGCGCCGACTCCTGCACCTTGATCGGGTCGGCCCCGCGCGTGGGCGGGATGATATCGACGAACTCCTTGCCGATGCGCCCCGGCGCCGGCGTGAACACCCACACTCGATCGCCCAGGAACACCGCCTCCGAGATCGAGTGGGTGACGAGAAACACCGTGGTCTCGATGTCGTGCCACAGCTCCATGATGAGGCGCTGCATGTCGTAGCGGGTCGGCTCGTCGAGGGCCGAAAACGGCTCGTCCATGAGGATGATCGGCGGCTTGAGCACGAGCGTGCGCGCGATCGCCACGCGCTGCTGCTGGCCGCCGGAAAGCTGGTGTGGGTACTTCCGTTCGTGGCCCCGAAGCCCGACCCTGGCGAGCCAGGCGGCCGCCATGTCCTCCATTTGCGAGCGCGACAGCCCCAGCTTGCGCTGATTGATCTCGAGCCCGAAGGTGACGTTTTCGAGCGCCGTGCGGTGCGGAAACGAGCTGTAGCGCTGGAAGATCATGCCGCGGTCGCGGCCCGGTCCGGCAGGCGGCACTCCCCTCACCAGCACCTCGCCGGCGGTCGGCGGGTAAACGTCCGGGAAACCGTGAATGAGGTTGAGGACGGTCGACTTGCCGCACCCGGATGGCCCAACGATGGCGATGAACTCGCCGTAGGCGGGCTTGTCCTCGATACAAAACGAGACGTCCCTGATGGCGGTGAACTCCTGCCGCGTCCCGGGGTTGAAGGTCTTGGTCACGTTGCGGAACTCGACGACGGGGACGCGCTCGCTCATCGCTTCGCCTCTCGGTACGGGAAGAGCTGCTTGCCCACCCACCCCCACAGCCGGTCGGTGAGGAAGGCGATGGCGACGATGAAGACGAGCACCAGGTAAATGTGCTCGCGAGGGCCGCGGCGCTGGGAGATCATGATGAGACCGCCGATGCCCTTGGACATGTCCACCATCTCGACCAGCATGATGTAGCTCCACCCGACCCCAAAACCCATGCGCAAGGCCTGGAAGATATCGGGCCAGGCGATGGCCAGCAGCACCTTTCGCACCGCCTGCCAGCGGCTGGCGCCGAGTGTGTAGGCGGTCTTGAGGTAGGTGTCGTCGACACCGTCCACCGACTGGACGATGAGCGGCAGGAGATAGATGGCGAAGGCCAGGGCGAGGAACGCCACCTTCTGGGTCTCCCCGGTGCCGAACAGCGAGAGCGTGAGCGGCACCAGGGTCGGGATCGGCAGGTACGCCCCGAACACCGAAAGTGGGCTGAACATCGCCTTGATCTTCGTGAAGCCGCCCATGAGCACGCCGAGGGGGAACGTGATCGCCACCGCCACGAGGAAGCCCTGGAGCACCCGCCAGAACGAGACCAGCAAGTTGCGCACCAGGGCGCGGTCCACCCACAGCGAGGGCACATAGCCCGGGGCGTCGGGCTGGCCCTTGCCCCACAGCGACTGCAACACTTCCCAGGGGCTCGGGAGGATGGTCGGGGAAACGATGCGGCTCTCGGCCTCGGCTCCGGCCGTCACGGCAAACCAGCCCGCGAGCAAGGCGAGGATCGGCACGACGCCCAGCGCCCACGCCATCCAGCTCGGGATCGTCTCCCTGATCCGCAGCACGCCCCCGGGCCGCAGCGGCCGGTAGTCGGTCTTGGCCGGCGGCACCGCCCGCTTTTCGGGTCCCGCCTCCTGCCCGGCCTGCGATCCGCTGGCCGGCGGCTCCCTCTTCACCGTCTCGTCAACCATCGCCGTTGTTCTCCCCCCTTGTCGCTCCTCGCCCCCGTTCACCGGCGCCAGTGCGGTTCCCCGGCTACTTGGCCTCCGGCGGGTACACCGAAATCTCCACCCGGCGGTTGAGCGCCTGGTTCATCGGGTCCTCCGGGTCCGCCGGCACGTCCCAGCCCTTCCCCTCGACGATGAACTTGTTAGGGTCGAAGTTGAACTTCTTGACCAGCGCCTGCTTCACCGCCGCGGCGCGGTCCAGGGAAAGCTGCTTGACGTCCTCGGTGCGGGCGCCCTTGCCCTTCATCGAGGAGTCCGCGTGGCCGACGACCGCGATCACGGCCCGCTCGTACTGGCCCGCGAGGCGGGCCACCTTCTCGAGGGTGGCGGTGACGTTGGGGTCGTAGAGGGTGTTGGGGATCGGGTTGCCCAGCTCGTCGTGCTGCGGCTCGAAGATGTTGGCCGAGTTGGGGTAGAAGTTGATGCGGATGGTCTGCGTGAGGATCGGCGCCTCGGCCGACACGCGCGCGTACGACGTGGGGGCGAACGAGGTGCGGGATTCGTCGCGCTGATGCCGGAACGTCCCCTCGGCGTCGAGCTGCCGGATGACCGAGAAGTCCATGACCTCGTCGAAGCGCACCGGCGTGCCGATCAATCCGAGCTCCCGGTACACGAAGGTGATGTTCTTCCAGGTCCGCTCGAAGTTGGTCGGGTTGTTCTGGTTGAGGAAAAACTCCTTGTTCTCGGCGAAGTTGGTGATGTGGGCGTCCTCCTGCATCCCCGCCACCTCGGCCGGGTCCATTTGATAGCCGTCCGCGAGCCAGCCGATCGCACTCTGGCGCAGCGCCGGGTCCTTGAGCATGTCCATGCCCTTGAAGATGCCAGCCACCAGTCCCTTGATGATCTCCGGGTGGTCCTTGGCGAAGTCGGCTCGCGCCGCCCACACGTCGGCGATCAGCTTGTTGGCTTCCGCCGTCGTGGTGAGGATCCTCGTACCCTTGACCTTCTCCGGGATGTTGTAGATGTCGGGCGCCCAGGTCACGCAGGCGTCGATCCGGCTGTCGGACACGAAAGCGGCCGCGGCGCCGAAGGCGTCCGAGGTGTACTTGTGCGTCACCTCGGTCGGCTGGATGCCGGCCGAGAGCAGCAGGTTGTTGATGAAGTACTGCGACGGGCTGTTCTGTGCGTAGACGATCACCTTGCCCTTGAGATCCTTGACCGACTGGATGTTGCCCCGCACCACGATGCCGTCGCCGCCGGCCGAAAAATCGATTTGCTGGAAGATCCGGGGCGAGGTGCGCGAGTCCTTCATCAGCTCCGGTGCGAACAGCACCATCATGTCGAGCGTGCCCCACAGGATGTGGCTCTCCCCGGCCGCGAACGCGTCCCGCGCCGCCACCGGATCGTCGATGAGCTTGAGGTTGACCTTGAAGCCGTACTCCTTGAAGAACACCGACTCTGTGCTGGGGGCGAAGCCGTGGTTGGCGGCCACGATCGGGAGCCAGCCGATCCAGACGTTGATCGGGAACTGCACCACCTTGTCCGCACCCCACTTGTAGGCCGACACGCCCTTCACCGGCGGCAGCTTTTCGCCCGGCACGTAGGTGTACTCGTTGACGGTGGTGATGCCCTTGGTGTCAGGCGCCTCCACCTTCCCCTGCTGCGCCTGGAACTGCCCCATGTCCACCTTCCTCGGCTTGTCGTCACCCCCTGGCGCGATGAAGTCGCGGAAGTAGTACAGCGCGCCGCCGATGCAACCGATGATGAAGAGGAAGACCACGATCTTCCCGAGTGGCGTCATCCCGACCTTTTGCTCCATGGCTCCTCCCTCCGAATTCCCGGGCGGGGCGTCATCAACGCCCCGCCCACTTCACGGGCCTGCGAGCCCGGCTCACTGACCTTCCTTGGCGGCCGGCCCCATGTCCTTGGCCGGGACCGCCGCGATCGGCTCTTCCGCTGCCACCACCCCCGGCATCTCGAGTCCGTACGAGGCGGCGAACTCCGAAAGCGCCTGGTCGGCGAGTGCGGCCTGCTCCGCCTCCATGATCTCGACCCTGGAGGTGTCGATCGACGACGCCGCCACCCGGGCGCGGCCGGCCGCCTTGTCCCGCCGCTCCGTGAGCATCTCCTCGATGCGGTTGATGGTGTCGCCCGATCCACCGATCGAGGAAATCATGCCCTGCGCCATTTCCTGCAGCTCGGCCTGCGCCTCGAGCATCTCGGTCTCGGTGAGCATCCTCTTGAGCGTCTCGATCTTGGCCTGGGCGTCACGGACCGCGACGTCGCGCGACTGGACGAGCTTCTTGTAGGTGGCCTCCGCGGCCTCGAGCTGGCGGCGGTTCTCCTCGAGCTGCTCCTTGACCGTCCGGAGCTGGAGCGCGTACTGCCCGGCCGCCGCGCGGTTGCCGGCCTTCAGGTGCGCGGCAGCTTTGGCCGACAGCTCGCGCTCCTGCGCCTCCAGGCCCTTGATCTGCCGGATGAGCCGCTCACAAAACCCGGCGTGGGTCGCCAGGCTGTCGTTGAAGCGGGCGATCTGTTTGCGGAGGTTCTCCTTCTCGGCCTCGATCAGTGCCTTCGGGTTGGCTCGCTCGATGCCCGAGATGAATAGACTCAAGAAGCCCTTGACCAGATTACGGATTCGTGCCCACATGGCAGGTCCTTTCTACGCGCGGCCTCGGAGGCGGTTGCAGCCGGCAACGTTTTCGCTCGCCGTTGGTCCCGCGCCGGAATTCACACCGCCGAGCCTAGCAACGGCGCGCGCAAGGTGTCAATTTGCGGTGGCCAGAGATGCCGCCGCCCGCACGGCGCTCAGCCACCCGGGTAATACCCGGCGAGGGTGCGAACCTCCAGTCCGGGCTTGCGGATCTTCACCGTGATCTTGCGGAACACGTCGGGCGGCGTGGTGGCGTCCGAGGTGTAGGCCAGCAGGTACTGGCTGCGCAGCTCGCGGTTGATCCGGTCGTACACGGTCTTGAGGTCGGCGTTGGAGGCCAGGAAGAACGCCTCGCCGCCGGTGGTCCGCGCCAGGCGCGAGAGCTGCGATCGCACCATCACCTTGGTGATCGAGAGGTCGATCGCGACCACGTAGATCATGACGCCGCTGCGCTGCGCGTAGTCGAGGACGCGGTCGTAGCTCATGCGCGACGCGTTGTCCTCGCCGTCGGTGAGGATCACCATGGCCTTGCGGCCGCGCACCCCCGAGAACTGGAACAAGCTGTACACGGTGGCGTCGTTGAAGGCGGTGCCGCGATCGGCCCGCAACGCGATCATCGCCCGCTCGAGCCCCGCGAAGTCGGCCGTGAACCCCTCGATGAGCGCCGGCCGATCGGAAAACGAGACCACGAACGCGCGGTCCTTGGGGCGCAGCAGGTTGCGCAGGAAGCCGATCACCACTCGCTGCACCTCGGGCAAGGTCGCCTCCATCGAGCCCGAGGTGTCGACCACGATCCCGAGCCGGATCGGCAGGTCCTGCTGCCGGGAAAAGTGTGAGATGGTCTGCGGGCGCCCGTCCTCGAAGACCTGAAAGTCGTCCGCCACGAGCCCCTCGACCGGACCTCCGCTCTTGTCCAGCACCGTGATCGGCAGTTCCACCGCCTGCACCTGGACGTCACTCAGGAACTGGCCGGCGTTGACGAACCGCACGTCCTCGGCCTGCTCGCCGTCATCCAGCACGGCCAGCGCGCGCAGGTAGCCGATCGACCCGTTGTCGGCAACCGGCAGCCAGGCGTCGAACGGCGGCGCGTAGAGCGTGGCGACCAGCGCCTCGTTCCAGTACAGCTCGAGCCTGGCGAGGGTGCGGTCGGTCGGGACGTTGACCGAGGCCTGCGCCCGCACCTTGCCGCCCTGGCGGTCGGCGGCGCCGACCGGCTGGAGACGCACGAAGAAGCGCTCCCGCCCGAGGTTGATGTCGAGCTGGCGGCGGTCCAGTTCCTCCCCCTTGGCGTCGTACGCCACCGCGACCACCGAGACGAGCCGTGGCACCGGCCCGAGGTCCAGCTCGATCTCGAACGGCGCCCGGTTCTTCGAGAGGATCAGCCGGTTGTCGAGGTAGAATTCGACCTTGGCGACTTGCGGCCCGGCCAGGGCGGTGAAGCGCTGCACGCCAGTCAGGCCCTCCCCTTCCGGCCCCTGCAACGACAGCGTGGGCAGCGGCGAGGTGGCAATCCGCACCAGGGTCTTTTCGGCCGCCGCCTGCTCGGGGCTCGGAGTGGGTGTCTGGGCCATCTCCACGACGAAGTCCATTTCCTTGACACCGGCGCACTTGGAGTTGACGTCGGCGACCTTGAGGCGAAGCCGGTAGATGCCCGGCCGCAGCTCGCGGTCGATTTGCAGCGGCAGCTCGCTGGCGTCCCCCGGGAACGAGAACGAGTACCGGAAGCGGTCCTCCATCTGGCCGTCGCGCGAGATCTCGCCGGTCACATCGAGCTGCACGACGTCGATATCGCCGACCCTGGTGGTGCCCAGCTCGCCTCGCTGGACCTTGGCGAAGAACGTGACCCGGATCTTGCCGGCGCTGCGGTCCCCCACCTGGGTGGCGAGATCGAACGCCAGCGGCTTGGCGTCCTTCGGCGTGATGGTCGAGAACTCCAGGAAGCGCTGGCTCGCGCTCTCCTTGCCGGTCGTCTGGCCGGGCGGCGGCTGCACGCGCTCCATCGCCTTGCGGACCTCGAGGTCCTTCATCGTGAACTCGGCCGCGCCGATGAGCCTCAGGACGTCGGCGCCGCAGATGTACTCGGGCCGGGCCAGCTCGTACTGCCGGACGGAACCCGAAAAGTACTGCTGAAGGGCCATGTTGCCCTCGGTGGTGTAAAGCGCCATGCGGGACTCGATGTTGGGGTCCCAGAGCCTGAACCGGCCGACCCCGTAGGGCCGGTAGAACAGCACCGTGATGTTCTCGCCGAGCCCCGGCAAGTAGGCCCAGATCCAGATCTCCATGGGGTGGAAGATGCGGTCGCAGTTGACGGCCTTGCGGCCGTCCGGCGGACCGTGGAGCAGCCACAACCGCGCCCGGTCCTCGGTCGTGGACCCGAACGCGGCGCGCACCTCGTCGAGCCGTTCCTCCCAGATGCGGCGGAAAACGCTCCCCCGCCCGCTCTCGGCGTTCCACAGCTCCCACAATCGCTCCGCGAACGCCTGCCGCTGCTCGTCGGTCTCGAGGGCGAGGAACGCTTTCCGCTGCTCCCTGGTGATGAGCGGGTAGACCTCCTCGTCGAGCCACTTCTTCCACTTCTCGGGAAGCTCGGAAGCACCCGCGAAAAGCAGCGCTCCGCCCGCCACCAGCCCGACCACCAGCGCAACGCTCGCCGCGATCCTGCCCCGTCGTGCCACGATCCCTCCTACGCGTTGGCGGGCGGGAGGGTTCCGAGCGCCCGGTACGCCCCCCACACCCGGCCTCTCCCCTGTGCCAGCACCTTGAGATCCGCGCCCATTCCCGGCCTCGCCAGCAGCCGCCTGGCGGCCGCCAGCTCGGCCCACGCCTCGGGGGTGAGCGGCTCGCCTCGCGCCAAGGCCGGGGGCAGGACCTCGAGGGCACCCGCCCCGGCCAGGAACACCCCCAGCGGCTGCGGCGGCTCGCTCTCCCAGCCGCCCTGCGCGGCGGCCGCGACCAGGTCGTCGAAGTTGACACCGGCGATGATGTCGCACTCGCCTGGTTCGCGCAGCACGTCGTGCACCACCCGGTGCCCGCGGACCCCGGCGAGCGTGCCGTCGCGGCGCGACCGCGGATCGTAGAGCCGGTTGGCGGGGTGGCCGTGGTCGAACACCAGCACCAGCCCCTGCAGCCCGAGCCAGGCGAGGTGGCGGGCGTGGAGCGGCCCGGCGACGAGCCGGACCTCGGCCCGCTGCCCCTCCCGCAGGCTCACCCCGTGCCCTTCGAGGTAGGCCGCGACCGCCGCGTCGCTGAGCGGCCCGTCGGCCCAGTGCAGTGCCGCGGCCCGCGCCTCCACGTACAGCTCGCGCAGGACCAGCAGCTCGCCCTCCCGCTGCTGGACCACGCGGTGCACCGGCAAGGCACTGTACAGCTCGGAAGTGAGCAGCACCGCCGGCCCGGCCGGGCGCGGCAGGTCGGAGAGCCGCTCGGCCACCTCGGCGGCAGGGCAGGTCTCGGCCAGCCTCTGCCGGCCCCACGCCGAGCGCTCCACCGCCACGACGCGGCGCACGACCTCGTCGCTCCCGCGCCCGAGCGCCTCGAGGAGCGCGCTGGTCAGCCTCCCCTGCCCGGCACCGACCTCGGCCAGGCAGAGCGGCTCGCCGAGAAGCTCGGCCAGCCGGGCCAAGAGCCTCGCGAGCGTCGAGGCCAGGACCGGCGAGGCAGGGGGTGCGGCCAGCGCCTCGGAGGGGCCTCCCGCCGGCCCGAGGCCGCGGGCTCGCGCGTGGTAGCCGAACTCGGGGTGGAAATGCGCCAGCTCCATGTACTCGGCGCACGAGAGCCGCCCGCGCCGCTCGACCTCCGCCACGATGCCGTTCACGTTCGAAGCCTACCACCCGCGGCGACCTCGGGGGCGAGAGCTGGCCAGGGCGTCGCCCGCCGGTCGCCGGCTTGCGGTACCGGGCGGCGCTATCATCGGGCTCGTGAGCGAGGAAACCGTGAGCGGGCGACAGCGCCGCCGGTGGCGGCGGGCCGTGCTGGCGGCCGTGTGCGCCCTTGCCGCGCTCGTTGCCGTCGCGGTGGCGGCAGCGTGGTTGGCGCTCGGCACCCGCTGGGGCCGGCAGCAAATCCTGGCCAGGGCCGGCGCCGCTGCGGCGAGGTCGGGGATCGCCCTCTCGATCCGTGACTTTGCGTTGTCGCCGCGCCGGGGGTGCATCACGCTGCACGGCGTTACGGTCGGAGCCGCCGATGCCCCGCCTCTCGCCGAGGCGGAGCTGGTCGCAGCCTGCGTCGAGCTCGAGACGCTGGCGAAGCCGGTCGTGCACGTGCGCGAGCTGCGCGTCGAGCGCTGGAGGCTGCACCCCGACTCGCCGGTGCCGGCGCTCGGCGGCACCCCGGAGCAGCCCTCCGGGCCGCCGGGCCGCCTCGTCATCGACCGCATCGCTCTGCTCGGCGGCTCGGTGGCCCGCACCGCGCTCCCGGCGGCGGCGCGCTGGGCCACCGCCGTCTCCGCGTCGGGCGTGGACATCGAGGGCTCGCTGTGTGACGACCGCCTGAGCGTGCGGGCGCGCGCCGGGGAGGTCCGGGTGGAGCGGGCCGTGGCACCGGCCTGGAGCGGCTCCGTCGAGGCCACGCTCGTGGCCGGGCTGGACGGGAGCCTGGAGGTGGAAAGGCTCGCCGTGCGGGGCGCGGGGCTCGACGCGCAGGCCACCCTTCGGGGCGCTCTCGGGTCGCCGGCGAGGTTCGAGGGCACGCTCGTCGCCGAGATGGAGCCGGCCGTGCTCGTCCCCGACCTCGCGAGCGGCGGGCGACTGCACATCCGGGGCGCCGGGCGTTTCCCCGAGCAGCAGGGATCGGTCAGCGTGACCGCCGAGGGCCTGCGGCTCGACGACCTGGCGCCGTTGCTGCCTGCCGGCCTTCTCGCGCGTGTCGGGGCCGCGGGCACGACGGCGGACGTGCGGCTCGACCTCGAGGTCGGTGCGGCCGGGCCGCTGCGCCCCCGGGGAACCGCCAGCGCGACGTGGCGAAGGGGCGAGGAGATCCTGGCCGCCGCCGACTTCCGGCTTGCCGCCGCCGTGGACACGGCAGGCGCGGCCACGCGCCTGGGCTTTGCCGTCGACCTGCTCCCCGGGCTCGCCGGCAAGCGGGCCGTGTCGGGCGAGCTGTACGCTGCGAGCCTCGGCGAGCTGGGGGCGGGCCGCCTCGTCTCCGTGGCCGCCGACGTCGAGGCCCCGGACGTCGTGGCGCTGCACTGCAGCCTCGCCGCGGCGTTTCCCGGGCTCGTCCCCCCGCTTCCGGAGGGCTTGCCGGTGGCAGGAGCTCTGGATGCGAGGTTGCTGCTCGACGGTCCTCTCGACGAAGTGCGCGCCGAGCTGCACGGCTCGTGGCGGCCGGCCGCCGGGGGCAGGGTCGACGTCGAAGCGGCGGGCCGGCCGATGCCGCTCGAGGGCCGGGCGCGCGTGGCCGCCCGCGAGCTGCCGCTGGCGCTCGCCCTCCCCGGCGCCTCGGGGACGATCTCGGGCGCGCTCGAGGCCGAGGGTTCGCTGCGCTCGTACCGGGCGCACCTGGCCATCTCCGGCACGGAACTCGCCCTCGACCCGGCGTACCCACGGATCGACCGCCTCGAACTCGAGGCCTCGACCGACGGGCGGACCGTCGACCTCGAGACGCTTGATGCCCGGCTCGGGGAGCGCCGCCTCCGCGCCCGCGGGCACGGCGAGGTCACGCTGCCGGCAGAGACGGCACGGCTCGACCTCGAGCTCGAGCGACCGGCTTCGGGGATCGCACAGGCGACCGCCGCCCTCGCGCTCGCGGACGGCGTATTGCACGTCGAGGCGCCGTTCGTGGAAACGGGAGCCGGCCCGCTCGCGGCCCGGGTCGAGCTGCCGCTGGGGGCGCTCGCTCGCATCGCGGGCCTCGAAGGCGCCCTGGCCGGGGCTCCCGTGCGCGCGGCCGACGGCCCGATCCATCTTCAGGCGTGGGCTCCCCACCTCGACTCCTGCGGCGTCGTCGAGGCGCTCGGCGGACCCGACCGCCCGGAGCGGGCGCACGGCGGTGTCGCGCTGGACCTCTGGGCGGACCCGGCGGACCCGGCCGGTCTCGTGGCCGAGCTGCAGCTTTTCGACCTGCGGCTGTGGACGGGCAGCGAGGCCGTGACGGCGGAGGGCCCGATTCGCATCGGCGCCGCAGGCCATCGCCTGCGGATCGAGCCGTTCGCGCTGCGGGCGATGGGAGCGCGCTTCGAGCTGGGGGGCGAGGCGGGGCTCGCGCCCGGCTGGCGGCCCGGAGCCGACGCCCCGGCCTCCCTCGTCCGCGGCCTCGAGTTGCGCGCCAGCGGCCGCATCCCGACCGCGCTCCTCGGCCCCTACCTTGCGGGCGGGGTGGCGCGGGGTGAGCTGGCAGTGGAGGCCAGAGCCGCGGGAACACTCCAGGATCTGCGGGCCGTGGCCCGCCTCACGGGACCTGGCGTCTCGCTGTACTGGCCGACGCCGTACGCCACCCGGCTGAGCGAGCCGGCCGCCGACCTCTTCTTTGCCAACGGCGAGCTGGTCATCGCCAACGGCCGCCTGGCGCTCAACGGCGGCGAGGTGGCGTTTTCCGGCAAGCGGTACGCCGACGGCTTCGTGTCGGTGCAGACGAGCCTGGCGCACCTCGCGTACGGGCTCGACTTCGGGGTCAAGGCGCGGCTCGGCGGTAACCTCGATTTCGCCTGGGATCCCGCGTCGGGGGGGCTGCTGGCCGGGACCGTGGTGGTCGAACGCGCCGTGCTGGACCGCGACCTCGACCTGGAGCGCGAGGTGCTGCCTCGCTTCCTGGCCCCGGTGCAGACCACCGGCACGGCGGCAAGCCTGCTCGACACCATCGACCTCGACCTGCGCGTCGAGACGGTCGAGGGCCTGCGCGTGCGCAACAACGTCGCCAACCTGCGCGCCGTCTGGGAACCCATCGAGGTCGAGGGGACACTCTGGAACCCCGTGATCAAGGGGCGTGTCGAGATCGATCCGGGCGGCTGCGTCAGCGCCTACAACCAGCGCTTCAGGCTGGATCGCGCGGTCGCGACCTTCACCGGCGACCCCGTCAACGACCCCCGGCTCGACCTCGGGCTCACCAGCTCGCTCGAGAACGACACGATTTGCCGCGAGCCCGGCGACCCGCTCGCCTGGGGGCGGGAGGCCGGCACCGGCACCGGCGCGATGGAAGGCCTCGCCACGGGGCTGGCCGGTTACTTCGGCGAGAGGCTGGTGGGAGGCGTGGGGGAGCAGCTCGGGCTCGGGCGCATCACGATCCGGCCGGTGTACGTCTTTGGCGAAACCGACCCTAGCGCCCGGCTCACCCTGACGCGCGACATTTCCCGCCACGCCGCCCTCGCGGTCTCGCTCGACCTGCGCAACACCCAGCGCCAGACCTACATCCTCGACCTGCACGGTTTTCGCAAGCTGCCCCGGTTCGTCGTCCAGGGGTTTTCCAACGACGAGGGCAAGGCGGGAGGCAGCCTGCAGCAAGTGCTCGAGATCGGAGGATCGCGGGCCGCGACGGCCGTCGGCCCCGAACTCGACCGCATCGTCGTCGAGGCGCCGACCAAGGCCGTCGCGAAGCTGGTGCGCAAGGCGCTGCGCGCGAGCCCCGGCCGGCCTCTGCCCGACGGCGCCCTCGTGGACGCGGAGATCGAGGCGGGGCAAGCGCTCAGGGAGGCCGGCTATCCCGAGGCCACGGTCGTTGCCGCGGCCCGGCCCGCCGTGAAGCACCCCGACCGCGTCGAACTAGTCGTCGAGATCGATGCAGGCCGCCGCGTGCGCGTCGAGTTCGCCGGCGACCGCCCGCCCTCGGTCGCCCGCGGCACGATTGCCGCCATGTACCGGCTCGACGAGTACGAGGCGGCGTCGCGCGCCGAGATGCGCGACGCCGCCGTCCGGGCGCTGCGGTCGCTGGGCTTTCTGGACCCCAGGGTGGAGATCCGGGTAGCGCCCGGCGATCCGATCGTCGTCACCGTCGAGGGCATCGGTGGGGAGCGCGCCGAGCTCACGTCGGTCGTGTTCGCCGGGGTCGGGGAGGACGAGGCGGCAGCGCTGGCCCGGCGCTTCGCCGGGCCGACCGAGCGCACCGAGCTCGCCGCCGGCCTGCCCGACGCCCACCGGCGCGTCGAGCAGACGCTGCGCATTCTCGGTTACCAGCAGGGGCGGGTTGCAGGCCAGCGCATCGACCGCGAGCGCGGGACCCTCTTCGTCGAGGTCGAGTCCGGTCCCCGCGACCGGGTGGCGGCCATCGAGATCACCGGCGTCCCCGAGGTCGAAGCCGCCCGGCTCTTGGCGGCGCTGCCGGTCCGCCCCGGCGAGCCAGCCCGTCTCGACCGGTTTGCCGAGGCCGCGGCGCTCGTCGAGCGGGACCTCGCGGCGCACGGCTTCGCCGAGGCGCGGGTCCGCGCCGTCCCGGTGCGAGCCGCGGACGGTGCAACGGCGCTGCGCCTCGAAGTGGCTGCTGGCGAGCCCCGTAGAGTCGCCGGCGTGCGCTTCGTGGGGCAGCGCTCGGCCCGCGTCTCGTGGCTCGGGCGCGTGGCCCGCATCGAGGTGGGCGAACCCCTCGACCCGCTGCGACTGGCCGAGGCGCGGGCGCGGCTGCTTTCGAGAGGGCGGTTTTTGGCCGTCACGACCACGACCGAGGCGCGCCACGACGGCAGCGAGGTCACGTTCCGGCTCAGGGAAGCCCCGCGCTTCACCGTCGCTTACGGTGTCCGCTGGGAGACGGATGTCGGGCTGTCGGCACTCGTCGACGTGGCCGACCGCAGCCTGTTCGGCCGCGGCCTCGAGGCGGCGTTCCGGGCCCGCTGGGATCCCGACGACCGTTCGGGCAGGCTCCTCTTCAAGGTCCCATCGATCCGCGAGGGGCGCTTCTCGCTCGAGGCGTACGCCGAGCGGCGACGCCGGATCGACGACGGCGGCTTCGTCACCGACAGCGGCACCGGCGCCCTCCAGCTCTCCCGCGAGCTGGGCACCGGCCTCACGGCCAGGGTGTACGCCCGCTACAGCGACGTGCACGTCTACGAGGAGCAGCCGGACCCGTTTTTCCCCTTCGATATCCGGGTCAGGCACCCGTACCTCGGCCTCCAGCTCATTCGCGACACCCGGCAAGACCCCGTTCTCGGCGTTCGCGGCATGCTCGCGAGCCTCGACCTCTCCAGCAGCGGCCCGTGGCTCGGCTCCGACTACCGGTATTTCCGGGCTTACGGCCAGCTCAACCTCTTCCGGCCGGTCGGCGAGCTGGGCAGGCTGGCGCTTGCCTGGGCCTCCTCGGTCCGCGCCGGCGCCGCTCGCGCCTTCGCCGGGCAGGAGCTGCTCACCGACGTGCGCTTCAAGACCGGTGGCGAGTACTCTGTCCGCGGCTACCCGTTCGAGAGCCTCGGCCCCCGCCTCGATCTCGGCGACACGCGCCTCGTCACCGGCGGAGCAGCGGTGCTGGTCGTGAACCAGGAGCTGCGCGCCACCCTGCCATGGTTCGGCCTCACGGGGCTTGTGTTCTTCGATGCCGGGCAGGTGTGGGCTGAGCGCGCCGACTTCGGTCGCGATCTCGCGAAGTCGGTGGGGCTCGGAGTGCGCGCCTCCACACCCGTGGGCGTCGTCCGGCTCGACCTCGCCCGCCCGCTCGACCGCCGCCCGGGCGACCCCTCGTTCAAGGCCTACGTCGGCCTGGGCAGCACCTTCTGAGCGGCGACGCCGGGCGGCTCACCGCTTCGCGGCGGCGACCACGGCCCTGGCTCTCTCGGCCTCGGGCGCGTTGGGTGCGAGAGCGAGGAAGCGCTCCATGTCGAGGACGAGCTGGTCCTTGCGCCCGAGCTTTTCCTGCGCCAGCGCCCGGTAGTAGTAGGCGTACGCGATCCCGGAGTCGCTTTCGAGCGCCTTCGTGAGCAGCGTGACCGCATCCGCCCAGCGACCCTGGAACGCCCGCGTCAGGCCGAGCTGGTAGGTCGCCATGAGGTGGCCGGGCTGCAGCTCCAAGAGCTTCGAAAGCGTCTCGGCCGACCTGTCGAACACCCGCCGCCGCTGCTGCGCCACGCCCAGCCAGTAGCGGGAGGACAGGTCCTTCCCCTCGGTGTCGGTGGCAACCTTCGGGGAGGTGAGATCGATCGCCTTCTGGAACGCCGCGTCGGCTTCCGCCTGCTTCTTCTGTCGCAGCAGCGTCTCGCCGAGCCAGACGTGCGCCTCGGGGTCGGCCGGCGCCAGCGCCACGGCCTTGCGCAGCACTGCCGCCGACTCGTCGTACTTCTTCTCCTGCTCGAGCACCCGCCCGAGCGCCACGGCCACCCGCGCGTCGGTCTCGCGAGCGGCCTGCACCGGCGCGAGCGCCGCCCGCGCGTCGGGGGTCGCGTAGCGGAGGAGCCTCGCGCCGGCCGTGCCGACCGCGGCCACGACCGGGTCGGGGGCCGGGGTGGGGGTCGGAGCCGGCTCCTCCTGCGCCACGAGAACGCCGGCCATGCACATTGCCAGCACCGCGACAAGCACTCGCCGATACGCCATCGTTCACCTCCGGCGGCCGGGCAATGCAAGCCCCGCGCCGGCTTCGATCATACCCCGACGGCGGGACGCCGCTCCCCTGCCGCTATACTGTCCGGCTGGAGGGACGACTCATGAAGTCTTTCGGCACGACACTGACCTGCATGCTGCTCGCGGCGCCGCTGCTGGCCGCCACTCCCGACGCCGGCCAGGCGATTCGCGATCGCTTCCGCGCGTTTCTCGCCGAGCAGGAGGCGCTCGTCGCGCCGCTCATGAAGGACGCCGCGCTCGCCTACTGGGAGGCCGCCACCACCGGCAAGGACGAGGCGTACCAGAAGCAGGCCGAGCTGCAGACGAAGCTCGAGACGATCTTCACCGACGCCAGGACGTTCGCGTACCTCAAGGAGGTCAGGGCCTCGGGTGCCATCACCGACCCGCTCGAGCGCCGGCAGCTCGAGATCCTGTACCTGCAGTACCTCGGCCGCCAGCTTGACCCCGCACTGCTGGCCAGGATCATCGCCAAGCAAAGCGCGGTGGAACAGAAGTTCAACACCTTCCGCGCCAGAGTCGACGACACCGAGGTCACCGACAACCAGATCGAGGAGGTACTCAAGTCCTCCACCGACCGGGCGGTGCGCCGGTCGTACTACCTGGCCTCCAAGCAGGTCGGCGCGGCGGTGGCCGCCGACGTCGTCGAGCTCGCAAAGCTGCGCAACGAGGCGGCGCGCAAGCTCGGGTTCCGCGACTTCTACGCAATGCAGCTCGCCCTCGCCGAGCAAGACGAGGAGTGGCTGCTGCGCCTGTGGGACGAGCTGGACCGGCTCACCGCGGAGCCGTTCCGCGCCGCCAAGGCGCGCATCGACGCCGTGCCTGCCGCGCGGCTCGGGATCAAGCCGGAGGAGATGGCAGCCTGGGACTACTCCAACCGTTTCTTCCAGGAAGCTCCCAACCTCACCACCCACGACTTCGACAAGCCGCTCGCCGACAAGGACATCGCCAGGGAGGTGGGGCGCTTTTACGCGGGCATCGGCCTCGACGCCGGGCCGATTCTCGCCCGTTCGGATCTGTACGAGCGGCCGGGCAAGTATCCGCACGCCTTCTGCACCGACATCGACCGCGCTGGCGACGTCCGCACCCTCATGAACATCAAGCCCAACCAGAGCTGGCTCGACACCGCGCTGCACGAGCTCGGCCACGGAGTCTACTCGTACTACGTCCGCCGCGACCTCCCCTTCTTCCTGCGCTCCGAGGCGCACATCTTCACCACCGAGGCGGTGGCGATGATGTTCGGCCGGCTAGCCGAGAACGCCGGTTTCTTCCAGGCGATGGGCTACATCGACGAAGCCACCGCCAAGGCGTGGGCGCCGCAAATGGACGAGAAGCTCCGCACCCAGGAACTCATATTCGCTCGCTGGACCCAGGTCATGCTGCGCTTCGAGAAGGGCCTCTACGCGAACCCGGACCAGGACCTCGACGCCCTCTGGTGGGGTCTCGTCGAGAAGTACCAGCGCGTGCCGAGGCCGGCCGAGGCGCCGAAGGGCGCCTGGGCCGCCAAGATCCACATCGCCTCGGTGCCGGTGTACTACCACAACTACCAGCTCGGCGCCCTCTTCGCCTCCCAGCTCGAGGCCGCGATCTCGGCCCGGGTGCTGGGCGGCAAGCCCTACGAGCCGGCGGCGCTCGTCGGCAACCCCAAGGTCGGTGGCTTCATGCGCGAGAAGGTCTTCGCCCCCGGCGCCTCCCTGGGGTGGCAGGAGTTCGTCAAGCAGGCGACCGGCCAGGAACTCGGCCCGAAGGCGTTCGCTGCTCGCTTCGTGAAGTAGCGCGAGGAAAGACAACAGCCGCGGACGGGCGGGGGCACCAGCCATCAGAACCACGAACCGGCACCTCTGCCGGCTCCTGACCCCGGTCCTCCCAGTCCCCGAATGGCCGAGCCAGCCTCGGTCACGTTGCGCTGTGATAGATTTCACCTGCGACCGGAGCACCGGTTCGGAGGATCCCAGGCATGTCGGACATTCGACCTTTTAGCGCCTTGCGACCGCGCCCCGAACTCGCAGCTCAGGTGGCGTCGTACCCTTACGACGTCATCAGCTCCGACGAGGCGCGCGAACTCGCCAAGGGCAACGACATCTCGTACCTGCACGTGGTCAAACCGGAGATCGATCTGCCGCGCGACATCGATCTCTACGACGACCGCGTCTACGCGCAAGGGGCGAGAAACCTGCGGCGGCTCATCGCCGAGGGCGTGCTGATTCGTGAACAGGAGCCGCGTTTTTACGTGTATCAGCAGCGCATGGGCGACCATGTCCAGGCCGGTATCGTCGCCGCCTGCTCGTGCCAGGAGTACGCCGACGGCCTCATCAAGCGCCACGAGTTCACGCGCAAGGACAAGGAGGACGACCGCACCCGGCACACGCACGAGCTCAACGCCAACGACCCGGTGTTCCTCACCTACCGCCAGCGCTCCGACATCGACGCGCTCGTCGATCGGGTGCGCCGCCTCGAGCCCGCCTACGACTTCGTCGCCGACGACGGTTTCGGGCACACCGTGTGGGTCGTGCCGTCCGAGCTGTCGGCACCGCTGCGGGAGGCGTTCGCCGCGGTGCCGGCGCTGTACGTCGCCGACGGCCACCACCGGGCCGCCTCGGCCGCGCGTGTCGGGCTGGAGCGCCGCGCACAAAACCCGCGCCACACCGGCGACGAACCGTACAACTACTTCATGGCCGTGGTCTTCCCCCACAACCAGTTGAAGATCATGGACTACAACCGGGTGGTGAAGGACCTGCACGGCCACACCCCCGAGTCGTTCCTGGCTGCCGTGGCCGAAAAGTTCATCCTGACGCCCGACGCCCCCGCTCGGCCCGAGCACGGCGACCAGTTCGGGATGTACCTCGGCGGCCGCTGGTACAGGCTCGACGCCCGCCCCGGCAGCTACCCCGAGGAGGACCCGGTGCGCTCGCTCGACGTCTCGATCCTGCAGGAAAACCTGTTGGCGCCGATCCTCGGCATCGCCGATCCCCGCACCGACAAGCGCATCGACTTCATCGGCGGAATTCGCGGCCTGGGCGAGCTCGAAAGGCGCGTCAACGAAGGGTGGGCGGTGGCGTTCGCGCTGCACCCGACCTCGCTCGAGCAGCTCATGGCGGTGGCCGATTCCGGCCAGGTGATGCCGCCCAAGTCCACGTGGTTCGAGCCGAAGTTGCGGTCGGGCCTGCTGGTCCGGACGCTCGACATCTGGTAAGGACGGGGACACGCCCCGAGGAGGTCAGCATGCTGATCCTGATCTGCGATGCCTTCGACAAGTCGCTCCCCAAGAGACTGGAGCCGTTCGGCGAGGTGACCGACGACGTGTCGCGCCTGGCCGAAGCCGAGGTCGCACTCGTGCGCTCCAAGACCAAGTGCACGGCCGAGTGGATGGAGCAGGCCCCCAAGCTCAAGCTCATCATCCGCGGCGGCGTCGGGCTCGACAACGTGGACGCCAAGGCGGCCAGGGCCAGGGGGATCGAGGTGGTGAACACCCCCAAGGCCTCGTCCGTGGCGGTCGCCGAGCTGGCGTTCGCTCTCATGATCGCCGTTCCGAACAAGCTCATCGAGGCGCACAACGCCCTCAAAGCGGGAAAGTTCCTCAAGAGCGAGATCAAGCGCACGGAGCTTTTCGGCAAGACGCTCGGTCTCGTGGGGATCGGCCGCATCGCCCAGGAGGTCGCCAGGCGCGCCGCCGCGTTCGGCATGCGGGTGCTGGCGTACGACCCCTACGTCAAGGAGTCGGACCTCGCCGTCATGCAGCCGACTCTCGAGGCGCTGTTCGCTCAGGCCGACTACATTTCGCTGCACACCCCCCTCACCGACGAAACGCGCGGCATGATCAACAAGGACACCATCGCGCTCATGAAGGACGGCGTCGTGCTCGTCAACACCGGCCGCGGCAAGTGCGTCGTCGAGGAAGACCTGGCGGCGGCGCTGGCCTCCGGGAAAGTCGCGGCGTACGCCACCGACGTGTACTACTCGGATCCGCCCGACCCGAGCTGCCCCCTTCTGACCGCGCCCAACACCATCATGACCCCGCACATCGGCGCCAGCTCGAAGGAGAACCTGCTGCGCATCGGCGACGAGGTGGTGGAGTTCCTGACGGCGTGGGTAAAGAAGTAGGTGCGATTCGACCGTCCCGCAAGGAGGTACCGATGACCAAGCGAGTGATCAACTTTTACGCCGGCCCGGCAGGGCTCCCCCTGCCCGCCCTCGAGCGCGCCCAGGCGGAGCTGCTGGACTTTTCCGGCACCGGCATGTCGGTGATGGAGATTTCCCACCGTTCCAAGGACTACGAGGCGGTGCACAACGAGGCGATCGAGCTCGTCAAGGAGCTGCTCGGCCTGCCGCCGAACTACCACGTCATCCTCATCCAGGGGGGCGGCCACCTGCAGTTCGGGATGCTGCCCATGAACCTCCTGTACAAGGGCCGGGGCGCCGACTACATCTGCACCGGCACCTGGGCCGAAAAGGCCTACAAGGAGGGCAAGATCGTCGCCGGCGAGCTGGCTCGCTGCGCCGCCTCCACCAAGGAGGAGAAATACGCTCGCCTGCCCCACCCCGGCGAGATCAAGATCGACCCGTCGAGCGTGTACGTGCATTTCACCTCGAACAACACCGTGGAGGGCACCCAGTTCCACACCTGGCCGGAAACCGGTGGCATCCCGCTGGTTTGCGACATGTCCTCCGACTTCATGTGGAGGCCGTTCGACGTCTCCCCGTTTGGCCTCATCTACGCCGGCGCCCAGAAGAACCTCGGCCCCTCCGGCGTCACCGTCGTCATCATCCGCGACGACATCCTCCAGCAGTGCCTCGACAAGGAGCTGCCGAGCTACCTCCGGTACCGCATCCACGTCGAAAAGAACTCGCTGTACAACACCCCGCCCACGTTCGGCATCTACATCCTGCGCAACGTACTGGCCTACAACAAGTCGATCGGCGGACTGGAGGTCATTCACCGCAACAATCTGCGCAAGGCCGAGCTCCTGTACGGCTGCATCGACCGTCACTCCGGGTTCTACCGCCCGTTCGTGACGGTCAAGGAGCACCGCTCGACGATGAACGTCGACTTCTTCCTGCCGACCCCCGAGCTCGACGACGCCTTCGTCAAGGCCGCCAAAGCCGAAGGCATGGTCGGCCTGAAGGGGTATCGCGACGTCGGCGGCATCCGGGTCTCGATGTACAACGCGGTGACGGTCGAGAATGTCGAGACCCTCGTCGCCTTCATGGAGGAGTTCGTCAGGAAGCAGGGGTAGCCCCCGGCCCGGGGTCTGGACCACCCCGAGCATGACGATGACGGCGAAGGGCGGGGCGAGTTCCCGCCCTTCGCATGTGCGGACGGCGGCCGCAGGCGCTACAGCGAGCGCTTCTTGCCGCGGGCGCCGCGGCGGCTGCCCTTGGGCCTGGAGACCCGCCCCTCGACCTGGAAGTAGCTCGGGCCGGGCTCGAACGCCGGCGCGAACGCACCGGGCCCGGCCGGCCGGCCGCGAGGCGGTCCCGTGCGCTCGCGCGGGCGGTCGTCGGCGAGGTTGGCCTTGAGCACCCGCCCGCCGACCTCCTTGCCTTGGAGCTGGCGAATCACCTCGGCAGCCTCCGCCTCCGAGGCCATTTCCACGAACGCGAAGCCGCGCGGCTTCCCGGTGGCTCGATCGGTGGGCATGAAAAGATCGACGACGGTTCCCGCCGCCGACACGAGGGCGTGGAGCTCCTCCCGGCTGGTACGGAAGCTCAGGTTACCGATGAAGACCTTGGCTGGAATGGCTCGTCTCCTCTGATGCCAGGGCTGCTGGCGATGCTCCGGCCGCGGGCCGGGGCGCGGATTGTACAACAGCTCCGGCCCCTTTTGGCAGGTACGCCTCCATCTACCCCAGGGCTCCGTCACCGTGACTGGAAGGCTGAGCGTTAGGAGCGTGATAGGG
>DAOOJE010000045.1:0-27088 GCA_035384965.1 Thermoanaerobaculaceae bacterium
CACATACCCGAACCCTCCCACTCCCCAGACCCCCGCGACTTTGACGGGAACCTGGTGGGTCTGCTACCCAAATTGAAAACAAAACCTAGGAGGTTTACACTTGGGTGGGCGGAGGGAGGATCCGCAAAAGGGAGGTGGCCACCAATGAAACCGAGAAGAACTGTCACGGTGGTTGTCCTTGGCGCTGTGCTGGGGCTTTCGCTCGTGCCCTTCTCGCACGCCGCCCAGCCTTGGCCAACCGTGAAGCTGCCCCCTGAGGCGCTAGCCGCACCGATAGAGGAGCTTCTGCCCGCAAGAGGTGGTTCGCTTTTGGATGAGCTGGCGCTGATGGCCGAAAAGCACGAGCCCTGGCATGGCTGGGCGGAGCAGCGCGGGCTGCTGGTGGAGGGTGACGCGGTGCTGGTCGAAGTGCGCTTTGCGGCAGCCCCCACCGGCGCCACGGAAGTGGCTCTCGGGGGGCTGGGGGTGCGGGTGCACGCTCAAAGCGTGCCCACCCTCATGGAGGTCTGGGTGCCTGCCACGGCGCTGGCCAAGGTGGCCTCTCTGCCGGGCGTTCTTGCGGTTCGCCCGGCCCGGTTGGTGAGTCCCAGTGGGCGCTGGCTGCCCTCAGCCGGCAGCGTGCAATCCGAGGGGGTCGCCCAGTCGGGGCTCGACCCCTACCACGCCCTTGGGGCGGACGGCAGCGGGGTGATCCTCGCGGTCATTGACGCCGGCTTTCAGGGCTGGGCCGCGCGGCAAGCCAGTGGCGACTGGCCGCCCTCGGCCCGTCTCCGCCGTTTTGAGGTGAGCGGCGGCACGGTGACGGACTGCGACGTGGGGACCTGCAGCACCTTCGAGGCCACCCAGCACGGCACGGCCACCGTGGAGATTGCTTACGACAGCGCCCCGGGGGCCACCTTCCTGGTCTACAAGACGCAAACCATCGCCGAGTGGTACAACGCCCTCCTGCACGCCTCCGACGCCAGCCTCAACGGGGTGGGAGTGGCGGACGTCATTTCTGTCTCTTTGGGCGCCCCCCTGGATGGCGTCGGCGACGGCAGCAACTGCCCGCCCCTCTGGCCCGCCCCCTGTGGCACCATCGCCGAGGCGGCCGGCACCGCCCGCTCCCGCGGCTCGTTGGTAGTCAACGCCGCCGGCAACGCCCGCATCGAGCACTGGGGCGGGCTGTACACCCCCTCGACCGGCGACGCCGATATCCACACCTGGAGCGGCACCAACAGGCAGGTCAACTACATCGGCACCGGCTCTGGGTCTGCCTACTGCATCTCCAACGGTTTCCTGCTCACCGCCGAGCTGTTCTGGGACGACTGGACCAACGTCAACCACGACTATGACCTGTATCTCGTCGAGTACACCGGCAGCGGGTGGGCGGCGAGGGCGCAGTCGACCCATGACCAGAACGGCGGCACTGGTCAGTCACCGCAGGAGTACATCGCCTGGACCGCGTCGTCCAACTACCCGGCGGTGTGCAGCCCCACCTCAGGGATCTACGGTTTCTACGTCCGCCGCTTCAGCGCCAGCACCAATCGCAACCTGCAGTTCTTCGGTCCCTACGACATGGACGTTCGGGTCCCCGCCCGCAGCCTGGGCTTCCCCGCCGACTCCCCCAACGTGGTGGCGGCGGGGGCGCTGGACGTGAACAACCCCTCCACCCAGGAGTATTACAGCGGCGAGGGGCCGCAGCTCTCGCCCGGCGGCGGGTTGGGGGCGCCCACCGACCCCAAGCTGGACCTCATGAGCTTTGCCCGAGTTTCCACCGCCACCTACGGTGCAGGGGGCTTCGCCGGCACCTCCGCCCCCACCCCTCACGTCGCCGGGGTGGCGGCGGTGCTCACCCAGCTGCGCAACGAAAAGCCGGTGGAGCGGGGCAGCCAGCCCCCCGGCCTACAGCGCGCCCTGGAGCTGGCTGCCTCGGACGGCGACAACGACCTGGGGGCTTCCGGGCACGACACGGTGTTTGGCTATGGCCGCCTGCGCCTGCGGGAGTGCAGCGTGGCGGCGGAGATCCAGGCCGGGTGGAACTTGGTGAGTCTGCCCTGCGACCGGCGCACGGACAACACGCCGAGCGGTGTGTTTGGCTCGTCCCTCGGCACCTTCAACACCGACTGGGCCATGTGGCGCTACGACGCCAGCGCCGGGACCTACCAGCGGATTTGGAACGCCACCGACCCCCTGGAGCTGGGTGAGGGGTACTGGCTGTACCGCTTCACAACCCCTTCTCCCTCGCCCACCTTTACGGGCCTCGTCGCCGACCGCTCCGAGGCCTACCCGCGCGCCGTCACCGGCGCTTCCGGCCTGGGCCGCCCGCACCTGGTGGGGGCGCCCCGCACCTTCTCCATCCCCTGGAACCAGGTGCGCTTCTACTACGGCGGCAGCGAGAAGAGCTTCGCCCAGGCCTACACCGACGGGGTGGTCCGCAACCTCATGTGGACCTGGAATCGGGCCACCCAGCAATACGAGGTGTTCGACGGCCTCCTGGGGGAAGGGGTGATCCAGCCGGGGCAAGGCTTCTGGATTCGCGCCCTGCAGGACGTCGAGGTGCGCCTGCCGGCCGAGGTCAGCGGCGGCGGCAGCGCCCCGGAGCGGCCTGACGTCGAAGGGTGGAGAGGAACGCTGCGCGTCACGGGCGCGAGCGCCACGGCTTCCGTGCAGCTCGGTCACGCGGCCCGGGCTTCCGACGGCTTCGACCGCTTCGACGCCGAGCATCTCCCCGCGCCAGCCACAGCGACGCTGCGCGCTGCGATTCCTCACCTTGATTGGAAAGACCACAGCGCTCGTTACATGCGAGATATGCGCACACCCAAAAAACGTGACGAGTGGGTGATCGAGATCGACGCCACCCAGCCGATGAAGGCGACGGTGAGCTGGGAGATGCCCCTCTGGGTGGTGAACGACAGCGTCCTGGTGGACGAGCTGACCCGCAAGGAGATCCCGGTGCGGCTACTCGCGAACGGCTACCGGATCGAGCTTGCCGCAGGGAAACGCACCTTGCGCTGGCGCCTCGGGCAGAAAAGTACAGCCGCTGTGGCACCCGGGAGAGTGCCGTGATGGCTACACCCGCCGTGGCCAACGACGTGCCGGAGCGGAGACCATACGAGCCGCCGCGCGTGGAAGACGTGTTCCGGCTGGAGCGAATTGTGCTGCAGTTTCCATCTCCGCCACCCCCACCGGGGAACCCCGAGGGCTTGCCGCCGTGGGCACCAGGCTAGACAGCAGTTCTTGACCGAGCAACACGCCGGCGGCGGTTGTCCAGGTGGGGGAGTCTCCCCGAGCTGCGAGCACCGGCGTTGGCCTGCGCTCTTTCGAGTGTCGGGGCGGCTTCGGCAACGGTGCGGAACAGACGCGGGAAAGGGCTCTCGAGCTCAGGGACCGAAAACTCGCGGCTGGCTGGCGAAGCTCGTTCTTGACCTTAAAGTACAATCCGCACCTCGGCGGGATGCCGCCGGAGTCGTGCATGGCGTTTCTCTCGCAGGTCTTCCTGCTGGCGTTCCTGCCCGCGGCGGTGCTGACGCACTGGCTGGCCCCGCTGCGGGTCCGCAACGCCGTGCTGGCGCTGTCCGGGCTCGTGCTGCTGGGGTGGGCGGGGCCGCTCCTCGTGCTGCCGCTGCTCGCCGTGGCGATCGTCGACTGGGCGTGCGGCCGAGCCATGGCGGCGCCCATACCGCTCGGAGCGGCGGCGCTCGAGCCCGGCGGGCCCCGCACCAGACGCCAGAAGCTGGCGTTCGCCCTGTCGCTGGCCACCAACCTGGGCCTGCTGGCCGGCTTCAAGCTCGTACCCCCGCTGCTGGGGTGGCTCGCCGGCCTGACGGGCTGGAGCTGGACGCCGTGCAGCGGCTGGCAGGTGGCGGTGCCGCTGGGGCTGTCGTTCTACACGTTCCAGTCGCTCTCGCACACGATCGACGTCTACCGTGGCCACACGCCGCCGTGCCGCCGCTTCGTCGACTACCTCGCCTACCTGGCGGCGTTCCCGCGCCTGACCGCCGGCCCGATCGTGCGCTTCCACGAGATCTCGGAGCGCCTCGCGAGCCGCCGTTTCGAACTCGACCGCCTCGGGCGCGGGTGCCTGCTGTTTTGCTTCGGCCTCGGCAAGAAGGTGCTGCTCGCCAACCCGCTTGGGAGCGCGGCCGACGCGGCGTTCGCCGCCGCCTCGCCAGCCGCCGCTGACGCCTGGCTCGGGTTGCTCGCCTTCAGCTTCCAGATTTACTTTGACTTTTCCGGCTACACCGACATGGCGCTCGGGCTCGGACTCATGGTGGGGCTCGAGCTGCCGCCCAACTTCGACGCTCCGTACCGCTCGGCGTCGGTGACCGAGTTCTGGCGCCGCTGGCACATGACGCTCTCGTTCTGGCTGCGCGACTATGTGTTCCTGCCCGTGGCCTACGCCTCTGGCCGGCGGCTCGCCCGCTGGGGAGCCGCGCCGCGCCGCGAGGAGATGCTCTCGTACGCGGCCGCCGCCGTGACCACGATGCTGCTGTGCGGGCTCTGGCACGGAGTGACGTGGGGGTTCGTGGTGTGGGGCGGGCTGCACGGGGTGTGGCTCGTGCTCGAGCGGCTGGTCATGCGGAAGAGGTGGTACCGCGTTGCGCCGCGCCCTGTCCTGGTTGGCGCGACCTTTGCCTTCCTGACGGTGTCGTGGGTGTTCTTCCGCGCCGGTTCGCTGGGCGCTGCGGGGCGCTACCTGGGGTGCATGCTCGGCTTCGGGGGCGCCGAAAACTCGGTCCTGGTGCGCGGGCTGCTCGTCACGCCAGCTCAGCTCGGGGCGCTCGCCGCCGCCGTCGCGCTCGCCTGGCTTGCGGTCCCCAGCCAGCGCGTCGCGGCCACCCTCACCCCGGCCCGTGTCGGCCTCGCGGTCGCGGTACTCTGGCTTTCGCTCGCGGTCCTCTCGGCCCAGGCTCACACCGGTTTCCTCTACGCGGTGTTCTGATGCGCGACCCTGCCTCTTCGCCCGCCCCGCCGGCGGTCCGGCGCTGGCCCGCGGCCGCCATGGCCGGGGTGCTGGGGGCCACTCTCCTGGCGGGCCTCGCCGGAGCGGTTCTGGGGCTGCTGCGCGATCCCGGCAGCGCCTCGGCGGTCGGCCCCGGCGGATCGCTGATCGCGCGGATCGAGGCCGTGGTGCGCGGCTGGGAGGCCGCGTTCGCCGCGCACTCACCGCTCACCACGCACGTGCGGCCGCCGGTCCAGGCATGGCTCGCCGCCAGGCTGCGCGTGGGGACGAGCCAGGTCGTGGTCGGGGGCGGAGGGTGGCTTTACTTCCGGCCCGCACTCGAGCACCTCGTGGGCCCGCCGTTCCTCGCCCCGGAGCGTCTGGGAGCCGTCGATCGTCACGCCGATCCGCGCCCGGCGATCCTCGACTTCGCGGCGCAGCTCCGGCGCCGGGGCATCGCGCTCGTGTTCGTGCCAGTGCCGGTCAAGGCGGCGCTCGAGCCCGAGCCGCTGGCCGGCGCCGTCGACCCCGGCCGGCTCCCTCTCGCCAACCCCTCGCTGGCGCCGCTCGTGCGCGAGCTGGAGGCGGAAGGCGTGCACGTCTTCGACCCCGGCCCGGTGCTCGCCGACCTCAAGCGCTCGTCCGGCAAGCCCGTCTTCCTCGCGACCGACACCCACTGGCGGCCGGAGGCGATGCAGGCCGTGGCGCGGGAGCTCGCCCGCTTCATCGGCGAGCGGGTGGAGTTCGACGAGGTCCCCGATCCCGGCTACACGTCGGAGAGCGCCGAGATCGAGAGTCGAGGAGACCTCGTCGGGATGCTGGGGTTGCCCGCTGACAGCCGGGCCTTCGTCCGCGAGAGGGTGGCGCTCGAGAAAGTGGTCGACAGCGACGACCGCCTGTGGCGGCTCGACACCCGGGCCGACGTGTTGCTGCTCGGCGACTCGTTCGCCAACGTCTTCACGATGCCCGAGCTCGGCTGGGGCGAGGCGGCCGGGTTCGCCGAGCACCTCAGCCTGGCGCTCGGGCGGCCCGTGGACACGATGCTCATCAACGCGACGGGTTCGTTCTGGAGCCGCGCGCTGCTGGCCCGCGAGCTCGCCGCCGGACGCGACCGCCTGGCCGGAAAGCGGGTCGTGGTCTGGGAGGTCGCAGGGCGGGAGCTGTCCTCCGGAGACTGGAGGCCCATCCCGCTTCGCCTCGGGCACAACGTTTCCCGCGCCTTCTTCGTACCAGCGAGGGGGGAGACGGTCGACGTGCACGGGGTGATCACCGCCATGGGCGTGGTACCGCAGCCGCGCAGCGCGCCGTACGCCGACTACGTCGTCGCGCTGCGGCTGTCTGACCTCGAGTCGGAGAGAGCAGATGTGCGGGGACGGGAAGCCGTGGTGTTCGTGATTGCCATGCGCGACTACACGCTCACCCCGGCTGCCGGCTGGCGGGTCGGGCGGCAGGTCGGGCTTCGCCTGCGGCCGTGGGCCGCGGTGGCCGACGAGTACGGGGCGTTCACCCGCGGGGAGCTGGACGACGACGCGCTCATGCTCGTGGAGCCGTGCTTCGGGGAGGAGATTGCGCCGTGAAGCGAGTGATTGTCGCCATGCTGGCCGCGCTGACGCCTGGGGTTGCCGCCGCCGGGGACCTCAGGGCACTCGAGGCCGAGTTCAAGGCCACCTGTCAGAAGATGGTCGCCGCCAAGCTCAAGGGCACGGGCGAGGACGTCATCGGCAAGGAGGGATGGGTGGTGCTCACCACCGAGCTCAACTATGCGGCGAGCGGGCCGTTCTGGGGCGAGAGCGGCCGCAAGGCCAACCCCAAGGCCGCGCCGGAGGCGGCCGACCCGCTCCCGGCCATCCTGGACTTCGACCGCCAGCTCAAGGCCAGGGGCATCACCCTGATCTTCATGCCGGTGCCGACCCGCATCGTCGTCTATCCCGAGGCGATCCTCGGCAAGGAGGCTCTCGCGTCGTTCAAGCAGCCGCCGCACCTGCACACGCCCGAGCGCGAGTTCATGCAGCTCCTGCGCCGCAACGGCGTCAAGGTCGTCGAGCTCACACCGCTGTTCTTGGAGGCCCGCCAGCACCATCGCGGCCCGCTGTTCATCCCGTCCGAGTCGCACTGGACTGCCGCCGGCATCGCCCTCGCCACCGCCGAGCTCGCGAAGCTCATCACCCCGATGCCGTTCTACAAGAAAGTCCCCAAATACGAGTTCACCGTTACGTGGCAGGAACGAGAGCACTTCGGGCACATTTACAAGGACATTCGCGACAAGGCGGGGCTCCCCGAGCGCCCCAAGGACAGGCTCTGGATCCGCTCGTGCAAGCAGAAGACGCCGGCCGGCGAGAAGAAGCTGGAGTGGCGCAACCCCGAAAGCCCCGTCGTGATCATCGGCGACTCCAACATCATCTGGTGGCGCGACCAGGACAGCTCGCTCTTCCACCAGCTTTCCGCCGACCTCGGCTTCCCGGTCGACAACCTGGCGACCACCGGCGGCGGCGCCACCAACACCCGCCTCAACTTCATCCGCACCGCCTTCGCCGAGAAGGACTATTTGGCCGGCAAAAAGGTCGTGATCTGGTGCTTCACCTCGCGCAGCTTCTTCAACTCCCACGATGGCTGGAAGCTCATTCCCCTCGAGCCCCCCGCCCCGGGAGACGCTTCTTCCTGACGGAGGAGTGGCTGGTTTTCCAGCCACCCGATGGTGGCGGGCTCATCTGACCTTCGAATCTCGACCTTCGAACGGACGGGGCAGGTAGGCGCGCACGGAATCGTGTAAGCTACGCGGCGTGGAAGGGATGCTCGCCCGTCTCGAGGAGGTCTCGGCGCGCTGGCAGGCGCTCCGCGAGGAGCAGTCGAAGCCCGAGGTGTTTTCCGACCCCAGGCGGCTGCGCGAGGTCTCGCGCAAGCTCTCGGAGATCGAGCCGGTCGTCGAGGCATACCAGGCCTACCGCAAGCTGCGCGAGGAGGAGGCCGGCGCCCGGCAGCTGCTCGAGCAGGAAACCGACCCCGAGCTGCGCGCGATGGCCGAGGAAGAACTCCGCCGGCTCGGGGAGACGCTCGCGGCAAAGGAAGCCGAGCTCAAGCTCCTGCTGCTTCCCGCCGACCCCAACGACCGGCGAAACGTCGTGCTCGAAGTGCGGGCCGGCACCGGCGGCGAGGAGGCGGCGCTGTTCGCCGCCGAGATCCTCCGCATGTACACCCGCTACGCCGAGGCCCGCCGCTGGAAGGTCACCGTCACCGACGTTTCCGAGGCCGGCATGGGCGGCATCAAGGAGGCGGTGGCGCTGATCGAGGGCGAGGGCGCCTACTCCCGTCTCAAATACGAGTCCGGGGTGCACCGCGTGCAGCGCGTGCCGGCCACCGAGGCTTCGGGGCGGATCCACACCTCGGCGGTGACCGTGGCCGTGTTGCCGGAGGCCGAGGAGGTCGAGATCGAAGTCCAGGAAAAGGACCTCCGAATCGACCGTTTCTGCTCCTCGGGGCCCGGCGGCCAGTCGGTCAACACCACCTACTCGGCGATCCGCATCACCCACCTGCCTTCCGGCATCGTGGTGCAGTGTCAGGACGAGCGTAGCCAGCAACAGAATCGACTCAAGGCCATGCGCATCCTGAAGGCGAGGCTGTACGAGATCGCCCAGCAGGAGCAACAGGCGCAGCTCGCCGCCGAGCGGCGCTCGATGGTCGGCTCAGGTGACCGCTCGGAGAAGATCCGAACCTACAACTTCCCGCAGTCGCGCGTCACCGACCACCGCATCGGCCTGACGATCCACCGGCTGCAGGAGGTCCTGGACGGCGCCCTCGACCTCGTGATCGACCCGCTCATCACCCACCACCAGGCCGAGCGGCTCGAGCGCGAGCTGGCCGCGGCCTCGTGAACGACCTCCCGCCCTACCGTCGCAGGCCGCAGGTCGAGAGCCGAGCGGCGGGAGTACCTGGAGGAACCAGCCGCCAGTGGTTTGGCACGGGGCGTCATGACGGTCGGTGAGCTCCTGGCCGAAGCGGCCGAGGTGCTGCCCAGGCGGGAAGGGCTGCCGGACCCGGGCCGCGAGGCGCGCTGGCTTTTGGCACGGGTGCTGGAGCGGAGTGAGGCGTGGCTGTGGGCGCACCCCGAGGAGGAGGTGGACGCGACCGCGGCCGACCGCTTCCGCGCCTGGGTCGCCGAGCGCGCCGCCGGTCAGCCGGCCCACTACGTGGTGGGGACCTGCCCGTTCTGGGGCCGCGGCTTCGAGGTCGCGCCCGGCGTGCTCATCCCCCGCCCGGAAACCGAGCTGGTGGTCGAGCGGATCCTGCGGCTCCCGCTGCCCAGGCAGCCGCGAGTCCTCGACGTCGGCACGGGCTCAGGATGTCTCGCGGTGACGCTCGCTCTCGAGCTGCCGGGTGCCAGCGTCACGGCCACCGAAATCTCGGCTGCTGCCATCGCCGTCGCGCGAGCCAACGCGATCCGCCTCGGCGGCCGGGTGCGCTTCGTGCTTTGCGACCTGGCCTCGCCGCTGGCGGGGGAATTCGATCTCGTGGTGGCCAACCTCCCCTACGTGCCGGCCGGCCAGCTGGCGGGTCTCGCCCCCGAGCTGGCATGGGAGCCGCGGCTGGCGCTCGTGGGCGGGGCGGACGGGACCGAGCTGCTGCAGCGCCTGCTTTGCGACCTGCCGCGCCTCGTGGCGGCCGGAGGCTTCGTCGTGCTCGAACACGGCGAGGGGCAGGCCGATCTCCTCGCTCCGCTGCTACCTCGCCTGGGGCTGCGCGAGCTCGTGCGGCAGCGCGACATCTCGGGGCGCGACCGCGTGCTCGTCGTGCGCAGGGAGCCCTCGGCTTGAGCTGAGTGGCTTGTGGCTGGTTCCCTCACCCACTCTCAGCTCTCAGCCTCCTTCGACATCTGGCCTTCGAGATTCGACCGGGCGGGCGGACGGGGGGTTCCCTGCCGTTCCCGCCACTGCAGGAGCAGATCGTAGAGCACCGGTACGACGACGAGCGTCACGACGGTCGCGAAGCCGAGGCCGAAGATCACCGCCACACCCATGCCGCGCCACCACTGGCTGGACTCGCCGCCAGTGCCGATCGAGAGGTTGCGGAAGTCGATCTCGATGCCGGTGGTGAGGGGGATGAGCCCCAGGATCGTCGTGATCGCCGTGAGCGTGACGGGACGCAGCCGCCGCAGGCCGGTCAGCATCACGACCTCGCGGCGGGGCAGTCCCTGCGCCCATAGCTGCTCACCGTAGTCGAGCAACACGATGGCGTTGTTGACCACGATTCCGGCGAGCGAGATGACCCCCAGCCCGGTCATGATGATCCCGAACGGCTGGCCGGTGACGACGAGCCCCACGAGCACGCCGACCATCGACATGAACACCGAGGTCATGATGATGAGCGGTGTCGCGAACGAGTCGAACGTGCCCACGATGAGCAGCAGCACCACCAGGAAAGCGAACATGAAAGCCTTGCCGAGGAACGCCTTGGCCTCGTCCTCCTCCTCCGACTGCCCGGCGAACGCCAGCGTCACGCCTGTGGGCAGGAGGTCGGGGATGGCGTCGAGCCGCCGCTTCGCCTCGCGGCGCACCGGCTCGGCGAGGTCGGGGGACGTGACACGGCCGGAAACCGTGACCATACGCCGGGTGGCCTTGTGCCGGATGGCGGGCAGCGCCGCGCCCCGTTCCAGGGTCGCGACCGCTGAAAGCGGCACCTGCACACCGCCTTCGGTCACGACCGTGAGTTGCTCGAGGTCTTCCAGCCTCTGCCGGGCGCCCTCCGCCAGGCGCACGCGGATGTCGGCGTCCTCGTCCCCGAACCGGTAAGTCGCCGCCTCCTGGCCCTGCAGCGCGGTGCGCAGCGTGTTGCCGATGTCGCGCGTTGTCAGCCCGAGCCTCGCCGCGCGCACCCGGTCCACCCGCACGTTCACTTCCGGCCGCGCGAGGTCGAAGTCGTCGTCGAGCGACACGAGCCCCGGGATGTCCGCGATCGCCTGCCGCACGCGCGCTGCAATCGACCCGAGCATCGCGAAATCGTTGCCCGAAATCTCGATCGCCAGCGGCAGGCCGACCGGGGGCCCCTCCTGCGGCCGGTCCACGTCGATCGTCGCTCCCGGGAGGTCAGCGGTGCGCCGGCGCACCTCGTCCAGGGTCAAGAACGAGTTCTGCGAGCGTTCCTTGAGATCCAAGAGATCGATCGCGACGCGGGCCTGGGTGGCATCCCCTCCCGCTCCGCCGCCGAACTCCGACTGCGAGCCGGCGCCCGATCCGGCGGCCACCACCTTCACGTCGGGCAGCCCCGCAAGCCGCTGCTCGATCTCGCGGGTCACCTCGTCGGTCTTCTCCAGCCGTGTGCCGGGCGACATCTCGACGTCGACGAAAATCTGTCGGGGCTGGGTCTCGGGAAAGAACTCCACACCGTGGTTGAAGACAGCGAAAAGCGCCACCACGCCCACGAACAGCGCGGCCACTCCGGCCAGCGCCACGGCCCGGTGCCCGAGCGCCCAGCTCAGCGTCCTTCGGTAGGCAGCCAGGATGCGAGGGCCGAAGATCTTTTCGCCGCCCGCTCCTTCCTCCTGCACGGCGTCTTTCGGGACCCGCATGAGGGTTGCGGCCATCACCGGGTTGATCGTGAACGCCACTACGAGCGAGCACACGAGCACGATCGAGACCGTGACCGGCAGGTAGTACATGAAGTCGCCGGTCACCCCGGGCCAGAAGACAAGAGGGAAGAACGCGCCCACGGTGGTGAGGGTGGACACGAGCACCGCCACCCCCACCTCGCGAACGGCCTCGCTCGCCGCTCGCAGCCCCGGCTTGCCCTCCTGCATGTGGCGAAAGATGTTCTCGATGACCACGATGGCGTTGTCGACGAGCATCCCCACGGCAAGCACGAGCGAAAACAGCACGATCATGTTGAGCGTCACGCCGGTCAGCTGGAGGGTGAGGAAGGTCAGCAGCATCGAGAACGGGATGGCGAGGCCCACGAGCACGGCGTTGCGGAGCCCGAGCGCGAACATGAGCACTCCCACCACGAGCAGCAGACCCGACAGGATGTTGTTCTCGAGGTCCGCCACCATGCTGCGGATGTCCTTGCTCTGATCCCCCAGAATTGTGGCCTGCACCCCGGCTGGCCAGCGTGCGCCTTCCTCGGCCACCACGCGCTTGACCGCGTCCGCGACGTCGATAATGTTGGCGCCCAGGCGCTTCTGCACCGCCAACGCGACAGCTTCCTGGCCGTCGATGCGGGCGTATGAGGTACGGTCGGCGAAACCGAACCCCACCGTCGCCACGTCGCGCACGAATACGGGACGGCCGCCGCTGGCGCGAATCACAAAGTCGGCGATCTCCCGTGGTTCGGTCGCCTCTCCGGGGACGCGCACCGAAAGCGCCTGGGAGCCCACCTTGAGCTCCCCCGACGGCACCGAGAGATGCTCGTTGCGGACGGCATCCACGACGTCCTGCAGCGCCAGCCCGTACAGACGCAGCTTCTGGGGGTCCACCTCGACCCTCAGCTCGCGGTCGAGCCCGCCCACCAGCGTCGCGCGCAGCACACCCGGCAACCCCTCGATGCGGTCCTTGAGGTCCTCCGCGAGCTGCTTGAGGACCGCCGGCCCCACCGCGCCGGAGAGGTTGACCTGTACGATCGGGAAGTCGGAGAAGTTGATCTCCTGCAGCACCGGGTCCTCGGCGTCGCGCGGGAAGTCGACCTTCGCGCGGTCCACGCGGTCGCGCACCTTCTGCATCGCGGCGTCGATGTCGGTGCCCGAGACGAACTCCACGGTCACCACCGACACGCTTTCCTGCGAGATCGAGGTGAGCTTCTTGAGCCCTTCCACCCCCTGCAGCTCACGCTCGAGGTGCCGCGTCACCAGTGTCTCCATGTCGGCCGGGGACGCTCCCGGGTACACCGCCGAGACGATGATGAGCGGAATCGTGATGTCCGGGGCCGACTCGCGCGGCAGCGTGACGTAGGCGCTGCTGCCGGCAATCACCAGCGCGACGGCGAAGAACAGCGTCGCGACACGCTTGCGGAGGGCGAACTCGGTGATCCACATGCTCAGGCGACCTCGCGCACCGGCTGGCCATCCGAGACCTGCTGCTGGCCTTCCACCACCACCACACTGCCTGGAGCCAGGCCGCGGTTGACCACGACCTCCATCCCGATCACCGGCCCGAGCTCCACGACCTGCCGGCGGGCTCGCCCGCCCTCCACCACGTACAGCACCTTTTCGGACTCGAAGTCGACCACGGACGCCAGCGGCACCAGCACCGCGGCCTCCAGCACGCGGCGCGGCAGCTCGATGCGGGCCAACATGCCGGGCCGCCAGCGGCCGCCGGGGTTGGCGACCTCGACCTCGAGCGCCAGCGTGCGTGCGCCGGGGTCCAGTTCGGCGCCGAGCCGGGTCACCGTGCCCTCGGCCTGCTCGCCCTCGATACCTTCCAGCACCACGCGGGCCGGCGCTCCGACCCTCAAAAACGGCACGTCGGAGGCGGGCGCAAACGCCCGGATCTTGAGCCGGGCCGTGTCCACGAGCTCGATGAGCGGCTGTCCCGGCACCGCGTAGTCCCCCACCTCCACCCTCCGCACCGCCACCGTCCCCGCCCACGGCGCCTTCACTTCCGACTTGGAGAGCTGCAGCCTGGCGTTTTCCAGCCGCGCGGCCGCCACGTCGCGGCCGGTCGTCGCGTCGATGAGCTGCTGGCGTGTGATCGAGCGCCGCTCGGCCAGCTGCTCGGCGCGCTCGAAGTCCGCCGCCGCCTGGCGGAACACCGCCTCGGCCTCGGCGAGCGCCTGGCGCAGCGACCGCGTGTCGATCGCCACGAGCAGATCGCCGGCGCTCACGCGCTGCCCTTCCTGGACCTCGAGCCGCTCGATCACACCGGGGACCTCGGCCGCGAGCACCGCCCGGCGGTTGGGCTGCACATCCGCCGGCAGCCGTGCCATGTCGACCGCCGTCCGCGCTTCGACGCGCTGCAGCCGGACCGGGGCCGCCTTCTCACCGGGTGCTGCCGCCCGAGGCGCGCCGCCGCCACACCCCAGGGTCCCTGCGGCGAACAGGCACACCGCAGCCAGTCGGCTCGGCCAGACACGCCCCTCGGGGGAGCTCGGGCTTCTGCCTTCGCTCCTCGACCCTCGACCCTCGACCCGCCCCGTCGCACCACCCGCCGTCAGAACCGCCAGTAGCTCCATCATCGATCACTCCTGCTTCCAGCCGTTGCCGTCCCAGGCGACACCGGGGACCCGGCCGACGGCGCGCGCCAGACGGGCCGCGCCCACCCAGGCCTCGAAGTACGATGCCACCGCATTCACCTCGGCCTGGACCTCGCGCCTCTGTGCATCCAGGACATCCGCGAAGATCGCGGCCCCGAGCTGGTACGTCTCCTCGGCCACCCGGCGCGCCTCGCGGGCGGCATCGCGGGCCTGCCGCGCCGCCTCGAGCCGGGCCAGTGCCGTGCGATACCCCGTCACCGCCTGCTCCACCTCGAGCGCCACGCGGTTCTCGGTGTCGGCCAGGCGCAGCTCGAGCTGCCGCTGCACCGAGCGAACCGCCGCCGCCTGCCCGCGCCGCCGTCCGCCATCGAACAGGGACCACGAGAGATCCACGGACACCCGCCAGTCGTCGAACAGCGACCGGTCGAGGTTCTCGAGCAGTCGCACCTGGCGGCCCCAGCTCCCCGACAGGTCGATCCGCGGCAGTCCATCCGCCGTGATCACCCGCTCCTGCCGCCGGCGTGCCTCGCGCTCGAGTTCGAGCGCCGCCAGCTCGGGGCGCCGCACCCATCCGGCGCGCGCGAGGATGCCGCTGTCGGGCGGCGCCGGCGGATCGCCCTCCACCGGACGAACCGTGAGGCTGGCCCCTGCCCACAACCCGAGCACCGCCCGCAGCCTGGTCTCGGCCACGAGCAGGCCGCCGCGGGCACCTTCCACGGTCGGGCTGACCTCGGCGAGCGCCGCCTGCGCCTGCAGCAGCTCGAGCCGTGTCGCCTCGCCGATGTCGAAGCGCGCCTGCACCACCGCCAGCGCCTCGGCCCGCGACTGCTGCTCGAGCTCGAGCGTGCGCACCTGCTCCCGCGCCGCCAGCAACCCGTAGTACGCCTCGGCGGCGGCCAGCGCCGTGTCGAGCCGCGCCACCTCCACCTGTGCCTCGGTGGCGCTCGCTGCCAGCCGGGCGAGCTGCACGGCCGCGCCGATCTTCCCGAAGGTAAACAGGGGCTGACTGAGGCGCAGGCCGGTGGCGTACAGGTCCTGGGCACGCGGCGAGAAGTCCGCACCCGGGAACTGGTTCAGGATGTCCTCGAAGTCCCGGCTGTTGAGAAACGAGGGGTTGCGGGACTGGTTCCAGCCTGCGTACAGCGACAGTTGCGGGAACGCATCGGCGCGCGCCTCGGCGATGGCGCTCTGCACCTCGACGCGCTTTTCGACGACCGCCTGGAACGCCTGGTTGCTCTCGAGGGCCATGTGGATGGCGCTGTCGAGATCGATCTCCTGGCCACGCGCTGCCGGCACCGCCACCGCCACGATGCCCGCCGCGACGAACCCCCGAAAAGCTCCGATACCCGTGGTGCCGCGCCTTCCATTGCGAGTCACAGACCGCACCTCCAGCCGCCGGAGGCGGCCAAACCCATGCATTCTACGCCCACGTCGTGAAGACCGATCGAAACGGCGGCGAATTCCGTCTCAGGATGGAGGCAGACCGCGATCCCGATGGACGGTCCAGCGCTCGTGGCCGTACCGCTCGCGAGCCAGGAACGCCGCGCGAGCACGCTCCGCCTCGCCGAGGCGCGACGGCTCCAACTCGACCCCGAACGTCGCCTCGAAGCCGGCCACGAGCGCGGCCGCGAGCGTCTCGGGGTCCGGGGGCGTCCCCAGCAGGTCGCGCAGCGTGGTCACCGCCGGGCGGAGCGACGAGTCGTCGTCGAGGCCCAGGCAGCCGGCCTGCAACCTCCCGTCCCAGTCCTCGAGCAGCGAGCCGTGCTGGAGGATCGAGCGGTTGTGCCGCCGCATCGCCGAGCCGATGAGCTTGCGCCCGCCCGCCACGACCTCGCCCGACGCCGGCCCGATGAAGCACGGCACCGCTTCGGTGGGCTTGATGTGACCGCCGCTGGGCGCACCTGCCATCCCGGCAGGCGCCCCCAGCGTACGAAGCCCCGCCACCAGTGCCTCGCAGATCCCGCGGTAGGCCGCCTGAAGATCGGTGGAGAAGGGATGCTCGCCGAGACGGGCGAGCACGCAGTAGGTCTGCTCGAAATGGTGCAGCACCGCGCGCCCGCCGGTGGGGCGCCGCACCACGTCGACGCCGTGGGCGGCGCAAAACGTGGCGTCCGCGGCGGCGTATGGCTGCGCGAAGCCCAGCGACAGACACGCCGGCCGCCAGCGGTACAGCCGCAGCACCGGCGGCGACTCGCCCCGATCCACCGCTTCCACGAGCGCCTCGTCCACCGCCATGTTGTGCGCCCCCCGCCCCGCCCCGTCCACGATCAGCCGCCACCGCATCGCGTTCTCCCTTACCCCGCCCACCCAGCCGTTCGAAGGCTGGAACTCAAGGGTCGAAGGTCCCCCCCCAAGGGGGAGCCGACTCTCGCCCTCTTCACCCGAGGACGTCCAGCGCCTGCCGGAGGTCGGCAACGAGGTCGTCGGGGTCCTCGAGGCCGACCGACAGCCGGATCATCGACGGCGTGATCCCGGCCCGCGCCTTTTCCTCCTCGGTCATGTCAGCGTGGGTCATGGTGTGGGGGTGCTCGATGAGGCTCTCGACACCGCCGAGCGAGACCGCGAGCTTCATGAGCCGGACCCGGTCCAGCACGGCGAACGCCTCCTTCTCACCGCCGTCGACGAAGAACGAGAGAACGCTGCCGGTGCCCGAGAGCTGGCGGCGCCACCGCTCGACCTGCTCATCGCCCATGGAAGGGTCGCCGGGGTACGCGACCCGTACGACCTTCGGGTGGGTGTGCAGGAAGTCGACCACCTTGCGCGCGTTTTCCTGCTGCTTCTCCATGCGGATGTGGAGCGTGGAGAGCGAACGCAGGATGAGCCACGCCGTGTCGGGCGCGGCGTTGGCGCCCAGGATCGTGCGCATGACCTTGATCGTCCCGATCAGCGCCTTGCTGCCGAGCGCCAGCCCGGCCACGACGTCGGAGTGCCCGCCGATGAACTTGGTCCCCGAGTAGAGAATGACGTCGGCCCCGAACTCTCTGGGACGACTGAAGATCGGCCCCATGAAGGTGTTGTCCACGAAGACCAGGATGCGCCGGTCGGCGGTGGAGTGGCGATCGGCCACGCGCCGCGCCGCGGGAATGTCCGCGAGCATCATGGTCGGGTTGGCGGGCGACTCGAGGAAGATGATCCTGATCGTCGGGTCGCGCCGCACCAGCTCGTCGAGCTCAGCCTCGGGCGTGGCCACGGGAAACGGGATCGTGCGGATGTGGAACGCCGGCAGCAGGTGGCGGAAGAAGTACTCCGTGCCGCCGTACACCGGATCGGAAAAGACAACGGTGTCGCCCGGGCGCAGGAACGCCAGGCAGGAGTTGGAGATCGCTCCCATGCCGGAGGAGAAAAGCGCCGCCGCCTCGGTGCCGTCCCAGGCCACGACCTTGTCCTCGACCATCTCGGCGTTGGGGTTGTTGACACGGGTGTAGATGAGCGCCGGGCTCTCTCCCGGCTCGGCGGGTCGCAGCCCGTAGGCGATCTCGAACGCCCGCTTGCCCTCCTCGGCGGTTCGGAACACGAACGTCGAGGTCCGAAACACCGGCGGCACCGCGGCGCCCTCGGACAGGTGCGGGTCGTACCCCTTCTCGAAGATCACGGTCTGCGGCTTGAGGTGGTGGCCCATGCGAACCCCCCTTTTCCGACCGCGTAGAGTAACCCGGCCGCCCCCCAACCGTCACCTCCAGCTTTCGGTCTGCAACGAAACCGTGTCGGCTCTGACTTGTGAGCGGAGCAAGAAGCCGCAACATGGCGTCCGGTCGGCCCTCGAAGGGCGGGCGCCCACTGGACCTAGACTTGGAGGACTTAAACCTTGCCGCCAGTGTGAATGGAAGGCAAGAAGCAATTGTTCGAAACACTTCGGCGGTGATTTTCGTGAGCATCCGAGAGGCGTGGACGCTGCAGTCCAGGACCAAGACCAAGTCCAGCTCCAGGTTGGGATCGCCCTTGTTTGGCCCTTCAGGTGGCCACGCGAGATTTGTTCACAGCCACTCAGGTCTGGACGGAGAGCGCGAGGCCCGGTACACGCTCGAAGTGCCGGCGGTTGCGGGTCAGGAGGACGCGCCCGTGGCGAATCACGATCCCTGCGATGAGACTGTCTGCCATGCCGATGGGAGCCCCCTGCTGCTCGAGGTGCCGTCTCACCTCCGCTGCCCGATCAGCGGCTTCGCCGTCCAGAGGCATGACAGGCAACGCTGCCAGCAGGGTGTCTACGAGGGCCTGCTGCGCTCCGCCGCGGGCACCGGCTTTCAGCTCGAAGCGCGTCACCGCCGTCGTCGCGATCCAGCCCCGTTCCAGCTCAAGTGCGATGCGGCCCGCCATTGGCTCATGGCCGCGCAGAAAGTCGATGAGCACATCGGTGTCGGCGACGATCGTGAGCCCGCCCTTCCTTGACAGGTCCAACGTCAGACCACATAATCCGCCCGTTCAAATTGGAGGACCTCTGACATGCTCTTTTTTCTCGCGTTCGTTCTCATGGCACAAGCCGCCAGCGGGATTCACCAAGATCCCGAGGCAGTTATCCGGCCTCACCTCTCTCCGTGCCCGTCACATTGCTCAGTCATACTCACTCCGAGTGGCACGGATGACAGTGCAGTGATCCAAGCGGCTCTCGACAACGCAGGCAGCGTGACTGTGTGCCTCTCTGCAGCGCCCGGCGAGACGTTTCACCTATCTTCACCAGTCGTGGTGCGATCCGGAAAGAGGCTCAGTGGCTATCGGAACCGAGTTTCCCTGTCGCTGCCACCATACCAGTCGCCTTCAAACCCAGGTTTCAGTACGGCGATCATTGTTCCTGATGGTGCCTCCTCAGCCAGCATTTCGTGCCTCGATATCGACGGCGGCTACCCTGAGACCTGCATTCCGTCGACCCACCCATCGGAAGGCCATCCCTCGTACAACGCTCTAGTTCTGGTTGGTAGTAACGTGACGAATTCCGAGGTTCGGTACAACGTTCTCCGAAACCCAGCCGGTTGGACAGCCCTACAGTGGACCTTTGGTGGGTCTGGCAACCAGATCTCCTCGAATGCTGTCCTCGGTGCTGGCTTCAACTGGTCAAGTGGCGGCGTACGATTCGAAGCAGACGGCATTTCCGCCTGGGGTGACTACATTGCGATAGAAAACAACGTGGTGATAGACGCCACGGACCAGATGATCGTCGCATGGGGCTATGCGCCACGGATCTCCGGGAACAAGGTGTACTCGCGCGACCGGTACGCGTACGGAGCCTTCGCCTTCAACGATATCCCGTCCTACTCGGGTATCGAAGTCACAGGCAACCAAGTATTCGTCGAAGGTGGGACCGTGGGCGTGGCGTTCTCTTTTGGATCTGCTTTGTGGCAGTGTGGACACTGCTTCCTATCCGATTTCGCGAACGCGACCGTAAGCCAGAACAAGGTCGTCTTCAGCTCTGGTGCTCTGGGCTATGCATTCGTTGTGAACGGTGCCAAGAACCTCGTGATTGACGATACCAACACCGTTGATTTCTCTATGCCGTTCTCAACACCAGGGCCCGGATGTGGGGTTGCACAGAAGTGGGTAGGCGGAAAGTTCCTGTATGGCGCGCAGATGGGCTCCACATCTGCGTGCGGATCTACTCTCAACCTCGGTTGCCAGAACTGCCTTCTGCAGGGCGGGCCCTGGACGGCGGTCAACGAGCAACAGGGGCGCCAACTCATTGGATCCTACCCACGGACTGTCCCGCCACCCTGTGGATACTGACACTACGAGAGGATCGGACTGGCCACGTCACCTCATCTGGGGTGTGGTGCTCGGCATGGTCGCCATCGTCGTGACGAGGGTCCTGGCGCGGCAGGCCACGCCCTGGGAATGGGACGACCTTGTCTTCAGCCTGGCTCTCGACACCTTTGCCCCGCACGCCCAGGTACCGCATCCGCCGTTCTACCCCGGTTTCGTCTTCCTGGGACGAGCGGTCCGGGTCTTCGTGGCCGACAATCACGCCGCCCTCACCTGGGTGAGCGTGATGGCCAGCTCGCTCGTGCCCGTGTTCACCTACTTCGTGGCCACGGGCTTGGGCCTGTCGAGGCGCGTCGGCCTGACTGCGGCGGGCCTGCTGGCGTTCTTCCCCGCCGTCTGGTTTCACGCTGGCGTTCCGCTTTCCGACCCGGCGGGCCTGGCCGCCGGCCTCGGTGCCACCGCACTCGCACTGCGTGCCTGTCGCAGCCACCGCGCGGCGCTCGCCGCTACCGTGGCAGTCGGCCTTGCGGTGTCGATTCGACCTCAGTCCGCCTTGCCCGCGGTCCTGGCGCTGGCAGTCTCGTTCGCCAGCTTGTCGCCGAGACGAAAGCTTGCCGTCGCCGCAGCCTCCGTCGCCTGCGTCGGGCTCTTCTACGCGCTACCGATCGTGGTTGCGGCGGAAAGCCTTTCCGGAGTGACGAGTTGGACGGCCTACCAGGCCGGGTTCGTGCTCGAGCACGACTCCCTGGCTGCCCACCGGTGGGCCGTCGCCCCGATGCTCAAGCGCCATTTCCTGGACAGTTGGGCCGAGCCCGCACTCGGCATCGGCGTGCTGGTCCTCTCACTCGCGGGCGCTGTGTACATCTGGAGAGAGATCGGGAAGAGAACACTCGGCGTCGTCCTTCTCATCTTCCTGCCCTACGCTGTGCTTTCGTGGGTCTTCCTCGATGCCTCGACGGCTGGCCGCTACGCCCTCGTGTACCTGCCTGTGGTTGCACTATTCGCAGCGTGTGGGACCCTCTGGCTCGATCGTCGCCTCGGCTGCGTGCGCGTGCCGGTTGCGGCCTCGGTTCTGATCCTGGTCATGACAGCGATCTCCGCACGCGCGGTTCTGCTCGTCCACCGGCAGCCATCTCCGCCGGTTGCGGCCGCTCGCGCCATCCGCGTTGCCCAGGCAGACAGACCCTATCGAATCGTCCATGCCCCCTCGCTGCGCATGCACGCCCATGCCTTCTTCCCCGGCGCCGAGATCCTCGTCGCCCGTGGCATCGAGGATCTGTGTTCCATCCCCCTGGACGAGAGGCCAACGTGGTTGTACGGGCTCGACTCGGGACACGCAGCAGTTGAGGCGTGGCCGCAGGCAACGTTTCTGCGCCGGGTTGGGCGCGGGCGATACCTGGAAACCCGATGGCAGAGGCGAGAGGAGGCGTGCATCGAGTTCTCCGAGGGCTTCTTCAAGACGGAGAGGACGGCAAGCGGCCATACCTTCCGCTGGATGGGCGCTCGGGGCGTGCTCCGGTTCACCGCCTCCGGCACCGACCTGCGGCTCGATCTTGAAGCGGAGCTGCCGCTGTCGAGCCTCGCCAGACCTCCCATCATCGCCATCCACCTCAACGGACATGAGCTTCGCCGCCTCACCGCCCGCCAGCCCCGTCTACACGAGAGGGTCACCATTCCCGAGGCGCTTCTCAGGCCAACTCCCGCAAACGAGTTGACCCTCTCTTCGGATCAGACGTTCGTCCCTGCGGAGTCGGGGCGGAGCACGGACCGCCGCAGCCTCGCCATGAAGCTGCACCACATCTCGATTGCCCTGGCACGTGAGGAGTAGCCCACCCCGGCAGCGGCCTCCAGCTCCTCGACCAGTTCCAGCGCTCGTTTCAGGGTTCCTCGTTGCAGCTGCCACTTGACGCCGCTTTCGCTGCTGGGGTCGCTGCCGGGAGGGTCCGCCGGAGCTCACGCACGATTCGTTGACAGCCTCGCCGTCCACGGCCCCTTGCCAGCGCGCGGATTTGGACGATAATCCCCCCATGTCACTTCGTGCCAGCAAGCTGCTGCCCGCTCTCCTGCTCGTCATCGCCTTGCCCGCTTCCGCCGGCCAGTTCGGTCTCTCGCTCGAGGCGCTGTACGCCAGCGCCTACATCTGGCGCGGCGTGGAGCTCGACTCGGGCCGCTCGCTGCAGCCCGGGGTGACGCTCGCGTGGAATCCGAGCGAGCGGGTGGGTTTCGACGCCAACGTCTGGTGGAACCTGCCTCAGACCGAACCGGAGCCGGGTCACAAGGATGCCCTCTACGAGCGCGACCTGACCGTCAAGGGACGCTTTGCGCCAGGCAAGGGTTGGGAGCTGGCGCTGGGCTGGATCGAGTACCGCAACCCGAAGGCGCCCCGCCTCGCCACCGGCGAGAGGCCCTCGACCCAGGAAGTGTTCCTCGCGGCCAGCCGCAAGGGCAAGCTGGCGACCCATACCCTCAGCCTCTCCCACGACTTCGACCAGTACAAGGGCTCGTACTTCGACTGGACGAGCACGGCCGTCGTGCCGCTCGGGAAGTGGATGGACCTCGAGAGCTCGCTCCACCTCGGTGCCGCCCACGGCCTGAACCCAAACCCCTCCAGACCGGCCGAGGGCTCGTACTACGACAAGAACGGCCTGGTGGATGGCGCCGTGGGCGCGGCGCTGGTGTCGAACCTGACGGCGCGCCTCTCCTTGCGAGTCTGCGGTACCTGGGTCATCCGCTTCGACAACGATCTGGCGTTCGGCGGCAAGGACAGGAGCACGACCTGGAGCGGCATCAACCTGGCGTGGAGCCGGTAACCAAAGTCCAACGCCGCTCGCCCGGCCGGCGCCGAGCCTGCACCAGGAAAGCCTCACCGGCGCGCTCCCCGCACCCGTTTCCACCAGCGCCGCAGCCGCTCGGCCAGCGCCGACCGGGGGCGGAAAAAGAGCCGGAAGTGCCGCGCCGCCTGGGTCGGCGTCACCTCCGTCGAGGTGTAGCGCTCGCGCAGGTGGTGGAGGTGATCCATCACGAACAGATAGAGATCGGTCTCGGTGTGGCCGGGGAAGGCGTCCAGGATCCGGCTGTGGCGAATAACCGTGATCATCGGGCGGTACACGCCCTCGAGCCACGACCCGACGGCTTCCGGCCAGGTCGGCTCGCGCCCCCACTCCAGTCCCTTGAAGTAGCGGTGCGCCGCAATGTGCTCGAGCAGGCGCTCATAGCCGGACGGCAGCGTGCACACGAAGTCCTCCGCCGTCTTCTGGGAAAGCCCCGTGACCTCGCAGAACTCGAGCAGGTTGCGCTTGCCGAGCACCTCCTCGAGCGTCTCCTCCCCGCTCAGCGCGACGGGAGAGGTTAACTCCTGCACCCTCGCCTCGATGCTCTCAGCCCCCAGCGCCCGCGCCACCGACACGCGATGGTGCCCATCCACCACGAAATACGCCTCCCCCACCCGGTACAGCTCCACTGCCGGAAACCCCTCGGCGCCCTCGGCAATCCCCTCCACCTCCTCCCAGCGCTCGCGCAGCGCCTCCTCCCTGGGCAGGAACTCGCGCGTGAAGTCGCGCTCCCGGCCGACACTGCCGACGATCCGGGCGAGCGGAACCTCCTGGGTACCGCGATCCACGAGGTGGCGCAGTCGCAGTCCCTCGCGCACCGCATCGAACGGCAGCAGGTCGACGCGCTCGCCGGTGAGCGGCCGCAGCAGCTCAGCCATCACGGCAGCGCGGCGGGCGGCATCGAAGCGGGTCACGAGTGCACCGCCCACGCACCCGTGGGAAAGGGGCGAGGGGCAAGGGCCGAGCGGCGTGGCGCCATGCAAGTCACCACGGTAGGATAGCGGCATGAAGAGCGTGCGAGCACTGCGTGAGTGGCGGATGACTTCCCTCGTGATCCTGCTCGGCGCGCCCGCGCTCGTGGTGCTGGCGTTCGGTGCTTGCGCCGCGTCGGGCGACGCGCGGACCCCACGGCGGGTACTGCAGCGGCCAGCCCCGCCGTGGGAGCACCAATGGTCTCGCGGCGCGGTGTTCTACGAGGTCTTCGTCCGCAGCTTCGCCGACTCGGACGGCGACGGGATCGGCGACCTCAAGGGGTTGACCGCCAAGCTCGACTACCTCAACGACGGCGACCCGGCGACCACCACCGACCTCGGGGTCACCGCCCTGTGGCTCATGCCGGTGTTCGCCTCGCCGTCGTACCACGGGTACGACACGACCGACTACGAGCGCATCAACCCCGCCTACGGCACCAACGAGGACTTCGAGACGCTGTGCCGGGAAGCGCACCGGCGCGGCATCCGTGTCATTCTCGATCTGGTCATCAACCACTCCGGCTGGGACCATCCGTGGTTCCAGGCTTCACGATCCTCCGAGAGCTCGCCGTACCGGTCGTGGTACGTCTGGCGCCCCGACAACCCCGGCTGGAAGCAGCCGTGGAACGTCTTTGGCGGTGCCGACACCTGGCATCGCAACGAGGTCGACGGGCACTACTACTACGGCGTGTTCTGGAAGGGCATGCCCGACCTCAACCTCACCACGCCGGCCGTGCGCGAGGAGGTCAAGCGGCTGGCTGCGCTGTGGCTGCGGCGAGGCGCCGACGGGTTCCGCCTCGACGCCGCCCGCTACCTCATCGAGACCGGCCCCGGCTTCGCGCAGGCGGACACGCCCGAGACACACGCGTTCTGGAAGGAGTTCGCGACCTTCGTGCGGCGGCTCAAGCCGGACGCCACGCTGGTTGGAGAGAGCTGGGCAGAGACGGCCGTCATCGCGGCGTACTACGGCTCTACCGCGACCGTTCCGGAGGGTGACGAGCTGCCGATGTGCTTCAATTTCCCCCTCGGCGAGCGCATCCTCCAGGCGGTCCGCACCGGCTCGGCAGACGGCATCGCCGCCAAGTACGCCGAGATGGCACGCCACTACCCGGCCGGCGTCAACGACGCCCCGTTCCTCACCAACCACGACATGGTGCGCCTGGCGACGCAGCTCGACAATAACCCCGGCCGGCTGCGCACCGCGGCCTCGATCCTGCTCACGTTACCCGGCGCGCCGTTCCTGTACTACGGAGAGGAGGTGGGGCTGCAAAACGGCGGCACGGGCAGCGCCGACGAGCTCAAGCGTACGCCGATGCCGTGGGATGGCTCCGCCGGGGGCGGCTTCACCACCGGCACGCCCTGGCACCCGTTCGCGCCCGGTCGCGACACCGCCAACGTCGCCGTCCATACCGGCAACCCGTCCTCCTTGCTGTCCCGCTACCGCGCCCTCATCCACACCCGGAACGCCTCGGAGGCGCTGCAGAAGGGCAACATACACATGCTCACCGCGACCTCGGGGTACGCCCCCCTGCTCGTGTTCCTGCGCGTGGCGCCGGGGGAGCGCGTGCTCGTGGCCCACAACCTGGCCGACAGCTACATCACCTCGTCGCCGTTGCTGGCGTTCGATGCGTCGGGGTTCGACCCGCTGCTCGTCGACCCGGGCGTCCCCGTGCCCACCGGGACCAGCGGCGCATGGCGGCTCGGCGCGATGCCGCCGCGCGCCACCGGGATCTGGCGGCTGCGGTGAGCCGTGAAAGGCCGATGGCTGGTGAGAGGCGGGCCCGGAGCGCGCCACCCCCCGGACGCGGCAGGTGTCGAGGCAGGTGGGGAAGGCGGCGAGGTCACTGCTCGGCGGGGACCACGGCCCGTAGCATGACGGGGCGCAGCGTGCCGAGCTCGTAGTCCTTCAGGATCCCCTCCTGCGTGAACCCGCGCGGCACCAGGATGTCCACGAGCGGAGGCTGTAGCTCGTCGTCCTCCTGCCCGCCCCCGAAATGGTCCCGCCCCTTGCCGGGCCCGAGCGGGATGATGGCCAGTCGCGGCTCCTCGGGTTTGCCGACGCCGAGCATCGTCGTCATGTCGAAGCGCTGCTCGATATCCGCCCCCGACACCGCCACGACATAGCCCCACTTCGGGCTCAGCGGCGCGCCGAGGAACGACTCTGGCACGAAGAACCGGATCCTGGGGCCAGCCACCCAGACGAGCGTCGGGAAAAAGACCCCCTCTGCGACATCGCGCGCCACGCCCGCCTCGATCGACTGGCGCTCGGCAGCGTCGACACGCCCCTGCCGCCGCCGCACCTCGGCGCGGGCCTCCCGCTCGAGCAGGCTCTTGAGCACCTCGCGGGCTTCGAACGGGCGGGGCGTGAGGCAGACCACCTTTTCCCACGCATCCCTGGGATGGACGGCGGCGCGCCGCCCGGGCAAGGTCAGGGTGCTCCCCGATCCCTCGACGCGGTCGGTGTCGATGTAGACGTCGATGTTCAAGGTGTAGAAACCGAAACGCGCCACGGTATCGAGCGAGGTACCGATCGAGTCGATGGTCCTCCGGGCCGGGGGGCGGATGCGCCGCGCCATCGTCGCCTCGAAGACATAGCCCCCCTTCTCGGGCCTCGCCGTGAGACTCAGGAGGTCGAGGTCGCCCGGGTTGAGGTCGTCGCGCAAGGGGTAGACCATCGTCCCGTCGCCGTGGTCGTCGTCGCGCGGGTCGACGAGAGTGAAGATCGGGCTTGCCTCCGGGGTTGCCGCGACGCTGCCGACCGCGACCAGCAGCGCCGCCAGCACACCGCACACCGATCGAGAGGAACCTGTCTGCATACGGCCTCCTGCCGGGATGGTAGCACCCGCCCGCCCCCCTTCCCAGGGTCTGGCCCACCGTTCGCCCTGCTGCTCGCCGACCCGACGTGTCAGAATCCCTGCGATTTGACGCTGGAGGTGGCTCCCCGCTCGAATCCCGCACAGCCAGCCACCGGCCCTGCGGATACAACGGCACGGAGCCGCCGACACCACCCACATGGGTGACGACAACGCGCCCGTCCTCGGCTCGTGCAGTAGCGTCCCGTCAAGTGTGGAAAGAGTTGGGAGAGGTGATCTTGGGGTGCATGCTTCGTCCTACCGTCCGACAAGTCGAGTGGCCGGGGCGGAGAACGACGGCCGCTCGGCCCGCAGCGGCGCCATCGAGCGTTCAGGCAAGAAGTTCGTGCCGATGCTCCGGTCGTCGTCGATATCCATGAGGAGGGGTGTGACGAAGCGCAGCAGCGAGCCTTGTGAGGGGAAGGTCCCGACCACGCGCGTTCAGGTGCCGAGCTCCCGGTCGAGGCGCTCGAGGACGTTGGGCATTCTCTTCTTGGCCACCCTGGGACTCCTCTCGGCTGCGCTCCATCGCAGCAACCGTCTCGAGCACCCTCAGGATGGCCTCTCCTTTATTTCACCCCCAAAGAGACGGTACCCACTAGGAGCCTGTTGCGCATAGATGGCTGGTGAGCGCTGACTGGTGATTATCCA
>DAOOJE010000046.1:0-25681 GCA_035384965.1 Thermoanaerobaculaceae bacterium
ATGCCCGAACCCTCCCACTCCCCAGACCCCCGCGACTTTGACGGGAACCTGGGACGCCGGCTGCACTCGATTGACGGTTCGAGGGTCGGTTGCTATGCTCACCGCTCCCCGCGCGGGCGGGGCGAGGGACGTGTGCATGTGATCGACCTGACGCGCGCCGACATGCAGCCGATCGAGTTCGCCGAGCGGGTGCAGCCGGTGTTGGAGACCTGCGGCGAGGACGTCGTGCGGGTCGGCGAGCTGCGTGTCGAGGGGTCGGTGGAGCGCACGAGTCGGGGCTACCGGCTCGAAGGGCGGCTCGAGGGGACGATGACCCTGAGGTGCGTGCGCTGTCTTGGGGAGTTCCAGGTGCGCCTCGCCGAGCGGCTCGAGATCGAGCTGCTGCCGGTGGCCTCGGCGCCGCGCGAGGAGGAGACCCGGCTGGGTCGGGACGAGCTGGACGTGGTCTTTTTCGAGGCCCCTGCGCTCGATCTCGGGGCCATTGCCGGCGAGCAGGTCCTGCTCGCGGTGCCGATGAAGCCGCTGTGCCGCGAGGGATGCAAGGGGCTTTGCTCGCGCTGTGGAAAAAGCTTGAACGAGGGGGCGTGCGACTGCCCCCCGCAGACCGACGAACGCTGGGCGCCGCTGGCGCAGTGGCGCGACGCACAGTGACTCGTCAGGAGGATCCAAATGCCGAACCCGAAACATCGCCATTCCAAGGCCCGCCGCGACCGCCGTCGCGCTCACGATCACCTGCAGCCGCCGGCGCAGTCCGAGTGCCCGAGCTGCCACCAGCCGAAGCTCCCGCACCGGGTGTGCCCGCACTGCGGGATGTACGAGGGCCGGCAAGTACTCAACGTCGAGGAAATCGCCTGACCCAGTAGGCCATGCCGGAACTTCTCGAAGGAGCCGTTGCGCTGGACGCCATGGGCGGGGACCACGCGCCTGCGGCCACGGTCCAGGGCGCGGTCGAGGCGGTGGCGCTGCACGGTGTGCGCGTGCTCCTGGTCGGACGCGAGAGCGTGCTCCGGCGGGAACTCGCCCAGCGGGGCGGGCCGGTGCGCGGCATCGAGATCGTGGACGCCCCGGACGTCGTGGCCATGGACGACGCGCCCACCGCGCCGGTGCGCGCCAAGCGCCAGTCGTCGCTGGCCGTGGCGGCGAAGCTGGTCCGGGACGGCCAGGCGGTGGCGTTCGTCTCCGCCGGCAACACCGGCGCTGCCATGGTCACCGCCAAGCTCACGCTGGGCGCCATCGAAGGGATCGAGCGCCCGGCCCTGGCGGCGCTGCTGCCGGGCATCGACCAGCAGACGCTGATCGTCGACGCGGGCGCGAACGTGGACTGCAAGCCGCAGCACCTGGTGCAGTTCGGCATCATGGGCCACTTTTACTCGCACGACGTCATGGGTGTGGCCCGGCCGCGAGTGGGGCTGCTGTCGATCGGCGAGGAAGAAGGCAAGGGCAACGACCTCACCAGGGAGGCGTACGGGCTGCTCGCCGGGACCGGCATCAACTTCATCGGCAACGTCGAGGGGCGCGACGTCTACGCCGGCACCGTGGATGTCGTGGTGTGCGACGGGTTCGTCGGCAACGTCGTGCTCAAGGTCTCGGAAGGGCTCGGCGAGATGGTCTTCGGCCTGCTCAAGCGGGAGGCCAGGAAGTCGGCGTTTTCGGCTGCCGGCTTCCTGCTCGCCAAGGGCGCCTTCACAGGCTTCAAGCGGCGTGTGGACTACGCCGAGGTCGGCGGGGCGCCGCTGCTCGGGGTGCGCGGCGCGTGCCTCGTGGGGCACGGGCGCTCCAACCCCAAGGCCATCCGCAACGCGCTCCGCGTTGCCCATGCCTACGGCAGTCACACCGTGGTCCGGGACATCGAGGCCAAGGTGGCGGAGCTTCGCGCGGCTCGGCGGTCTGGAGGTGACTGAAGTGGACCGATCCAGTCTTCCATCGGCACGCATCATCGGGTTGGGAACGGCGCTCCCCCCCCGCATCATGACCAACAAGGACTTCGAGCAGATCGTCGACACAACCGACGAGTGGATCGTCCAGCGGACCGGGATGAAGGTGCGGCACTACGTCCGGCCGGACGAGGGGATCGCCGAGATCGCCGTCGAAGCCGGCAAGAAGGCCATGGCCGCGGCGGAAGTCGAGCCCGAGGAGATCGAGCTGCTGGTGCTCGCCACCGCGACCCCCGAGCAGCCGATCCCCGCCACGGCCGCCATCATCCAGCCCGTGCTCGGCGTCAGAAACGCGGTGTGTTTCGACATTGCCGGCGCCTGCTCGGGCTTCCTGTACGCGCTGCAGGTGGCGCGGCAGTTCATCGCCACTGGCGAGGTGAAGACCGCAATGATCATCGGCGCCGAGGCGCTGTCCAAGTACTGCGACTTCACCGACCGCTCGACGTGCATTCTCTTCGGGGACGGGGCCGGCGCGGCCGTGCTGCGGGCCTGCGAGCCCGGCGACGGCGTCCTGTCGTGCGCCTGGCACACCGACGGGAACTATGCGGACATCATCCAGATGCCAGGCGGAGGCAGCAAGTATCCGCCGCACGTCAAGGAGCACATCGACGCCCGCTTGCCGTTCATCAAGATGCGCGGCAACGAGGTGTTCAAGCTCGCAGTGCGGGCCTTTCTCGATGTTTGCCAGGAAGCACTCGGAAAGGCCGGGGTGACCACCGAGCAGGTTCGCTGGTTCGTGCCCCACCAGGCCAACCTGCGGATCATCTCCGCCGTGGGCGACCGGCTCGGCATCCCCGGCGAGCGGATCTACGTCAACCTGGAGAAGGTGGGCAACACCTCGTCGGCGTCGATCCCGCTGGCCATTGGCGAGGTGATCGAGAGCGGCGGCCTGCAGCGGGGCGATCTGGTGCTGATGGCGGCGTTCGGCGGCGGGCTCACCTGGGCCGCCAGCGTCGTCCGCTGGTAGCGACTTGCGGCCCTCGCGGCCGATGACGCTCGAGGAGAAGGCAATGGACTACCTCTTGACGGACACGCAAAAGGAAATCGTGGCCCTGACCAGGCAGATCGCCGAGGGCGAGATCGTGCCGGTGCGCGGGAAGCTCGACCGCGACGACATCTTTCCCCGCGACATCCTCAAGACGATGGGCGATGCGGGGCTCATGGGGGTGTTCATCCCGGAGGAGTACGGCGGCCTGGGCGGATCGATGATGGACCTGTGCCTGGTGACCGAGGAGCTGTCCCGGGCGTGCCTGGGAGTGTCGACGTCGTACGGGGCGATCGCGCTCGGCACGCTGCCGGTGCTGATCTCCGGCGACGAGGCGATGAAGCAGCAGGTGCTGCCGAAGGTCGCCACCGGCGAGTGGATCGCCGCCTTCTGCCTGACCGAGGCCGAGGCCGGCTCCGACGCCTTCGGGATGCGCACCCGGGCCGTGAAGGACGGCAACGAGTACGTGCTCAACGGCACCAAGCAGTGGATTTCCAACGGCGGCGAGGCCGATTTCTACACCGTCATCGCGATGACCGACCCTTCGCGGGGTCCGCGCGGCGCCTCGGCGTTCCTGGTCGAGGCGGACCGGCCGGGGCTTTCGTTCGGCAAGCGCGAGGACAAGATGGGGATCCGCGCCTCCTCGACGCGCGAGGTCATCTTCGACAACGTGCGCATCCCGGAGGCCAACCGCATCGGGCGTGAGGGCACCGGGTTCGTCGTCACCATGCGGACGCTCGAGCGGGCCCGCGTGGCGGTCGGCGCCCAAGGCGTCGGGCTGGCCGCCGGGGCGCTCGAGGCGGCGATCACGTACGCCAAAGAGCGCAAGCAGTTCGGCAAGCCGATCGCGTCGTTCCAGGCGGTCGGGCACCTGCTGGCCGACATGGCGGTGCGGGTGGAGTCGGCGCGTGCGCTGCTGTACGCGGTGGCGCGCCACATCGACTCCGGTGCTTCGGAGTTCGCGATGGAGTCGTCGATGATCAAGGTGTTGGGCTCGGACGTGGCGATGTCGGTCGCGGTCGACGCCGTGCAGGTGTTCGGCGGCTACGGGTACATGAAGGAGTATCCGGTCGAGAAGATGCTGCGCGACGCCAAGATTCTCCAGATTTACGAGGGCACCAACCAGATCCAGCGCAACGAGATCGCCCAGGCGCTGATCAAGCGCTCCTCGCGCGCCGGCAGCTAGGAGGTCGGCATGGGCAAGACCGCGTTCATCTTCCCGGGGCAGGGCAGCCAGTTCGCCGGCATGGGCAGGGACCTCGCCGAGCGCCACCCCGAAGCGCGCGAGGTGTTCGAGCGCGCCGACGCGGCGCTTGGCGAGCCGCTGTCGCGGCTGTGTTTCGAGGGGCCGGAGGAGCAGCTCAAGCTCACCGCCAACACGCAGCCGGCGATCCTGACGGTCTCGCTGGCCGCCTTCGCGGTGCTGCGCGCCCGCGGCGCGGGGTTCGACGGGGTGGCCGGGCATTCGCTGGGCGAGTACTCGGCCGTCGGCGCGGCCGGCGGGCTCGGCGTCGAGGACCTCGTGCGGACGGTGCGGCGGCGCGGGCAGCTCATGCAGGAGGCGGTGCCGGTGGGGGTCGGCGCGATGGCGGCCGTCCTCGGCCCGGGGCGCGACGTGGTCGAGGAGGCGTGCCGCGAGGCCGCGTCGGCGAACGAGGTGGTGGTGGCCGCCAACTTCAACGCCCCGGAGCAGACGGTGATCGCCGGGCATGCGGCGGCCGTCGCCCGCGCCGGTGAGCTGCTGCAGGCCCGCGGCGCCAAGCGCGTGATGCCGCTGCCGGTTTCGGCGCCGTTCCACTCCCCGCTCATGGTCCCCGCCCGGCTCGGCCTCGAGCCGGTGCTGGGCGCGCTTTCGTTCGCGGAACTCGGCGTGCCGCTGTACAACAACGTGGACGCCGCGCCTGTGCAGGGTCCGGAGGTGGTGCGGGAGGGGCTCATGCGCCAGGTGGACGCGCCGGTGCGCTGGGTCGAGCTCGTGCAGCGCATGGTGGCCGACGGGTTCGACACGTTCGTGGAGGTCGGGCCCGGCAGCGTGTTGTCCGGGCTCGTCAGGCGCATCGCGCGCGAGGCGAGGACCGTGCAGGTCGGCACGGCCGAGCAGGTCGCGGCGTTTTTCGAGCGCTGACGGCCTGCCGAAAGGAGGGTCCGATGGGCAGTCTCGAGGGCAAGGTGGCGCTGGTGACGGGAGCGGCGACGGGCATCGGCGCCGCGTGCGCGCGGGCGCTCGCCCGCGAGGGCGCGACGGTGGCGTGCAGCTCGCTGCCGACCGACCCCACGCAGCGGGTGGTGGACGAGATCGTGGCCGCCGGCGGCACGGCGCGGGTGTACCCGCTTGACGTCACCGACGGCGCGGCGGCGGCCCGCGTCGTCGAGCAGGTCGTCGCCGAGCTGGGCGGCATCCACGTGCTGGTCAACAACGCCGGGATCACCGACGACCAGCTCCTCATCCGCATGAAGCCGGAGTCCTGGCGGCGGGTGCTGGCGGTCAACCTCGACGGGGCGTTCAACGTCACCCAGCCGGTCGCCAAGGTCATGATGAAGCAGCGGGAAGGGCGCATCATTTCGATTTCCTCGGTGGTCGGGCTGATGGGCAACCCGGGGCAGGCCAACTATGCCGCCTCCAAGGCCGGGCTCATCGGCTTCACCAAGGCGCTGGCCAAGGAACTCGGCGGGCGCGGGATCACGGTCAACGCGATCGCGCCGGGGTTCATCCAGACGCCGATGACCGACCGGCTCACCGACGAGCAGCGCAAGGCCCTGCTGGCGAACCTCGCGATCCAGCGCCTGGGGACCCCAGAGGACATCGCCAACGCGGTGCTGTTCCTGGCCGGGCCCGCCGGCTCGTACATCACCGGGGAGGTCATCAACGTCTCCGGTGGCCTGTACATGTGATCCCGTCTCGCCCGCTCGCGAAAGAGCGTCCGCCGTCCGGAGGCGGGGCGCAAACGCCTCGGCGCCGCGTGGTCGCGGCGCCGGGCTGCTAGGAGGAGAGGAGGATCACGTTCACCCCTGTATACGCTCCTCCTCCGAGCGGTGTTTAGGTGATCCGACGCATCGGCCCTCTGGCGTCCGCGTCCACGACCACCACCACGACCAGGTCCACGACGACGTCCACGACGACACCCAGGTCCAGGGTTTGCTGGGGGAAGGGGCGGAGGTGGGGGGTCGGTGGCCGTGTTGTGTGGGGGGAGCGGGGGAGAGCTCTCGACTCTCAGCTCTCGACCGGGTGGGAGGGTGGGGGAGGGCCTTCTTTCATGCCTGAGCTGCCAGAGGTCGAGACCGTCCGGCGTTCGGTCTCCGCCGCGTTGCTGGGCTGTCGGGTGGAGGGCGTCGAGGTGACGCCGGCACGGCTGCGGCTGCCGCTCGACGCCGGCGAGTGGCAGCGGGTCATCGGCCGCCGCCTGGAGTCGGTGGAGCGGCAGGGCAAGTACCTGCTGGTCCGGTTCGGTGAGGTCGGGGCCGTGGTGCACCTCGGCATGACCGGGCGGCTGTTGGTCGCGCGCCGCGAGGACCTCTGGCTGCCTCATACCCACCTGGTGCTGCGGTTCGCGGGCGGCCGGGACCTGCGCTTCGTGGACCCCCGGCGCTTCGGCTTCGCAGTGGCGATGCCAGGCGGCGACCTCGGCCGCCTTTCGCCGCTGCCCGAACTCGGCCCCGACCCGCTGGAGGGCGACGTGCTCGCCGCCCTCGGTGCGGCGGCGGCGCGGCAGCGGGCGCCGGTGCGCAACGTGCTGCTCGACCAGCGTGTCCTGGCCGGAGTCGGCAACATCTACGCCTGCGAGGCGCTGTACCGGGCCGGCATCCGGCCCACCCGGCCGATCTCGAGAATCTCGCCAGCGCGCCTGGCGCGCCTCGCCGACGCGATCCGGGCCGTGCTGCTGGAGGCCATTGCAGCCGGCGGCACGACGCTTTCGGACGGAGGGTTCGTGGCGAGCGACGGGCGGGCCGGGTATTTCGCCGTGCAGCTCGAGGTGTACGGGCGGGAAGGACTGCCGTGCGCGCGCTGCGCGGCGCCGATCCGGCGGCTCGTGCTGGCGGGACGGTCGGCGTACTTCTGCCCGGCTTGCCAGCGCTGAGAGGCTTTGCGCGCGGCGCCGAGTGTGGTATGCCGGGCGCTGCATGGGCGAGCACCCCGAGATGACGCGGTCCTCCACCTCCGATTCGGTGCCGGTCTCGCCCGGCGGCCCGGCGCGCTGGCTGGAGCGGTGGGCCGGGGTGTTCCTGCCTGTCGCGGCGTTCGTGGGTGCCTTCCTGCTGTTCGCGGTGGAGCTGATCCTCGGCAAGCACCTGCTGCCATACTTCGGAGGGGCGCCGGCGCTGTGGACGGGGTGCCTGCTCCTTTACCAGGTGCTGCTGCTGGCGGGCTACGCGCTGGCGCACATGCTGATCCGCCGCAGCGCCGGGGGAGCGCAGCGGTGGCTGTTCGCCCTGTTCCTGGTCGCAAGCCTCGCCAGCCTGGCGGTGCAGGCGCTGCGCTGGGGGGTGCCGCTGTTGCCCCCTCCGGCGTGGGTGGGCGGCAACACGTGGCCGCCGCTGGCCCGCCAGCTCGTCCTGTTGCTGGCCGCGGCCGGCGTGCCTTTCGTGACGCTCGCGGCCACGACCTCGCTGGTGGGGGCGTGGAGCGTGCGGCTGCGGCCGGGTCGCCCGCCCTGGCGGTTGTACGCCCTTTCCAACGCCGGCTCGCTGCTGGGTCTCGCCACCTACCCGCTGCTCGTGGAGCCAGGGTTCGAGGTGCCGGCGCAGGCGGTCGCCTGGACCTGCGGCTTCGTGGTGTACGCGGCGGCGATGGGCTGGTGCGCCTGGGCTGCCGGGCGGCGGCCGGCCGCGCCAGCGCCGTCCTCCGACGGCCCCGGTGAGCCGGCGGCGGTGCCGCCCGGCACACGCGTGCTCTGGCTGCTGCTGGCGGCCACCGGCTCGGCGCTGCTGATGGCGGTCACCAACCAGGTGTGCCAGGAGGTGGCGGTGGTCCCGCTGCTGTGGGCGTTGCCGCTCGGCGCCTACCTGCTGTCGATGATCATCGTCTTCGAACGCCCCCGCCGGTACCACCGTGGCTTCTGGGGTGGGGCGCTGGCGATCTGCACCGTCGCCGCCTGCCTGGCGCTGTACTGGAGCGTGGACGTGCCGGCAGGGTGGCAAATCGGGATCTGGCTCGCCTACCTGTTGGCGGCGTGCACGACCCTGCACGGTGAGCTGGCGGCGCTGCGGCCCCCGACCTCGCGGCTGACCGCCTACTACCTGGCCATTGCCGTGGGCGGCGCGGCCGGTGGCGTGCTGGTGGCCGTGGCCGCGCCGGCGTGGCTCGACGGGATGTTCGAGCTGCACCTGGGGATGCTGGCTGCGGGCGTCCTGGCGCTCGTGACGCTCATCCGCAACCGGGGGAGCTGGCTGTGGGAAGGGCGGATCGCGCCCCCGGTCGCGTCGCTGCTCGCGGTCGGAGGCGGCTGCGGGTGGCTGCTGGCCGGCGGCCGGCCGGACGCGCTGCGCCGGTTGCCGCAGGCGCTGGCCGAGCCGGCGAACCTCGTGCTCGCGCTGGCGGCCGGCGCCGCGCTGCTGGCACTCGCGCGGCGGGCAGCGTGGAGGCGCCGGGCAGGGCTGCCGATGGCCGGTGTCCTCTGCCTCGGAACCGCCGTGGGGGTGCTCGGGGTGGCGTTGCGGGCGCATGCGGGAGCGGTGAACGCCCGGGCGCTCTTCGTGCACCGCGACTACTACGGCGTGGTCCGGGTGGAGCCCACAACTGTGGGAACGGGTAGCCAGCGTGCTGCCGCGCTCGCGCTCTGGCACGGGCGGATCGTGCACGGCTTCCAGCTCGCGGAATCGGGGCTCGGCCGCCTGCCGACCGCCTACTTCGGGCGGGGGAGCGGGGTCGGCCGGGCCGTCGAGCTGCTGCGCCGCCGGCACCCCGATCGCGGCCTGCGCGCGGGCGTGATCGGGCTGGGGGTCGGCACCCTCGCGGCGTACGGCCGGGCTGGCGACAGCTGGCGGTTTTACGAGCTGAGCCCGACCGTCGCAGCCCTGGCCGAGGGGGAAGGGGGCTTTTTTTCCTTCCTGCAGGACTCTCCGGCCGACGTGGAGGTCGTGGTCGGCGACGGTCGGCTGGCCCTCGCCGGCGAGCTCGAGAGGGAAGGCGGCCAGAGTTTCGACCTGCTGGTTATGGACGCGTTCTCGTCGGGCGCGGTGCCCGTCCACCTCCTGACTCGCGAGGCGGTGGCGCTCTACCTCGCGCATCTGGGGCCGGACGGCGTGCTCGCTCTCAACCTCTCGTCGCGCAACCTGGCGCTGGCGCCGGTCGCCTGGCGGCTGGCGGAGGCGCACGGGCTGTCGGGGATGCTGCTCGAAGGCTACCCGAGCGCCGACGGCAGGTCGTGGCACTCGCTGTGGATGCTGCTGAGCCGGCAGCCGGAGCTGCTCGCCGAGCCGGAGCTGGCCGGGTTCGGCCCGACTGGCCCGGCACCGGGGCGGGTGGCGCGGCTGTGGACCGATGCCTACTCGGCACCGATTGCGGTGCTGCGCTGGGGGTGGGAAGACGACTAGCGGCGCCGGACCGCCCCTGGTCGAAAGCGAGGCGGGCCGCCCGCAGGCGGCCCGCTGAACAGACGAGACATCTTGGCTACCGCGGCCGCTCGCGCCGGTCGCCGTGACGCCGGTCGCCAGAGCCGCGATCGCCGCGCCCGTGGCCGCCCCGGCCCTCGTCCCGGCGGCGGGGCCGGTGCTCGCGCTCGCCCTCGTCCTCGGTGTGTCCTTCGGGAACCGGCAGGAGAGCCCGGCGGGAGAGCTTGATCCGGTCGTTTTGATCGATGCCGATGATCTTGACCTGGATCTTGTCCCCGAGCTTGAGCACGTCGGAGACCTCGCGGGTGCGCTCATGGGCAATCTCGGAGACGTGCAGGAGGCCGTCCTTGTTGGGGAGGATCTCGACGAACGCGCCGTACGCCTCGACGCGCTTGACGGTGCCTTCGAACACCTCGCCGATTTGCGGCTCGCGGGTGAGCCCCTCGATGATCCGCACCGCGTTGGCGGCCGCCGCCTCGTCCGAGGTGGCGATCTCGACCCGGCCGTCATCCTCGATGTTGATGCGGGCCCCGGTCTGCTCGCAAATCGCCCGGATCGTCTTGCCACCCGGTCCGATGACGTCGCGGATCTTGTCGGGGTCGATGCTGATGGTGATGATGCGCGGCGCGTAGGTGGAAATCTCGGCGCGTGGCGCGGCGATCGTCCCCTCCATGATGTCGAGCAGGCGCAACCGGCCCTGGCGGGCCTGCTCGAGCGCCTGCTCCATGATTTGCCGCGACAGCCCGGCAATCTTGATGTCCATCTGCAAGGCGGTGATGCCGTCTCGGGTGCCGGCGACCTTGAAGTCCATGTCGCCCTCGTGGTCCTCCTGGCCGGCAATGTCGGTGAGGACCGCGAACCGCTGACCGTCCGACACGAGCCCCATCGCCACGCCAGCCACCGGGGCGGCGATCGGCACGCCGGCGTCCATGAGCGACAGGGTGCCGCCGCACACCGTGGCCATCGACGACGAACCGTTCGACTCGAGGATGTCGGACACCACGCGCAACGTGTAGGGGAACACGCTCTTGTCGGGAATCACCGGCAGCAGGGCGCGCCGCGCCAGGTTGCCGTGGCCGATCTCGCGGCGCCCGGGGCCGCGCAGGAACTTGACCTCTCCCACCGAGAACGGCGGGAAGTTGTAGTGGAGCAGGAAGCGGTGCTGGGTCTCGCCCTCCAGCGCCTCGATGATCTGCACGTCCTCGGAGGTGCCGAGGGTGCAGGTCACGAGCGCCTGGGTCTCGCCTCGGGTGAACAGCGCCGAGCCGTGGGTGCGGGGAAGCAGCCCCACCTCGCAGGTGACGGGACGGATCTCGTCGAACGCCCGCCCATCCAGCCGCTCGCGCCGCTCCAGCACCGACTGCCGGAACTGCACCCTCACCATGTCATGGAGGATCGTCTTGACCCAGCCGCTCCTCGCCGCGCGCTCGTCCTCCGGCAGCGCCGCCACCGCGTCCTCGATGACCCGGTCGATGGCGGCGTACTGGTTGAGCTTGCCGCGCGTGTGCAGCGCCGCGTCGAGCGGCGCGGTGTAGCGGCTGCGGAGGTCGGCCTCGAACTCGGCCGGCCAGGGAACCGGGGGAGCGGTGAACGCGGGCTTGGGCTTGCCGGCCCGCGCCTGCAGCGCCCGCTGGGCGGCGATGAGCGTCTTGATCTCGCGATGGGCGAGGTCGATGGCGTCCAGCACCTGGGCCTCGCTGACGCCGGTGGCGCCGGCTTCCACCATGACCACGGCGTCGGCGGTCCCGGCCACGACGATGTCGAGGCGGGCCTCGGCTCGCTGCTGGTGGGTGGGGTTGACGACCAGTTCCTTGCCGCACAGCCCGATGCGCACCGCCCCGACCGGGTTGTCGAACGGCGCGTCGGAGAGTACCAGCGCCAGGGAAGCGCCGTTGATGGCCAGCACGTCGGGGTCGTTGGCGCCGTCGGCGGACAGCACGGTGCCGACGATCTGGGTCTCCTGCGTGAAGCCGTCCGGGAAGAGCGGCCGCAGGGGGCGGTCGATGAGCCGGCTGGTGAGGATCTCCTTTTCGGTGGGCCGCCCCTCGCGCTTGAACCAGCCGCCGGGGATGCGGCCTCCGGCGTACGTGTTTTCCCGGTAGTCGACCGTGAGGGGGAGGAAGTCGACGCCCTCGCGCGCTTCCTTGCGGTAGCACGCGGTGACGAGGACGAGGGTCTCCCCGAAACGCACCAAGCAGGCCCCGTCGGCCTGCTTGGCGAGCTTCCCGGTTGCGAACTCCAGGCTTCTGCCTTGTATGTTTACTCTCTCAGTGACTTCCATTGTCTCTTTCCGAGTCCTGGCAGACGATTACCGGCGCAGGCCGAGCCGCTCGATGAGCGAGCGGTAGCGCGCCAGGTCCTTCTGCCGCAGGTACTCCAGCAGGCGCCGACGCTGGCCGACCAGCATCAGCAGGCCGCGCCGGGAGTGGTGGTCCTTGACGTGCAGCTTGAAGTGCTCCGTCAGGTACTCGATTCGCTTCGTGAGCAGCGCCACCTGAACCTCGGGCGAGCCGGTGTCGTGACCGTGCCGCCGAAAGTCGGTGATGATCTGCTCCTTGCTTGCCACGTACTCACGCTCAGTCATTCGTTGCTCCAGACCAGTCCTCCGGGGCGAAGGAGGCGGTGCCATCATAGCACCCCCTTCACGCCGTCTCAAGCGCGCCGAGCACCATGCGGGGCGCGACCGTGAGGGTGCGGGCCCGCGGCATGAACGCCACCGCCACACCGATGCCCACCAGCTCGCCGGCGCGGTCGCGCACCGCGACCTGGCCGCCGACGGGGAAGCTCCCCTCGACCTCCCGCACCACGACTTCCTGCCCGTGGCCGAAGTGGGCCAGCGCGGTCGGGTTGAGCGTCACCTCGCCGAACGGCAGCCGGGCGTCGCGCAGCGACACCCAGGCCTGCTCCGGGATCTCGTGCGGGCGGTTGGCCAGCGCCTCGCCGCTCACCGCGTCGGCGGCCAGCCAGGGGCCGATCCGGACCCGGCGCAGCGAGGCGAGGTGGCCGCCGCACCCCAGCACCTCGCCCATGTCGTGCGCAAGCGACCGGACGTAGGTGCCCGACGAGCAGGTGACGGAAAAGCGCAGCCGGTCGGGGGCGGAAAGCTCGAGGCGGAGTTCGTGCACGGTCACGGTCTTCGGCTCCAGCGGCACCTGCTCGCCCGCCCGGGCCAGCTCGTAGAGCTTGCGGCCGGCCAGCTTCTTGGCCGAGTACGGCGGCGGGAGCTGCTCGATCGTCCCGGAAAACCGGGCCGCGATCCCGGCGAGCTGCGCCTCGTCGAGGGCGGGCACGGGGCGGCGGGGCCCCAGCGGCTCGCCTTCGGTGTCGTAGGTGGTGGTGGCGATCCCGAGAGCGATCTCGCCCTCGTAGGTCTTTTCCCACGTCAGCATGAAGCTCTGCAGGCGAGTGGCCTTGCCGATGCACAGCAGCAGCAGGCCGGTGGCCGCCGGGTCGAGAGTGCCGGTATGGCCGATGCGGCGCTCGCGCAGGGCGCGGCGTGCGGCCTGCACGACGTCGTGGGAGGTCGGGCCGGCTGGCTTGTCGACCAGCAGAAAGCCGTGTCGGGACGGTGTCATGAGCTCTCCAGCCTCGGCAGCAGCGCTGCCAGGACAGCCTCGCGGGCCTCGGCCAGGGTGCCGGGCACGGTGCAGCCGGCGGCGGCGCGGTGCCCTCCGCCGCCGAAACGCGACGCCACCGCCTGGACATCCACGCGGTCGCGGGAGCGCAGGCTGACTCGCACGGATCCGGGGTTGAAGGCCTTCAGCAGCACGGCCACCTCGACGCCGTCGATGCCGCGAGGGATGTTGATGATGTTCTCGGTGTCGGCCGCTGTCGCCCCGGTGCGCTGGAGCATGGCGGCATCGCACCAAACGGTGGCCACCCGCCCGCCGGCCTCCAGCTCGAGGGTGGAGAGGATGGCTGCGGTGAGGCGCACCACCCGGGCCGGGGTGTGCCCCCACAGCCCCTCGGCGATCGCGGAGGGGTTGGCGCCGGCCGCCACGAGGCGGGCGGCCGCCTCGAAGGCGCGCGGCGTGGCATTCGAGTAGCGGAAGTCCCCGGTGTCGGTGACGAGCGCCGTGTACAGGCAGGTCGCCATGCTGGGGGTAAGCTGGACGCCGGCCGCATCGGCCACGTGCAGGAGCATTTCGCCGACCGCCGGCGCCTCGGGGTCGAGGTAGTCGAGCTGGCCGTAGGACTCGTCGGGGAGGTGGTGATCGATCGAGACGATCGGCCGGCGGCGCAGCTCCGCCTCGAAGCCGGTGCGCTCGAGGTCGGGGCACTCGAGCACCAGCACGAGATCGTAGGCATCGGGCCAGTCCTTCGGCATCGCCGCCTGGACCAGCACGCGATCGATGCCGGGCAGGAAGCCGAGCGAGGAGGGGAACGGATCGCGCGACAGCACGACCGCAGAGGCGCCGAGCGCGCGGATGATCTCGGCAGCGCCGAGGGCGGAGCCGAGGGCGTCGCCATCCGGTGCGGTGTGCGACACCACGAGCACCCGGGTAGCCTGTCCGAGGCGCGCCGCCGCGGAAGCCGCGGCGCGAGTGAGATCACTCACCGGCCTCATCCTCGTCCGGCCCCGGGTCCTTGCCGCTCCGGCCGGCCCCGTCCGCCGGAGGCGTGGGGTCGGCCGGCCCCAGGTCGAGGCCGTCCAGGATGCGCGCCACCCGGTCGGCACGCTCGTACCCCTTGTCGCGCCGGAACTCGAGGTCGGGGGGGTTGTGGAGCCGCATGCGCCGCCCCATCTGCCGGCGCAGGAACGCCCTGGCCTGGTGCAGGCCGTCGAGCGCCTGGCGCTCTCGCTCCTCGTCGCCGTACACGGAAAAGTAGGCCTTTGCCTGCTTGAGGTCGCCCGAAAGCTCCACTGCCGAGATGACCACGCTGTGCAGGCGCGGATCCTTGCTCTCCGTGAGCAGCAGCTCGGAGAGGGTCTCGCGGATGGCTTCGGCAAGCCGCTGTGGCCGCAGTTTTTTCTCGCGCACCGTTCCTCCTAGCGCACCTGCAGGACCTCGACGTCCTCGTGTAGCACCACTCCCAGGCCGCTCTCGTTCACGACGTCGAGCGCCCGCTGCACCACTCCCCGGGCCGCCTCCGCCTCGGTGGCGAGCGCGGCGATCGCGATGCCGGCGCGCTGGTGGAGGTCCTGGTGGTCCGACTCCACGACCAGCACCTGCAGGCGGTGGCGCAGTCGCTCGACGAGCGAGCGCAGGTGCTGGCGCTTGTCCTTGAGGCTGCGGGCGCCGGGGAAGTGCAGCTCCACCTCGCCCACGGCCACGAAGAGCGCCGCCTCGCCGCTCACCGGTTCCCTCCCGCCCGGTCGAAGGTCGAGGGTCGGGAGTCGAAAGGCCCCTCGCCCATCGCGTCTCGGGCCTGGCCGATCGTCCCGGGTGGAGCTGCAAGCCCGCAGTTTTCGACTCTCAACTCTCGACTCTCAGCTCTCGACTGCCCCTAGGCGAGGCGGGCGACCTCGACGGTGCGGAACGCCTCGATGATGTCGCCCTGCTTGACGTCCTGGTAGCGCTCGAGGCCGATGCCGCAGTCGAACCCCGCCTTGACCTCGCTCACGTCGTCCTTGAAGCGGCGCAGCGACGCCAGGTTGCCCTCCCACACCACAACGTTGTCGCGCAGCAGGCGCACGCGGGCGTTGCGCACGATCGAGCCCTCGAGCACCATGCAGCCGGCGATGGTCCCGACCTTGCTGATGTGGAACACCTCACGCACCTCGGCGCGGCCGAGCTCCTCCTCCTTGAGCGTCGGCGCCAGCATGCCGACCATGGCCTTCTGGATCTCTTCCGTGAGGGTGTAGATGACCGAGTAGAGGCGCACGTCGACGCCCTCGCGCTCGGCCAGCTCCTTGGCGGAGCGCTCGGGCCGCACGTTGAAGCCGATGACGATGGCCTGCGACGCCGAGGCGAGCAGGATGTCGTTGGCGGTGATGGCGCCCACCGAGGCGTGCAGCACGTTGACCGCCACCTCGGGGGTCGAGAGCTTGGCGAGAGTGTCGCGCAGCACCTCGACCGAGCCCTGGACATCGGCCTTGAGCACCAGGTTGAGAGCCTTGACCTCGTCGGCCTTGATCTTGTCCATGAGGCCCTCGAGGGAGACCTTGCGGGAGCCGGTCATCTGCTCCTCCCGCTGCTTGGCCTGCCGGTAGCTGGCCACCTCGCGGGCGCGCGACTCGTTCTCGACGACCTGGAAGATGTCGCCGGCCTCCGGCATGTCCTCGAGCCCCATGATCTCGACCGCGTCGGAGGGCCTGGCGGTGCGCACCGGCTTGCGGTTGGTGTCGAGCATCGCCCGCACGCGGCCGTACGTCGCGCCGGCGAAGAAGCAGTCGCCTTGCTTGAGGGTGCCCTGCTGGACCAGCACGCTGGCGACAACGCCCCGGCCGCGCTCCTTGCGGGCCTCGAGCACGGTGCCGCGGGCCATGCCCTCGCGCACCGCCTTGAGATCGCTCATTTCGGCCACGAGCAGGATGACCTCGAGCAGCTCCTCGATGCCTTGCTTCCTGGTGGCGGAGACCATCGCCACCGGCACCTCACCGCCCCACCCCTCGACCAGCACGCCCCGCCCCGCCAGCTCCTGCTTGACCCGCTCCGGGTTCGCGTTGGGTTTGTCGATCTTGTTGATGGCGACGATGATCGGCACGCGGGCCGCCTTGGCGTGGTTGATCGCCTCGATGGTCTGTGGCATGACGCCATCGTCGGCCGCCACCACCAGCACCACGATGTCCGTGACCTTGGCGCCGCGGGCGCGCATCTGCGTGAACGCCTCGTGGCCCGGGGTGTCGATGAAAACGATCGGCTTGTTGTTGTGAACGACACGGGAAGCACCGATGTGCTGGGTGATGCCGCCGGCCTCCCCGGCCGCCACCCGGGTGGAGCGGATGGCATCGAGGAGCGAGGTCTTGCCGTGGTCCACGTGGCCCATGACGGTCACCACCGGTGGGCGCGGCTCCGGCCGCGCGGTGGACGCCGCGGTTTCCTCTTGCTGCAGGTCGATTTCCTCCTCGAAGCTCACCACCATGGCCTCGACCCCAAGATCCTCGCAAATCTGCTCGGCGAGCTCTTGCGGCAGCGCCTGGTTGGCGGTGACCAGGACCTTCTTCGAAATGAGGTAGGTCATGAGGTCCTTGACCAGCACGTTGAGCTTCTCGGCGAGCTCGCGCACCGTCACGGCCTCGGAAAGGTAGATCGGGCCCTCAGGCCTGGCGCCGTCCCTGAACGCCACGGTGACGGCTCGCGCCTCGCCACCCATCTCGGCCCGGTCGCGCTTCGCGCGGTGGGCCGGGCGCCCTCGCCCCGGCTGGGCCACCGGCGTCGGCACCGCGGCCGGCGTCTCGGCCTTGGCCCGGACTTTCGACTCCTCGAACTTGGCCAGCAGGTCGCGAATCTCGTCCGCATCGGCAGCGGCCTTGGCCTTCTTGGAGGCCTTGCCGCGCGCCGGTGTGGCCGGCCGGTCGGCCGGCTTGGCGGCCGCCGCGGGGGCCTTCTTGGCGGCCAGGATGCGCGCCCGCACCTCCTCGTCGGAGAGTTCGCGGAGCTGGGACTCAAGCGGCGTGCGCGCAGCGGGCTTCTTGGCGGCGTGTGGTTTCGCGTGCGGCCTGGCGGGTTCGGCGGCCGGTTCGCTGGCCGGGGCCGGTGCGGCTGCAGGCGAGGCGGGTGCCGGTGCTTCGGCCTCGGGCCGGAGGACCGGTGCCGGCTCGGCCGCCGCCGGTTCGCGGGGAGGCTCGGCCGGTGCCTGGACGGCCTCGGCGCGCGCCATGTCCGTGTCGCGGACCGGCTCGGCGGGCAGCTCGAGTGCCGCCTCGGGTGCCGGCTCGGGTGCCGGCTCGGCCGCCGTCGGCGGCGCGGCCTGGGCGGCCTCGGCGGGCGGCTCGGCCGGCTCGACGATCGGGCCCGCCGCCGCTTCGACGGCCGGCTCGGGCCCCTGCTCGGGAGCGCGCGCCGGCGGCCTCGGCGAGGCCGGAACCGACAGCGCCGCCAGGTTCGGTACGGTGTCCGGGAGCTCCTCGTCGAGCCCGATCCGGCGGCTGGGTCGCTTCTTCTTCAGGCGGTCGACCGGGGCGGGTGCCGGGCGGCGCGCCTCCTCGGCGGCGGGCGCTTGCGCCCGCACGATCACGTCGCCGCGCCGCTTCTGGAGCGTCTCGCCGGTAATGATGGCGCGCACCGTCGCGAGGTCGAGGCCGCTGTCGGCGTTCTGCACGTCCACACCGATGGAGCGCAACTTGAAGATGAGCTCCTCGACCGTGACGCCCATTTGACGGGCCAGGTCGCCTACTCGAAAGACCTGCGCCATGTGTCACTCCTCGTTGCCGGCCGCCGCCTGGGCAGCCAGCGCCGCTTGCGCCGTCTGGATGAGGTGGGCCGCCGAGTGCGGCCCGATCCCCGGGATCTCCATGAGCGTGGCGGGGTCGGCGGCGGCCAGCGCCCCGGCGTGCGAGAAGCCGTGCTCGATGAGCCGCTCGCGCATGCGGTCCGAGATCCCCGGCAGGTCCTCGAGCGGGAGGTGGGTGTCGTAGTCGATGGCGGAGCCTGCGACCTCGGGTTCCGGCGCCTCCTCCTCGAGCCCTTCCACCTGCCTCAGCATGGCGGCCAGCGCGGCCGCGACCTCGTCCTTGACCGTCTCCTCGCTCTTGATCTCGATCCGGCAGCCGAGCAGGCGGCTGGCGAGGCGGACGTTCTGGCCGCGTTTGCCGATCGCCAGCGAGAGCTGCTCCTCCGACACGATGACGTCCAGCACCGTCTCGGCGCGCTCGTGGTAGAGGATCTGGCCGTTCTCGTCGGTCGCCGGGTTGCCTTGGGTGTCGGTGATCGGAGTCCGTGTCGTCTGCTCGCGCAGCGCCACGCGGTTGATCTTGGCGGGAGCGAGAGCGCTCTGGGCGCAGGTCACGAGGTCGGGGGAGTAGGGGATGATGTCCACCTTTTCGCCCTTGAGCTCGCGCATGATCGCCTGCACGCGAGAGCCCTTCATGCCGACGCAGGCGCCAACGGGGTCGACGTCGCGGTCGCGCGACGCGACCGTGACCTTGGCGCGCTCGCCGGGCTCGCGGACGCAACCCTTGACCACCACGGTGCCGTCGTAGATTTCCGGTACCTCCATCTCGAGGAGCTTGATGAGGAGCTGTGGGTCGGTGCGGGAGAGCACGACCTGCGGCTTGTTGGCGTCCTTGGTGACCTCGACGATCACGGCGCGGATACGATCGCCCGGCGAGTAGCGCTCGTGGCGCACCTGATGCTGCCGCGGCACCACGCCCTCGGTGCGGCCCAGCTCGACAATGATGTCGCCGCGCTCGAACCGCTTGACGATGCCGTTGACGAGCTCGCCGACCTTGCCGATGTAATCGGCGTAAATGTTGTCGCGCTCGGCCTCGCGCACCCGCTGGAAGAGGATCTGCCGGGCCGCCTGGGCGGCGATGCGCCCCATCGGCGTCATGTCCAGTTCGCCGAGCACGAGTTCCTCGCCCACCTCTGCATCCGCCTTGAGCTGCCGGGCCGCCTCGAGCGTCATTTCGGCCGTGTCGTCGGTCACCTCCTCGGGTGACGCCACGACGCGCCGCACCCTCAGGCAGGTCAGCTCGCCCCTGTCGAGGTCGATGCGGGTGAGGACGCCGCGCTCGCGGTAGTGCTTGCGGGCCGCCTGCGAAATGGCGTCCTCGAGAGCCGCCACGAGGCGGGCGGGATCGATCTCGCGTTCCTGAGACACCTGACGGATCAGGTTGCCGAGGTCCATCTTCATCGCTGCTCTTTCCTTCCTTGCCGGGCGTGCGCCCGGGCCGCGGGCCCGAAAGGCGCCAGCCGTGCCTCCTGCATCTCGTTCACCGGGAGGAGCCGGGTGCTGCCGTCGAGAGCCTCGATCACGGCGTTTTCGCCGCGGCGCTCCACGAGCGTGCCGTCGATGACCTTCTGGCCTTGCCACCCAGGCTTCATCTTGATGCGCACCGGCTGGCCGGCGAAGCGTTCCCAGTCGTGTTCCGAGTAAAGCTTGCGGTCGAGGCCCGGCGAGGTCACCTCGAGCACGAACGGGCCGGGGAACGGGTCGTACGCGTCGAGCAGCGCCGAGGCTTGCCGCGACACCCGCTCGCAGTCGTCGAGCGTCACCCCGCCGGACTCGCGGTCGATGACCAGCCGCAGCGTCGGCCGCCGGACCGTACCGACGATCTCCACGTGACAGAGCTCGAGCCCCTCGCTTGTCGCCAGGCGCCTGAGCCTGTCTTCCACCTCTTCGCCGAGCCTCGCCATGACCCTCCGCTGTCTGAAAAAAAAGTGGGACCGCTGGTCCCACTCTCTTTCGAAAGCAGCCAGGAGGCTTATACACGTCCCTGGGAGGAAAAGCAAGCCCACGCCCCGGGTGCGACGGCTACGGCGCCTGACGTAGTACGGCGTCCAGGTTGCGCTGCAGACGGGCGGCGTCGATGCGGCGCAGCGGCGTGCCGGCAGCAAAGCGGCGCCAGCCGGCCTCGTCGAGCTGTCGCAACAGGTCGATCGGTGGGTCGAGCAGGTGCGGCCGCTCGGGGAGGACCGGATCGCGGGGGGCGGTGGCCCGGGGGGCGAACGGGCAGGCCAGCACGCACAGGTCGCACCCGAACGCGTAACCCATGCGACTCCCCGAGAACTTGCCGGGCGGTGGCTCGCCACGCTCGATCGTCCATGCCGAGATGCAGCGCCGGGGATCGAGCACGTACGGCGCGGCGAGCGCCCCGGTAGGGCAGGCGTCCAGGCACCTCCTGCATGCGCCGCACCCGACCGGAAGCGGCGCGGACGTCTCCAGCTCCGCGGTCGTCACGAGCTCGCCGAGCAGCAGCTCCGGACCCAGGCGTGGGTGGATGAGCATCGTCGACTTGCCGACGAAGCCGAGCCCGGCCAGCGCCGCGACGGCGCGCTCGAGGACCGGCGCGGTGTCGACGGCCGGCCGCCAGCGGGAGCCGGGGACCAGCTCCGCCAGCCGGCGGCCGAGGCGCACGAGGCGAGAACGGATGGCAGCGTGGTAGTCGCGCCGGCGGGCGTAACGCGCGAAACGGGCGCGGCCGGCAGGCAGCGGCGGGTCGAGCGGCCCTCCGTACGCCACCGCGACGCAAATCACGCTCCGCGCCCCGGGCAGGAACGCGGCGGGGCTCGCTCGCACAGCGGCGGTGTCGGCCACGTACCCCAGGCCAGCCGCACGGCCCGCAGCACGCCAGCCGGCGAGGAAGGCCCCTTCGGCGAGCGGCGCGGCCGGACTCACGCCCCAAAGATCGAAGCCGAGCTCGCCCAGCGCAAAGGCGCGAAGCTCCTCGCCGATGCTCATGCGGGGATTCTACGACCCCCCCGGTGACAGGCCCGATATACCTCTTCGAGGGGCGAGCGGGCGGAGGCCGGGCGAGAGTACACTCCCCGCATGCTGGCGACCGGGATACTCGCAGTCACGGTTCTCATTCTCGGACCGGGCGACCTCTCGTACGTGGACACGGTCAGTGGCGCAACCCGGACGATGCCGTTGCCGGGCTTCGGGGCGGCGGTCTTCGTCGCCCCGGACGGTCGCGCCATCGTGCCCTCCGTCTCGGAGGACGCCACGTGGGTGCTCGCGGAGGGCCGGGAGGTGGAGCGCTGGTCGGGGCGGCTGATGCCGATGTTTTTCGACGAGCCGGACCGTCTGTGGGCGCTGCTGCCCGGGGAGCTGGTGCTGCTCTCGTACCCCGAACGGCTGCCGCTCCGCCGCCAGGGGGCGAAAGGACTGGCCGACGTGCGGGCGGCCGGGGTCTCGCGGGACGGCCGGCTGGTGGCGGCAGTGACCGGCGGCGGGGAGGCGGAACTCTGGCTGGTGGTGGGGGATACGCAAACGGTTCGGCGGGTCCCGCTGCCGGGGCCGGCCTCGAGCGTGGCGGTGGCGGCCGAGGCGGAGCTGGTGGCGGCCGGCCTCGAGACCGGCGGGGTCGTGCTCGTGGCGCCCGAGCTGCCCGGGCTGCCGCGCCGGATCGAGACGCCCGGCGCCGTCGTCGCGCTGGGGTTCGACGGCGACCGGAAGACGCTGCTCGTGGGGTGCCGCACCGGCACGGGGGGGGTGGTGGTCGGCGTGCGACCCGAGCTGCGGCCCGACCGCCCCGCCAAGGAGCTGTTCCGCATTCCCCTCAAGCTTCCGCCCTCCCAGCTCGCGGTGGTCGGCAAGCAGGTGCTGGTGCTGTGCGGCGACCGCCTGCTGGTGCTGGGCCGGGGCGGGCGGACGCTCGAGCGCGAGCTCGAAGCTCCCGGTGCCCGCGGCATGGCGGTGCTGCCGGCCGAGGTCAGGAGCGTCCTGCCCGCGTGGTCGGACAGGTAGAATGCCGGCGGAGGCGAGGGTGAGGCGGATTCGAACCGGTGGTGTGATGCTGGCGCTGGTGCTGGCTGGCTGTGTGTCGGCGCGGGTTCCGGCCCGGCCGCAGACGAAGCCCCCGGGCGCCGCCGAGGACCCCCTGGCGCTCGTGGCGCAGGCCCAGCTCCGTTTGGAGGAAGGGGCGATATCCGAGGGTCTGCGGCTGCTGCGGCGGGCGTACGAACTGGATCCCAGCAGCAGCGAGCTCGGAGAGGAGCTGGGGCTGGCGCTCATGACCGCGGGCATCGCCGACGATGCGCTTGAGGTGCTGCGGGCGCTGCCCGAGCGCTCGCCGGCGGGGGAGGCGGCGCTCGGGATCCTGATGGTGCAGTCGGCGACCTCTCGCGAGGAGGTGGTTGCGGCGGTGGAGCACCTCAGGGCAGGGGTGGACGCCCATCCGCTTGGAGGCCAGGCCCGCCTCATGCTGGCGCAGGCGCTGGTGCGACTCGAGCGAGGTGACGAGGCGATCGTGCAGATCCGCCGTCTGCAGGAGGACCGCCCTAGCGATCCGCGGCTGCACCTGCTGGCCGGGCAGGCGCTGCGCCTGCAGGGCAGGAGCGCCGAGGCGGCGGAGGCGTTCCGGAAGGCTGCCGCGGCCCCGGAGACGCGCACCCGGGCCACCCTCGAGCTCATCGACGCCCTCTCGGCGAGCGGACAGGTCAAGGAAGCCGCCGAACTCATGGGGGCGTTCCTGCGAGAAGGGGGAGCGACGCTTGGGGCGCTCACCCGCTGGGCGGCGCTCCTCGCGCGGTCCGGGGACAAGGCCAAGGCGTCCGAGGTGCTCGACGACGTCCTGCAGAAGGATCCCGCCTTCCGCGAAGGGCTGCTGCTGAAGGCGCTCTTCGAGGCCGCCGACAACCGCTTCGCGGCAGCGGAGGAGCTGTACCGGCGCGCTCTCGCGCTCGACGCCGGGGATCTCGACGCCAGGATGGGCCTGGGGCGGCTGCTGCTCGACCTCCGCCGCCTGGACGAGGCGCGCGCCTTGTTCGTCGAGGTGTGGGAGCAGGCCTCCGGGCGCGGCGAGGCGCCCCGCGAGGCGCTGGCGGACCTGGCGCGCGACCTGGCGGCGCTCGAGCTGCTCGCCCGTCGGCCCGAAGCGGCTCGCCTCTGGCTCGAGCGCGGTGGTGGCGGGAGCGTCGGGCGCCGCACGTTGGCGCTGTGGACCGAGTATTTCCGGCAGCGCAAGGCGTGGAACGAGGGACTGGCCTGGATCGCCCGGGCCAGGCTCGAGGACGATCCCGACCTGGCCCGCCAGCGCGCCTCGGTCCAGGCCGAGCTGCTGCTCGGGGCCGGCCAGGAGCAGGCGGCGGAGGCGCTGCTCGGCCCCATGCTCGCCGGCGAGGAGGACGACGTGGTCGCGGTGCTCGGGGTGCTGCAGCGCCGGCGGCTGTACGAGCGCTCGGCCGCGGCTGCCGCCGCGGCGCTCGCTCGCTTTCCGAACTCGCCCGAGATCCGCTTCGACCTCGCCGCGGCGCTCGAGCGCTCCGGCCGCTGGGAGGCAGCCGTCGGCGAGTTCCGCACGCTGCTCGCTGCCGAGCCGGACAACGCGGCGGCGCTCAATTACCTCGGCTACATGTTCGCCGAGCGCGGCCAGAACCTCGAGGAGGCCCGCACCATGCTCCTCAGGGCAGTCGAGCTGGAGCCCACCTCCGGGGCCTACCTCGATTCGCTGGGGTGGGTGTACTTCCGGCTGGGAGAGCTGGACCTGGCAGAGCGGTACCTCCTCGAGGCCGTTGCACTCGAGCCGTTCGACGCCACGCTCCACGAGCACCTGGGTGATTTGTGGATGGCGCGACAGCGGCCCGACAAGGCTGTCGAGGCGTACCGGCGGGCGCTCGAACTCGAACTCGAGGAAGCGGGGCAAAAGGAGCGGATCGAGAAGAAGCTCCAGGACCTGGGAGCCACCCCTGCGCCGTGAAGCACTGGCGGGGCTCGCAGCAGCCGTGGCGCTCGCCGGCTGCCGCCTCGCGGTACCGCCGGCTCCGCTGCCCGCCGACTGGGCGGTGCTCGTCGTGCCGGTTTCTCCGTACCGGGCGCTCTACCGCCTCTCGTGCTGCGGGCGGCGCGACCTCGTGGCCGCCGTGCGCGGCAGCGCCGAGACGGTGCACCTTTCGGTGGCGGCGCCGCCGGCCGGCTCGCTGCTGGAAGTCTGGGCTGCCGGAACTGACGCCGCGGTTCTGGACTCCGAGCGGCGCTGCCGGGCGGTCGTCGCCACGGGCTCGCTGCCGGTGACACCCGAGCTGTCGCTGCCGCTGGCTCCCCGGACTCTTGCCGCCCTGGTCTCGGGGCGGCTGCCGACGGCGGCCGCTCCTCTCGACGAGCGGCCAGGGTGGCTGGGCGCCGAAGTCGATGGAATGTCGCTTCTTCTGCGGGTGACGGGCCGGCCGCCCCGCCTCACAGGCCTCGAACTCGCGGCCGGGGAGGACGGCCCCGTCTTGGCGGCGACGATGACGGGGCACCGCGGCCTCGTGCCGGGCGTGCTCGACGTCGCCGTCGGGGAGCGCACGCTCCATCTCGAGCTCCAGTACTGGGAGCAGGGGGTGGAGCCGGTCCCGCCGGTGTGGCTGAGCATGCCGGTGTGCGGAGGCGAGCGATGAAAGTGCAGGTGTGGTGCCCTGCCAAGATCAACCTCCACCTCGAGGTGCTGGGCCGGCGCGGCGACGGCTACCACGAGCTGCGGACGCTGTTCGCGAGCGTTGGGGTGTGGGACGAGCTGGAGTTCGTGGCCGCCCCGGCGGGGGAGCGCACCCTCGATGTGGAGCCGGCCGGAGCCGTGCCGGCGGACGACTCGAACCTCGTGCTGAGGACAGCCAGGGCGCTCGCCGAGGCGTGGCCCGGGGCCGGAGGAGTGCGCATCCGGCTCCGCAAGAGGATCCCGGTCGCCGGAGGCATGGGGGGCGGATCCGCCGATGCCGCCGCGGCACTGGTCGGACTGGCCGCGCTGTGGCGGCTGCCGGCGCGCCCGGCCGATCTGCGGCGGATCGGGGCGCAGCTCGGAGCCGACGTGCCGTTCTTTTTGGTCGGAGGCGTTGCCTGGGGGGTCGGGCGGGGCTCGGAGGTCTACCCGCTCGCTGACCTGCCGCCGTGGTGGGTGGTCCTGGTGCCGGGGCGCGAGAGCGTGCCGACGGCCGAGGTTTACCGGGCCTTGCCGGCGCGCGCACTGGACGGCCGGCTGGACTCTGAGGTATATGAGTGGGTCGTCTCCGGCGGGGAGTTACCGATCGGCGCCTGCCGGAACGACTTGCAGCCGACGGTGCTGGAGCGCTGGCCGGCCATCGCCGGCCGCCTGGAGCGAGTGGAGCGGACGGGCCCCCGGCTCGCCATGGTCTCGGGTAGCGGTGGCACGGTGTACGGCCTGTTCGGGGACGAGGGTTCGGCCCGGCACGCCGCCGTGGCCCTCGCCGACCTGGGCCCGGTCGTGGCGCCCGTCCTGCAGCGAGACCTCGCGCGCCTGCAGCCGTCGGTCGGGGAGGACTGATGGAAATCACCGAGGTGCGCATCAACCTCAACAAGGGCGGAAAGGTCAAGGCCTTCGCCCAGATCGTGATCGACGGCTGTTTCTTGATCGGCGACATCCGTGTGCTCGAGGGCAAGGAAGGCCTGGTTTACGTCGCCATGCCGTCCCGGCGCCTGCGCAACGGCTCGTTTCGCGACATCGCCCACCCCCTCAACACCGAGACCCGCCGGAGCCTCGAGGACGCCATCCTCAAGGAGTACGAGCGGGTGACCGCGGAACGCGGCGCGGGCGGTGAGGCGTCTCGCTCGCAGCAGATTGCCGGGCGCTTTCTCGGGGAGAAGTACTGGACCGACGAGGAAGGGGACGAGGACTGACTGTCGCGACTCCTTGATAGTGTCCCCTGGTGGACTCGATAGGAATGTCCCCTGG
>DAOOJE010000047.1:0-23304 GCA_035384965.1 Thermoanaerobaculaceae bacterium
GACGTATGACTCTTTCATTCACTACACCTCGCCGGTTTGACCGGCGCACGGAGGCGTCATGATCCGCAAGGCCGAGCTGGGCCGCCCCGTCCACACCGAGGTCATCGCCGAGCCGACGCCGGTCGGGCTCATCTGCCTCGCCATCGGCTGCGCCGCGCTGGTGCCGATCGCGTTCGGCCACGGTCTGACCCCTGCCGGCCTGCGCACCGCCGCGATGTTCTGCCTGCTGTTCGGAGCCGGCGGCCAGTTCGTGGCCGGCATCGGCAACCTCGTCAACCGCAACCTTTACGGCGGGACGCTGTTCACCGCCTTTGCCTTCAACTGGGTGCTCAACTGGTGGGTACTCGACGGGATGTCGCGCGGCGTGATGCCCTACCCCGGTACCGTGTTCGCCGTGGACGTGTGCTTCCTCGTCATCTTCCTCGTCTTCACCTACGGTTTTGGCTTCTACTCGAAGCTCCTGCTCGCGTTTCTGGCCGACATCGACCTGCTCTACCTGGCCAGGATCGGCAAGCACCTCGGCGGCGGCGCCTGGCTCGACCTCGTGGTCGCGACGTGCACCGTGGCGCTGGCAGGAATTTCCCTGTGGATCGCCTTCGCGCTGCTCATCAACCCCACTGCCGGGCGGCGGATCTTCGCCTTCCCCGGGCCGGCGTTCGCCGCCCGTCCGAGGCCGGGGTTCGACAGTTCCCTGCGCATCGCCATCTGCCGCGCCCTGTACGCGCACTGGCAGCAGCGGGCGTTCGCGCCAATGCCGCTCGGCGAGCTCGAGCTGGCGGTCGCTGCGGCGGCGGCCGGTCGCGGGCTGGAGCCCGACCTCTCGTACCTCGGCGAGCTGGGGGCAGTGCTGCGCACCGAGGCGGGGGTGCGCCTCACGGCTCAGGGGCTCGACTTCTTCGAGCAGGTCGTCCTCGGCAAGTCGGCGTTCGCCTGAGTCAGGAGACGGCGGGGGAGCCAACGCCTCGCTGCTGGCGACGCACCTCGTACAGCACGACGGCGGCGGCGGACGCGACGTTGAGCGAGTCGACACCCGCCGGCATCGGGACCGTCACCACCTCATCGCACGCGGCCGCGATCTCGGGCCGGAGGCCGTACCCCTCGTGGCCCAGCACCACGCAGCAGTCCCCGGCCAGCCCGGCGTCCCACACCGCCTTCCCTCCGAGGGCGGCAGCCACCAGCCGCAGCCCGCAGCCCTGCTGCAGAGCGACGAGCGTCGCCCCCAGGTCGCCGACGCGGCGGGCCGATAGACCGAACACCGTCCCCATCGAGTTGCGCACCGCTCGCCGCAACCACGGGCTCGCCGCCGTCTCCCCCGTCACCACCGCGACCGCCCCGAACCCCGCGGCAGTGCGGACGATCACCCCCACGTTCTCCGGGTTGGTGACGCCGTCGAGCGCCACCACGAGGCGCGGTCGGGCGGCGGCTTTCACGAGTGACACGAGGTCGGGCTGGGGCGGGATCCGCCCCACGGCCATGACCCCCTGGTGAAGGGCGAAGCCGACGATCTTCTCGAGTTCCCGGCGGGGTGCCAGGTAGACGTTCAGCTCCCCGCCGCGGCGCTCCAGCTCGGGTTCGAGCGCCTCGAGCCATTCGGCCGTGGCGAGCACCGACAGCACGTCGAGCGGGCTCGCCAGCAGCCGCCGCACGACGTGCCCGCCCTCGGCCACGAAGATCCCCTCGCGCTCGTGCTCCGCCGGCCGCCGCAGCGTGCGGTATGGCGCCAGCCCCGGTGTTTCGAGGTGCCTGTCTCCACGAGCCGCACCGGCACCGGTCTTCAGAAGCTCCAGACAAGCGACGCCGTGGTGGCGGTGTCGGTCGCACGGAACCCCGGTGGTGGCTGGTGGTCGTATCGCAGGGCCAGGCCGATCTTGAGCGCGAAGCGCGTGGAGAGCGCCGCCTGCAGCGCGGTCTCGGAGACGAGGCGCCAGTCAACCGCCGCCTCGATGCCGAGCGAACTCTGATCAAAGTTGCCGGACGTCGCGAGATACGAGCGCCCGAGCGAGCCGGTCCACGGCTCCCCCGCCTCATCCGTGACGCCCCAGGAGGCCACCACCATGACGGCGAGCGCTGCAAGCGTGGTCGTTCTCATCGCTGACCTCCAGCGTTGCAGGATCATCACGGGCATTCTATCGGATGGCACCGCCAACGTGCCGGTCCGTGCCGTCCGCCTCTACCTGCGCGAGCGGACGGGCCGCCGCCCGACCACCGCCATGTCGACGAGCATCGCCCCGATGGCCTCGACGAGTGGCTCGGGCACCCCGTCGGGATGGTCGGTCTGGCAGCGCAGGTCGGGCATCTCGTTGACGAAGTCCACCACCACCATCTCACCTGCCAGATCGAGGGCGATCTCGGTGGTGAAGAAATCGATGCCGGCGATGCGCGCGATCCGGAGCGTGAGCTCGCCCAGCCGCCCGAGGCCGGAAGCCTCCTCCTCGGCCGGGGAGACCAGCCGGTAGACGTGCGTGCGGTCATCCCACCAGCACGGCACGGTCTTCCCCGCCAGGTAGAACACTCGGAACCAGCCGCGGTTCCCTCCCAGCGAGCAGGGAACCACGCGGCGCTGGAGGATGACCTTGTCGTACCCGCGTTCCTCGAGGTAGCGCTCCAGGTCGGCGGCCGAGACGGCGTCCAGCACCACCCCCTCCCCACCACCCCCCTCGGCCGGCTTGATCACGAACGGGGCGCCGAGGGAATGGGCGTGCTCGGCCAGCACACCGGAGGCCCGGGCCGCCTGGTCAGAGGTGATGATCACGCCGTATGGCACCTGGATCCCTGCCGACACCAGCTCCAGGTGCATGGTCGCCTTGTCCCGGCACCAGGCCATGCGGCCAGCCTGGTTCACGGCGCGGCACCCGCGGCCCTCCAGCACAGCAAGGGGAGCGGCGAGGCCCGGCACGACGTCCGAGGCCCGGTCCAGCACCAGTGCCGGGGCGGCGTCGGGTACCGACGCGAGCGCGGTCAGCATCTCCTCGCAGTTATCGCGGGCGGCGGCGAACAGCAGCCCCCGCGCCGCGCACATGCGCTCCAGCCGGGCCAAGAACGGCCGATCGAACTCCCAGTCCCAGACCGCCACGACGTCGGGCACCATGCCTGCCAGCAGGGAAGCCTTCTGCAGCCCGAACGGCGCCCTGGGGCTGGGCGGCGCGGCGGGGGGACAGGAGCCGCTCATGGCCGAAACAACCAGAGCACCGCCCCGGGAAAGCGCGCCGCCCAGGCGCTCTCGTGGTGGCGGGCCGGAGCGTCGATGACGAGGCGGACCTCGAACCCCCCCGTTTCGAGAGCCGAGGCTGCGGCCTGCGCGAGCTCCACGAGGTCGCGGTCCTGGCCCGGATGGCCACTTTCCGCGCCGCCCATGTCGAGGTAGATCCGCTGCGGCAGGCGGGCCCTGGCGGCCCGCACGTACCGCATCGGCAGGCGCGCGGCGAACCCCAGCGTCGGCGAGAATACGCCGACGCGGCCGAACACCTCCGGGTAGCGCAGGCCGGCGTACAGGGAGATGAGCCCGCCCATCGAACTCCCGGCGATGCCGGTGTGGTCGCGGTCCGGTAGCGTGCGCCAGGTACGGTCCACGTACGGCTTGAGGGTCCGCACCAGGAAGCCGGCGTAGACGTCTCCGCGGCCGCCCTTGCCGAGCTGGCGGTCGCGCCACGGCGAGTACTCGTCCAGGCGACCCTCGCCCGCGTGGTCGACGCCGATGACGATGAGCCCGTCCAGCCTGCCCTCGCGAACCAGGGTGTCGAGGCTCTCGTCCACCTCCCACTCCCCGGCAAACGAGCTGGACGCATCGAAAAGGTTTTGCCCGTCGTGCATGTACAGCACGGGGTAACGGCGCTCGCCGCTGGCGTAGCCGGGGGGCAGGTACACCCAGAGCCGCCGGCTGCCCCCCAGCTCGGGGGCCGGGAACGCGTCCACGACCGTGATGTCGCCGCTCGTGGTGTGCCCGGCGGGGGAGGGGGCCACCTGGTCGGCCCACGCCGCCACGGTGAGGCGAACCTCGACGTCCTCGTGCCCCACCTGCACCATGCGGTTGGGGCGCTCCTCCCCACGCGGGCCCTTTTCGACCGTCTCCCACGAGCCGCGTGTGAGCTTGTACTCGACGCGGGCCCCGGGCGGAACCGAAAGCCGCGCTACCCACGCCCCCTCGGCGGTCCTGCCGAGGCGCCCCGCCGGCGGCGCCGGCGACCAGCCATGCACGTTGCTGGCGACGAACAGCTCGGCGTCGGCCGGGGTGTTCGCCGGCACCCGGGTGACGACGAGGGTCAGCCGCACCGCTCGATCGTTCGCCTCGGCCGCCCACCATATCGAAGCCATCATCACGCTCCCGGCGAGCGTTGCCGCCATCGCTCGCACCGGACACCTCCCGACCGGGCATGATACGCGAAGGGGTATGCTGGCGCGGGAGGGCGTATGGACAGGCAGCGCACGGTCGCGGTCAGGATCGGCTCCGTCACGATAGGGGGCGGGGCGCCGATCGTCGTCCAGGCCATGACCAACACCGACACCGCCGATGCGGCGGCCACCGCCCGGCAGGCCAGGCAGCTCGCCGAGGCGGGTGCCGAGCTGGTTCGGCTCACCGTCAACACCGACCAGGCCGCCGCAGCCGTCCCCGAAATCCGCTCCCGGCTCGACGAGGAGGGTTGCCAGGTTCCCCTGGTGGGCGACTTCCACTACAACGGGCATCTCCTCCTCACCCGCCACGCCGGCTGCGCCCGCCTTCTCGAAAAGTACCGCATCAACCCCGGCAACGTCGGGTCGGGCGACCGCCACGACGCCAACTTCGCGACCATTTGCGGCGTTGCCGCGGAGCACGGCAAGGCCATCCGCATCGGTGTCAACGCCGGCTCGCTGGACCCCGAGCTGGTGGCCCGGGCGATGCGCGAGAACGCCGAGCACGGGCGGGGGCGGAGCGGCGACGAGGTCCTGGCAGGGTGCATGCTGGACTCGGCGTTGCGTTCCGTCGACGCGGCGCTGCAGGCCGGGTTGCCGGAGTCGGCGATCGTCGTCTCGTGCAAGCTCTCGCGGCCCCGCCTGCTCATCGAGGTCTACCGGCAACTGGCGCGCCGCACTCGGCAGCCGCTCCACCTCGGCCTCACCGAGGCCGGCATGGGGCGCAAGGGTCTCGTGTGGTCAGCGGCCGCCATGGCGGTGCTGCTCGCCGAGGGGATCGGGGACACCGTGCGCGTATCGCTGACGCCCCGCCCAGGCGGCGATCGGCGCGAAGAGGTTTGGGCGGCGCAGGACCTGCTGCAGGCTCTCGAGCTACGGTCGTTCGCTCCCGCCGTGACCGCCTGCCCCGGGTGCGGCCGCACCACCAGCACGACCTTCCAGTGCCTGGCCGAGCGCGTCGAGGCGCACGTCGAGGCGCGGATGCCCGAGTGGCGCCGCCGCTTCCCCGGCGTCGAGCGCCTCACGGTGGCGGTCATGGGGTGCATCGTCAACGGTCCCGGCGAGTCGCGCCACGCCGACATCGGCATCAGCCTGCCGGGAGTCGGCGAGATGCCGGCCTGCCCGGTGTTTATCGAGGGGCAGCAGGTCGCGACGCTTCGCGGCGACGCGGAGCAGCTCGCGACCGACTTTCTGGCGCTCCTCGACGACTACGTCGAGCGGCGGTTCGGGCTGTCCGCGACCCGGCCGTAGACCGGCCGCGCTGTTCCCTCTCCGCCCGCTCCTGCCGTACGATGGAGGGATGAGCGACACCGTGCATTACGACGTCATCGTGCTGGGGTGCGGGCCCGCCGGGGAGCGGGCAGCGATTCAGGCGGCCAGGGCCGGGCGGCGGGTGGTGGTGGTCGAACGGGCCAACGTGGTCGGCGGGACCGGGGTCAACTGGGGCACCATCCCATCCAAGACACTGCGCGAGAGCGCCTTGTTCGTGCACGCCTTGACGCGAGCGCGGCTGCACGGCATTCGCTACGAACTCGCCCCGGAAATCACGGTCGCCGACTTCACGTATCGGCAGCGGCTCGTGGTGCAGCGCGAGCTCGAGCTCATCAACGAGGCTTTGAGCCGGGCCAACATCGAGGTGCGGCGGGGCCACGGGCGGTTCGTGGACCCCCATACGGTCGCGGTCTTCGACGAGCAGGGATGGCAGTGCGGGCTTCTCGAGGCCGACTTCATCGTCATCGCCACCGGCTCGCGGCCCAGCCGCCCCGCGGACGTGCCGTTCGACGACGAGACCGTGTTCGACTCCTCGACCATCCTGTCCCTGCCGCGCATGCCGCGCTCGATGGTGGTGCTCGGGGCCGGGGTGATCGGCATCGAGTACGCCTCCATCTTCGCCGCGCTCGGCATCCGCGTGACCCTCGTCGATACCCGTGACCGGCTGCTGCCGTACCTCGACCGCGAAATCGTCGGCATCCTCGAGCGCGAGCTGGCGCGGCTGGGGATCGTCATCATTCACGACGACCGCTACGACACGATCCAGAAGCTGCCCGGCAAGCCGCCCCAGGTCATGTGCCGGACCACCAAGCGGGTCAACGTGGCCGCCGACGTGCTGCTGTACTGCGTGGGTCGGGACGGCAACACCGACGACATTGGCCTCGAGGCGATCGGCCTCGCGCCCAACCGCTACGGCCAGCTCGCCGTCAATCAGCACTTCCAGACCGCCCACCCGCACATTTACGCCGTCGGCGACGTCATCGGCTACCCGGCGCTCGCCTCCACTTCGATGGAGCAGGGTCGGCAGGCGATGCGCCACGCTCTCGGCATCGCCTCGGTGCTGGCCGACACCGAGGCCTTGCCTTTCGCGATTTACTCGATCCCCGAGGTGAGCTACGTCGGCGACACCGAGGAGAGGCTCGTCGAGCGCGGGGTGCCGTACGTCGTCGGCCGCGGGCGCTACGAAAGCAACCCACGGGGACAGATCGTCGGGGACACCGAAGGGCTGCTCAAACTGCTCTGCGACGCCGACAGCGGCAAGCTGCTCGGCGTTCACGTGGTCGGCAGCGGCGCATCCGAGCTCGTGCACACCGGACAGGCGTACCTCCGGGCCGCGGCCACGGCGGCCCAGATTGCCGAGTCGCTCTTCAACTATCCGACCCTCTCCGACCTCTACCGGCACGCCGCGCTGCGCGCCCTCGCCGAGCAGCGGCGCCACCAGGCGGGGCTCGCACCCAAGCCGTAGCGGCCTTGCTGGATGTATCCTCCCCGTCGAGGGGAGGTGAGATGCGGGAACTCGAGAACACGCTGGCCGCCGTCGCGGACTGGGTGTGGGGCCCGCCCTTGCTGGTGCTGCTCTTCGGCACCCATGTCTTTCTGACGGTGCGGCTCCGGCTCATCCAGCGCTTCTTGCCGCTGGCGATCAAGCTGTCGCTCGTGCGAACCCGCGAGGGCGAGGGCGACGTCAGCCACTTCGGGGCGCTCGCCACGGCGCTGGCCGCCACGATCGGCACCGGCAACATCGTCGGGGTGGCCACGGCGGTGGCGGCCGGCGGACCGGGCGCGGTGCTGTGGATGTGGCTCACCGGTGTGTTCGGCGTCGCGACCAAGTACGCCGAGGCGCTGCTGGCGGTGAAGTACAGGGTCCGCACCGGCGCGGGCCGCATGGCCGGGGGACCGATGTACGTGCTGGAGCGAGGCGTCGGCGCCCGTTGGCTGGGGATCGTGTTCGCGGCGCTCACCGCCGTGGCGGCGTTCGGGATCGGGTGCACGGTGCAGGCCAACTCGATCTCGATCATGGTTCGGGAAACGTTCGGCGTCTCGCCGTGGTGGACCGGCGCCGTGCTGGCGGCGCTCACGGCCGCCGTCGTTCTCGGCGGCATCACGAGCATTGCCCGGGTCTGCGAGAAGCTCGTGCCGGGCATGGCGGCGTTTTACGTGCTGGGGTGTGTCGCGCTGCTCGCCATCCACTGGCGAAGCATCCCGGACACCGTCCTGCTCATCGTCTCGTCCGCCTTTTCGGGCCACGCAGCGATCGGCGGGTTCATGGGCGCGGGGGTGCGCGAGGCCGTGCGCTTCGGGGTGGCGCGGGGGCTGTTTTCCAACGAGTCGGGGCTCGGCTCGGCGCCTATCGTGGCGGCAGCCGCCCAGACCAGCAACCCGGTGCGCCAGGCGCTGGTGTCGTCCACCGGCACCTTCTGGGACACCGTCGTGGTGTGCGCCATGACTGGCCTCGTGCTCGTGAACAGCGGGCGCTGGACCGAGGGGCTGGCAGGCGCCGCGCTGACGCGGGCGGCGTTTTCCGACCTCGGCGGGGTGGGCCCGTTCTGCCTGGCGATCGCGCTGCTCACGTTCGTGTTCTCGACCATTCTGGGCTGGTCGTATTACGGCGAGAAGGCGGCCGAGTATCTCTTCGGGGAGCGGGCGGTGCGGCCCTACCGGGTGTTGTGGGTGGCGGCGGTCCTGGCCGGCTCGGTGGTGACGCTCAAGGCGGTGTGGTCGTTCGCCGACATCGCCAACGGCCTGATGGCGATCCCGAACCTGATGTCGTTGCTACTGCTGTCGCGCGTGCTGGTCGAACAGACCAGGACCCACCTCTGGGAGGGCCCTCTCGATCGCGACGGGCTGGCTGGGGTCTTTCCGCCTAGTACAGGCCGGTGATGTAGACGTCCAGACCTTCCTTCTTGAGCGTGACAGTGGTGGCGGCACCGTCGGGTTTCTCGGCGACGAAGACCTGCCGTGCCTGGGCCGACGAGCGGAACGCCTTGCTGAACTTCACGAGCGTGCCTTGCTGCCACACCACGAGGGTGCCGGAGAGGCCCTCGAGCGTCGGCGAGAGGCCCGCGCCGCCAGGGCTGAGCGCCGCGGCCTTCTCGACATACTGGCGGAGGATCTTGGTGTCCGTCTCCGAGCGCACGTCGGGGTAGGCGATGACGAGGTAAGGAAGCCGCTTCTCGGCCGGGCAGGCGATCGTCAGCTCGCGCTGCGCGCTGCTGCGTAGCTGCTTGGCGCCCGCCTCGATGCAGGACGAGATCTTGGCCGCGCTGTCGCTGCCGCACCCCGTCAGAAGCGTTGCCAGTCCCAGGCCCGCCAGTGTCGTCATCCAGGTTCTCTTCATCGGGTCCCCCTCGGCAGCCACGGGCGCCGCTCCACTTCCGTGCCGACCAACCCCGCCAGAGGCCAGTGCATTCCAAAGTCGCACCACGACTTGGACCACCGCCGCGAGCGGCCTTGCGACCCCGGGCGCGGCTCCCGGCGGGGCTGGCTTGCCAGCATTAGAGCCAACAGCGGCGGGGCCGTCAACCCCTCACGGCAGCAGCTCGGCCGCGAGGGCGAGTTCGAGCGCGGCGGAGAGGTCCTCCATCGAGGCTGCGTATCCGGCCGCGCGCAGGGAGGTCACGAACTGGCGATGACCGCGGCCGCGGCGGTAGTCGGGCTGGCGTGACGGCATCGGCAGGTAGCGGTCGAGAAGCGCGAGGTCCATGGCCACGAGCAGCGAGATCTGGAAGAGAACGAGGCCGCGGAAAAGGCGCAGCGCCGTGCCGGCGATCTTGCGCTCGCCGAGACACAGGTCCGAGACGCCGCGTATCTCGACTCCCTCCACCTCGCACGCCGCGAGGGCGCTGGCAGCGCGGCCGCAAAAGCGGCGGAACTCGCGCTCCGGGAAGGCGCCGGCGCCAAGGGCGGGAGCCACGATGCTGGCCGTCAGCGCTCCCGGTGCCAGCACCACAGCACCGCCGCCGGAGGGGCGCACGAGCACCGGGACCGCGTCGGCGGCGCAGCGCTCGAGAAACACCTCGCGTTCCGGCTGGCGCGAGCGGCTCAGCACCACCACCGTTTCCCGGGCCGGGAGCACCCGGAGCGCCGGCGCGGCGGCCGCGAACAGCGGCCATCCCGCCAGCTCGCAGGCGTGGGCGGAAGCTCGGCCCACGAGGCAGTCGCACGCTGTCACACCGCGATTCTACCGGCCCCGGGCAACGCGCGGGCGGGGCCGGGTGCTTGCATTTGCAACTGGCCGTATAATCTGCCCATGGAATGGCGCGTGCTCGGGAGCTTTGGGGGTTCGAGCCCCACCTGTCGCATGACGTCGTTTCTCATCGATGGCCACCTCGCGCTCGATGCCGGCTCGATCACGCAGGCGCTCGGCATCGACGAGCAGCGGCGCATCGACAAGATCGTGGTCACCCACTCGCACCTCGACCACACTGCGTCGATCCCGTTCCTGGTCGAGAACACCTTTGGCGACCATGACAACGGCCTCGAGATCCTGGTCACGCCCCAGGTCATGCAGACCGTCAAGCTGCACCTCTTCAACAACGACACCTGGCCCGACTTCACGCGCATCCCGAATGACATGTTGCCGGCGCTACGCATCTCGCAGGTGGAGCCGCGCGCGACGTTCGGGGTCGACGGCCTGCGGCTCACACCGGTCCCGGTGCACCACATCGTCCCCACCCACGGCTACGTCATCGAGGACCCGGAAGGGGCCGTCATCTTCACCTCCGACACCGGCCCCACGGCGGAAATCTGGGACGTTGCCAACCGCACGCCCAACCTCAAGGCGCTGATCGTGGAGGTCTCGTTTCCGAGCCGCCTGCAGGCCGTGGCGGACGTGTCGCTCCACCTCACGCCCACCACGCTGGCCGGCGAGCTCGCGAAGCTCAGGCGCGACGTCGCCGTGTACCTGTACCACCTCAAGCCGAGCTGTCTCGACGAGCTGCGGGACGAGCTGGCCGCGACCCGCTTCCCGCACGCGGTCGAGGAGCTGCGCCAGGACGGCGTGTACCGCTTCTAGAAGCCTGTCGGAGAGATGGGAGGGTCCGCGCGCAGGAGGCTTGCCGGGGGCAGGCAAGGCGCAAGGAGGCAGACGATGCAGGAGCATCGCAGCCGACGAGCAACGCCGCATGCGCCCGGCAACACCCCTGCGTCCTTCGGGTTGCGGGCCCTCCGCTTTCTCCGACAGACTCCTAGCGCCGTTCAGGCCGCCAGCACCCCCGCCTGCAGCCGCCCCGCAAAGCGATCAACGACCGGCGAGCCCGGCGACAGTTCGGGATGGAACGTCGCGGCCAGGACGAGGCCCTGCTCGACGAGGACCGGCTCGCCGTCGCGCCATGCGAGCGGGCGCACCCCCGGGCCGAGCGACAGCAGGCGAGGCGCCCGGATGAACACACCCTCCAGCGCCGCGACGCCGAGTTCCGTGGCGTCGGCGCGCAGCGTCACCACCGCCGACTCGCGCTGCCGGCCGTAGGCGTTGCGCGCCGCCACCACCTCCAGCAGCCCGAGCGACGCCTGTGCCGGGTTGCGCACCTCGCGGGCCATGAGGATGACGCCGGCGCAGGTGGCCAGCACCGGCGTCCCCGCCGCGACCAGCTCCCGCAGCCGCTCGGCGAGCCCGGTGCCCTCGAGCAGCTTGAGCATGGTCGTCGACTCGCCGCCCGGCAGCACGAGGCCTCGCACGCCGTCGAGGTCGGCCGCTCGCCGCACCTCGACCGGCGCAAGCCCCCGCCCGCGAAGCGCCCGAGAGTGTGCGGCGAAGTCCCCCTGCAACGCCAGCACCCCTACCCGCACCCTGTCCGCCACCTACCACCCCCGCCGGGAGAGCATTTCCTCCGGCGTGAGCTTCGCCACGTCGAGCCCCGACATGGCGCCCTCGAGCCCCCGCGACACCTCCAGCAGAGCAGCCGGCTCCTGCCAGTGGGTGACGGCCTGCACGATGGCCTTCGCGCGCCGCGCCGGATCCTCGGACTTGAAGATCCCGGAGCCCACGAACACGGCCTGGGCGCCGAGCATCATGCACAGCGCCGCGTCGGCAGGCGTCGCCACGCCTCCGGCCGCGAAGTTGGGCACCGGCAGCGTGCCGTGCTCGGCCACGAAGCGCACCAGCTCGAGCGGGGCCTGCAGCTCCTTGGCGGCGGGAACCAGCTCCTCCGGGTCGAGCGTACCCAGGCGGCGCATCTCCCGGCGCACCGCCCGCAGGTGGCGGACGGCCTCCACGATATTGCCCGAGCCCGCCTCGCCCTTGGTGCGCATCATCGCCGCCCCCTCGCCGATGCGCCGCAGCGCCTCCCCCAGGTTGCGGCACCCGCACACGAAGGGCACGCGGAAATCGTGCTTCCACACGTGGTTTTCCTCGTCGGCCGGGGTCAGGACCTCCGACTCGTCGATGAAGTCCACGCCGAGCGCCTCGAGCACCCGCGCCTCGGCGATGTGGCCGATCCGGCACTTGGCCATGACCGGAATGGACACGCATGCCATGATTTCCGCGATCTTCTCGATCGAGGCCATGCGCGCCACGCCGCCCTGGGCTCGGATGTCTGCCGGCACGCGCTCGAGCGCCATGATCGCGGCCGCCCCGGCATCCTCGGCGATCTTCGCCTGGGCTGCGTCGGTGACGTCCATGATGACCCCGCCCTTGAGCATCTCGGCGAGGCCGACCTTGACCCTGAACTCCGGTGTGTCGAAATGCATGCTTCGCTCCTTCTCAAACCAGGGCCGGTGACGCCGCTCCCGGCGCCATCGCCCGCCTCAGCAACCCCAGCCCGCGGTCGAGGCTCTCCCCGCCGACGGCGGCAAACGCAACTCGCAGCACGTCGTCTCGCCCCGAGACCGACATGGCGGGCCCGGCCAGCACCCAGGCGCCGAGGCCGGCCGCCTTTTCCGCCACGGCCCGGGCGCTCTGCCCGCTCGCCAGCTGCACGAGCAGGGAAAAGCCGCCTCGCGGCCGACTCCATGCCAGCTCCCCCCTGAGATGCTCGAGCGCCGCCACCACCCGCTGGCGGCGCTCGGCCGCGAGGTGGCGCAGGCGCTGGCACTGCGAGGTGAAGATCCCGCGAGCGCACAGCGTCCACGCCGCCGCCTCGAGAAACGCACTGCCCGCCAGGTCGGCGCCTTGCTTGACCTGCAGGACCCTGGCCAGCGCGTCCTGGGGCCCGGCGATCCACCCCACCCGCAGCCCCGGGAACAGCGCCTTCGAAAACGAGCCGACCACCACGACCCGCTCGTCGCACGCCCCCAGCGGCGGGGGCACCGGCGCCTCGCACACGAGGGCGGGGTCGAAGAACTCCTCAACGACCATCGTGCCGGCCTGCCGCAGGGCCTCCAACACCGCCACCCGCGCCGCCGCCCCCAGCACCTCGCCGCTCGGGTTCTGGAGCGTCGGCGTCAGGATCGCCAGGCGGGGTCGCTCGCGCCGTGCCAGCTCGCGGAGGGCCTCGACATCCAGCCCGTGGACGCCGACCGGGCTTCCGACGGCGCGCACCCCGTGCAGCGCCAGCAGCGGCGGCAGGCCTGGATACGACGGGTCCTCCACCAGCACGCTGTCGCCGCTGCGCAGGAGCGCGCGAAACAGCAGGTCGAGAGCGTTCTGCACGCCGCCGGTGAGCATCACTCGATCGGCCCGCGCCGCGATCCCGTACCCGGCGAGCCGCTGCGCCACCCACTCGCGCAGCGGCGCGAACCCCAGTGCGTCCCCGTACTGGGTGACCGCATCCCCTTCGGCGGCGCCCACCCCCAGCCACTCGAACGTCCTGCCCCCGGGCAGGAGCTCGCGGTCCGGCGCATAACGAGCCAGGTCGATGGGGCCGCTGTGGGCCTCAGGCCTCGGCGGCGCCGGCTGCCCGTAGCTGCCTCGCTTCGGCCGTCCGGGCCGCAGCACGAGCAGTCCTTGCCGCGCCAGCTCGCGGTAGGCGGCAGTGACCGTGGCGCGGTTGATACCGAGCTGGCTGGCCAGCCGGCGCGCCGACGGCAACTCGCCCCCCGCCGAGGCGACGTGGGGGCTCAGCGCCTCCGCCAGCCGCAGGTACAGCGGCCGGGAGCCGTCGGCCGTGACGGCGGACTGCGCCGCAGCGTGCAGGTCGTCTAGCACGACGCTAGTGTAGTTTCCGGTCCAGCCATTGTCAAAAATGGCTGAGCCTTTCAGCGTAATCGGGAGAAGCTCCGCTCGCTACGGCGCGAGCGCTCGTGCGCGCGGCTCGGCCGTGCCTCGTGCCGCCTGCCTGCTGCCAGGAGAGGCCGGCGAGCGCATCAGTGCACGTCTCTGGCCGCGCGGTAATCGGCCAGAAAACGCTGGATGCCGATCTCGGTGAGCGGGTGATGGAAGAGCTGCTCGAGCACCTTGAACGGCACAGTGGCGACGTCCGCGCCGGCCAGCGCCGCCTCCACGACGTGCTGGGGGTGGCGCACCGAGGCGACCAGCACCTGGGTGGCGAACTCGTAGGCGTCGTAAATCTGCACCATCTCGCGCACGAGCTGCATGCCGTCGTGCCCGATGTCGTCGAGGCGGCCGACGAACGGGCTCACGTAGGTGGCGCCAGCCTTGGCGACGAGCAGAGCCTGGGCAGGGGAAAAGCAAAGCGTGAGGTTGGTGGGGATCCCCTCTTCCGCGAACCGGCTGCACACCCGCAGCCCGTCCTTGGTGATGGGCAGCTTGACCACGACGTTCTCGGCGATGCTCGCCAGCTCGCGCCCTTCCCGCTCCATGGCGTCCGCCTCGGTGGCCAGCACCTCCGCCGAGACCGGTCCCGGGACGATGCGGCAGATCTCGGCCACGAGATCGCGGTATGTCCGCCCTTCCCTGGCGACCAGCGACGGGTTCGTCGTCACGCCGTCGAGAATTCCCCACGACGCGGCCTCGCTGATCTCGGCGACGTTCGCGGTATCGATGAAGAGCTTCATGTCGTCCCTCCTCCCCCTCAAAACAGGGCTTCCTGCTCGCCCGTCTCGTCCTCGTCCTCGCGCTCGGCCAAGCGCGCCACCGAGACCACCCTGTCCCCGGGCTCGAGGCCGATGAGCTTGACGCCCTGCGTGGCCCGCCCCGACTGCCGAATTTCGGCCGACCGGGTGCGGATCAGCATACCCTGTGCGGTGACTAGCAGGATGTCCTCGGCGCCCGCGAGATACCGCATGCCGGCCACGTTCCCGGTGCGGGGCGTCACCTTCATGAGCGTCACGCCGCTGCCGCCGCGCCCCTGCAGCCGGAACTCCGAAACAGGCGTGCGCTTGCCGAAGCCGTTTTCGGCCACGACCAGGATATCGCCCCTGTCCTCGGCCGAGAAGGTCGCCATCACCTCGACGAAGTCGTTCTTGCGCAGGGTGATCCCGCGCACGCCCGCGGCCACCCGCCCCATCGGCCGGACGTCCGACTCCGGGAAGCGAATCGCCATGCCGTGGTGGGTGCCCAGAAAGACGTGACTGTTGCCGTCGGTGATCCGGACTCCCAGGAGGTCGTCGCCCTCCTCGAGCTCGAGCGCGATGATGCCGGTGCTGCGCGGGTTGGCGTAGGCGGACAGCTCGGTCTTCTTGACCTTGCCCCGGGTGGTCGCGAAGAAGACGAAGTGAGTGTCGTCGAACTCCTTCACCGCCACCAGCGCCGCCACCCGCTCGCCGCTCGCCAGCGGCAGCAGGTTGACGATCGCCTTCCCGCGCGCTGCCGGGGACGCCTCCGGTACCTCGTGCACCTTGAGGGAATACACCTTGCCCACCGAGGTGAAGACCAGCAGCGTGTCGTGCGTGGAGGCCACGAACAGGTGCTCGACCGGGTCCTCGTCGCGCACGGCCGCGCCGCGCCGGCCGCGCCCGCCGCGCCGCTGGGCGCGGTAGGTCGACACGGCCGCGCGCTTGATGTAGCCGGCCCGGGTGACGGTGACCGCCACGTCCTCCTCGACGATGAGATCCTCCACCGAAAGCTCCGACTCCTCTGGCAAGATCTCGGTGCGGCGCGGGTCGGCGTAGCGGCGCCGCAGCTCGGCCAGCTCTCCGACCACGATCTCGAGCACCAGCGCTTCCGACCCGAGGATGGCGCGCAGCCGCTCGATGAGCGCCAGCACCTCCCGGTGCTCGGCGATGATCTTGTCCCGCTCGAGGGCCGTCAGACGCTGCAGCCGCATGTCCAGGATCGCCTGCGCCTGCAGCGCCGACAGGCCGAAGCGGTGGCACAGTGCGGCCTTGGCCGCCGGCGGGTCGTCCGCGGCGCGAATCGTGGCGATGACCTCGTCCAGGTGGTCGAGGGCGATGACCAGCCCTTCCAAGATGTGGGCCCGTTCCTCCGCCTTGGCGAGATCGAAGCGGGTGCGCCTCGTCACCACTTCCTTGCGGTGCTCGAGGAAGTGCTCGAGCATTTGCTTGAGCGTGAGCACCCGCGGCTGGTTGTCGACGATCGCCAGGAACGTGATGCCGAAGCTCGACTGCATCGGCGTCAGCTTGAAGAGCTGGTTGAGCACCACCTGCGGCACCGCGTCGCGCTTGAGCTCGACCACAACCCGGATGCCGTCGCGGTCCGACTCGTCGCGCAGGTCCGCGACGCCGTCGATTTCCTTGGCCTGCACAAGCTCGGCGATGCGCTCCACGAGCTTGGCTTTGTTGACCTGGTACGGCAGCTCGGAGACGACGATGGCTGTTCGCTCACCCTTCTTGAAGTGCTCGATGCGGGCGCGGGCCTGCATCTGCACGCTGCCGTGCCCGGTCGCGTAAGCCTGGCGGATGCCGGCCGTGCCTCGGATCAGCCCCGCCGTCGGGAAGTCCGGCCCCGGCAGGACCTCCAGGAGGTCGTCGACCGTGGCCTCGGGGCGGGCGGCGAGCAGCAGGCACGCGTCGATGACCTCTCCGAGGTTGTGGGGCGGGATGTTGGTGGCCATCCCCACGGCGATTCCGGACGAGCCGTTGACGAGCAGGTTGGGGAAGCGCGCCGGGAGCACCACGGGCTCGCGCAGCGAGCCGTCGTAGTTGGGCTGCCAGTCGACCGTTTCCTTCTCGAGATCGTCGCCCAGCATCTCCTCGGCGAGCCGGGCGAGCCGCACCTCTGTGTAGCGCATGGCCGCCGCGTTGTCGCCGTCCACCGAGCCGAAGTTGCCCTGCCCGTCCACCAGCACGTGGCGCATCGAGAACGTCTGGGCCATGCGCACGAGCGTGTCGTAGATCGCCGCGTCGCCGTGGGGATGGAATTTGCCCATGACGTCGCCGACGATGCGCGCCGACTTCTTGTAGGGCTTGCCGGAAGTGTTGGACTGTTCCCACATCCCGAACAGGATGCGGCGGTGTACCGGCTTGAGGCCGTCGCGCACGTCCGGCAGCGCCCGGCCGATGATCACGCTCATCGCGTAGTCGAGGTAGGAGCGCCGCAGCTCCTGCTCGATGGCGATCGGGACCCGCTCCTCTTTGGTGAAGAGGGTGTCGCTCATGTCCGCCTCAGATGTCCAGATTGGCGACATCGAGCGCGTGGCGCTCGATGAAGTCGCGCCGCGGCTCGACGAGGTCGCCCATCAGTACCGTGAAGAGCTCGTCGGCCTCGGCCGCGTCCTCGACCCGCACCTGCAGCAGCCGGCGGGTCTCGGGGTTCATGGTGGTGCTCCAGAGCTGGTCCGGGTTCATCTCGCCGAGGCCCTTGTAGCGCTGGATCGACAGCCCCTGCCTGGCGGCCTGATAGATGCGCTCCACGAGTTCTTCCTGCGATCCGAACGTCTCGTGGCTTGCCTCGATGGTGAGGTGGAATGGCGGCAGGTCGAACCCTTGCAGGTGCCGCTGCAGCTCCACGAGCTGCCCGTACTCGTAGGTCCGCAGCAGGCCATACCCCAGCTCGACCGCCCGCCGCCGTCCGTTGCGGTTCCAGGTCACCTGGACCACCAGCCCGCCGTGTTCCTCGTCCTCCACCGCCTGGGCATCCTCGTACCCCTCGGCCCGCAGCTCCGCCACCAGTGCACCCACGGCCTCGGCGTCCGCGAGGTGCTCGCGCCGGGTGAAACCGCCGCGCAGCAACGCCGTTACGAGGTCCGACGGCCAGCCGCGCTGGTCGAGGCGGGCCCGGCACTCGAGGGAGCGCTCGAGGCGCCGGATCGCATCCCGCAGTTCCCGGCCCCGCAGCGTCGCACCCGTGCCGGAGAGCGTCAGCACCGCGGAGTCCGACAGTCGCTCGAGGAGAAAGGCCGACAGCTCGGATTCGTCCTTGAGGTAGCGCTCCTCCTTGCGGTGCTGCACCTTGTACAGCGGCGGCTGGGCGATGTACAGGTAGCCGCGCTCCACCAGCGGCCGGAAGTGGCGGAAGAACAGCGTCAGCAACAGGGTGCGGATGTGGGCGCCGTCCACGTCCGCGTCGGTCATGATGATGACCTTGTGGTAGCGCAGCTTGGCGATGTCGAAGTCTTCGGCCCCGATGCCGGTGCCGAGACACTGAATGATGGTTCGTATCTCGTTGTTTGATAACATCTTGTCGAAGCGAGACTTTTCCACATTGAGGATCTTGCCGCGCAGCGGCAGGATGGCCTGGAAGCGGCGGTCCCGTCCTTGCTTGGCCGAACCGCCGGCCGAGTCTCCCTCCACCATGAACAGCTCGGCGACCGCCGGGTCGCGCTCTTGGCAGTCCGCCAGCTTGCCCGGCAGCGAGGCGCTCTCGAGCGCGCCCTTGCGGCGCGTCAGCTCGCGAGCCCGGCGCGCCGCCTCGCGCGCCCGGGCGGCCTCCACGCACTTGCCGACGATGCGGCGCGCCACCGTCGGGTTCTCCTCGAAGTACTCCGCGAGCTTGCTGTTGACGACCGACTCGACCCACCCCTTGACGTGGGACGAGACCAGCTTGTCCTTGGTCTGCGAGGAAAACTTCGGATCGTGCACCTTGACCGAGATGACCGCAGTGAGCCCCTCCCGCACGTCCTCGCCGGCCAGACCTTCCGGCATGTTCTTGAGCAGGCCGCTGGCCTGCCCGTACGCGTTGACGGTGCGCGTGAGGGCCGAGCGAAACCCGGACAGGTGGGTGCCGCCGTCGCCGTTGAAGACCGTGTTGGTGAACGCCAGCACGTTTTCGTTGTAGCCGTCGTGCCACTGCAGCGCGAGGCTCACTTCCTCGCCGTCGGCGGTGGTGTCGACGAGCTGGATCGGCTTGGGGTGGAGCGTGGTCTTGGCCCGGTTGAGGTACTCCACGAATGCCGCGATGCCGCCCTTGGCGAGGAACTCGTGCTCCTGGCCGTTGCGCTCGTCCACGAAGCGAATGACCAGACTCGGGTTGAGGAACGCCAGCTCCCGCAAGCGCTGGACGAGAAGGTCGTGATGGAACTCGAGAACCGAGAAGATTTCCGGGTCCGGCTTGAAGCTCACCACGGTGCCAGTCCTGGCCGACTTGCCGATCCGCCGCAGCGGCGTCACCGGCACGCCGCGGCGGTACTCCTGCTCCCACACCCCGCCGTCGCGTCGGATCTCGAGGTGGAGCCACTCGGAAAGGAAGTTGACGACCGAAACACCCACCCCGTGCAGCCCTCCGGAAACCTTGTACGAGGCGTTGTCGAACTTCCCGCCGGCGTGCAGCTCGCACATGATGACTTCGGCCGCCGGCCTCCCCGTCTCCTTGTGAATGTCGACCGGAATGCCGCGCCCGTCGTCCTGGACCGACACCGAGTTGTCGGTGTGCACGCGGACGACGATGTTGTGCGCGAACCCCGCCTGGGCCTCGTCCACCGCGTTGTCCACCACCTCCCACACCATGTGGTGGAGACCCGAAAGGTCGTCGGTGTCGCCAATGTACATCCCGGGGCGCTTGCGAACCGCATCCGCCCCCTTGAGAACCTGGATACTCTCGGCGGTATACGTCTGCCCGCTCAAGGAAAGCTCCTTTCCACACCGCCCGTCTGCACCCGTCCGCCCTCGACCCGCCACACCGCGGCACCTCCCACCACCGGCATCACCACCTCGGGTCGTGCCGAGGAGATCAGCACCTGGGCTCGCCCGCGCAGCCGAGCGAGCACCCGCGTCAGCGCCTCCCCGTCGAGCTCTGCGTCCACGTCGTCGAACACCACCACCGGACTCGATCCGAGCCGCTCCTCCAGCACCGCCAGCACCGCCAGCCGCAGCGCCACCGCCAGCAGCTTCGCCTGGCCGGCGGAAAGCGCCTCGCGTGCCGGCACTCCGGCGACGGCGATGGCCAGGTCGTGGCGGTGAGGACCGACGCTCGTGCGGCGCTGCTGGGCATCCACCCGGCGTGTTTGCGCCAGTGCCGATCGCAGGCGCGCCGCGAGCTGAGTGGCGTCCGGTCCACCCAGCCCGTCCGGCGCATGATATCGCACCTGCGGCCGGCCTGCCTGCCAGGCCAGCGCCTCGAGCTCGGCCTCCAACCGCGGCGCGAGGTGGCGGAGTGCGAGCAGGCGCAGCTCGACCCATCTCGCGCCGACAGTCGCGAGGAGTTGTTCGAACGCCTCGGCTGCATCGTCGGGTCCGGCGCTCGCCAGCAGCTCGGAGCGCTGGCGCGCGGCTTTCCGGTACTGCTGGATGAGCTGCAGCGCCTCAGGGTGGAGGTGAAACACCAGGCGGTCCAGGAACCGTCGCCTTTCCTCCGGTGCTCCCAGCACGAGGGCCCGGTCGTGGCTGGAGAGAGCAGCCACCGGGCAGAGCTGCAGGTACTCGCCCATGGCCAGGCGGCGCCCGCCGCGCCACAGCGAACGGGCGAGGTGCCGGCCCAGCCGCGCGTCCTGCCGCATCTCGACCGGCGTACCGGCGCGCTGCACGATGCCGTGCAGCGAGTAGCCGTGCGCGCCCCAGGCCACGAGTCGCAGCGCCGAGCCGGGCCGAAACGAGCTGAGGTTGCCGAGCACCACTACCGCCTCGAGAAGGTTGGACTTGCCAGCGCCGTTGGGGCCCCCGACCAGCGTCAACCCCGCCTCGAAGCGCAGCTCCTGCTCGGCCAGGTTTCGAAAACCGCGAGGTCGCAACGAGCTGATGATCAAGTGAGGTGGTTCTCAGAGGGACTCGAACGGGGCATCCTGGCGACGCTCTCAGACCCGGATCGGCATGATCACGTAGAGGCACTCCCCGACCGCTTCGCCGGCCAGCACGGGGCTGAGCACCACCGGGCCCTCCCCGTCGCGCAGCTGAAACTCCACTTCCTGGCTCTCGACGGCGCCCAGGAACTCCAGCACGTACCCAGCGTTGACGAGCGAGCGGATCGGCTCACCGCGGTAGCGGCAGGGTACGACTTCGGAGGCCTGCCCAAGATCGAAGCCGACCGAGGTGAGGGCCAGCGAGTCTTCCTCGAACTGCAGCTGCACGCCCCTGGTCCGCTCTGACGCCAGCAGCGCCACCCGCCGCAGCGCCGCCTGCAACTCGTGCCGCCCCACGAGGGCGCGCAGGGGGTTGTCGCGCACCAGCACCCGCTCGTACTGCGGGAACCGGGCTTCCACGATGCGCGACAGCAACACGCGATCGGAAAGGCGAAACGCCAGGTGGTTCTCGCCCTTTCCGATATAGAGCCTGGCCCCCTCCACCGCGGACAGGCGCCGGAGTTGGTTGAGCACCTTGCGGGGTAGCAGCTGCTGTTCGAACGGCAGGACCCCCGTCGCGCACGGCACCCTGGTCCAGGCCAGTCGGTGTCCGTCGGTTGCCACCATTTGCATGCTGTCGCTCGCAAGAAGGAGGAGCGCCGCGTTGTACTGGAAGTGACCTTCCTCGCTCGACACGGCGAACGCCGTGTGGTCGATCATCCGCTGCAGCAGTTCGAGGTCGACGGCGAAACCTTGACCTTCCGGGGCCTCCGGGAGGGTTGGAAAGTCCGCCGCGTCGAGCACGGCGAGCTGGGAGGCGAAGGTGCCGCTGCGGACCGCCAGGCGCGCATCCTGCACGGAGAGATCCACGGAGTCGGCCGGCAAGGAGCGAATCAGCTCGAAGAATACCTTACCGCTGACCGTCGTCCTGCCCTCCTGTCGAACCACGGCCGAGCAGCGGGAAAAGACCGTGACGTCGAGGTCGGTGGCCGCCATCTCGAGACGGTCCCCCTCCGCACGGAGGAGGATGTTCGAGAGGATCGGAATGGCAGTCCGGCGTTCGACCACACCCTGGATGAGCTGGAGCTCTTCGAGAAGAGCAAGTCGATTCACGGTCAGATCCATACCGGTCTCGCTCCTGACGGCTCTTTCATGCCAGGCAGATACTACACGATCCGGAGACCGTAGTCGAGGCTGTGGAAGCTGTGGAACGGTGCGGGAGTCACGGCTGGGCAGAGGGTTGGGTGACGGGCGAGGTGTGGAGGAAGAAGGAGACGGGTGCGGAAGGGAGAAACCAGGAAGCGGAAACGGCGAGTTTTCCGCAGGCTAGCGAAAGCTTTCCACAAAGCTCGTGAGCGTGGAGTCGAGCGAGGGGTTGGAAAGGCGCTCCTTGGCAATGGCTTCGACCGAGTAGATGACTGTGGAATGGTGCTTGGAGAAGATTTTCCCGATTTCCGGGTAGGAGAGGTTGAGGATCTCGCGAATGAGGTAGATCGCGACCTGGCGAGGGAAGGCGATGGAGCGGCGGTTGTCGCGTCCCTTGAGATCGGCGACCTTGACGCCGTAGTGATGGGCGACGAAACGAATGATCTCGCCGGGCGTGACCTGTCGCTCGTCGGGCAGGAGGGAGCTGAGGGCAGCGCGCACCACGTCGAGGGTGGGCGCCTGTCCGGTGAGGGTGCTGTAGACGATGACGCGGTTGAGGAAGCCTTCGAGCTCGCGGATGTTTTCGCGGACCCGACGGGCCATGAACAGGACGACGTCGTTGGGGAGATCGAACCCCTCGAGGCGGGCCTTGTTGACGAGGATCGCGCACTTGGTCTCGAAGGCGGGAGGTTGAATGTCCGCCACGAGCCCCCACACGAAGCGCGAGCGCAGACGCTCCTCGAGCCCGCCGATGGCGGTGGGCGGGGTGTCGGAGGTGAGGACGATCTGGTGGCCGGCCTCGTGCAGCGCGTTGAAGGTGTGGAAGAACTCCTCCTGCGTGCGCTCCTTTCCGGCGACGATGTGGACGTCGTCGAGGAGCAGCACCTCGGTGGGGCGGTACGAGTCGCGGAACTCCTGCATCTTGTGCAGGCGGATGCAGGTGATGAGCTCGTTGACGAACTGCTCTGTCGGGACGTAGCGGACCCGGCAGCGCGGATTGCGGGCCAGGACCTCGTTGCCGATGGCGTGCAGGAGGTGGGTCTTGCCAAGGCCGGAGCCGCCGTAGACGAAGAGCGGGTTGTAGGCTCGGCCGGGGTTTTCGGCCACCGAGAGCGCCGCGGCGCGCGCGAACTGGTTGGATGGCCCCGGCACGAAGGCGTCGAAGGTGTAGCGCCGGTTGAGCGGAGTGCGGGTCACGACGCTGCCGGAGGGGGGAGGCGGCCCCTCGACGCGAACCGACACCGTGGCACGAGGGCCTGCGGCCTGCACCGCGAGCTGCTGGAGCGTCGCGAGGTGGTGGTCGCGGATGTACTCGGCGTACACGTCGGACGGCACGACCAGCGTGAGGTTCTCGCCGCTCGCCTCGGTGGCCACGGGCTCGAACCAGAGCTCGAACTCGTCCTTCGGGAGGCGAGCCTGGAGGAGCGAGATGATGGTGGTCCAGGGGTCGGAGCGGCTCATGCTCGGCACCGGGGATGGTAGCACGCGAGCGCAGCAGTGTCGCGACTCCTTGATAGTGTCCCCTGGTGGACTCGATAGGAATGTCCCCTGG
>DAOOJE010000048.1:0-20182 GCA_035384965.1 Thermoanaerobaculaceae bacterium
CAACTCTCGAATCGAAAATGAACTCGAGAACCTCAACTGGGTCGATTCCTCCGACCTCGTTTCTGCGCGTGCAACGGGATACGGCCTCGCTGGGTTCGTCGATGGAGTGGTGCCCTTTTACGACCCGCTTGCTGCAGCGGGAGCGTACGACCCCGGCTTTCCTGGAGTGGCCGCGAGCCAGCAGATTGGGGCCCTTACTCGCGACATTGACCTTGCACTCTGGAGCGCTGGCGCAACCATGGAAACCCAAGCAGCCGCCACGAGCGGGGGCAACTGGGTGACGAGAAACGTATTTCGATGGGGAACCTATCACCACGGCCCTCACTTTCATCTGGGTCCGGGTACAAGAGTCGTGGAGGCGCACAGGATCCTGCTCCCCAGCTTCCAGGGTGCAAGGGGCTGGTGGTTCCATGCAAACGCCGTAGTCAGCCGTTGGATGCGGAGCCTGTGATGCTCTGGGATCGTCTGCTCGGCCGGCACAGACAGGGAGCGTGGGCCCCCCCGCCAGAGGGCCTTTCGTTCTTGACTTTCTATCATCCGTCGCAGTTCAGGTTGAGCCGTGAGGACTTCATGAAGGAGGATGGCGACTCTGACCTGGGGACGGAGATCCTCCCGAGCATCCTCGAAAGCGAGGATCTGAAGGCGGTGTTCCTCTTTGGCGACTTCACGGAGAGCATCCTGCGGACTGCGACTGGTGATCATGTGTTCCTTGGGACGCAGGTGACAAGCCTAGGAGACAGGGTGGCCGAGATGCCCCTGGCCAGCATTCGCGAGGAGCGCATCAGGCGCGCGATCTGCTGGGCGAGTACCATTGGTAACATGTGGGTGCTCTTTCAGTTCGACCTTCGGGCGCCGGCCGCTGGGAGAATCGCCACCAGGTGGAGGTTCTCGGATTCGCTGCCGCCGGCAGTTGCTCGCCGGCCGGGTGACACGGAGAGACTCACTTTGCGGAGTCAGGACTGGGCGGAGCTGAAGAAGCTGCTGGAGGGTGCACCGGACGGGACGGGTCTCCTGTCTCTCGCGGATGAGGGAATCGCCATTTGCATCTTCGGGGCGGATCCGGATTTGGAGCCGATCCGGAAGATGGTAGCCGATGGTGCTCGCACTTCGTCGTGACCGGATGGGAGAGCATCACCTCTCGTGCACTGTGGCTTGGTAGGTGGCGCGGAGAAGGCAGGACAACGGGGTACGAAGCAGCACCGCAGACAAAGGGACTCCAGGTGCGAAAGCGAGTGAGAGCATGACGGCGCAGAGACGAAAAGAGTCCCCCTCGGAGCAATGGTCGGGATCCTGGTCGTGGTGGCGGCGCTGCTGGTGGTGCTGCGGTCGGTGGAGCCGCAGGCCGCGGGTGAGGCCGGCGCGGGTGAGCTTGCGAGCGCGCCGCATCCTGGGGGGCCAGCGGCATGATCGGAGCGGCTCTCCGCTGCCGAGGTGCGGGCCATGCAGCGAAGCCCGGGACCTTCGCCACCGTGACCGGCTTCGGGAGCGAGAGCTACGCGTACGACGCCTACGGCAACCTCACCGCGAACGGCGCCACGACCCTGACCACCGACCCGGCGACGAACCACCTCGACGCCGCCGTGACCGGCGCCGCGTACGACGGCGCGGGCAACCTGACGAGCCTCGGCTTCGCACCGAGCAAGACCACCTTCACGTACGACCGGTTCAATCAGCTCGCGAGCGTGGTGGGGCCGGGGATCAACCGCAGCCAGGCGACCACCGCGGAGGGGGAGCGGTTGTTCGTGCGGGACGGCACGACCTACCTGTTCACCCTGCGGGACCTGGGGGGCAACGTTGTGCGGGAGTTCGAGTACACCGCGTCTGGCGGGTGGCGGTGGAAGCGGGACAACATCTTTCGGGGCGGGCTGCTGCTGGCGTCGGAGGCGCGCGGCGAGGGGATCAGGCACTACCACCTCGACCACCTGGGGTCGCCGCGGCTGGTGACGAACCGGTGCGGGGAGAAGCTCACCCTGTTCGCCACGAGCCCGTTCGGGAAGGACCCGACGGCGACGCAGAGCGCCGAACGGATGCGGTTCACCGTCCACGAGCGGGACGTGGGGCAGCTCACCGACGTCCTCGACGACATCGACTACATGCACGCGCGGAGCTACAGCCCGAGGCTGGGGAGGTTCTTCAGTATTGATCCGGTCCGGGGAAGCCCGAAACGGCCGCAGAGCCTGAACCTTCGTGCGTATGTGCGTGGCAACCCCGTTGGGTCACTCGATCCCAGCGGGGAACTCGTGTACATCGTCACGTACACGACCGGCAACTCTCGTGCCGATGAGGAGCTGAGGCGGGCAGCCGAGACGCGGGCGCAGGAGATCATGAAGGCGAACAAGGCCTTCTGGGATGATCGCTACGACAAGGTCCTCGTGGTAGGTGTGAGCAGCAAGGCGGAGTTCGCCGATGCGCTGAAGCAGGCAAGGGCTCTCGAGGCGCAGTTTGGGAAGGTGGCGAGCCTGGACATGTACTCCCACGCCAGTCTGGCGGATGGTCCGACGTTTCCATCGGGCGAGAAGCACTTCTCGAAGGAAGAACTCTCGGGAATGGCGGTCAACTGGGCATCTGGTGCGACCGCCACCTTTCACGGCTGCAACACCGGCAAAAGGTTCTCGGCGGCCTTTGCCTCCGCCCAAGGAGTGACGACCTACGGCAACCCCCGTTTCGCGTACTTCTCGGGGAGCCCCACCGAGCGGACACCCATCGCACCGCGTGGACCCGTCTATCTGCCGAGTGTTCCTGGCCGATACAATCCGGGGATCTTCCTTACTGACTGGGTTCGATGGGCGCTTGGAAATACATGGGCTGACCCTATGACCAGGAGTGAGCCATGAGGAGATGGAAGTGGATTGTGCCCGCCGTGTGTGGTGTGGTGGCGGCAGCAGCAGCCATCGTTGGCGTGCGCGCGGCACGAACCCCGGATCCGGTCCTCTGGTCATGGACTGAAGAGGGTGACCCAATGGGCGAACCGGCTCTAATTCTGTTGAATCCCTTTCGTGACCGCTCGCCCGAGAGAGCGTGCGACAAGTTCTTCCGTCGTTTGAAGGTCGGTGACTTCGACACGGCGTCGGCGTCGGCGAGACTGCCGACAGCGGAATGGGGCTACCTTGTCGAGAAGGAGCGGGAGCATCCGCTGGTCTCTTGGAGTCTGGCGAACAGGAGCAACAAGGAAGGCAGCGTGGACTTGTTCTACTGGGTTCGGCGGAGAGATTATGACGGGGACAAGGGTCCGCTCTGGATAACTGTCTCTCGGAGTGGAAACGGGGGGAAGTGGACTGTAGAGAGGTTCGAGGCATGGTACTGAAAAGCGCCAGCGAGACAGTGTCGCTGACGAGTGCCTGCGTCATGATGATCACCAGATGAGTACCAGATGAGTATCGGGTATCACATCTCGTGCATTGTGGGTAGGTAGGTGGTCCGGAGACGTGAGCACAACGGGGTACGAATCGCGTGCCAAAGGCGAGTGGAGCTTGGACGGGAAAGCGAGTGAACGCATGACGACGCAAAGACGGAAGAAGCCTGCGATCGGAGCAATGGTCGGGATCCTGGTCCCGATGGCGGCGCTGCTGGTGGTGCTGCGGTCGGCGGAGCCGCAGTCGGGCGGTGAGGCCGGGGCCGGAGTGCTCGCGACCGCGACCCCGACGCGGACGAGGACCCGCACGCCGACCAAGACGCCCACGCGGACCGCGACCGCGACCCCGACCTGCCACCCGCCCGTGACCCGCACGCCGGCCACGTGCGCCACCCAGCCGACCCCGGTATTCAAGGACTCCGTCGGGCACTGGGGGCGCTGCATGATGGAGAAGGCCAGCGCCCAGGGCGTCATGCCCGGGTGCGGCTCGACCTACTACTGCCCCGAGGAGTTCGTGACCCGCGAGGACATGGCAGTCTTCATCGAGAAGTACCTGCAGGGCTCGGCGTACACCCCGCCAGCGCTGCCCCCGGGGACACCGACCTTTGTGGACGTGCCCAACACTTACGGCCTGGCGCCGTGGATCCAGAAGCTCTACACGGACGGGATCACCGGAGGCTGCGCCACTGGCGGCGGTCCGCCGCCCACCCCGATGACCACCAACTACTGCCCATACGACCACGTGCTGCGCAAGGACATGGCGGTGTTCCTCGCGGTGGCGCTGTCGCGGAAGCTGGGGGAGTGCATTCCGACCCAGGGTACGGCGCAGGGGCGGTCCTACAACTGCGTCAGCGGCGGCACCTCGGCGTTCGCCGACGTGTCGCCAACGGACGGCCAGTGCAAATTCATCCACTACCTGTGCCTGCACAACGTGACCTCGGGCTGCAGCTACTCCGGTGGGCAGTACTACTACTGCCCGAACGGCTTCGTCAAGCGCGCCGAGATGGCCACCTTCCTCTGCGCCTGCATCAACTGACTTCCCGCGCGGCCGGAGCGGCCTTGCAGGCGCCTCCGCGGTCGTGGACCAGGCAGTGTGACGGACCACGGTTGTGGAGAGTTGCTACGCGACGGCGATCACGTACCATGCGAGCGGCATGACCGACAGCATCACGCATGCGAAGCGGATCGTGAGCGTCGAGCCGGGCGTCGTCGACCGGCAGAGCATCGCCACCAACGAGATGGCGCGGCCGGCGCAGATCTGGACCGAGGGTGCGACGCTGTCCGGCACCGGTGCCGACGCCGACTGGGACACCGGGGTGCACGCGTACGATGGAGCAGGGACCTCGCGGGGCCGGGTGTGGGGCGAGACGCGGGCGGCAGGGCGGTTGTGCTGCGTGGAGGGCGAGGGCGAAGCCTTTCGACTCTCGATCTGGTGGGGCGGGAGAGGAAGGGAGATGCGGGCCTGCGGGCCCGCGGTCCGGTGAGTCGCGGCAGCCCAGGAAAAGTGGCAGAACCGCGTCAGGGGGTGGGCGAGGACACAGTCCGTACAACTCGCCCCAACTCGTCCACGATGCCTTGCCGTCGATGCCCGTGCGCTGTTGCCGGGTCGGTGCTCGTCTGAGGGGATCGTGGACCGCCTCAGCGCTGGGCTCGGCGGCCTACTCGACCCGCCAGTACTCGCCGCCGCCCGGCTCGCGGTCCATGAGGCCGTAGTCGATGAGGTAGCGGCGCAGCGTCACGTACTCCTCGGCCGAGAACTCGCGGAGGATGTCGTTCACCTCGTTTTGCGTGTAGCGGCGGCCGGGCTCGAACGCGGCGAGGCAGTGGCGTAGCACGATGAGCCTCTTTTTCTGCTGCGCCGGCAGGGCCCTGAGGCGGCCGTCGGGGCCGAGGTACCGCTTGACCACGGTGTCCTCTGCGAATGGCTGGCGGACCTCGGCCGGCGGTGGCGCCTGCTGCGCCTTCTCGCTCAGGAGGGTGGCGGCGCGCGCCAGCGCCTGGGGCTCGAATCGGTACACGTTGTAGTAGCTCGACGGTCGGGCGCTCACGAGGCCGACTTCGGCGAGGCGCGCGAGGTGGTGCGACACGGTCGACGCCCGCAGCCCCAGCGTCTCGGCGAGCTGCTCCACGGTGTGGGCGCGCGTGGCGAGCAGGCCGATGACCTTCAGGCGCGTCTCGTCGGCGAGTGCCTTGAGCAGGGGCAGCAGCTCCTGAACGTGCTCGTTCTGGTTGTGTGTCGGTGCGCCGGTTGACTGAATCGACTGTTGTTCCTGCATGTCGTCCTCACTCAATCTAATACGACTTCAATCGATTTAATTCTACACGTGAGGTGACGGATGTCAAGCCTGCGGCGTCGGCGTGACGCGCCGATCTTCGGCGTGACGGGACGAGCTCGGGATCGCGTCAGTCCCTGATGCCGCGCATCCAGCCGGCGATCCTGCGGGCCGCCTGTGACGCGCTCGGGGGGCGAGGTTGGTGAGCACGACGACCACGGTGTGGGTCGGGACGTCCACCTCGAGGCCGGCGGAAATGCCCGGCGCGCTGCCGGCGAACCTCAGGCTGCCGGCATCCTGATCGACAGGGCTCGGGAAGAAGCGTTGCAGCGAGACGGCCGGCAGCAGCGTCCCGTCCCGCAGGGCGGCGACGAAGCGCGCCATGTCGCCCACTGTCCAGCAGCTCCGCTTGCCGAGCGACCGCGTGCCGGTCGGTTTCCGGTGGCTCCTTCGAGGCGCCGAGACGAACGCGAGAGCCTCTCGATCGGGAGATGCGCGCCCCGGCTGCTTGGCTGCAGGCGAGGTGCAGAGGGTGGGCCAGGACCGGCCGTTCAGCGCGACGAGGCGGACCGGACGCTGAGGTCGAGGCGCACCGGGGGGCACACCGCCTCGGCGCTGGCCGGAATCGCCGTGAGGAGCACGCGGGAAAGCCCGGGCTCCACGGCCTCGAAATCGTAGTGGAGCGTGGCCACGCCGCCGTCCACGTCGGCAGGTGGGTGCTCGATGCGCCGTCCGGCAAAGCGGACGGAGGCGCCCGCGATCTGAGGGGCGGCGGGCCACTCGCACCCGAGCCGGGGCGGGATGGCGACCGGTCGGGTGAGCACCAGGTCGACCGTCGACCCCACCTCCACCTCGGCCTCCGTCTGCTCCCACGCCCTCACGACCATCTGGCTTCGCACGCGGCGATGGTACCCTGCGTCGCGAGGAGCCGGAAGCTACCATGCGCGTCACCACCCTCGCCCTGTGTCTCGTCGCCGTTGCCGGCTGCACGACGCGCGCGGTGCCGTCGGAGCGTACCTACGTCGACCCCGACAGTGTGGTGTTCGACCTCGTGAGCGTGGCGGCCTCGAATCTCCGCGGCCGCGTGCTGGCGGCGGATCGGCTCTCGGGGACGGTCACCGCGTCGTTCCCGTCTGCGGGCGAGGGACCGGAGCTGATTCTCGATGCGAGGCTCGACCGCCACATGGACGAGACGGTGGTCAACGTCGTCGTGCACGCCGGGTCTCGGACGGCCGAGCCGGAAGCGCTGGAGGAGCTGCGGGCGCGCTTTTTCGCGGAGCTCGACGCACTCGCCGAGCGAGCGCTCCCGGGCAGTCGCCTCCCGCCTGGTGGGGCGCTCGCGCCGAGACCGTCCCCTGGCCGGCGGTCGCCGGGCGGCCGCCGAGAGCGGCTCGCGTGCAGTTGTGTCGACGAGGCGAAGAGGCTATCTTCGAGGGGCGATGGCAGACCCCCCCGTCGACCCCCGGTCATGGAACTCCGAGGAAGAGCTGCGCATGGTTCTGCGCAAGCTTGCTCACGAGATTCGCAACCCGCTCGCCTGCCTGCAGGCGGGCGTGCAGGTCATGCAGCGACTGGGCGGCTCCGGCAGCGACACCGGCGAGCAGCTTGCCGAGCTGCTGGGGCACATCGCGCGAATCGACAAGGTGACGCAGGGCATCCACCAGATCGCCAGGCTCGCCCCCGGCGAGCGCTCCTCGGTGCCGGTCGCGGAGGTGATGGACAGGGTCTTCCGGGAGTTCCGCTTCTATGCCGCCCAGGCAGGTGTGGAGCTGGTGCAGGGAGGGGGGCCGGGGTGCGCGGTGTGGACCGAGCCGACCCTCCTCGCCACGGCGCTCGGCGAGCTCGTCAGCAACGCGATCAAGGCGGCGCCGGCCGATACCGCCGTCAGGCTGTGGTGGGAGCGGACAACCGACGGCGGGGTCGCGCTCCACGTCGACGACGAGGGGCCCGGCGTGCCGCCCGAAAACACCGACAGGATCATGCTGCCGTTCTTCTCGACGCAGCCCAACGGCCGCGGGCTGGGGCTTACGGTGGCGCTGCGGGCGTGCCGGCTGGCCGGGGCGAGCCTCGCGTGGCACAACCGTGCCGAGGCTGGGTGCCGATTCTCGGTGCTAGTGCCGGCTGGCCCGGAGGCCGGGGCATGAGGACCGTGCTGATCGTCGACGACGAGGCCGCCCTCGTCCGCAGCATCGCCACGTATCTGCAGTCGTTCGGCGACGATCTCGAGGTGCTCACGGCGACGTCGGGCGAGGAAGGCCTGCAGATCCTCACCGCTCACCACGTGGACGTGCTGCTCACCGACGTCTCGATGCCGGGCCTCGACGGGATCGCGCTGGTCCGCCACGCCGTCGATCTCCGGCCGGGGATCCGGGTCATCGTGATGACCGCGTTCGGCACGCCCGAGCTCGAGGCGCTGGCGCTGCGCGAGGGTGCGATGCGGTTCGTCGACAAGCCAGTGGACCTCGAAGAGCTGCGCAACCTCATCCAGCTCTCGGCAATGGCCGAGTCGGGCTGGGCGGGGATGGTAGGCGGTCTCGACATCCTCGACGTGGCGCAGCTCATCACGCTGTCCGGCGCGACCGCCGTTGTGCACGTCGGCTGCGGGAGCGAGAGCGGGGTGCTGGTGTTTCGCGACCGCAGCGTCGTCCACGCCTCGACCGGCGCCACGCAGGGGGAAGCGGCGTTCTTCGAGATGGCGCTGTGGGACGGGGGCACGTTCCAGGAGGTCCTCACGGCCGACGTCAGGGGGTATCCGAGCAACATCGGGATGCGCGCCAATCACCTCTTCATGGAGGCAGCCCGGCGGCGCGACGAGGTGTTTGGCCGGAGGGCCGGGCGCGGTGCGGTGGCAGGGAGCCTCGACGAGGCGCTCGACCACGCGCTCGCAACGCCGGTCCAGCCGCTCGACGGCGGTGCGGAGTGCCCCGCGCCCGGCCCCGAGGCCCGCGAGCGGCTCGGGGAGCTGCTCGCCGAACTCGCGGGCGAGCACGGGTGCCTCGGTGCCGTGGTGCTGCTCCCGGGTGGCGAGCACGTGGGGTGGTACGCCGAGGGACAGGCCGATCTCTGCGAGCTGCTCCGCACCGCCGGCGACAGCTTGCAGGCGCTCACCACGCTCGGTCGGCGGCTGGGGATCGGCCGCACCGACCTCGCTCTCCTGCGCTCGGCTCGCGCGACCTGTGCAGTGCGCTGGCTGGACGGACGCACCGGCCGCGGCGCGGCAACCTGCCGGCTGGTGCTCCTCGCACGCCCGGATGCCCCGGCTGCTGCGGCGGAGCGCCTTGCCGACACTCTGGGCGAGAGGGTGATCGCCGTGTTGCGGGAGTCCGCACCCGAGACGTGACTCTCGCTCGTTGCGGCTACACGCCGTCGGCGAGCGCGAAGGCGGCGAGGAACGCCAGCCGGGCCACCTTTTCCATCAGCGCGGGGTCGGTCTTGTCGACAGTGTCGCTGGGTTGGTGGTAGTCGGCGGTGATCGCGGTGTCCAGAAAGCCCCAGGGCACGCCCCTGAGGGCGAACGGCGCGTGGTCGCTGCCGCCGGCGCCCATGCCCTCGGCCTCGGCCTCGCGGGCCAGCAGTGCGAGGCCGACGTGGCGGTTGGCGTCCACCACGGCCTGCCGCACCTTGCCGGAGGGGTCTCTGAACGACAGGCTCGCGAGGTTGCCGACGTCGATAGCGGCAAGCTCCTCCTCGCCGATCCCCTCGCCGAACATGCGTGCGAGGCGCCCGAGCCGCTCCCGATCCCACGGCCGGCTCACCATGTCGAGGTTGAGCGTGGCCACGGTCCTGTCGATCGGGAACGCCGGGTGGAGCACATAGTGGCGCGAGCCCAAAAGCCCCTGCTCCTCCCCGGTCCAGAGGGCGAACAGCACGCTGCGGCGCGGTCGGGCGGGGTTCTGTGCGAACGCCCGGGCGATTGCCAGCACCGCCACCGATCCGGAGCCGTTGTCGTCGGCGCCGTTGAAGATGTAGTCACCGCGCCGGCCGAGGTGGTCGATGTGGGCGCCGACGACCACCACCTCGTCCTTGACGCCGGGATCGGAACCTTCGAGCACGCCGAGCACGTTGACCGAGCGCACGAGTCGGGTCGTGACCTGGCTTGCGAGCGTGAGCGTGACGCCGCGCAGCGGCATCGACTGGGGCCTGGAGCCGGTGTCAATGCGCTGCTTGAGCGTCTCCACACTGGAACCGGCGAGCTTGAGGATCTCGTCGGCCATTTGCCGCGAGGCGCGCACGGTCGGCAGCTGCGCGAACTGCGCCTGGCCCGAGGCGTCGGGCAATGTCAGGCGGCGCCGCTCGCCCGGGATGATCGGCTCCTCGTCGTTGACCGCCCGGGCGTCCAGGACCCGCTGGGCCACGTCGCCGTTTCCGTCCGGGGCGCTCTCAACCAGCACGATGGCCACCGCGCCAGCCTTTTGCGCGGCGAGATCCCGCGCCGACGGACCGAATCGCATCCGCCGCCCGAGCGCTGGCGGGTCGTACTTGCGCCTGATTTCGTCGCTGGCGAGCGGCGAGCCGGGCGACGCGGCGGCAGGCAGGCCGCTCAGCATGAGCACGATCTTGCCCCTGGCGTCGATCCCGGCATAGTCGTCCCAGCCGCGTTCCTTCTCGCTGACGCCGTAGCCGACGAAGACCACCGGCGCCGAGATCTGCTGTGAACCGGTGAGGCCGGAGCCCCTTTCGCCGAGCTGAAAGTCCACGTCCAGCTCGAACGAGAGGGTGCGGGCCAAGCTGCCGTCGCGCCAGTCGGCCTTCATGCTGGCGCTGGTGGCGACGATTTCCTTGAGCTCGACGCGCTGCAGGAAGGTGCGGGCGGGCGGCTCGCCGGTGGGCGGCGGCCCTGTCATCGCTCGCGGGCGCGGTCGCTGCGGCGGGGGGTCGCCGGCCGGAGCCAGCCCCCACAGCGCCATCATCGTGGCCGCGTACTCGGCCGCGACCTGGTGGCCGGTGGTGGCAGTCTCACGTCCCTCGAGCGCATCCGAGGCGAGGAACGCGAGGTGCGTCTGCAGCTCGCGGCCGGTGATCGACTCGAGCCCCACCCTGACCTTCTCGGACGGCGGCTCGACCGTGTCGACGGTGAGCAGCGACGGGGGTTTGCGCTCCGGTGCCGGGGCGGTGGGCCGGGCAGCAGCCGGGGACGGCGTCCCAGCCCGCGGCGCGGCCGGGGCGGCCGGCGGGGGCGCGGGCGGCGTCGCGGGTCGCGCGGCGGGAGGGGGTGCCGGCGTCGCGGGTGCGGCGGGAGCCGCTGTGGCCGGGGCCTGCCCCGCCCCCTCGCGAACCGCCTTCCACGGCATCGTGCGATCCATCATCACGACTTCGCCGGCCATCGTTTCACCGGTGATCTTGCCCCTGTACGTGGCGGTCATCTCTCCCATCGGGGTCTGACGGGTGATCGTCCACTCGACGGTGTCGCCCTTGACCGTCCCTGTCCCGGCGCTCTCGCCGCGCTCGCCCGTGATCTTCACGGTGAGCTTGTCGCCGGCCTGGGACAGCACCATCGTCGAGGTGCGTTCCCCGCGCGGCGTGGTCGAGGTCAGCGTCCAGGTGCCGGTCAGGTCCCCGGCAGAAGCCCCTGCCGCGACCAGCCCGAGCAGCAGTCCGACCGCCATCACGCTCCGCCTTGCTCTCATCGTCGTACCTCCTCCCGGTGCAACCGGACAGGGATTGATACGGACCGCAGTGTAAAGAAGCGCAAAGAACCCTTCTGTCATGGCAAACGCGGCGCTCCTGGCCGGCCGGAGCCCGACCCGCGGGAGGTCTCGGCAGGCCCGGCCGCTACCCGTAGCGGCCCTCGATGTACTCCATCGTCTTCGGGTTGCGCGGGTTGAGGAAGAGCTCCTCGGTGCGGGCGTGCTCGACAAGGCGGCCCATGAGCATGAAGATGCTCTCGTCGGAGGCGCGACGGGCTTGTGCCATGTTGTGGGTCACGATGACGATCGTGTAGCGGCCGCGCAGCTCGAACATCAGCTCCTCGATCGCCCGCGTGCCCTCGACGTCGAGCGCCGAGCACGGCTCGTCCATGAGGATGACCTCGGGCTTGAGCGGCAGCAGGCGGGCGATGCACAGCTTCTGCTGCTGCTCGAGCTGCAGCGACGTGGCGCGGGCGTCGAGCCGGTCGCGGAGGTCGCGCCAGAGCCCGACCTCGGTGAGCGCCTTCTCGACCGCGACGTCGAGGTCGGCGCGCTTGAGTTCACTTCGCCGGGAGTGGATGCGCAGGCCGAAGACGACGTTCTCGTACACCGAAACCGGCAAGGGATTGGGGCGCTGGAACACCATGCCGACGGCTTTGCGCAGCTCGACGAGCGAGACGTCGGGGTCGTGGATGTTCTTGCCGAGGATCTCGATGTCCCCCGCCGTCCGCACGCCCTCGTAGCGTTCGTTGACGCGGTTGAAGCAACGCAGCAGCGTCGTCTTGCCGCACCCCGACGGGCCGATGAGCGAGGTGACGATCCCCTGGCGGATGTTGACCGAGACGTCGATGAGCGCCTGGAACGTGCCGTACCACAGGCAGAGTTTGCGGGTGACGATGGCGTCGGCGTGCTCGCCGTTCATCCGAAAACCCCGTTCACGTATTCGTAGGTGCGGCGGTCGGCCGGGTGCTCGGAGAACACCACTTCGGTCGGTCCCATTTCGACGATTTCGCCGTTCCACAGGAACATCGTGCGATCGGCCAGACGCCGTGCCTGCTGCACGAGGTTGGTCACGAGCACGATCGTCATCTCGTGCCGCAGCTCCCTGAGGACCTCCTCGATCCGCATCGTCGTGACCGGGTCGATGGCGATCGAGAACTCGTCGAGGCAGAGGATCTCCGGCTGGTGCGAGAGGGCGCGGGCGATGGTGAGGCGCTGCTGCTGTCCGCCAGACAGCGCGGTGCCGAGGCTTCGGAGCCGGTCCTTCACCTCGTCCCACAGTGCCGCCTGGCGCAGGCACCGCTCGACGATCACGTCGAGCTCGGAGCGGCTCCGGACGCCGGCGCAGCGCGGGGCGAACGCCACGTTGTCGTAGATCGACATCGGCAGCCCCACGGGCAGCGGCGCCACCATCCCGACCTTTCGGCGCAGCGTGAAGACGTCCTTGACCCGCCGCACGTCCTCGCCATCCACCCGCACCGTGCCGGTGACCCTGGCTTCGGCGACGAAGTCGATGGTGCGGCCGAAGCAGCGCAGCAGCGAGGTCTTTCCTGACTGCGCCGGGCCGATGATCGCGAAGATCTCGCCCCGCCGTACCTCGAAGGAGAGCCCGTGCAGCACCTCCCTGGCGCCGTAGGCGAGCCGCAGGTCGGCGACCTCGAGGGCGTTCACGGTGTCACCATTTCTTGCGGCCGCGCAGCCACACCCGCAGGGCGATGGCGGTGGCGTTGACGAGCAGCACCGAGCCGAGCAGCACCACGGCGGTGGCGTAGGGGATCGACTCGCGCACGTTGGGGACCTGGGTCGAGACCGTATACAGGTGCATCGACAGCGCCATGCACTGGTCGCCGAGGCGGTAGGGGAAGAAATCGCCGCGCTGCACCGCCTTGAAGAACACCGCTCCGGTGAACATGATTGGGGCGGTCTCGCCGGCCGCCCGGCTGACCTGCAGTATGACGCCGGTAAGGATGCCGGAAATCGAGTTGGGCAGCACCACAGCGCGGATCGTCTGCCAGCGCGTGGCGCCGACGTTCCAGCACGCTTCGCGGAACGAGCGCGGCACCGAGGCGAGCGCCTCGCGCGTGCTGGCGATGATCACCGGCAGCGTCATGATCGCCAGCGTGAGCGAGGCCGAAAGGATCGAGAACCCGAAGCGCGCCGCGTAGACGAAGGCGCCGAGGCCGAACAGCGCGTGGACGATCGACGGCACCCCGGCGAGGTTGATGACGGCGAGGTTGATGAGGCGGTTGAGCCAGTTGTCCCGCGCGTACTCGTTGAGGTAGATGGCCGCCAGCACGCCGATCGGCGCCGCGGCGGCGAGCGAAATCCCCACGAGGTAGAGCGTGCCCACGAACGCCGGCCAGATGCCACCCTCGCGCATCCCCTTGCGCGGCACGTCGGCGATGAACTCCCAGCCGAGCGACGGCCACGCCTTGACCAGCAGGTAGGCGACGATCGCCACGAGCGGCAGCACCATCGCCCCGGCCATGGCACCGAACACCCACTTCGCGATCCTCTGCGCGCGCTCGCGCCGGAGCACGTCGGGGGTGGCGCCAAACCGCCGGGCCGGCGAGGGGGAGGGTGTCGCGCTCACTTCTTCCGCACCCCGCGCACCGCCAGGTCGGCGGCGACGTTGACGGCCAGCGTGATCCAGAACAGCAGCACGCCGGTCAGGAACAGCACGCGGTAGTGGCTCGAGCCGGCCGGCGCTTCGCCGAGCTCGGCCGCCACGTTGGCGGTGAGCGTGCGCACCGACTGCAACAGCCCGTCCGGGATGTGCACCGCGTGGCCGGTGGCCATGAGCACGGCCATGGTCTCACCCACGGCCCGCCCGACCCCGAGCAGCACCGCGGCGAGCAGGCCGTTCCTGGCGGCGGGCAGGAGCACTCTGTAGACCGTCTGCCAGCGCGTCGCGCCGAGCGCCAGCGCCGCCTCGCGGTACGAGTCGGGCACCGCCTTGAGCGCGTCCTCCCCGATCGAGACGATGATCGGGACGCTCATGAGGGCGAGGATGACGCCGCCGTTGAGCAGGTTGACGCCCACCGGCGCGCCGGTGAGAGCCACAATCACCTTGCTCATCACGGTCAGCCCCACGAACCCCCACACCACGCTCGGGATGGCGGCGAGCAGCTCGATGACGATCTTGAGCGTCTCGCGGAGGCGGCGGGAGCAGAACTCCGACACGAACACCGCGCCGCCGAGCCCGAACGGGACCGCCAAGGCAATGGCGAGGGCGGTGACCGAGAGCGTTCCAACCGTGAGCGCCAGCGTGCCGTAGCGGACGTTGGTGGCAGAGGTCGGGTACCACTCGCTGGAGAACAGGAACTCGAGGATGTGGAAGTCCTTGTGCCACAGCACCGGGGCGGCTTCGCGGAAGATGAAGAAGAAGATCGCCGCCACGAAGACGACGGCCGACACTCCGGAGACCCGGATCACGGTCTCGATGACGCGCTCGCCGGCCACCGACCACAGCGGCCGGGTGGTGGGCGGGCGCGGACGGAGAGCCTCGCCGCTCACGTCGTTTGGGGGTTCACCGGCACGTAGCCGTTGTCCTCGAGGATCTTCTGGCCGGCCGGGGAGAGGATCCAGTCGATATAGGCGCGTACGGCGCCCTGGGGCTCGCCCAGCGTATAGAGGTGCAGCGAGCGGGCCAGCGGGTACACCCTGGCCACGGTGTTGGAGACGTTGGGCTCGTACGCCGGCTCGCCCGCCCTGGCCGCGAGCTTGAGCATCTTGACCGTCGGCATGGTGTACGCCATGCCGCTGTAGCCGATCGCTGTGCTGGTGTTGCCGACCAGTTCCACGACCTCCTTGGAGCCGTTCATGTCGCGCGAGCCGAGCCTGAAATCGCGCTTGCCCAGCACGTGGTCGCGGAAGAACTCGTACGTGCCCGAGCTCGACTGGCGGCTGACCCGGACGATCGTGTCGTCCGCCACCCCCGGGATCGTCACGCCGATCTGCGACCAGCGTGTCACCTTTCCATCCTCGGCGAAGATCTCGGCGAGCTGCTCGAGCCCGATCTCGTCGAGCGGGTTGGTGCGGTGGACGAAGACCGCCAGACCGTCGAAGCCGACCACGAACTCTTTCGGCTCCTTCCCGGTGTTGCGGCGCGTCAGCTCCACTTCCTCCGCCTTCATGTCGCGGCTTGCGGTGGCGATGTCGATGGTGCCCTTCTCGAGCGCCGCGATGCCGACCCCCGAGCCGCCGCCCGAGACCTCGATGGCGACGCCGGGCTCGACCTTTTGGTACTCCTCGGCCCATGCCTGGGCCACGTTGACCATGGTGTCCGAGCCGCGCACCTGGATCGTGGTGCCGCCCGTCCGGCCGCCGCTCTTGCCGCAGGCGGCGAGAACGAGCATCGCTGTCGAGAGCACAAGAGCCGTTCGCAGGGCGGGCAAGGCGTTCGCTTGAGTTGCGTGGCGCATGAGCATCGTCCTTTCGGCTAGCGGGGAGTCGTCCCAGCCCCCGGACCGCGGCACGATCCCCGCCCGAGGCCGGGATCGGCCGGGGCTCCCCGGCTCTGGGCGACGCACTGGGCCAAGGCCAGATCGAAGCGGCCTTCCACGAGCCGAGAGTCTAGCATGTGAAGGTGGCGTGAAGGCTGTGAAGTCCGCCCCTCCACGTGCGCCGCCACGCGCTGGCGTGTGCCGCCGGCCCGACGGCGCCAACGCCGCAGTGCCGGGTGAGGAGGGGATCGCCAAGGAAGACGGGGCGATGACCGGGCGAGCTACGCCCTGCCGGCGTCCCGGATCGCCGAGACCAGGTCGCGGATCTGCGCCTCCAGGTAGGAGTAGACGCGCTGGAGGGCGGCGTCGAGCGCCTCGCGGGTCTCGGAGGAGGCGATCGGGTCCTCGACGCTCCAGTCCAGCAGCACGGTGTGGCGAGGGCGGCGAGGGAACGCCCGCTTGGCCTCCGGCGCCAGCAGGACGATGACGTCGTGGTGATCCACGTTGGGGACCTGGGCGAGGGAACGGGGGACGGCGCGCGCCACGTCGACGCCCTTGCTCGCCATGAACTCCACGGTGGCAGGGTGGAGCGGCTGCGGGTCGATGCCGGCGCTCGAGAACGTGAAGTTGGGTTCGTGCAGCGACGTTCCGATCACCTCGGCGATGAGGCTGCGACAGGCGTTGTGTTCGTCGACGAACAGCACCTTGAAGACGTCCGAGCCCGGGTGCTTGGCGATCTCGCCGGTGCACATGTAGAGCGTTTCCATGCCGATATTGCGGGCCTGGTCGGAGACGCGCTCGAGCCGGCGGGCGACCTGGACGAGCGGGTTGAGCGCCTCGAACGGCAGACCGCCCTTCTTGTAGAGCGACGTGAGATCGTCGGTGAGCCTGTCGCGGAGCAGGTCGACGGCCTCGTCGGTCTCGATGGTGCGGCGCGCGAGCTCGGCATCCTGGTTGACGAACGCCTGGACGGCGTCGTGGAGCATCGGCACCGCCAGGTTGACGACCTGCTGCAGCCGTTCGAACGGCAGCGGCGCCTCGACCTGCGTCAGCTTGAGCGCCTGGCGGGCGATCGACTCGGCGTAGTCGCCGACGCGCTCGAGTTCGAGGTTGACCTTGATCGCCGAGTAGGCGAAGCGCAACACGCTGGCGACAGGCTGGTGCCGGACGAGGAAGCTCTGGCAGAGCCGGTCGAGCTGCTTTTCCGCCTCGTCGATGAAGGCGTCACGCAGGATCACCGCGAAGGCGAGCTGGCGGTCCCTCTCGATCACGGCGCGGACGCTGGAGCGGATCGCCCGCTCGGCGAGGTCACCCATCTCCACGATCTTGGCGCGGATGAGCGCCAGGTCAGTCTGCAAGGCGGCGTCGAGGTGTGTCGGCATAGGGTGATCTCCGATCCCTCCAGAAGGTTAGCAGAGTGCGGACCGGATCGGCCAGGGACCGACTTCACCGCGACTTCACACAGTGTTGCCCCCCCTGGACGAGACTCGGGGCGGTGCGGCGCGGCCTGACCGGGCGCAGCGCGAGCCTCGTCCGGAGGACGCCGACACACGGAAAGGGGGAGCGTTGCCATGAGGCGTTCGGGGACGATGCTGGGCTGGTTCGCCGTGGGGTGGCTGCTGACGGCCATGAGCGCAGGCGGCAGCTCCGCCACGGTGTCGGACACCTTGCCGCTGCACCGGGTCAGGCCGCGGCCGGGAACCTACGAGGAGGGGGTGGTGGTGGGCGGGATCGAGCGACGGTTCAGGCTTCATCTGCCGCCCGCCTACAACCACTCGACCGAGTTTCCTGTCCTGGTCCTGCTCCACGATCGCGGCGGCGACCCGCGGCAAGTCGAGGCTCAGAGCCAGTTCGTGGCCGAGGCGAAGCGGAACGGGCTGATCCTCGTGGTGCCGTGGGGCGAGGGAACGCCGGCAGGCTGGCACGCCGACCGAGACGTTGCCATGCTCGAGCGCGTGCTCGATGCCGTGACGGCACGGCTGGTGGTCGACAGGAGCAGGCTCGTGCTGGTGGGGTTCGGCGCTGGCGGAACACTGGCGCTCGAGGCCGCGGGCGCAATCGAGGACAGGCTCGCCGTGGTCGTGGCCGTGGCCGCTCCGTCACCGGCCACGCCGCCCCCCCCGCCCGAGGGTGGGGCTGGCCGCGTAGCCGTGCTCTTCATTGCCGGGACAGCGGACAGGTCAGTGCCGTACCAGGACGGCAGCTCCGGCTCGCAGGCCGCTTTGGCGGCCCAGTGGGCGGCACGCAACGGCTGCGACGCCGCGCCACGCCTCCAGCCGCTCCCGGACGGCGGCGGGTACGGGCAGCTCTTTCCTGGCTGCCGTGACGGGGTGGACGTCATGCTCGTGGGGGTTCCGGACGGTGGGCACGCCTGGCCGGGCGGCCGCGCCGTGCCCGGAGGCGATGCGCCGCCGCCCTGGCCTTCGGCCACCGAGCTGATCGTCGATTTCGTGACGAGGCACCCGAAACTCTGACTCGGGTGGGTGCGGCCGGCGGTGCCCGCCGCGCCCGTGCAGGCCCGCACCGCTGATCGTGGTGGAGCGCTGACGACCGATGATATCCCCGCCGGCGAGGCGCGGGCGGGCCTGCAGTGTCCTGCTACAGCGTGGTCGAAAGTGCAGAGCCGCGGCGCCGCCGCGCGCCGGTGGAACGGAACCGCGATGGAGGCGGCCACTCGGCGCGCGGCCCCGCGGGCAGGTCTTCGCGCCGGCTCGACACGACGGTCACGGGTGCTTCATGCCTCTTCTCGATGCTGCCGCCGCGTGGAAGGGAAAAAGAGATGGCGCGCATCGCATACAGCATGTCGGGAGAGGGTCGCGGGCACGCGACGCGGGTGCGAGGGATGGTCGAGATGCTACGCAGCTCGCACGAGGTCGTGCTCTACGCCTCCGGTGACGCCAGCGAGCTGCTCGCCGCACCCTACGCCGGCACCGGTGTCGAGGTCCGGGAGCTGCCGTGTCTTCGGTTCGCGTACGGGCCCGGTGGGCGAGTGGATCGGCTTCGGACTCTGGCCGCGGCTGTGCCGTTCGTGCGCCGCCTGTCGTCACTCGGCGCCCGGCTGGCCAGCGATCTCCGTCGCGAGCGCTTCGACCTGGCCATCACCGACTTCGAGCCAGCGCTCCCGCGAGCGGCACGCCGGTGTGGCGTCCCGGTGGTCTCCCTCGACCACCAGCACCTCCTGGTCGAGAGCGAGCTTTCCTTCCTGCCGATCCGACTGCGCTGGCACGCTGCGGTGATGGGCTTAGTGGTGCGCGCGTTCGTGCCGCACGCCGACGCGACGATCGTGTCGTCGTTCCACCAGCCGCCGGCCCGCCGGACTCGCCGTGACGTGCGCCACATCGGCGTCGTCTTGCGGCCCGAGCTGCTCGCGGCTGCCCCCCGACGGGGCGAGCACCTGACCGTCTACCTGCGACGCTCGGTTCCCGAGTCGCTGCTCGATACACTCGCCGCGACCGGACGGCCGGTGCATGTGTTCGGCCTCGGACCGAGGCCGCCGCGAGGCACACTGCGCTTCGAGCCGGTGAGCGAGAGCGCCTTCGTTTCCAGCCTCGCGTCCGCGGCGGCGCTGGTCACGACGGCCGGCAACCAGGTGGTGGGTGAGGCCATCTTCCTGGGCAAGCCGGTGCTCGCCCTTCCCGAGCCCGGCAATGCGGAGCAGGAGATCAACGCGCACCTCCTGGCGGTTTCGGGTGCCGGTCTCTGGGCGGCAATGGGCGAGGTCGACGAGAGTCGTCTCGGCGAGTTCGAGTCGCGCCTCGAGGACCTGCGGAGCCGGTGCCTCCAGCTCTCGCCGAACGGCAACGCCGCGGCGCTGGCAGCGGTGGCACGCCACCTGCCGACGCGCCCGGCGCCGGTGCGCCAGCCGCGCGTCGTGCGCGCGCCTCTGCGCCCCGCCCCGCTCGGGGGCCGGCCGTAGGCACGGTACCGGCTGCCGCCACCGCGCTCGCCTGGAAAGACCGGTGTCCACCGGTCGGCTCGCCGCCCCTCACCCATGCCAGGCATGCGGCTGGCGGCCGCCATCGCGAGGTGGGGCGAGGTGGAGCTGCTGGCGGTTCGAGCTAGCCGGGAGTCGTCGGGAGGATCGGGCAGCGGCGACCGGAACTCCTCGCCCGCGCGGGTGCAGGGCGGAACGGACCTGCAAGCCGGGGGGGTTCCGGTCCAGCGAGCGGGCGGCGGTCGCGCGGGCCGGGCCGGCAGGGGTTTTAGCCCCTGCTCCGCTCGTCCGCGGCCATGCCCTCCACGCTCGAGCTCCACAGCACGAGCCTCAAAACGGGCACGGGCGAGCGCCGCCGCCCTTTCGGCATCGAAGCGAGAACACGGTTCCACCACGCCCGGACGGGACGGTGGCGGCCGCTCGACGCGGTGCGAACCTGGCGCCACACCGCCAGGTAGTGGCGCGGATCGACCAGCCCTCGAGGTGCGCTCATGAAGCCTCCGTGCGCCGGTCAAACCGGCGAGGTGTAGTGAATGAAAGAGTCATACGTC
>DAOOJE010000049.1:0-19998 GCA_035384965.1 Thermoanaerobaculaceae bacterium
GCCGTGCGGACCAGCTCGCACGCCCGGACATCGCTTCAGCACCACTGGTCAGCGCGACTCGCCGCCGTGACTTCCGCGAAACACGCTCCTAGCAGCAGGCGAGGGGTCACGGGCGTTGCGCAGGCAGCCGACCCACGAGGAAAGGCGCCCGGAGGCCAGCGTATCATGGCCGGCGGAATTGCCTGCCGGCGGTACGGGTTGCGCCGGAGGGAGGGCGGGATGACCTGGGAGTACTCCGAGAAGACCAAGCAGCTCTTCATGGACGCGGTGCACGGCGCACCCGGCACCCACATGGGGGAGATCGCCGACCCCGACGGGTTCGGCGAGCACGGCTCGATCGCCTGTGGCGACGCGCTGCGGTTCACGTTCCGGTGCGAGCGGCACCCCTCGGACCCGCTGCAGGACCGCATCGTCGAGGCCCGCTACCTCACGTTCGGCTGCACCTCCGCAATCGCCGCCTCCGAGGCGCTGTGCGCGATCATCGAGCAGGGCGGCTACTCGCCCGTGCGCGCTCTTTCGATCACGAACCAGGACATCGTGGACTTCCTGGGCGGGCTGCCCGAGGCCAAGATTCACTGCTCGGTGATGGGGGCGGAGGCGCTCGAGGCGGCAGTGTTCAACTGGGCGCAAAAGCGCGGCGTCGACCTCGCCGCGCTCGGCCTCGACATCACCCGGCAGGAGCAGGAGGAAGGGCGGCTCGTCTGCAAGTGCTTCGGCGTCACCGAGCCGTACCTGCGGCGCAAGATCAAGGAGCTCGGGCTGCGCTCGATCCCCGAAATCACCAACGCCATCAAGGCAGGCGGGGCCTGCATGGCGTGCCACCACGCGCCGGGCGGCTTGCAGGACGTGCTCGACGAGGTGTGGGGACGCCAGCCCTCCGGCCTCATCACCTTGCCGACCCTCCCCGAGGTCCGGGCGGAAGCACCCGCCAGGGCCGAACTCTCCCCCTACAAGCTGGCCAAGCAAATCGAGCGCGTGCTCGAGGAGGACATCCGTCCACGGTTGGTGGACGACGGGGGCGACATCGAGATCGTCGACATCAAGGACACCACCGTGTACTGCCGGCTGGCGGGGGCGTGCGCCCACTGTGCCGGGGCTACAGGTACCATGAAACTCCTTGTCGAGCGAGTTCTCAAGGAACGCATCGACGAGCGGATCCGCGTCATCGCGGTATGAGCGAGGGATCGCCGTGAGCATCGTGTACGCCGACAACAACGCCACCACCCGGGTCGCCCCCGAGGTGTTCGAGGCCATGAGGCCGTTTTTCGAGGACCAGTACTTCAACCCCAGCTCGATGTACGAGGCGGCCACCGGTCCGGCCGCCGCCCTCAAGAACGCCCGTGCCTCGCTGGCGCGCCACTTGGGCGGTGTCCACCCCGACGAGATCCTCTTCACCTCCTGCGCGACGGAAAGCAACAACACCGCGATCTTCGGGGTGGTGAAGGCCAACCCGGCGCGGCGGCACGTCGTCACCACCTCGGTCGAGCACCCGGCGGTGCTCAACGTCTGCAAGGAACTCGAGCGCGAAGGACTGGAGGTGACGTACCTGCCGGTGGACCGCCAGGGTCGCCTCGACATCGCGGACTTCGTGCGTGCGCTCCGCCGTGACACCCTGCTGGTCACGATCATGCACGCCAACAACGAGACCGGGGTGGTGTTCCCGATCGGCGAGCTAGCTCGCATCGCCAAGGAGACCGATCCCGCGATCGTCGTCCACACCGACGCCACCCAGACGGTCGGCAAGCTTCCGATCGACCTCGGAGGTGAGCTCCGACACGTCGACTTGCTCGCGTTTTCGGGCCACAAGCTCCATGCGCCGAAGGGGATCGGTGCGCTGTTCATGCGCCGCGGGACGCCGTGCCGGCCGTTGCTGCTGGGCGGGCATCAGGAGTCGGGCCGCCGCGGCGGAACCGAGAACGTCGCTTTCATCGTCGGGCTCGCCACCGCGCTGGAGCTCGCCGCGACCACACACGAGGCCGATGAAGCGCGTGTGAGCGGGCTGCGCGACCGGCTCGAACGCGAGCTGGTGGCCCGCATCCCCCTCGTCGAGGTGAACGGCGGAGGCGCGCCGCGCTTGGGGAACACCTCCAACATTTCCTGCCACTTCGTGGAAGGAGAGGGGATTCTCTACCAGCTCTCGGCGGCCGGGATCTGCGCCTCGTCGGGCTCGGCCTGCACCTCGGGCTCTCTCGAGCCGTCGCACGTCTTGCGCGCGATGGGGGTCCCGTTCACGGCCGCGCACGGTTCGGTGCGGTTCTCCTTCTCGCGCTACACCACCGAGGCGGACATCGAGCGCATCCTGGCGGTGTTTCCCGAGGTCGTCGCCAACTTGCGCCGCCTCTCGCCGTACTGGGACGCCGCAGCCAACCGGCCGCGGCCGGAAGCGGAAGGCATGCTGCACGGCGCACCGGCGGGTCACGCGCGCTGACCCACCTTCCCGCCCGGCGCTTCCGACCCTGCTAGAATCCCCTTGCAGGACCGGCCCAAGAGGCTGTCACACAAGGAGTAGAGCATGTCCACACACAAAGGCACCATCGGCATCCTCACCGGTGGAGGCGACGTCCCGGGGCTCAACCCGGCGATCCGCGCCGCGACCGTGCGCGCCCTCCGCGAGGGGTACCGCGTCATCGGCCTCCGGCGCGGCTGGGCCGGGCTTGTCGAGCTCGACCGCAGCAGGCGCGAGCCCCAGCCGGAGCAGTTCATCGAGCTGTCGGAGGAAATCGTCAACAAGGTCGGGCGCACCGGGGGCACGTTCCTGCACTCCTCGCGCACCCGCCCCTCGCACGTGCCCCGCGCGGCGGTCCCGGCGCATCTGCAGTCGACCTACCAGGACGACGTCAACGACCTCACTCCCGAGGTACTGAAGAACCTCGAGTGGCTGGGGATCTCGACGCTCATCCCGATCGGCGGCGACGACACGCTGTCGTACGCGGTGCGGCTCCACCAGGAAGGCGTCAAGGTCATTGCCATCCCGAAGACGATGGACAACGACGTCCCCGGCACCGACTACTGCATCGGGTTCTCGACCTGCGTCACCCGCACCATCGAAATGACCCACGCTCTCCGCACCACCGCCGGGTCGCACGAGCGCTTCCTCGTCATCGAGGTGTTCGGGCGCTACGCCGGCTTCACGGCGCTGCTGCCGACGATGGCCGGCGCTGCCAACCGCTGCGTGATCCCGGAGCACGTGTTCGACATCGAGCGGCTGTGCGAGCTGCTGACCGCGGACCGCTTCTCCAACCCCTCCAAGTACTCTGTGGTGCTGGTCTCTGAGGGCGCCCGCTTTTCGGGGATGGAGGACATGGCGTTCGAGGGCGACGAGGCCGACATGTTCGGCCACAAGAAGCTGGGCGGCATCGGCGACCTGGTTTCCCGCAAGCTCAAGGAGCTTTCGCCGAAGTTCAACCAAGGCAACAAGATCGACGTTATCAACCAGCGCCTCGGCTACCTCGTGCGGTGTGGTGACCCGGACGCCGTCGACTCGATCGTGCCGATGGCGTTCGGCAACCTGGCGCTCGACCTGGCCCTGGACGGCGTTTCGGGGCGCCTCGTGAACGTCCGCAACGGGCGCTACGACAACGTGCCGATCGACGTCGTGACCAGTCACAAGAAGGTCGTCGACGTGCACAAGTTCTACAACACCGACAGGTTGCGGCCGGTCTACTCGCGCTTCGAGTCGAAGCCGCTGTTCATCATGACGTCGGATTTCTGAGGAGCGGATTCGCGCTCCGCTGGGGACCCCCAACCGACAGCGCGCGGACGCGGTCAAATCCGGCGCTGCAGCCTGGTGACCACCACCTCGGCTCCGGCCTCGCCGAGAGCGGCGAGCATTCCGTCGATGTCGGAGGGGGTGAAGAAAAAGCGGCCTTCCCCCTCGAGCAGGATCCCCTCGTCCCTGGCCGACGCGACGACAGTCGTGGCGGCGCTGTCGAGGAGGAACGTCCCGACGACGTAGGCCGGCAGGCTGACGCCGGTCTGTCGCTCACCCTGCAGCGGCCGGTGCCGGCGAACCCTGGTGCCGGCCAGGGGCACCACGAGGGGGCGGCCGAGCTTGCCGACCTCGAGGACGCCGGGCCGCACACGGTAGCGCAGGCGCGCGGGGCCGATCACGAACAGCCAGAGCAGCACCCCGCCGCCGGCGCCGAGGACCGTGAGGTCGAGCGCCAGCCACCCGGCGTAGGTCCGGAAGCGGCGGGGGGGCGGTGCGAACACCCCGGGCTGGTGGTTTCGCACCGCGAAGATGAACTTCTCGGGTTCGGCCGGGCTCACCACGAGCGCCGTCGTCAGCCCGCCGGCGCGGATGATGACGCCCCGCTCCCCGCAGTCCGTCGCCAGAAAGACCTCCCCGAGCGCCGGCAGCTGGAAGTAGCCGGCGCAAAAGCCGGGTTTTTCCTTGCCGAAGTGCAGGGTGCGGCCACGCAGCACGGTCTGGGAGCTCTCGAAGATGCGGGAGAGCGGGACCTTGGTCTCGTCGGAGAGGCGGTTCTTTCCGGTCGTGACGACGAGGTACTCGGTCGTGACCTCGTAGCGGATCGTGCCTGGCCAGATGAAGCTGCCGCCGATCCAGCCCACCAGCACGAGGAGCACGGCGAATCCACCGGCGAAGCAGAGGAAGGCGGTCTTGCGACCCGTGGCGACGGGGGCGAACTCGCGGCCGAGCGCGGTGCCGGTCTCTGGCTGGCTACTCATGGCAGGCTCCCTCCGCGAAAGTGTACCCGGTGGCGCGGAGATGTCCATCCGGCGTCTCGGCCAGCCGGTACAATGCCGGCGCGACGATGGCCGATCTCCTGGAGTGCCTGCTGCAGCTCAAGGCCCTGGCCCAGACCCCGGAAAGGCTCGCCGAGCTCGCCTCGCGCGCCGAATCCGGGCGCTGGCGGCAGCGGCCGGTCCCGGGCGAGCGGGCCCCGCTGGAAGTGCTGGCCCACATGGCCGAGGCCGAGCTGGCGTACTCGACCCAGTTGCGCCTCGTCCTGGGGGCCGACCGGCCGCTCCTGCCGCCGTTTGAGCCGGCCGCGCCGACGGCCCGCGCCGACGGCGTTTCGGGCTCCGTGGAAACGGTGCTGGAGAGCTTCACCGCCCGCCGGCGCGACAACCTCGAGCTGCTCGAGCGCTGCAACGCTTCCGACCTCGCGCGTACCGGCCGACACCCGGTGCGCGGCGAGGTGACGGTTGCGGACCTCGTGGCGCTGCTGCTCGCGCACGACATCGACCACCTCGGCGAGCTGCGCCAGGGTCTCGGGCTCGCCGAGCCGCTCCCCGACCGGTCGCCGAGCCACGCCGGGGAGACGGGTTTCCCTACCGGGTCATGTCGAGCCCAGGGCGCGTTGCCATCACCGGCTGCTGAGCCCCGCCGCCGGGAAGGCGGGCCGGAACCGCGGCCCGCGCGTCGCCCTCGGGGCACTGCTCGCACGGCTCGAAGACGATGAACGCGGCGGCCGCCACCCGCCCCGAGACGGGCAGGGGCGCCGCGGGGTCGTCGGGGATCTCGCTTTCACGCATCTCTCCGAGCAGCACCACGGCCTCGGCGCCGAGTTTCTTGGTCAGCGCCGCCAGGCGTTTCAGCGCCGCGGCGTCGCCCCGGGACAGCGGCACGGACAGCGCCTGCACCGCGAGAATCGCGTACGGTTCCTCGGGGTCGGCGGTGTAAACCTCCACGTCGTCCACCACGGTCATGGCCGGCCCCGCCTCGACCGGCCAGACGGCGAGCGGCATGGCGGACCCGGCGGCGGCCAGGAGCACGGCGGCCAGCATGGCGGTCACCCCTGCCGTGCCAGGCGCTCGACCCCCACGAGATAGGGGCGCAGCGCCTCGGGGACGACGACCGAACCGTCTGCCTGCTGGTAGTTCTCGAGGATCGCGATGAGTGTGCGGCCGACCGCGATCCCGGAGCCGTTGAGGGTGTGCACCAGGCGCGGCTTGCCACCGCCGGTCGGCCGGTACCGGAGTTCCATGCGGCGGGCCTGGAAGTCCTCGCAGTTGGAGCAGGAAGAAATCTCCCGGTAGCAGCCTTGCCCCGGCAGCCACACCTCGAGGTCATGGGTGCAGGCCGCGGAGAACCCCATGTCGCCGGTGGACAGCGTCACCACCCGGTACGCCAGGCCCAGACGCTGCAGCACTAGCTCGGCCGAGGACGTCAGATACTCCAGCTCCTCGTAGCTGCGCTCCGGGGTCGACAGGTGGACGAGCTCGACCTTGTCGAACTGGTGCTGGCGGATGAGACCCCGCACGTCGCGGCCGTGGCTGCCGGCCTCGGCCCGGAAGCAGGGGGTGTAGGCGCAGTACCGCCTGGGCAGCGCCGCCTCCTCGAGGATTTCGCCTGCGTGCAGGTTGGTGACCGGGACCTCCGCCGTCGGCACGAGATAGAGGTCGGCGCCCTCGACCCTGAAGAGATCCTGCTCGAACTTGGGTATTTGCCCCGTACCCTGCAGCGCCTGGCGGTTGACCATGAACGGGACGTACACCTCCTCGTAGCCGCGGGCGCGATGGAGGTCCAGCATGAACGTGACGAGCGCCCGCTCGAGCGCCGCGCCCATCCCCCACAGCACCGCGAAACGGGCGCCGGCCAGCTTGGCCGCGCGCTCGAAGTCGAGGATCCCCAGCGCCGGACCCAGGTCCCAGTGCGCCGCTGGCTCGAAGTCGAAGCGCGGGGGTTCGCCCCAGGTGCGCTCGACCCGGTTGGCGGTCTCGTCCGGACCCACCGGCACGGTCTCGTGCGGGAGGTTGGGAATGACGAGCTCGAGTCCTGTCATCTCCTCTCCGAGCCGTGAAGCCTCCGCCTCGAGCTCGGTGATGCGTGCGCCCAGCGAGGCCATGCGCGACTTGGCGGCCTCCGCCTCGTCCCTGCGGCCAGCCGCGAAGAGCTTGCCGATTTCCTTCGAGCCCCGGTTGCGCTCCGCCTTCAGGGCCTCGACCTCGGCCACCGCCTGGCGCCATCTCGCGTCGACCTCCAGCAGGCGGTCGAGAGGGGCGTCGCTGCGGCGAGCGACCAGCGCTGCGCGGACGCGGTCGGGGTTGGTGCGGTACAGCTCACGGGCCAGCATGCGGACCTCCGAGGCGGGGATTGTTCGCCACCCCTGGCGCGGAGTCAACCCGTATACTTCGTGCGTGTTGGCGATGCGAGCGAGTGCGGCGGCCTCCGCGGTGGCCTTCTCCGGCCTCGCTGCCGTCCTCGCCGCCTCCGGCCTCCTCCTGCCACGCGAAGCAGCCGCCGCCGCTCTCGCCGTCGCCGCCGCCTTCCTCCCCTCCGCCTGGCTCGCTCCCGCCGGCCTCTCTCGCCGCGCCGCCGAACTCGCTCTCCTCCCTCCTGCCTTTGCCCTCTCCCTCCTCCACGACCCCTCCCAGCGCTCCCTCGCCCTCCCTCCTCTCCTCCTCCTCGCCGCTCTCGCCGCTCTCTTCGCCGCCAAACCCCGCGTCCCCTCCGCTCGCCTCCCCCTCCTCCTCGCCGCCTTCGCCGCCGCTCTCGTCGCTGCTTGCTCCCAGTCCCTCGCCGGCTTCCCTCTCTGGCGCGCCGCTGTCGCCGTCCTCCTCCCCCCTCTCCTCGCTGCAGTTGCCACTGCCCGCCTCGGCTTCCACCCCGCCCTCCTCCTCTCCCTCCTCGCCGCACCCCTCCCCTGGGTCCGCTGGCCCCTCGCTGCCGCACTCCTCGCCGCCGCCGCCGGGGCGTTGCTCCGCCTCCCACCCTCCACCTTCCACCCCCACCTCTCCCGGCTCACCACAACGGCCACGGGCTGGCTCCCGGGCGCCCTCGCCTTCGCCCTCCTCACCGCCGCTCTCAGCCCCTGGGGCCTGCTTTCGCCCCACCTCGCCTTCCCCCTCGCTTCCCCGCTCGCCCTCCCGCTCTTCCTCGCCGCCCTCCTCCTCACACCTCTCCTCCCTCCTGCTGCTGCCGGCGCCGCCTGGCTCGCCGTCGTCCTCTCCCTCGGCCCTCCACAGCCTCCCCCTCCAGACCGCCCCGCCATCTCCCTCTCCGCTACTTCCCCCTCCGCTCTCCTCCCTCCAGGCTCCGGCCACCCCTATCTCCTCGACCTCGCCCTCGCCAACGCCGCTCTCCTCCCTCCAGGCACCCTCGCCGCCTCGCTCTCCGTCGCCGACCGCTCCTTCCACCTCCACGCCGGTGCCGAACTCGCCGAGTGGGCCATCCTCCGCCCCGGCTCCCGCTCCGCCCACGGCCTCCCGGACCGCCCCGTCTTCCGCCCCCGCAATGTCGGCGCCGCCGCCTTCTGGTCCGTCGGCAACCGCCTCGTCCTCGATGTCCCTCAAGGCGTCGTCCCCTCCCTCACCCGCGCTCCTTCCCTCCCCGACCCCGTCCTCCTCGTCGCCGCCCAGGCCGGCCCCGCTCGCCCCACACCCCCCCGCGACTGGCCTCTCCCGGCCTGGCTCCTCGCCACTGCTCTCACCGTCGCCGCACTCCAGCTCGCCGCTCGCTCCTTCTCGTCCCCTTCCGCCTTCCTCCCCTGGGCCCTCCTCGCCGCCGCCGCCCTCGCCGCTCGCCTCCCCATCGAACCCCTGCGCCTGCTCGCCGAGCGCCACGCCCCCGACCTCGCTCTCGCCTCCTTCCTCGCCGCCTGGCTCCCCCTCGCTCGCCGCCACCTCCGCTCCCACCCCTTCCTCGCCGCCACCGCCCTCCTCCTTCCACTCGCCCTCGCCACACCCCACCTCGGCAACCCGGTCGGGGACGGCAACTACCAGTTCCTGCTCCTGCAGTCGCTGACCCGTGATTTCGACCTGGACGTCTCCAACAATTTCGACCTGGAGCGCTACCCGAACCAAGGGATCTACGTGCCGTTCGCCGGCACGCTCCTGCACTCGCCCGCACTGGCCGTGCTGCTCGCGCCCGCCTTCGCGTTTGCCGGTCGGGGAGGCGCGCTCGCGATGCTGGCGCTCGCCGGGGCGGGGCTGGTCGGGTTGCTGGCCAGGAGGGCACGTGAGCTGCAGGTACCGGCGTCCCGCCTCGGCTGGCTCGCACTCGCCGTGCTGGCCTCCTACCCCCTCGTCACGTTCGCGTGCGAGTTGTGGACCGAACTGCCCGGAGCGCTGCTCCTCGCCGCAACGCTCGTGATCGGGCCGCATCCATCCGGGCGCTGGCTCGTGCCGGCGCTCGCCCTGCTCGGAACGGGCATCAAGACCCGGTTCGCCCTCGCTCTCGGCCCGCAAATACTGGCCGCATGGTGGCCGCGCCGGGCCCGCCTGCGCGCGCTGCTGCTCCCCGCGCTCGTGCTCGCGGTGACGGGCGGCGTGGCGACCGTAGCGCTCGTGCTGCTCGTCGGCAACCCGCTCGATCCGCTCGGCCGGCGGTCGCTGTGGAGTATGCTGCGCATCGCTCCGAGCGAGGCGGCGCTCACCCTCGGAGGGCTCGTCTTCGACAGCGCCAGCGGGATGCTGTGGGCGGCACCGCTGGTCGTGGCGTCGGTGTTCGCCCTTCCCGCTGTGTGGCGGCGCGGCGGGCCCGGCGAGCGAGCGCTGGCGGTCGGCGCGGTGCTCACCGTGGGGGCGCTGCTGCATCTCCAGGAGTGGCGCGGGGGGGACTCGCCGCCGTTTCGGTACCTCGTGCCGCTGCTGCCTCTCGCCGTGCTGGGCGGCGCGATGCTGCTGCGCTCGCCCCGCCGGTGGCGGCCCCTGCTCTGGCTGGCGGCGGCCCCGACCCTGGCCGTGAGCTGGGTGGCAGCGACCCGCCCGGGGCTGCTGCTCAACCACGGCAACGGAGGGTGGTGGCTCGGCGACGCCCTCGCCCGGCGAACCGGCGCCGACGCCCTCGATCTCTTTCCGTCGTTCTTGCGGCCGGGGCCGGAGACCTGGGTCGTGCCTGTGGCCCTCACGCTCCTCGTTGCCGCGGCGGTGCTCCTGGCGCGCCGCGTACCTGCCGCCGCCCGCTGGCTGCGAGCCGCCAGCCTGGGGGTGTGGCTTGCCGTGCTGGCCGGAATCATTGGCTCGCTGGCCGTGCTCCCGGACCGCACGGTGGAAATCGAGGACCCACAAGTCCGGCGGCACGGGGGCCAGCTGGATCCGCCACCAGGCACCTTCCTGCGCTACCTCGTGCCGAACGGCTGGCGCCTCGGGGACGGGGAGGCGGTCGAGGTCCCGCTCCGGCTCGCCCCGGGCGCCAGATCGCGTCTTTTGCTAACCGTGGACGGGCCAGGACCTGCGGTGCTCTCCGCCACCTGGGCCGGCGGCAGCCCCGAGACCCTCGAGCTTCGCGGCCCGGCCCGGGAGGAGGTCGAGCTCGCGCCGCCGCCAGCCGCGGGGCGCACGACCCTGTCGCTCGCCGTCAGCGCGCCCGGCGGCACGAGCGTGGTTCTCGACCGCCTCGTGCTCGCCCGCAACCGATAGACCCCGCCCGGCCTCCGTATACTTCGTGCGTGTTGGCGATGCGAGCGAGTGCGGCGGCCTCCGCGGTGGCCTTCTCCGGCCTCGCTGCCGTCCTCGCCGCCTCCGGCCTCCTCCTGCCACGCGAAGCAGCCGCCGCCGCTCTCGCCGTCGCCGCCGCCTTCCTCCCCTCCGCCTGGCTCGCTCCCGCCGGCCTCTCTCGCCGCGCCGCCGAACTCGCTCTCCTCCCTCCTGCCTTTGCCCTCTCCCTCCTCCACGACCCCTCCCAGCGCTCCCTCGCCCTCCCTCCTCTCCTCCTCCTCGCCGCTCTCGCCGCTCTCTTCGCCGCCAAACCCCGCGTCCCCTCCGCTCGCCTCCCCCTCCTCCTCGCCGCCTTCGCCGCCGCTCTCGTCGCTGCTTGCTCCCAGTCCCTCGCCGGCTTCCCTCTCTGGCGCGCCGCTGTCGCCGTCCTCCTCCCCCCTCTCCTCGCTGCAGTTGCCACTGCCCGCCTCGGCTTCCACCCCGCCCTCCTCCTCTCCCTCCTCGCCGCACCCCTCCCCTGGGTCCGCTGGCCCCTCGCTGCCGCACTCCTCGCCGCCGCCGCCGGGGCGTTGCTCCGCCTCCCACCCTCCACCTTCCACCCCCACCTCTCCCGGCTCACCACAACGGCCACGGGCTGGCTCCCGGGCGCCCTCGCCTTCGCCCTCCTCACCGCCGCTCTCAGCCCCTGGGGCCTGCTTTCGCCCCACCTCGCCTTCCCCCTCGCTTCCCCGCTCGCCCTCCCGCTCTTCCTCGCCGCCCTCCTCCTCACACCTCTCCTCCCTCCTGCTGCTGCCGGCGCCGCCTGGCTCGCCGTCGTCCTCTCCCTCGGCCCTCCACAGCCTCCCCCTCCAGACCGCCCCGCCATCTCCCTCTCCGCTACTTCCCCCTCCGCTCTCCTCCCTCCAGGCTCCGGCCACCCCTATCTCCTCGACCTCGCCCTCGCCAACGCCGCTCTCCTCCCTCCAGGCACCCTCGCCGCCTCGCTCTCCGTCGCCGACCGCTCCTTCCACCTCCACGCCGGTGCCGAACTCGCCGAGTGGGCCATCCTCCGCCCCGGCTCCCGCTCCGCCCACGGCCTCCCGGACCGCCCCGTCTTCCGCCCCCGCAATGTCGGCGCCGCCGCCTTCTGGTCCGTCGGCAACCGCCTCGTCCTCGATGTCCCTCAAGGCGTCGTCCCCTCCCTCACCCGCGCTCCTTCCCTCCCCGACCCCGTCCTCCTCGTCGCCGCCCAGGCCGGCCCCGCTCGCCCCACACCCCCCCGCGACTGGCCTCTCCCGGCCTGGCTCCTCGCCACTGCTCTCACCGTCGCCGCACTCCAGCTCGCCGCTCGCTCCTTCTCGTCCCCTTCCGCCTTCCTCCCCTGGGCCCTCCTCGCCGCCGCCGCCCTCGCCGCTCGCCTCCCCATCGAACCCCTGCGCCTGCTCGCCGAGCGCCACGCCCCCGACCTCGCTCTCGCCTCCTTCCTCGCCGCCTGGCTCCCCCTCGCTCGCCGCCACCTCCGCTCCCACCCCTTCCTCGCCGCCACCGCCCTCCTCCTTCCACTCGCCCTCGCCACACCCCACCTCACACCCCCGATGTACGGCGACGAGCCGTTCCATCTCATGATGCTGGAGTCGCTGACCACGCACCTGTCGGTGGACCTGCAGCGCCACTTCGGCCTCTCGTACGAGCTGTCCCGCCTCTACTCCCCCGGACTGGCCGTGCTCCTGCTCCCGGGCTACCTGCTGGCCGGCCGCTCCGGTGCGCTGGCGCTGCTCGCCCTGGCCGCCGCCGGCCTGGTGGCGGTGGTGGCCCGGCGTGCCCGCGAGCTGGGCCTGGGGCGCCGGCGCCTGGGGCTGCTGGCGAGCGGCGCGCTCCTGACGTTTCCGCTCGCCACCTACTGCACCCAAATCTGGGTGGAGGTGCCAGGCGCCCTGGCGGCGGCTGCCGGGCTGGTGCTGGCGGCGGCGTCCCCTCCCCGGCGCGGGTGGGCGGCGCTGCTCGCGGGCGTGGCCATCGGCGTCAAGACCCGCCTCGCCCTGGTCTGCCTGCCGCCTGCCCTCGCAGCCTGGAAGCCGCGCCACCGGCGCGGGTGGCTGGCGGCGCTGCTCGCCGTGGGGGCCGCGGTGGGCGCCGGGGCGGCCGTGGGCTGGGTGTTCCAGGGGCACCCGTTCGGGCCGTACCGGCGCCTCCACCACCTCGTACCCTCCGACTGGGCGCAGCCGCTCGTGGTGCTCGGGGGCCTGCTGGCCGACCCGGCGGGCGGAATGCTGTTCGCGGCGCCGCTCGCCCTCGTCGCGCTGGCCGGTTTGCCGGCGCTGTGGCGCCGCGGCTCGCTCGGCGAGCGAGCGCTGATCGCGGGCGGGGTGGCCACGGTGCTGGCGTTGTTGCACTCCCTCGAGTGGTACGGCGGGGGTTCGCCGCCGTTTCGCTACCTGGTGCCGCTGGTGCCCCTGTTGTGGCTCGCTTGGGTGCCGCTCCTGCAGCGGCCGCGGCTGGCCTGGCGGCTGGCGTGGCTCGTGGTCCCGCCGAGCCTGGCACTGGCCTGGGCGCTCGTGGCTCGGCCGCAACTCTCGGTCAACCCCGGCACGGGCGCCTGGTGGCTCTCCTCGGCGCTGGCTCGCCGGCTGCAGGCCGACACCTGGGTGTTCTTCCCGTCGTACTTGCGGCCCACCGCCGCCGCCTGGGCGGTGCCGCTCGCCGTGGCTGTGGTGGCGGCGCTCACGGTGGCGGCGGCTCGCCGCTGTCCCGGCTTCGCCCGGAGGCTGGCGGCTGCTGCCGTGGCGGTCTGGCTTGCGGCGGCGGCGGCGCTCGTGATCACCGTGCGGTGGCGGCCGGACCGCATCGTCGAGGGCGAGGCGCCGCAGGTCGTGCGGCGCGGCGGGTCGCCGGAGCCGAAGGAAGGCACGTTCTCGAGCTTCACGTACCGCAACGGCTGGCGGCTCGCGGACGGCGACGGGATATCCGTGCCCCTCAACACGCGAGCCGGGGATGTGGTCCGCCTCACGGGCTGGCTGGAGGGCGAGGCGCGGAAGGGGGCGACGCTCCGTGTTCGCTGGGGCGAGGGCTCCGTCTCCGAGCTGGGGCTCGGGGGTGACGAGCTGACAGGGGTCCGGCTCGGGGTGGCGCCCGGCCGGGGCAGGAACCGCCTGCACCTCGACCTCGTGGCACCGGGTGGCGGCGGGCTCGTGGTGGATCGGCTGGAGGTGGAGCGGTGAGCCCGGTCGATGTCGTGATCGTCGTCCACAACCACGCGGCCACGCTCGGCGCCACGCTCGAAGGGCTGGCGGTGCAATCCCTGCGGCCGGCCCGGACCGTGGTGGTGGACAACGCCTCCACGGACGGCAGCCGCGCCGTCCTCGCTTCCAGCGGTGGGCTCGAGGTCGTGCTCTGGAACGAGAACCGGGGCTTCGCCGCCGCCACGAACGAGGGGTTCCGGCGGGGCGACTCGCCCTGGGTGCTGTCGCTCAACCCGGATTGCCGGCTCTCGCCGGGCTTCCTCGCCACGCTGGTGGCGGCTGCCGAAAGGCATCCCCGGGTCGGTTCCGCGTGCGGACTCCTGCTGCGGGCGGAAGGCCCAGGCCTCGAACCCACGTCGGTCGTGGACTCGGCCGGGCTGCTCGCCTCGGCGAGTGGCCGCCACCGCGACCGCGGGGCCGGGCGGCCTCTGCACGCGCTGCTCGAACGGCCGGCCTGGGTGTTCGGCGCCACCGGCGCCTGCGTGCTGTTACGGCGGGCGGCGCTCGAGGACGTGGCCTATCCTGGCGGCGAGGTGCTGGACGAGGGTTTCTTCGCTTACCGGGAGGACGCCGACCTGGCGTGGAGGCTGCAACGGCGCGGCTGGCGCTGCCTGTACTGGCCTGCAGCGCGGGCGTTCCACGCCCGGGGGCTGCGCCCCGAGTCGGGCCGGCGGGGACACGCTGTGATCAACCGCCACTCGGTGCGCAACCGTTTCCTGCTGCTGTGGTCGAACGCCGACTGGCGGTGGCGTCTGGCGTGCTTCCCGTGGTGGCTGGTGCGCCACGCGGTCGTCGTGGCGGCCTGTGCCACGGTCGAGCGCAGTTCGTGGGGCGCGCTCGTCGAGGCGTGGGGGCGGCGCGCCGCCCAGCGCCGGCGCGGCGCGGTCAACGCCAGCCGGGCGGTGGCGAGCGGCTGGCAGCTCGCGAGCTGGTGCCTGCCCGGCTGGCGGGTGCGGGCAGTGGAGGTGTGATGCGGGTGGCGATCCTCGGCACGCGCGGGATTCCGGCCTGTTACTCGGGGTTCGAGACGCTGGCCGAGGAGCTCGGGGCTCGCCTGGTGGCGCGGGGCCACGAAGTGACCGTGTACACCCGCCGCCACATGGCCACCCCGGGGCTGCGCGAGCACCGGGGCGTGCGCATCCAGGTGCTGCCCGCCTGGCGCGCCAAGACCGTCGAGACGATCTCGCACACCGCCTTGTCGTGTCTGCACGCGAGCCGCCGCCGCTTCGACGTCGTGTTGCTGTGCAACGCTGCCAACGCCCCGCTCATCACGCTGCTCCATGCCCGGGGGCTCCCGGTGCTCCTCAACGTCGACGGCCTCGAGCGCAAGCGCCGCAAGTGGAGCCGTCTGGGCCAGGCGTACTACCGCTGGTGCGAGCGGCTCGCGGTGCGATGGGCGGACACGCTGCTCACCGACGCCGCGGTCATGCGCCGCTACTACCGGCGAGCCTGGGGCCGCGACTCGATCATGATTCCGTACGGCGGCGACCTCGAACCGCCTGCGTCCGGCGCCGCCCTCGAGCGCTTCGGCCTGCGGCCAGGAGGCTACCTGCTGTACGTGGCGAGGTTCGAGCCCGAGAACAACCCCGACCGTGTGGCTGCGGCGTACCGGGGCGTGCCCGGCTCGACGCCGCTCGTCATGGTGGGGGGTGCGCCGTACGCGCCGGCGCTCGTGCAGCGGGTGCGCTCGTTGGCCGCGGCGGATCCGCGCATTGTGCTCACGGGCTTCGTCTACGGCGAGGGGTACCGGGAGCTGCTGTTCGGCGCAGCGGCGTACATTCAGGCCACCGAGGTGGGAGGTACCCACCCCGCCCTGGTGGAGGCGATGGGGGCGGGCCGGGTCGTGTTCTTTCTCGACAACCCGCCCAACCGGGAGGTGGTGGGCGGCGTCGGCGTGCCGTTCCGTTTCGACGCCGAACCCTCCCTGACCTCGCAGCTGGCCGCGTTTCTGGCCGACCCGGCTCGCTTCGCGGCACGCGGCGCCGCGGCGCGGGCTCGCGTACTGGAGCGCTACCGCTGGGACGACGTGGCCGCCGCCTACGAGCGCGCCCTGGAGGAGTTGTGTCGGAAAGCGTGAGAAGGCAGCCGGAAGAGGATCGGCTCGCTGCGTGCCTGCGAGGCAGGCGCGGATGGGCCACCGTGGCGGAGGTGGCGCTGCTGGCGCTGGCCGACGGCACCGGGCTGGTGCTGGCCTGGACCGTCGCGTTCCACCTCTGGGCTCGCCCGGTCCTGGGGCAGCCGGCCGCCGTCTACCTCGAGCTGGCGCCGCTGCTGCCGCTGGTGACGCTAGTCTTCGCCGAGGGGGGGCTGTACCCGGGGTTCGGGCTCGGGGCGGTCGCCATCCTGCGGCGGCTGTCGATCCGCACGAGCCTCGTGTTTTTTCTGCTCGCCGCGTTCACCTACGCTTTGAAGCTGCCGCATCGACACTCCCGGGTGACGTTCGCCCTCGCCTGGGGTCTCGCCCTCGTCACGGTGCCGGTCGCCCGGTTCCTGCTGCTGGCGGCGCTGCGGCGCTGCCGGTGGTGGGGGGAGCCGGCAGTGGTACTGGGCAGCGGCCCCGTGGCCGCCCGCACCGTGCGGTCGCTGCGCAGCGCGCTCTCGCTCGGCTACCGCCCCGTTGCGGTGCTGTCGCTGCCCGGGGAGCCGCCCCTCGAGGAGCTGGAGGGCGTGCCGGTGGTGGGCGAGGCCGGTGTCGCCGAGCGCTTCGCGGCGGCGGGCGGGCGCGTCGCGGTGCTGGCGTGGCCGCCCGGGCACGACGCCTCGTCGCTCGTGCGCTGGCTGCAGCTCCTCTTCCGCCACGTCGTGGTGGTGCGTGACTTCGAGGACTTGCCGGTGGAAGGAATCGAGGTTCGCAACCTCGGCGCGGTGTTCGGCGTCGAGTTCACGAATCAGCTCCTGCGCCGCCGCAACCAGGTGCTCAAGCGCGCCGTGGACCTGTTCGTGGGGCTCGCGGCGGGGGTGGTGGCGCTGCCCGTGGTGCTGCTCGGGGCCGTCGCCGTCAAGCTGTCGAGCCGCGGCCCCGCGTTCTTCTCGCAGCAGCGCGCCGGCCTTGGGGGGCGGCCGATCACGATTTGGAAGCTGCGCACGATGGCGCCCGACGCCCAGCAGCGGCTCGAGGAGCACCTGGCCGCAAACCCCGCCGCGCGCGAGGAGTGGGAGCGCTCGTTCAAGCTCAGCCGCGATCCCCGGGTGATCGGAAGGGTCGGTCGGTTCCTGCGGCGCTTTTCCCTCGACGAGCTGCCGCAGCTGTGGAGCGTGGTGAAGGGCGACATGAGCCTGGTCGGTCCCCGGCCGTTCCCGGACTACCATCTCGCCCGCTTTTCCCCTGCCTTCCGCGAGCTGCGCGCCCGCGTGCGGCCCGGCCTCACCGGCCTCTGGCAGGTCATGGTGCGCGCCGAGGGGGGGCTCGAGGAGCAGCAGCGCTTCGACACCTACTACATCCGCAATTGGTCGATCTGGATGGATCTGTACCTGCTGGCCCGCACCGCGATGGCGGTGGTGGTCGGGCGCGGCGCGCGCTAGGGAACCCAGCCGCGCTCTTCCTGGCCCGGCTTGACCAGCCCGGATCGCAGGCTCGTCACTTTCCAGCCCGGACGGATGTTGTTCGTGGCGAGCGGGGCACCCCAGAGGTAGCCGCGCGGCGCCCGGCCTTCGGGCGATCCCGCCCAGGCGGCCAGCACGAGTGCTGCGCACGCCCACGGCCACGCCAGCGCCACCCGCAGCCGTGAGGGGTTCTCGTGTCGCTGCAGCGAGGCGCGGGGCGTCCGCTGCAGCAGCGTCAGGACCGGGCCCAGCACCACGGCCGCGACACCCGCGAACGGCAGCCACCCGGGGCGCCACCCGAGGACAGTTGCCAGGCCGAGCCACACCGAAGCCGGAAGCACGCCGTGGAGCAGGACCACACCGACTCGCCGCAGGCGCGACAGCGGCGCCGGGTGGTGCCAGAGGGTACCGCCGAGCCTGATCATGGCCAGCGACGACGCCACCGCGCCGACGAGTGCACAGCCTCCCACGAACGCCAGTGACGGCACGTGGAAGAACCGTTCCAGGCCGCGCGCCGGCCCGTCCGGGCACCCCAGCGCCGGGGCCCACCCCAGCCCCAGCACGGCGGAGCCGAACGCCAGGTGGTGCACGAACAGCTCGCCTCCCCAGCGGCGCGGGCTGGGCGCCAGGACCGGCAGGCACACGGCGAGGACAGCCGCCAGCAGCGCCGACGGCAGCCAGTATCCCCACAGCCCGGCCGGCGTGGAGGCGAAGTTGATGCCCGGCTGGTTCACGAGCGCCCAAGGGTACTGGCCGAGCGGCAGGCTGACCCCGATGAAGCCGCCGCCGGCGAGCAGGACTCCCACCCCCTGCGCGGCCGCCAGGAGCAGCCACACGAGCGGCCAGACGACCAGGGCCACGGCGAGCGAGAGCGTGACGACCCGCGGCGAGAGGGCAGTGACCGGCATGCCCGGTATGATAACGCTATGCGACGCTTCGCCGTTCTCTTCGCCCTTTTCGCTGCAACAACCCCGGCTCCGGCGCAGACCGTCTCCGAGTCGAGGACTTCCTCCGGCCTGCCGGTGGTCGTCGTGGAGCTTCCCGGTGGCGACCTCGAGCACCTCGTGGCCGTGGTGCCGCTCGACGCAAGGCCGGTCGAACGCGTCGCCGACCTGTCGGTGCAGGTCACGCCGTTGCGGCTCGCGCAGGTCGTGGCCGTGCGTGCGGGCGAGCTGCAGCTCGCTGCCGTTGCAAGGGAGCTGTTGGCGGGACTTCGAGACACGGGCGCCGCGGCAGTCGTGGCGGTGGGGCCGCGCCCGGCCCGCGAGATGAGCTTTCTCGTGACGGGGGCGGAAGATGTGCCGTGGCGGCCACTGCCCCGCCAGCGCTGTCCGCGGGTAGACGGCGGCCTCGAGGCCCTGAGCGGCTCGCCCGAACGACTCGAACTGGCGTTGAGCCTGCCGGAGCCCACCGACGTGCGGCTGGGCGCCGCGTCGGCGCTTGCCCTCTGGATCGAGCTCGCGGTGCGGGGGCGCGTGCCGGGCGTGCGGGCCGCCATCGACCTCTCCACCGGGTGCGCCCGGCTGATCCTGCGGGCCCCGGCAGAGCACGCGTCGCCACGCGCCGTGCTCCGCACCCTGCGCGGTGAACTCGCCACGCTGGCGTCCCGGGTGCCCTCGCCGCAGGAACTCGAGGCGGTGCTGTCGGCTTCCGCCGCCCGGGCGGGACGGCTGGCGGTGGACACGGCCGGCGTGGCCCGCGACCTCGCCGAGTGGGTCGCGCTGGGTGGCGTTCCTTCCGTGCTGCTTTCGTCCGGCGAGGCGGACGTGACAGCCATCAGCAGTTTGGCGGGCGAGGTGTTGGCCGGGCACAGCGGGTGGGGGAAGGTGGTGGAGGCCGAGCGCTGGAGCCGGCCGCCCGCCCGAGAGTCGCTCGAGAACAGCGCGATCCTCTCCGTGGCGTGGGTGCCGGGGGAGCTGGCGGTGGTCGGTCTTGCCCTCGGCGGGTTTTCCCCCCGTACTGGCGCCGAGGTGCTCGATCGTGCCGCCGGCGCCGCCGCCGACCAGGGGTGGGCCACCCATCGTACCGAGATCCTGGGGGTGCCCGCGGTGGCGGTGGCGGTGCCTGCCGCGGCTTGCAACGAGGCGCTCGAGCTGCTGGTCGGCAGCGTGCAGGCTGCCGAGGCCGGGGACGACGAGCCGCTGTGGGGCGAGGCAGCCCGCGCTCTCGGCCTGGCGGCGCATCCGCACGCCGAGACGGTGTCGCTGGCGGCGGTGCTCCCTCTCGAGGCCGAGGAAGCCGCCGAGGCCGCTCGCAAGTTCCTCGCCGGCCTCCCGACCGGCAGCGTGCGTGTTGAGACGCCGGAGCGCCAGCGGCGCCTGCAGTGGACCCCCTCGGAGGGCGCGCCGAAGCTCGTCGCCGTCGTCGAGATCGAGGGCTCCACCGCCGGTGCCATGGCCGCGCTGGTGCTGCAGAGTCGGGCCGCGGCAGCCGGGCTCGAGGCGCGCGTGCTGGCGCCGACCGGGCGTCTGGCCCTGGGCCTGGCAGGAAGCGGCGAGGCGCACGTGCCCGCTCTCGACGCGAGGCTGGCGAGTGCCTGGCCGCGCCTGGTGCGGCCGGTGGACGGCGCCGAGCTGAAGGCACTCCAGGCTCGTGCCGGCACGGTCTTTCTCGGCGACATGGCGCACGCCGTGGCACGTTTCGCCGCACAGCCGTTCCTTGCGGCCGAGCTCGAGGAGCGGGCTTGGAGGGCCGCCACGGCGGGGGAGGTCAACGTGGTGCTGGGAGCGCTGCCCGGGTGGACGGGCCTGCTGCGGTTCGCGCAGGGAGTGGCTCCGCCCTCCGGAAAGGATGTGCGACAATCCGCCCCTGGCGCGCCGCCCGAGAGGTGAGCGCGCGGTCGGAGTAGGAATGACCATCGCTGATCACCCCCTCCACAGATCCGGACGTGCGG
>DAOOJE010000050.1:0-17631 GCA_035384965.1 Thermoanaerobaculaceae bacterium
CGACGCCCGTCGAGAGCGTCTCGACAAAGGTGGCGTCCCAGTGCGCGGCCGGGCGAACCGCAGGGACGTCGAGGGCGACGCCGTACGGATTCGCTCCGCAGGTTCCGTCCGCGCCGGGAGCCAGCGAGCCGTAGTCGGCGGCACCGTCCAGCACCGAGTAGGTGGCGCCGGCCGGGCCCGTCCAGGCCGCAGCGGTGCCGGTCGCCGAAACCGCGACGGGCCCATCGTTGTGCCACGTCGGCTGGAGGATCACCGCCTCGCCGGGCTCGAGCACGCCGTTGGCGTCGGAGCTTCCGGGCGACAGCGACGCGACGTCCACGGCCACGCTACGGGGTGAGAGGGCGGCGGTGCCGGTGGAGCAGACGCTCGGGGTCTGGACCTGGGTGACGCTGATGTCGTCGATCCACCACACCTCGCCGCTGGTGGTCGCGTCGGTCGAGATGCGGAAGCGCAGGCGGACAAGCTGGCCGGCAAACGCCGCGAGGCTCGCGGTGTGTTCCGTCCAGGTCTGGTTGATGCCCGCGAAGTACTTGAGGTCCTTCGGCAGGCCGCACTTGTCCGTGGTCGTGGTGGACTTGGTCGGGTAGGCCATGGTGAGGCGCTGCCAGCTCTGCCCGCCGTCGGTCGAGATCTCCACCTGCCCCTTGTCCGAGTTGTCCGCTCCGAGGAAGTACTTGGACCAGAACGAGAGCTCCGAGCCGCTGCCGATGTACAGCTCCGGCGTCGTGATGGCGCCGCAGGCCTGGTTCGTGGCAACGGTCTTGTAGACGCCGGGTCCCGCGTGCCCTCCCGTGGTCAGGATCGCCCAAGGGGCCGCGACCGTCATGGCGGCCGGCGAGGAGTCACCGGCGTCGTCGCTCCACGTCGAGTACGCGATCGGGCCGGTGGGGGTGGCCGAACGCACGACGGCATTGCCGTCCTCGGCGCCGTTGCTTCCGTCCACGGCCCGCACGATGTAGTAGGCAGGGGTGGAGGACTGGAGACCTGCAGCGTCGGACATGACCGTGGCGGCGACGCCGGTGGCGATCCTGTTCTCGACCCCCGGGGTGAACGAGGGCACGGTACTGCGGTACACGTTGTACGTCACCGGGCCGCTGCACAGCGGAGTGGCAGGGCTCCAGCCCAGGTTCACGGTGCACACGGGCTGGGCGGCGTTGGCTGCGGTCGCCACCCCTGCAAACTCCGGGTACTCCTGGCACGACCCCGTCGTCACGGCCGTGACGCAGGCCGAGGGCTCGGTCACGCACTCGGCGCGGCTCGCCACCACGCGGTAGGCGTACGTGACACCGCCGGAGACGTTGGTGTCGACCCACGACGTGGCCGACGTCGTGGCCACCACCCCAAACGGCTCGCCGCACCCCCCCCTGGCTCGCTGCACGGTGTACTGGAGGCCGCTGCCTCCGGAGGCCCAGCTCACCGTGATCCGGTTGTCGCCGGACGGGGTTGCCGACACGCCTGTGGGCACGGGCGGAAACGCGCCCCCGCCGCACATCGGCTCGGCGAGGTGCGCCGCCGTGGCCACGTAGGCCTTGACCGTCGAGTAGAAGAACGCCGGCGCGCCACAGTTGGCGAGGGTGTCGTTCGAGGTGTGGTAGTAGGGATAGGAGCCCCCGTGTCCGCAGTACCCCTCGTTGTCGGTGATCCCGCAAATCGCCGACCAGCCGTGATCCCAGAACGGCGCGTGATCGCTGTACACCATGCTCGAGCACGAGAAGTAGTCGATCGGGCAGCCCGTCCCGTACGCCGTGGCGGCTTCCTCCATGAGCAGGCCGAGCCAGCTCGAGGTCGAGTTGGCGTTGACGTCGAGGTTTTCGCCGCTGGCCGGCAAGCCGTCGCCCTGCCAGCCCGTCATGTCGGCATTGAGGACCGCCACGACCTGCTCGCCGGAGGGGATGTGGTCGGCGAAGTACTCGGAGCCGTACAGGCCCTGCTCCTCGCCGGTGACGGCCACGAACTTCACGGTGTTGGCGAACGTGTAACCCGCCATGGCCTGGGCCGCCGACGTCACGGTGGCGGCACCCGACGCGTTGTCGTTGGCGCCGGGGGCGTTGCCGGTGGATGGCATGTCGTCGAGGTGGCCAATGACGATGATCAGCCTCTCGGGGTGGGTCGTCCCGGTGATCGTCCCGATCACGTTGGGAGCGTGCCCGGTGGTGTGGTGCTGGTAAACGGGGTTGAGCCCCAGCGCCTGGAACTTGGCGAAGACGGCCTCGGCCGCGGTCTGGCAGCCGGCGGACCGCGAGTAGCGAGTCGTGGCGACGTTGACGATGTCGCTCCAGTTGGACTGGATCATCGTGTTGGTGAGGCTGTTGACGATGGTCTGGACGACCGGGTGGGGAACGACAGCCGCCGGTTCCCCCTCGTTCCAGCGGGCGTACTTCTCGGGCGGTGGCGCCGGAGCGGCGAGAGGCCGCAGCGGCAAGCGCCGCACGAACCATCGGGAAGAGCTCTGGCACGGGGTCGGCAAGTCGCCGACCGTGCGCACGAGGACCCACTCGCCCAGCGCATACACTGGGTCGCCGCAGATGGCCGCGTCACCCGGTGCAGTGCCAGGCCGCAGGCCGATCATGAAGTAGGTCCACCCCTCGGTGTCGGCGTCGACCACCACGCCCTCCCGACCCACGGCCGCCAGCTTGGCGCTCACGGCCTCGGCCTCCCCGAGGGCCAGGAACGAGTCTTCCTGCTCGAGCACGAGCGTGATGCCCTGCTCGATCAGGAACGCGCGGTCGGTGGCCGTCTGTCTTTCGATCCGCACGAGGGCCGGCCCCGAGGCGCCGGCGAGGGAGCCGAAAAGAGACATCAACGTTGCGACGAAGACGAGACGGGCCATGCGCATCGGACCTCCAGTGCGTGGCGACCGGGCAGCGTCGGGCTCGGCGAACCACGGCCGCACAATTGTACTCCTCCATTTTCGAGATTCACCGCTCCGGGATGCACGTCACGACGAGGAGGCGTCGAGCCGGAAGACGACAGTGAGGGTGGTCTCCATCACTGCGGGCACGCCGTTCCTACGGCCGGGCACGTACCTGGCCGTGAAGGCGGCCCGCCGGGCGGCCTCCTCGAACCCCAGGCCGATCGGGGTGCCCACAGGTCGCACACGGACGACCCTGCCGGCCTCGTCCACGGTGACGCGCAGCTCCACCACGGCTTGCCGCCGGAACTGGCGGGCCCGCTCCGGGTACACGGGAGCCTCGTGGCTCAGCAGCCGCGGCAGGATCTCAACCGGGGCGGTCGCCTCGCCCCCCGAGAGCGGGGTCGGGCTCTCGGGCGGCGCGCTCGCCGTGGGCTCCGCCAGCACGGGAGAAGACGACTCCCCAGGCATGGCCGTTGCCGCTGGCGGCGGTTCCGGCGGGCGGCCTCGCTCGGCATCGAGCTGGCCTTCGAGCTCCTCGATCCGCGACCGCAGCTCGCGAATCGCGGGCTGACCCGCGGCCTCCGAGGCCGTTCTCGCCTCCCGCTGCGCCAGCTCCCGGCGGAGCCTGTCGATCTCCTCGAGCAGCGCCAGCTCGCGCGCCGACGGCCCGGGGACCAGGGGCACGCTCCTGGTCGCGGCAACGGGGACCGCAACCACCGCCGGGGGCGTTCCGGGGAGCAGCCAGGTGCGCGCAACTGCCAGCGCGATCGCCAAGGCGCCCCCCAGCGCGAGGAGGACGAGGGCCCGCCGGCGTGCCGGGGCGGCGGCCCGCACCCGGGGGCGGCGCCTGCGCTTGTCGGCGTAGAGTCGCTCGTCTGCGCGGGCGAGGATCGCCTCGCCGCTCGCCCCGTCCTCGGGATAGACGGCCACGCCAAGGCTGAACGAGACCGCTGACGCGCCGGGGGACCCGGCCGCTGCCTCGTCGAGCCCGATGCCGGCCATCGCCTCCCGCGCCCGTCGGCCGAGCCGGTCGGCTTCCGCCTGGCCCGCACCCGGCAACAACACCACGAATTCGTCGCCGCCGAACCGCACCAGCACGTCGCCGCCGCGAAAGGTGCGGCGCAGCACCTCGGCCGTGCGCTTCAGCACGCTGTCACCCGCCAGGTGCCCGAGGGTGTCGTTGACCTCCTTGAAGCCGTCGAGATCCAGCATCAGGAGCGCCATCCGCTGGTGCTCGGCCGCCAGCTCCTGCCACCACTCGGCCAGGACGAGGTTGAGGAATCGGCGATTGAACAGGCCGGTGAGGTCGTCCTTGAACGCCAGGTCCGCCGCTGCAGCGGCGAGGCGCGGCCCGAGTCCGCCGGCCGTCACGGTGCGGCCGTCCGGGCGCGCGATCGACGCAGCGGCAACGGTGAGCGAGAAAAGGGCATCCGCAAGCCTCCGGCCCGAGCAGCAAGCGGATTGTACACGGCGGCTCCGCCGGCCGCCGCTCCCCCGGAGCGCCGGCGGTCAGCGCAGTCCGCGCCTGGCGAGCAACGGCGCCACCGAAGGCGCGCGGCCCCGGAACCGCATGTACAGCTCCATCGGCTCCTCGCTCGCCCCCTTCTCGAGGATGTTGGTGCGGAACGAGCGCGCAGTGGCCTGGTCGAGCACGCCGTGCTCCTTGAACGCCTCGAACGCGTCGGCGTCCAGCACCTCTGCCCACACGTACGAGTAGTACCCAGCCGAGTAGCCGCCCCCTCCGCCGAAGATGTGGTTGAAGTAGGTCGTGCGGTAGCGCGAGACGATCTCCGGTGGAAGACCCATGCGAGCCACCGAGAGCGCTTCGAAGGCAGCGGCATCCACCTCGGCGGGGACCAGCAGGGTGTGCCAATCCATGTCCAGCAGGCACGCCGCGAGGTACTCCGTGGTCGCGAAGCCCTGGTTGAACTGCCTGGCACGCAGGAGCCGGTCGACGAGCGGCTGGGGGATCGGCTGCCCGGTCTTGTAGTGCCGCGCGTACACCTTCAGCACCTCGGGCTCGAGCACCCAGTTTTCCATGATCTGGGAGGGCAACTCCACGAAGTCGAGCGCCACCTCGGTGCCGGAAATCGAGCGGTAGCGGCACTTCGAAAGCAGCCCGTGCAGCGCGTGCCCGAACTCGTGGAACATCGTCTCGACCTCGTCCAGGGTCAACAGCGCCGGGATGTCGCCGGCCGGCCGCGTGAAGTTGCCGACGTTGGCGATGACGGGCCGGATGTCGGTGCCGTTCTTGACCCACTGGTCGCGGTAGTTGGTCATCCAGGCGCCGCCGCGCTTGCTCGGCCGCGGGTGGTAGTCGAGCATGAGGATCCCCACGTGCGAGCCGTCGGCGTCCTTGACCTCGAACGTCTTGACCTCCGGATGGTAGCGCGGCACGTCGGTGCGCTCGACGAACTGCAGCCCCCACAGGCGACCGGCGAGCCAGAACATGCCTTCGCGGACGTTGTCGAGCTGGAAGTAGGGCTTGAACTCCTCCTCGTCGAGATCGTAGCGCGCCTTGCGGACCTTCTCGGCGTAGTAGCGCCAGTCGTGCGGCTCGAGCCGGAACGTCCCGCCCTCCGCCTCGATCTGCGCCTGCAGATCGGCGGCTTCGCGGCGAGCCTTGGCGAGCGCCGCCGGCCAGAGCTGGTTGAGCAGGCCGTAGACGTTCTCCGGGGTCTTCGCCATGGCGTTGTCGAGCACGAAGCCGGCCCAGGTCGAAAACCCGAGCAGGCGGGCCTTCTCGGCCCGCAGCGCCGCGATCCTGCTGGCGACCGCCTTGTTGTCCTGGGCGTTGCCGCGGTTGCCGCGCATGGTGTACGCCTCGAGGATCTGGCGACGCAGCTCGCGCTTGTCGGCGTACTGGAGGAACGGCCAGATCGACGGCGAGTGGAGGGTGAACACCCACTTCCCGTCCAGCTTGGCCGTCTTGGCGGCCTCGGCCGCGGCGGCGACGACGCCGGCCGGCAGGCCGGCGAGGTCCTCCTGCCGGTCGATGACCAGCCGGTACTCGTTCGTCTCCTTGAGGAGGTTGTCGCCGAACCGCACGCCCAGGACCGCCAGCTCGGCGTTGATGGCGCGCAGCCGCTCCTTGGCCTTGGCGTCGAGACCGGCCCCGCCGCGGATGAAGGCCATGGTGGTCCGCTTCAGGAGCATCCGTTGGTCCGGCGCCAGCGGCAGGGCCTCGCGCCGATCCCAGACCGCCTTGACGCGCTGGAAAAGCTTCTCGTTCAGGAAGATGTCATCTCTGAACTGGGACAACCTGGGGGCCAGCTCCTGGGCGAGCTGCTGCAGCGCCTCGCTGGTCTCGGCCTGCGAGAGGTTGAAGAAGACGGCGGAGACCGAGGCCAGCAGCTCGCCGGAGGCATCCAGCGCCTCCAGCGTGTTGGCGAACGTCGGCGGTTCGGGGTTGTTCGCGATGGCATCGATTTCCTTGCGCTGCGCCGCCATGGCGGCCTCGAACGCGGGCGCGAAGTGCTCGGGCTCGATGCGCTCGAACGGTGGCACACCAAACGGCGTGTTCCAAGGCTCGAGCAGAGGGTTGGGGGCCAGCGGCGCCGCTGCGAAGGGCAGCGACGGCGTAGCGGCGGCGACGGCAAGAACGGCGAGAGCGATGCGCACGGCAGGACCTCCTTCGCTGAGCATGCCAGGCGGCACGAGGACCGGTGCGGTGCCGCAGGCGCCTCATTGTACGCGCACCCGCCAGGAGGGCCTCGCCGCACAGTTCTCCGGCGGCCGGCTCCACCGCGTCAGGTCTCTTCGGGCGGGGTCGCTTGCGGCGACTGCCCGCCTCGGCGATACTGGGAGCGTGCCGGACGTGACCCACTCACGCTGTGAGGTCTGCGGCCGGGAAGCCTCGGCCTGGGCGCTCGTGGCCTGCCCGATCTGCGCCAAGGTCGTCTGCCGCAAGTGCGGGCACTACGACTTCGGTCGGACGTTCTGCTCGCGGGAGTGTGCGATCCTCTTCTTCCACGGCGACGACGAGGACGAGATGGGGCGGGAGGACCTCTGAGCGTGCCGACGCCCTCGACCCGCCCCCGCACCTCGCGTTCCCTGCCGGCTCGGTGCTCCCGCGCCCGACTCGCGGTGCTAGACTACGTCCACGGTGGAGGCATAAGGCCCCATGGGATTGCGTACTGACGAGCTGATCGCCCTGGCCCGCGCCCACAGCCCGCTGGTGGCGAGGCGGGGCGAGGACGGGCTGTTGCTGGCCAAGGCTCAGGGCTGCCGGGTCTTCGACGCCGACAACATGGCCTACGTCGACGTGCTGGGTGGTGGCGGGGCCAACCTGCTGGGATACGGCAACCAGTACCTCCTGGATGCGGTTCGCAAGGCGTCCTCGTTCGGGCTGGCTTCGGGGTTCCACGCCGCGGCCGAAATCGAGCTCGTGGACCTGCTGAGCGAAATGCTCCCCGACTACGGCCCGTGGGTCCTCACGCCGGCGGAAAGCGAGGCGTGGGAGCTGGCGCTGCGCTGGTGCCGGCGCGACACCGGCCGCCAGCGCCTGGTGGTGTTCGACGGGAACCGGCGCGGCTCGACCGAGGCGCTCCAGGTGTCGGCGGCCGGTCCGCTCGGCATTTCCCAACCTCTCGTGGCCGGCATCCCGCCCGAGATCGCCCGCCTCGTGCGGGTGGTTCCCTGGGGCAGCGTCGACGCCTTCGCCGACGTGCTGTCCGAAGTCGGCGTCGACACCGCAGCGGTCATCCTCGACCCCATTGCCAGCCTGTTCGGCGTGCTCCGACCCGACCCCGAGTTTCTCCGCCAGGTGCAGGAGCGCACGAGAGCGGTGGGAGCGCGGCTGGTGCTCGACGAGACCATCACCGGCTTTCGCCTCGCGCGCGGCGGCGCCACGGAGTCGTTCGCCCTCGAGCCCGACGTCGTGGTCCTCGGCGGCGCGCTCGGGGGCGGCGTTTCCCCGATCGGGGCCATCACCTGGCCGCGCCGCTTGCAAGCCACGCCGGGCGACGAGCTGCCCGCCCCCGCCCCGCCGATCTCGGTGCTGGCGGCGACGGCGACGCTGTCGGTGCTGCGTAACGAGTCCATCCACCAGAGGCTGGAGGAGCGCGGCGCCCAGCTTCAGGCCGGTGTCGAGGCACTGGCCGAGAAGTTCGGTCGCAGCTTGCGGTGCAACCGGGTCGGCTCGATCTTCGCGCTGTACTTTTCCCGCACCGGCGTCAGCGACGGTAGGTCGTTCGCCCGCGTCGACCAGGAGCTGTGGGGTCGCTTCGCGCGCGGGGTGCGGGACAACGGCGTGCTGCTGCCGTCACGCTCTCCGGTCACCTCGTTCCTCTCCCACGCCCACGGCGTCAAGGACATCGAGAAGGTGCTCTCCGCCATGGAGCAGACCTTGCGCCGTATGCAGAAGGAAGACGAGGCCTAGCGCGCCGGCGCAGCCGGCGCCCTTCGGCACCACCACTTCGAGTTCTCAGGGTTGCGCGATGTGGCGCGCCAGCGCCGCCAGCACCGTCGATTCCTCGAGCGGCTTCTCGAGGTATTCGTGGACTCCGTGCTGTTGCCTCGCCTCGCTCTCCCACCGGCGGCTCTTGTAGACAGCCGTGACGATGAAGATGATCGGGCGGTAGTCGGCCACCTTTTCCCGCAGCCTGGTGATGACGTCGAACCCGGACATCAGCGGCATGAGGGCGTCGAGCACGAGGAGGCGGGGGCGGACCGAGAGGGCCGTGTCCAGCGCTTCCCGCCCGTTGGCCGCCTCCACCACGTCGAAGCCCTGCTCTCGCAGCAGCTCGGCCATCCACGCGCGGAAGATCCGGCTGTCATCCGCCACCAGCGCTGTGAGGACTCCCATGGTCACCTCCGGCTGCGCGGCGCCCTCGACCGTGGCGGCAGGGCCAACCCCTGCCGCCACTGTCGCACCGGCGGTCCGTACCCGCCGAACCCCATTTCACGCGCTGAAGCTGGCGAGGGCCTCCTGCTCGTTGTCGAACACGTCGAAGACCGTGATGAGCTGCGTGACGTGGAGAATGTCGGTGATCTTTTGCGTGAGGTTCAGGAGCTTCATCTTTCCACCGCGGCGGGAGATGGTGGTGTAGCAGCCCACCAGCTCGCCGATGCCCGACGAGTCGATGTGCGACACCCCCTTGAAGTCGAGCAGGATGTTGGTGAACCCGGCGCTGACCGAGTCCTCGATCTGCTTGCGCAGCTCGACGTCTCCGGCTCCGATGGTGATCTTGCCCTCGAGATCGAGGATCCGCACGTTGCCGACGTCCCGAATCTTGGTCTTCATTCGCTCCTCCTCGCGTTCAGGTTCTTGCGCAGCCGGAGGCGGGTCCCCCCCCGCTCGGCCAGGCTGAAATCGACCTCGTCCATGAACTGCCGCATGTAGAAGACGCCGCGGCCGCTCGACCGCATGAGGTTTCCCGGGTCGGTGGGATCGGCCACGCCTGCGGGGTCGAAGCCTTCCCCCTCGTCCTCGACCACGATTTCCAGCGCCTCGGCGGGATCGAGCGTGACCTCGACCAGAACCCGCTTTTCGGCGCTAAGCTTGTTGCCATGCTTGATCGCGTTCGCCAGCGCCTCCCGGACCGCCATGCCGACCCAGTAGCAGGTTTCCTCGCCCACCCTCTCGCTGCGACACATCTCGTTGAGCACGCGCTCCACAAGCTCGATGTTCTCGTACAGCGAGAGAAGCTGCAGCCGGGCTGCCCTCGTCATGCGCCGCGAGTATAGCATTCTCGCCCTTCTCGCGCTGGCCGCCTCGGCGGCCGCCGGCCCCTGCCCGCCTGCGCTCGAGGCCGTGGCGGCGCGGGTCGCGGAGCTGCGGGGTGTGCAGGCGCCGTTCCTGCCCCCCTGCCGGTTCGTCCCGATCTCGCGGCTCGGGGCCGAACTCGACGCCAAGCTGCGCCGCGACCTGCCATTGCCGCCCGAGCTGTACGTGGAGGCGTTGCAGCGGCTGGGCTTCATCGACGCCGGTCCCGTCTACCCGCGGCTGCTCGAGTTCTACTCCAGCCAGGTGCTCGGCTTCTACGAGCCCGGGGCCGACGAGATGGTGCTCGTCCAGCGCTCCGACGGCGCGCCAGCCGGGGACCCCACCGTGTGGGCGCACGAACTCGCCCACGCGGTGCAGGAGCGGCGCTTCGGGTTGCCGGCCAGGCTCCTCGCGATGCGGCACAACAGCGACCGGCAGCGCGCCATGTCCGCCATTGCCGAGGGCGACGCCACGCTCGTTATGCTGGTGCTCAGTCAGGCGAGCCCGCCCTCGCTGGAAGCTCTGCGAGCCACGCAGCGCCACCTCGCCTCCCAGGCCGACACCTTCCCCGCCCCTCCTGGCGTGCCGGACTTTTTCGTCAAGGACCTCGCGTTCCCCTACGCCCAGGGGCTGGCCACCGTGCTGACGGCGTACGAGCGAGGCGGCTGGAAGGCCGTGGACGACCTCCTCCGCCGCCCGCCGGATTCGACCTCCGAACTCTTGCACCCCGCCCGGCGTCCGCTCGGGCCGCCGCTTCTCGACGCCGAGCTGCCGCCACCCCCCGCCGGCTTCACGACCGTCCTCACTGACACCCTGGGCGAGTGGGCGCTGGCTTACTGGCTGGGGCGCCGCCTGCCGGCCGCAGAAGCTTCCCGCCTCGCCGCGACCTGGGACGGCGACCGGCTTCGCCTCGCCCGCAACAGCCAGGGCGAGTGGGCGCTGACCCTTCTCGTTCGCTGCCGCGAAGCCAGTGGCAGCCGCGAGCTGGCCACCGCGTTGCGGGTGTGGGGACCCGCCCTTCTTTCCGGCCTGACGCCGGGCCGCGAGCCGGAGTTCGAGGTCGCGGCGGCCGGCAGGCTCGTCACGATGCGGTCGCCGAGGCGGCCGGTTTCGCTCCCAGCACCGACGCCTTGAGGATGACAACCGGCGTCTTCGGGACGTCCTTGGCAAACGGCCCGGCGGCACCGGTCGGCACGGCGCCGATCGCCTCCACCACCTGCATGCCCTCCACCACTCGCCCGAAGACGCAGTAGCCGAAGCCCTCGTCGGTCTTGCTCCGGTGGTCGAGGAAGGCGTTGTCCACGAGGTTGATGAAGAACTGGGCCGTGGCCGAGTTCACCTCCCCGGTGCGCGCCATGGCGATCGTGCCCTTGAGGTTCTTGAGCCCGTTGGCGGCCTCGTTGACGATCGGGTCCCCGGTCTGCTTGCGCTCCAGCGACGCCGTGTAGCCCCCGCCCTGGATCATGAAACCCGGAATGACGCGGTGGAACACCGTACCGTCGTAAAAGCCGGCGCGCACATAGTCGAGGAAGTTGTTGACCGTGATCGGCGCCTTGGACGGCTCCAGCTCGAGGACGATCACGCCCTTGGTGGTCTCGAGCCGCACGCGCGGCTTCCCGGCCCCAGGCGCAGCCCACGCCAGCGCCGGCACCAGCAGCACGGCCATCAGCAGTCGTCTCATGTCCCAGCTCCCTTCCACGGGTACCCCTAGCGGGCCCGCCCTCCGGCGAGCGAGAACCTCGGCACGGCCTGCTCGCCCTCCATCTCGACCTTGAGCACCGCCCGTCCCGCGGCCGGCAGCACGACCTCGAGCACCTGCTCGGCGAGGAGAGTTCCCTCCTCGTTGCGGAGCCGGGCCGTGAGCGTCCGGCTGCCAGCCCGGACCGTGAAGACCTCCTGGTACACCCCGGCCCCCTTCTTCTTGAGGCCGAGGAACCCCTTCGTGTAGAAGTTGAGCTGCTTGCGCGCCAGCGCCTCGCCGTCGACGTCGATCTCCAGGGTGGCGGCGCTGAGGGGGCAGTTGAAGTACACCTCGAGCCTGGCCTCGCCCCTGGGGGCCTCCGGAACCGGTGTCGCAACCGCGGCCGGCGCCGGTGCTTCGGTGCGGCTGGGGGGGCGGGCCGAGCGCAGCTTCTCGCGCACGATCTCGAGGTAGCCGGAGGCGAGAGGATCGGACGGGTCGAGGGCAACGGCTTCCTGCAGGCGATCGAGCGCCTCGGCGAGGCGGCCCCGCCCGTGCAGCGCCCACCCTTCCTCCCGCAGCGCCTGCGCCCGCGCCAGCCTGGTCGAGACGTCGCGTTCCACGAGCGCCCGCGCTTCGGCCTCCTGCTTCAGCCGCCGCCCCGCCTGCGAGTACGGGGCCTCGGCCCAGACCTTCTCGAGCGCCTCGAGAGCCTGCTGGGGCTGGCCGGCCTGCAAGGCGGCCGACGCCTCCCACAGCCCGATGACCGCGCGGTGGCGGCGCTCTGCCTCGCCGGGCGGCGTTGCCGGCCACGGCCCGCGCTCGATGCGTGTGGCCAGAGCGGCGATCACGAGCGCCGGCACCCCGACCACGAGCGCCAGCAGCGTCACGACCCATCTGGTCTCGATCGCCTGCCGCCAGACGGACGGCGTGGCGGCCGCGGTGCCCGCCGCCGCAGGCGTCTGCTCGGAAGACGGCGGCGCTTGCGGAGGCGTGGCGAGTTCCGTGGCTCGCGTCGCGGTCGGGGCGGCGACCACGCTGGCCGGCGGGGCGCCGGCGCTGCTCGGCCCCGCGGCCGGCACGGTCACGCTGACCGGCGAGTCTCCGGGCAGCCCAGCCAGCACCCGCCGCAGGGCGTCCAGCGCCCGCGCCACGTCGTTGCCGCGCCCGTAGCGCCGCTCCGGGTCCTTTTCCAGGAGCTTGAGGATGATCGGGTTGAAGGCCGGGGGGAGGCCGGGCCGGACGCGGGAGGGGATCGGCGCCGCCTCGTGAACGATCTTGTACGTCACCTCGGTGAGCGACTGCGCCACGAACGGGCGGCTCCCCGTCAACATCTCGAAGAGCACGACCCCAAGCGAAAAGAGGTCGCTGCGCCCGTCGACACTGCGCCCCATCACCTGCTCCGGGGACATGTAGTTGGGCGTACCGATGAACTGGCCCGTCGCCGTGAGGTTCGAGGACTCGAGGCGAGCCACGCCGAAATCGGTGATCTTCACCAGCCCCTGCGGAGTGAGCAGGATGTTGGCGGGCTTGATGTCCCGATGCACCACGCCCTTGCTGTGGGCGTAGTCGAGCCCGCCAGCGAGCGCCGTGCCGATGCGGGCCACCTCGCTGTACGCGAACCGCTGGCCGGCCCGCAGCAGGTCCCGCAGGCTGCGCCCCTCGATGAACTCCATGGCCATGTACGAGAGACCGGTCGCACCGTCCACGCCGGCGTCGAAGACCGTGACGATGACGGGGTGGCTGAGCCGTCCGGCCGCCTGGGCCTCGCGCAGGAACCGCTGGCGGAACTCCTCGGCCTCGTCCGCCTCGGACGGCAGCGCCAGGGTCTTGAGCGCGACTTGCCGGCCGATGACGGGGTCGCGGGCCAGGTACACGACGCCCATGGCGCCGCGTCCCAGCACCCTCTCGATCTCGTAACGGCCGAGCTGCTTGACGTCCATGCCCTAAACCGCTCCCGGCGCGGGGCTCTCCGTCGCCGTTGGTGCCGGCGTCGGGGGCACCACGATCAGGACCTCCCCTGGCGCCGCCACGTCGAGTGACTGTCGCGCCGCCCGCTGGCGGGCCGCCTGTTCCTTGCGCAAGGCATCCACCTCGCGGCGAAGCGCCCGATTGGCCTCCTCCAGCCTCGCCCTGCGGGCTTCGAGCGCGCGCACCTCCTGCTGGCTGTGGCGCGCCTCGGCGAAGCCGCGCCAGGCACCCCACGTCGCCAGGCCCGCCAGCACCGGCAGGCCCAGCCACGCGCCCCACCGGCCGAGCCTGCTCACCGCGAGAACGGCTCCCGGCCCGCGTACTGCGCCGCGCTTCCCAGCTCGTCCTCGATGCGCAGCAGGCGGTTGTACTTGGCGATCCGATCCGAGCGCGAGGCAGAGCCGGTCTTGATGAGTCCACACCCGCTCGCCACCGCCAGATCGGCAATCGACGTGTCCTCGGTCTCGCCGGAACGGTGGGAAATCATCGCCCGCCAGCCGTGATGCAGCGCCATGCGCAACGCTGCCTGCGTCTCGGACACGGTACCGATCTGATTGAGCTTGATGAGCACCGCGTTGGCGACGTCCTCCTCGATGCCGCGGGCGAGGATCTTCGGGTTGGTGACGAAGATGTCGTCGCCCACCAGCAACAACTGGTCTCCCAGGCGCGTGCGGAGCTTTTTCCACCCTTCCCAGTCGTCCTCGGCCAGCCCATCCTCGATCAGCACCACGGGGAAGTCTCGCACCCATTCCTCGTAAATCTCGATGAGGTCGTCGTGGCTCAACCCGTGGCGGCCTTCCCCGAGCAGGAAGTACCCCTCCCCGGTGCGCAGCTCGCTGCCCGCCGCGTCGAGCGCAATTGCCACCTGCTTGCCGGGCGCGTAGCCGGCGTCCTCGATGGCGGCGACCAGGAACTCCAGCGCCGAGCGGTTGGTAGGCAGGTTGGGCGCGAACCCGCCCTCGTCGCCCACGGCCGTGACGTGCCCGGCCTTCTTGAGGCGCTCGCGCAGGGCGTGGAACACCTCGACGCCGGCTCGCAGCCCTTCCCGGAAGCTCGCGAGGCCCAGCGGCACCGCCATGAACTCCTGGATGTCGAGCGAGTTGTCGGCGTGGGCGCCGCCGTTGACGAGGTTCATGCACGGCACCGGCAGCCGCGTCGCGGCGGTGCCCCCCAGGTACCGGTACAGCGGCAGCCCGAGCTGCTCTGCCGTGCCCCGGGCCACCGCCAGCGACACGGCCAGGATCGCGTTCGCGCCCAGGCGGCTCTTGTCCTCGGTGCCGTCGAGTTCGATGAGGGTGCGATCGATGCCCGCCTGGTCGCGTGCGTCGAATCCCGCAAGGGCGTCGGCAATTTCGCCGTTCACCGCCTCCACCGCCTTCAGCACCCCCTTGCCGCGGAAACGGTCCTTGTCCCCGTCGCGCAGCTCGAGCGCCTCGCGGCTGCCGGTCGACGCCCCCGAAGGCACGATGGCGTGACCGACCGCTCCGCCGGAGAGCATCACCTCCGCCTCGACCGTCGGGTTTCCCCTCGAGTCCAAGACCTCGCGACCCACAATTTCGTCAATCTCGAACATCTCGAACCTCCTCCTCGGCTTTTCGGAGAAGCCTTCGGGCCTCGCGCAGCAGGGCGTGGAGGCGGCGAATCGCCGGCGCCTCCGCGTAAATGCGCAGGCGCGGCTCGGTGGCGGCCGGGCGGATGAGCACCCAGCTGCCATCGCCCAGCTCGAGCAGGACCCCGTCGCTGAGGTCACGGCGGACGACCGGCTCGCTCCCGAGCCGGTCCGGCACCTCGTTCCGCAGCCGGCCGAACGCCGCCTTCATGCGCTCGTTGAGCGGGAGCTGCACCCGGCGCGACAGCAGGACACCGTGGCGCGCGAACAGGTCGCGCGCCAGTTCGCCCAGGGAACGTCCCTCGACCGCCACCATCTCGACGGCGAGAAGCGAAGCGTACAGGCCGTCGCGCTCGGGGAGGTGGGTCGCGACACCCAGCCCGGCGGACTCCTCGGCCGCCACGCCCAGCCGCCCGGACACCAGGTCGGGTCCGAAGTGGTGAAAGCCCACGGCCGTCTCCACCACCTCGCGCCCATGGGCACGGGCGATGCGATCGACCAGCCGGGTGGTGGCCACGGTGCGTCCGAGCGCCCCCTCCAGGCGGCGCCTCCGCAGCAGGTACTCCATGAGCAGGGCGATCGCGAGGTTCGGGGTGACGAACCGGCATGCACTGTCGATGATGCCGAAGCGGTCGCCGTCGCCGTCCGTGGCGAGGCCCAGGTCGGCCCGCTGCTGCCGCACCAGCTCGCGCAGCGCGGCCAGGTTGGCGGGGGTGCATTCGGGCGAGTAGCCGCCGAAGTATGGGTCCTTCGTGCCGTGCACCACGTGCGTTGCCACCTGGTTGGCAATCAGGATGCGGTCGAGAAACTCTCGGGCCGTGCCCCACAGGGGGTCCACGCAGACCGTCAGCCCGCGCGCCCGGATGGCATCCCAGTCGATGCCGTTCTGCAGAGTCTCGAGGTAGCCCTCGGAGAACGCGGCCCGCTGCACGAGATCGCGCCGCGGCACGTAAAAGTCCTCGTGGTTCGCCCCCAGCCCGGCTGCCACTCTCTCGATCTCGTCGGTGAGATCCCGGCCGGCGAGCCGGCCTTCACGGGTGAAAAGCTTCACCCCGTTGTACTCGGGCGGGTTATGGGAAGCCGTGAAGATCACGCCGAGGCTCGCCCTCCGCTCTCGCACCGCCGCCGCCACGCACGGGCTCGGCACGTCCCGCTCCGCGAGGACGGCCTGGAACCCGTGATGGGTCAGGACGCTGCAGGCCTCGCGGGCGAATTTCTCGGAGAGCAGGCGGGTGTCGTAGCCGACCACCACCTCGGCGTGCTCGCCGCGGGCGCGCAGCACCCGTGCCACGGCATCGATGGCCAGCCTCACGTTGCGGAACGTGAAGTCCTGCCCCACCACGCCCCGCCATCCCGAGGTCCCGAAGTGAATCATACCTGCCGGGGTGAGGCTACCATACCCGCCTCCGGCGTGCATCGCCGCTGCCGTGCGGCGGGGCCGCGAGGCGTCGTTCACCCGGACCCGCTTCCCCGGAAAGCGAGAGTGTGGGATCATGGCGCCCGCTCGGGGACACCCGAGAGGAATCACATCACCGGCACGAATAGGAGAGCGACCATGGCCAGGTATCGCATCGCATGGCTGCCCGGAGACGGCATCGGCAACGACGTCATGGAGGCCGCGAGGATCGTCCTCGACGCCCTGCGGCTCGACGCGGAGTACATCCACGGCGATATCGGCTGGGAGTTCTGGTGCAAGGAAGGCGACGCCTTCCCGGCCCGCACGATCGAGCTGCTGCGCAACGTCGACGCGGCGCTGTTCGGCGCCATCACCTCCAAGCCGGTGAAGGCCGCCGAGGCGGAGCTGGTGCCCGAGCTGAGGGGCACGGGGCTCGTCTACCGGTCGCCGATCGTCCGCATGCGCCAGCTTTTCGACCTGTACACCTGCTTGCGGCCGTGCAAGGCGTACGCCGGGAACCCGCTCAACTTCAAGGAAGGCATCGACCTCGTGGTGTTCCGCGAGAACACCGAGGACCTCTACGCCGGGGTGGAGTTCAACCCGGTGCCGGCCGAGCTGGCCGAGACGCTAGCCCGGCTTTCGAAGCCGTTCTCCGCCTTCAAGGACGTGCCGCTCGACCACTATGCGATCTCGACCAAGATCAACACCCGCCGGGGGTGCGAGCGCATCATCCGGGCCGCCTTCGAGTTCGCTCAGCGCTTCGGGCGCAAGAAGGTCACCTGCGTCCACAAGGCCAACGTGGTGCGGGCCACCGACGGGCTGTTCCTCGAGACCTTCAAGGAGGTCGCGAAGGGCTTCCCCGGCATCGCCACCGACGACGCCAACATCGACGCGATGTGCATGTGGCTGCTGAAGAACCCCTTCAACTACGACGTCCTGGTCGCGCCCAACCTGTACGGCGACATCATTTCCGACCTCTGCGCCCAGATGGTCGGCGGGCTGGGTTTCGGCTGCTCCGGCAACATCGGCGAGAAGCTGGCCGTCTTCGAGCCCACCCACGGCTCGGCCCCGAAGTATGCCGGGCAGTACAAGGCCAACCCCATCGCCACGATCCTGGCCGTCAAGATGATGCTCGACTGGCTGGGCGAGAAGGACATGGGTGCCCGGCTCGAGGCGGCAGTGGCGGCGGTGATCGCCGAGGGCGCGGTCCGCACTTACGACATGGGCGGCACCTCCTCGACCCTGGAGATGGCGCAGGCCATCGCCGCGAAGCTGTAGGCGCGCCGGCGCTACCCCCTTGCGGCGTCCGCCAGCGACGACGGCGTCCCCGACAGCTCCCGGCGCCGTTGCCTGGCCGGCGGCCAGGTTCCCGTCAAAGTCGCGGGGGTCTGGGGAGTGGGAGGGTTCGGGCATG
>DAOOJE010000051.1:0-16132 GCA_035384965.1 Thermoanaerobaculaceae bacterium
TGTCCAGCCCCCTCCCTATCACGCTCCTAACGCTCAGCCTTCCAGTCACGGTGACTGAGCCCTGTGGGTCGGGACGCCGCGCAGGGCCGCGAGCAGCGCCTGGATGTCGGCGGGGACGGGGGCTTCGAAGGTCATGAGTTCGCCCGAGGCGGGGTGGGTGATCGAGAGCTTCCAGGCATGCAGCGCCTGCCGGGGGAAGTCGCGGCAGGCGGCGGCGCCGCGCTCGTCCGAGAGGTTGCGCCACTGCTTGCCGGCGTACACCTGATCGCCGACCAGCGCGTGGCCGAGGTGCGCCATGTGGACGCGCACCTGGTGGGTGCGGCCGGTGACCAGGCGGCACTCCACGAGGCAGGTGCCCGCGAAGCGCTCGCGCACGCTCCACAGGGTGCGGGAAGGGCGGCCTTCGGGGACCACGGCCATGCGTTTGCGTTCTGTGGGGTGGCGGCCGATCGGGGCGTCCACGACGCCCTCGGCGGTTTTCGGGATGCCGTAGACGACGGCCAGGTAGCGCTTGTCGGTGGTGCGCCAGCGGAACGCCAGCGACAGCGCCCGGTGCGCCTGGTCGTGCTTGGCCACGACGAGCACGCCGGAGGTGTCCTTGTCGAGCCGGTGGACGATCCCCGGCCGCTCCACGCCGCCGACGCCGGAAAGATCGCTGCAGTGGGCGAGCAGTGCGTTCACGAGCGTGCCGTCGGGGTTGCCGGCGGCGGGGTGGATGACGAGCCCGGGAGGCTTGTTGATGGCGATGAGGTGCTCGTCCTCGTACAGCACGTCGAGCGGGATGTCCTGCGGCACCAGCTCCGAGGGCTCGGGCGGGGGCGGGGAGACGTCCACCACGTCGCCGGCCGACAGGAGTTGCGAGGGCTTGCTGGGACGACCGTTGCGCAGCACCCGTCCGTCCTCGATCCAGCGCGCGGCCTGCGAGCGCGACCACCCCTGCCCGGCCGCGGCGAGGAAGCGGTCGAGGCGCAGCCCCGCCTGCTCGGCAGGCACGACGAGGCGGATAGGGGAGTGGTCGGTCACGAGGGAAGAATCGAGAGGTGCAAGAGCCTCAGCCCGCAACCGGAGCGGCACGCCTGGAAGCCACCCACGTCCAGACGAGGATGCCGAGGCCGACGAGGACCATGCCAATGGCGATCGCCTGACTGGTCGACAGGAGTCCGCCCAACACGAACCCACGGTCGGGGTCGCCGCGGAAGTGCTCGATGACGAACCGGCCGATGCCGTAGGTCACGAGGTAGGAGGCGAGCACCGAGCCGTGCCGCGGGCGGCGGGAGAACAGCCAGGCCAGAAAGAGGTAGTTGCAGAGGTTGAAGACGGCCTCGTAGAGCTGGGTGGGGTGGAGCGGGACGCCCAGGGGGGTGCCCGAGACCTCGGCCGCGAGCGGATGGGTGAACGTCACCGCCCACGGCAGCTCGCAGTGGCTGCCGTAGCAGCACCCGGCCCCGAAGCACCCGAGGCGGCCGAAGAAGTGGCCGAGCGACACCGAAGGCGCCAGGGTGTCGACGAGCGGCCACAGCTCCAGGCGGTAGCGGCGCACCAGGACGACGGCGGCGACGAGCGCCCCGATGAGCCCCCCGTAAAAGACGCCACCGGCGCGCAGCAACCCCTTCCAGCCCTCGAGCGACGTGACATAGGCCGGCTCGGTGACGATCAGCAGCAGCTTGCTGCCGACCAGCCCCCACAAGGCGACCCAGACCCCGAAGTCCACGACCCGCTCGGGGTCGAGCAGACCCACCTTGCGGGCGCGGAGGCGGGCGGTCCACAGCCCCACCACGATCCCCGTCACCAGCAGCACGCCGTAGGTGGGGATGCGAAAGAAGCCGAAATCAACGATCGAGGGGAACACGCTTGCTCCTCACCGCCGAGAGGATCTCGGCCAGGATCACGAGGCTCGCGCCCACCGAGATCGCCGAGTCGGCGACGTTGAACGCCGGCCAGGCCAGCTCCCGCCCGCCCGAGCGGACGTAAAAGAGCAGGAAGTCGACGACCTCGCCGCGCAGAACCCGGTCCACGAGGTTGCCGAGCGCCCCGCCGAGCACGAGCGAGAGGGCGATCCGGGTCGCACCGTCGGTGCCGCCGCGCACGAGTTGCCAGGTGATGTACCCGACCACCACCACGATCAGCACGAGCAGGCCGATCTGCACCACCGGTCCCGAGGTGCCGAGCAGCCCGAACGCCACCCCGCGGTTGCGCGTGTGGACGAGGCGAAACAGCCCCGGGACGATCTGTCGCTCCCAGCCGAGCGGGTAGTTGACGACGATCCACGCCTTGGTGAGCTGGTCGACGGTCAGCACCGCGGCGGCGATGAGCGAGGAGCGGAGCATCAGGCGGTCCTGGGCAGGCGCAGCACGACGTCGAGGCAGCGCGGGCAGAGCGCGGGGTGCTGGGGGTGGCCGGCCGGCTCCAGCACCTGCCAGCAGCGCGGGCAGGGGGTGCCGGTTGCCTTCCGCACGGCGAGCACGAGCCCCGGATACGTCGCCGACTCCACGTTCCCTTCGCCGGCCACGACCTGGGACACGATGCACAACTCCGGGAGGCTCGCTCCGGTCGCGGCGAGGTCCGCGTCGAGCGCCGCCCGCTCGCCGCCCAGCACCAGCGCCGCCTCGAGCGACTTGCCGATGCCGCCTTCCCGGCGCAGCAGCTCGAGCAGCTTGTTGACCTCCTCCCGCAGCCCGAGCAGGCGGGCGAAACGCAGGTCGACCTCGGGGTTTTCCTCGACGTCGGCGAGGAGGTCGAACGGCTCGAGGTGGATCGAGTCCCGCCTCGGTCCTGGCAGGTGCTCCCACACCTCGTCGGCCGTGAACACCAGCACCGGCGCTGCGAGCGTCGCCAGCATGCGGGCGATGCGGTACGCCACGGTCTGCGCGGCGCGCCGGCCCGGGTCGTCCGGGTGGGAGCAGTAAAGGCGGTCCTTGAGGATGTCGAGATACGTGGCCGACAGGTCCACGGCGCAGAAGTTGTTCAGGGCGTGGTAGACGACGTGGAACTCATAGTCTTCATATGCCTTGCGTAACCGCAGCGCGAGCGCGCGGGCGCGCCGGAGGAACGTCGCGTCGAGCGCCGGCAGCGCGGCGAGCGGCACCGAGTGTCTGGCTGGGTCGAAGTCGTTCAGGACCGAGACGAGAAACCGCAACGTGTTGCGGATCTTGCGGTAGCTCTCGGCGGTGCGGGTCATGATCTCCTTGGAGATCGGCATGTCCTCCCGAAAGTCGACCTGGGCGACCCAGAGCCGCAGCACGTCGGCGCCGTACTCCTTGATGAGCGCCGCCGGGGAAAGCGCGTTGCCCATCGACTTCGACATCTTCTCGCCCTCGGCCGAGAGCACGTGGCCGTGCGTGACGACGGCGCGGTACGGAGCGCGGCCGTGGGTGACGACGCCGACGAGCAGCGACGACTGAAACCAGCCGCGGTACTGGTCGTGTCCCTCGAGGTAGAGGTCGGCCGGCCACGACAGGCCCGGGAACCGCCCGTTGTCGCACACCGCCAGGTGCGAGGCGCCCGAGTCGAACCACACGTCGAGAATGTCGCGCTCCTTCTCCCACGCCGTGCCGCCGCAGCGCGGACAGCGTAGGCCGGCCGGGGCGAAGTCCTCGACCGGCCGCGCGTACCAGGCGTCGGCGCCCTCGGCGGCGAAGTGCGCTTCGACGCGCGCGAAGAACTCGCGGGCCTCGCCAGCGTCGGCCCCGGAGGGCCAGACCTCGCGGCACGCCGGGTTCGCGCACACCAGCACCGTGATCGGCGAGCCCCAGCGGCGCTGGCGCGACACGCACCACTCGAAGCGGTTTTCCACCATGCCGGCGATGCGCGGCTCGCCGCGCGGCGGTACCCACTGCACCCCGGCGATCTCGTCGAGCGCGAGGGCACGCAGGTCGATGCGGGCGTGGGGCGCCGCGTCGGGCGTCAGGGCGATGAAGTACTGCTCGGTGGCGCGGAAGATGACCGGTTGCTTGCACCGCCAGCAGTGCGGGTACTCGTGCTCGCCGGTGCCCTGGACGAGCAGCGCGCCGGCGCGATCGAGTTCGGCGGTGACCATGGGGTTGGCGTCGAAGACGTGCACGCCCGCGAGGTCCGCGACCTCCTCGGTGTACCGCCCGCCGGCGTCCAGCGGCGAGACGATCGGGATCCCCTCGAGCTTGCCGGTGCGGAAGTCGTCCTCGCCGTGGCCGGGGGCGGTGTGGACGAGGCCGGTGCCGGTGTCGAGCGTCACGTAGTCGGCGGGCACGATCACGAAGGCCCTTGCGCCCTCGGGGAGCGTGGCGCGCCAGCCGGGAGGCAGGGCGTGTCTGTAGCGCAGGCCCACGAGGTCGGAGCCCCGGGCCCTCCCCGCCAGGGTACCGGCGAGCGCGGTGCTGGCGAGCACCTTCTCGGCAAGGGCGACGGCGAGCACGAGGCCGCCCCTGGCGGTCTCGTACAGCCCGTACTCGGCCTCCGGGTGGGCCGCGATCGCGAGGTTCGAAGGCATCGTCCAGGGTGTGGTCGTCCAGATCACGAAGGCGACCGGCGCGTCGCCGTCGGCGCCGAAGGCGCGGCGCGCCGCGGCCGGGTCGGCGGCGGGCAGCGCCACCGTGATCTCGGGGTCGCGCCGCGCCTGGTACTCGAGCTCGGCTTCGGCGAGCGCCGTGCCGCAATGCCAGCACCAGCGAATCGCCTTGCGCTCGCGGTAGAGCAGGCCCTGCTCGACGACCTTGCCGAACGCGGCGGCGATGTCGGCCTCGTACCGGTTGGACATGGTGAGATAGGGCTCGTCCCAGGTGCCGAGCACGCCCAGGCGGCGGAACTCGTCGCGCTGGATGTCGACGAAGCGCGCCGCGTACTCGCGGCAGGCGGCGCGGATCTGGAGGTCGGTCATGCCGCTCTTCCTGGCGCCCAGCTCGCGGTCCACCTTGTGCTCGATCGGTAGACCGTGGCAGTCCCACCCCGGCACGTAAGGAGCGAAAAAGCCCATCATCGTGCGCGAGCGGATCACCACGTCCTTGAGGATCTTGTTGAGCGCGTGCCCCATGTGGATGTGGCCGTTGGCGTACGGGGGACCGTCGTGGAGGATGAACGAGGGCTTGCCGGCGCTGGCGCGGATGATCTGCCCGTACAGGTCCGTGCGCTCCCAGGCAGCGAGGCGCTCGGGCTCTCGGCGCGCCGCGTCGGCGCGCATCGGAAACTCGGTCGCGGGCAGGTTCAACGTGTCCTTGTACATGCGCCACCTCGTCGCAGGCGACGGCTGCCGCCACATGCGACCCGCAAGTATACTCCGCCGCCTTCGGGCAGCCCGGGCCGTGCGGGAAGGCCGGGCTCCCAACCGAGGCTGGCGGCTCAGCTCGCGAGCGGGGCGAGCCGCATCACCTCGTCCAGCACCTTCTGGAGGGAAAACGGCTTGGTGATGTAGGCGGCGGCCCCCAGCTCGTGCCCGTGCCTGACGTCGGAACCCAGCGTCCGGGCGGTGAGGAACACGACGGGGAGGCGGCACAGCCGCGGGTCCTCGCGCAGCCGCGCGGCCAGGTCGAAGCCGGACACCGGCGTGGCCAGCGTCACGTCGAGCACGATGCAGTGCACGGGGGCGCTCGACAGGGCCTGCAGCGCCTCCTCGGCACTCCTCGCCTCCGCCGTCACGTAGCCGGCGCGGCGCAGCTTGAAGCTGAGGATCCGCAGGATGTACGGCTCGTCATCGACGATCAGCACGCGCCGCACGGGCATGGTCCGAGTATAGCCGGCAGCGGGGGCGGGCCGGCTCATCCCTGGCCGAGCAGGCCGGGGAGCAAGATCCCTAGTGCGAGCAGGGCGAGCACGGTCGTGGTGATGGCGACGTAGGTCCAGTCGCGCTGGCGCGCGAACGACAGCACGGAGGCCAGCACGCGCAGCACCGGCGTGGCAATGAGGAGGGCGACGCCGAGCTGCATGATGGCGGGCCCGTGGCCGGACGCCGCGCCGCGCAGCAGCCCTTCCACTGTCGCGGGGACGGGAGCGGGGGAAGGCGAGATCGACGCGGCGACGGCACCGGCGAGCATGAGCGCGACGCTGCCCCAGACGCCGGCGGCCAGAACGCCGCCCACCACCCGGCGGGTCGACGCGCCGTCGTCCGTCATCGTGCCCCTCGCACCGCCATCTGCACGGCCACCACGGCCAGCACGAGCAGGAGCGCCCAGCGAATCACCCGCGCCGGGAGATGCGACAGCAGGCGGGCGCCGACGGTCGCGCCGGCCAGCACGCCGAGCGCGACCGGGGCGGCCAGCTCTGGGCGCACGTCGCCGCGAGCGAAGAAGACCGCGGCGCTCGAAGCCGCCGTGACCCCGATCATGAAGCTGGAGGTGGCGGTCGAGACCTTGAGCGGCAACCCCATGAGGCGGTGCATCGCGGGGACTTTCAAGAAACCGCCGCCGACGCCCAGCAGGCCGCTGAACACCCCGGCCACGAAGCTGACCGCGAGGCCGCCGCCGACGTTCTCCGCATGGTAGGCGACCGTGGCCCCGCGCTGCGGGTCGAGGTACGACCCGCCCAGGCGCAACCACTCGGCCAGCCCCCCCGGCGGCACGGCCTCGCCGGCGTCCGCCGTCTCGCCCTGCAGCATCGAGGCAGCCGCCAGCACGAGCAGCAGCGCGAACAGCAGGTACAGCACGCGTGGGCTGGCAAGGCCGGCAAAGGTGGCGCCGGCCAGTGCCCCGACCACAGTCGCCAGTTCGAGCACCATCGCCAGCCGCATGTGTGTGAGCCCGCGGCGCACGTACCGCGAGGCGGCGCCGGAGGACGTCGCGATCACGCCCACGATCGAGGCGCCGATCGCGAGGTGAATCGGGACGTCGAACAGCAGCGTGAGCGCCGGTACAACGATGATCCCGCCGCCGAGCCCGAGCAGCGCCCCCACCACCCCGGCCACCATGGCCGCGCCGAGGATTCCCAGGGTCGTGAGCGTCACCATCCGTCGCCGCCCTCCAGGGTCAGGCGCCAGCCATGGTACGGCACTCGCTCCCCCAAGTCCCGACCCCCGAGAGAACCTGGACGTTGACGGGGTGGGGGTGCGGCCGTCCACGACCAGGTCCACGTCGCTGGACTGGGCGGAGGAGGGGGTGGGCGGCCGTGCTGTGGGGGCAAGGGTGGAGAACCGGCCACCAGCCACCGGTCACTTGCTGGACGGGGGCGGGCTCAGCCGCGCAGGCAATCCACGGGAGCGAGGCGGGCGGCGGAAATGGACGGGAACAGCCCGGCGAAGAGCCCTGTGCCGACGGCGAAGCCGACGCCCAGGAGCAGGCCGAGCGGCGACAGCGGCAGGCCGGCCTCGAACTGCGAGGACGCCAGCGCCGTGATGCCGAGCGCCATGGCGCAGCCCACGCACGCTCCGAGCACCGAGAGCGTGGTCGACTCGACGAGGAACTGCAGCATGATCGAGCGGTCGGAGGCGCCAATGGCCTTGCGGAGGCCGATCTCGAAGAGACGCTCGGCGAGGGAGATCTTCATCACCGAGTAGATGCCGACCCCGCCCACCAGCAACGAGATGGCGGCAATCGACGCGAGCACGATCGACATGTTGCGCAGCAGGTCCCCGACGCGCTCGCGCGCCTTGACCATCTCCTCGGCCACGTTCTCGATCTCGAAGTCGCCCACACCGCGGTGCGCCCGCCGCATGAGCCGCTCCACCTCGGCCTTGACGAGCCCCAGGTTGTCGAGGTCTTCGGTCTTGACCGAAAGGTAGCTCACCGACTCGCCCCCCTCGAGGTAGGTGCGGTACGTCGCCAGCGGCACCAGCACGCCCTGCATCTCGCGGCGGAGGAACTCCTCCTGGACGATGTCGTTGCCGATCCGCGCCTCGACGCCGATGATGCGGAAGATGCCGTCGCCGACCCGCAGGTCCTTGCCGACGGGGTCCTGGCTGCCGTACAGCACCGTGGCGAGCTCGCAGCCGATGACCGCGACGCGGCGGCGCTCCTGCTCGTCCCCGGTGTCGAACCAGCGCCCGGCCTTGACCGAGCGGTTGTGGACGTCGGCGTACGAGCGGGTCACGCCGTAGATCCGGGCCTTGCGCTCCACGCCGTTGCCGCGCACCACTTCCTCGCGCAGCCGCGTGCCGGCCACGTGCTGCAGCCGCTCGGCGCCCCCGGAGAGCACTTCGAGGTCCCGCACCGACATGCCGCGCGACCGGGTGAGCTTCTTGCGCTCGAGCAGGTCGGTCGGGGCCTGCTGCGAGATGTAGAGCACGCCGTCGAAGCCGAGCGTGGCCGCGCCTTCCCAGATCACCGCCTTGAGCCCCTCCATCATCGTCACCATGACGATGACCGAGGCTGTCCCCAGCATCACGCCGATGAACGTCAAGGCCGAGCGCAGCTTGTGCGCCCACACCTCGCCGAGCGAGGTGCGTACAGCTTCTCCGAGGCTCCCGGGCAGCGACAGCGTTCTGGCAGCGTTCATCACTCGCACCTCAGGGCGACGACCGGGTCGAGGCGGGCTGCCCGCACCGCCGGAAACATCCCGAACAGCAACCCCACCAGGGTGGCGAGCGAGAGCGCCGCCACCACCATCCCGGAGGTCAGCACCGCCGGCTGCCGCAGCGCCGCGGCGATGGCGTGCACGAAGCCGATCCCAAGGCCCAGCCCCACGACCCCGCCGAAGCCGGTCACGACCACGCTCTCGACCAGGAACTGCAGGGCGATCTGCCACCCCTTGGCGCCGATCGCCTTGCGCACGCCGACCTCGCGAATGCGCTCCTGGAACGAGGCGAGGAGGATGTTGGCGACGACGATCCCACCCACGATGATCGAAATGAGCCCGCAGACCAGGAACGTGAGGTCGTACACACGGTCCTGTTGCGCCATTTCGGACAGCCGGCTCTGGCGGTCGTAGACCTCGAAGTCCTCCACGCCGTGGCGGGCGCGCAGCAGCCGCCTGAGAGCCGGGATCGCCTCCTTGTAGGCTTCGACAGAGACGAGGCGCACGCCGATCGAGCCGATGCGATCGGAGCCCGAGCCGACCTGGCGGGCGAGCATGGCCGTGGCCGGCACCAGGATGAGCTCGTTCATCCAGCGCAAGGCGTTGTGGTTGCCACCGCCGAAGAAGAACTCGCGCGGCTTCATGACCCCCGCTACCTGGTAGGGCTGGCCGCCGAGGCGCAGCGTCTTGCCGACCGGGTCGCCGGTGCCGAAGAACTCGCGCGCACGGTCGGCGCCCAGCACGCACACGGCGGAAGCGGACGCCATGTCGTCGTCGGAGAGGAACCGCCCGCGCTCGATCTGCAGCTCGTGCAGCTCGGCGTAGCGGGGACCGACGCCGGACACCCGGTACACCGCCTCGGCGACGGTCGAGTGCACGAGCAGTCTCCGGGAGACGTCGGGTTCCACGAGGTCGAACCCCGGGATCGCGGCGCGGATCGCCGCCACGTCCTCGAGGGTGAGGCCGGGGCTGGCCCTCTCCCTCGCCGAGGCCCGCACGGTTTCGATCGGTTTCGGGTAGACCATCCCCTTGAGCACTCCGCCCGACTCCGCGTAGTACTTGAGGCTCTGAGCCTTGCCGCCGGCAATGAGCCCCATCGTGGCGACCACCGAGGCGACGCCCAGCGTCACGCCCAGGGTCTGCAACGCGGTGCGCCCGGTGTGGGCGCGCACCTCGGCCCAGCCGTCGGCCACCGCCTCGAAGATGTTCATGCCGCCTGTTCCATGGAGCGCGCCACCAGCCCGTCGACGATCTGCACGACCCGCCGGGCGCGCGCCGCGACGTTCGGGTCGTGCGTGACGATGAGCACCGTCTGGCCGGCGCGATTGAGCTCGTCGAACAACCGCATGACCTCGCCCCCGCTGCCCTGGTCGAGGTTGCCGGTCGGTTCGTCGGCCAGCAGCAGGTCCGGCTTCATGACCAGGGCGCGCGCGACCGCGGCGCGCTGGCGCTGCCCGCCCGAGAGCTGGCCCGGCAAGTGATGCCCACGGTCGCCGAGCCCGACCTGCTCGAGGATCTCGGCCGCCCGCACCCGGCGCTCGACACGACCGATGCCGCCGTACATGAGCGGCAGCTCGACGTTGCGCTGGACGGACGCGCGCGGGAGCAGGTTGAACGACTGGAACACGAAGCCGATGAAACGGTTGCGGATCTCGGCGAGCCTGGAGGAAGGCAGCCCCGCGACCTGCTCGCCGGCCAGGGTGTAGCGTCCCCTGGTAGGAGTGTCCAGGCAGCCGAGGATGTGCATGAGGGTGGACTTGCCCGAGCCGGAGGGGCCGACGATCGCCACGTACTCGCCGCGCTCGATCCTGAGGTCGATGCCGCGCAGGGCGTGCACCGCCAGCGCCCCCGTGTCGTACGTCTTCCACACGCCGTCGAGGACGATGAGCGGCTCGGCCATGATCAGCGCTCCCTTCTCGTCGGCCTGGTGGGATCCTCGAGCGCGACCTCCTCGCCCGGCGTCAGCCCGGCCACGACCTGAACCCTGGCGAGCGACGCCAGCCCGGTCTCCACCCTGCGCTCCTCGAAGCGCTGCTTCCACGCCTCGCGCGGGTCGGGGGTGGCCTTCGGTTCCGGCTTGCTCGCGCCGTCGGTCCGGGGCGTCGTGGCCTTGCGCACGTACACCACGTCGCCGTCGTCGCGGCGGAACACCGCCTCGACGGGGACCGCCAGCACACCCTCGGCGCGCTCGCCCTTGATCGAGATGTTGGCGGTCATGCCGGTGCGCAGCTCCTTCCCCTGGGCGTCGAGCGCGATCTCCACGTCGAACACCTTGACCTGCTCGGCCAGTCGCGCGGCGGGTGCGATGCGCGCCACCTTGCCGGCGAACCGCACCTTCGGGTACGCGTCCAGGCTCACCGTGACCGGCGCGCCGAGGCGCACCTTGCCGATGTCCACCTCGTTGACGCCCGCCTTCACGAGCATCGTCGAGATGTCGGCGATGGTGGCGATGACCGTGCCGGCGTTGAACGACCCGGCGCCGGTGACCGCCTCGCCGAGTTCGACGGGGCGGCGGATCACCACACCGTCCATCGGCGCGGTGATGTTCACGAGCTGGCTGACGTTGGCCGTGATCGGCACCCCGGAAGACTGCACGATGTGGCTCTTCTCGCGCGCCGCCTCGAGCGCCTCCTGGGCGGTGCGGAAGCGGGTTTCCGCATCACGGTGGGCCTCGATCGACAGCAGGCCGGCGCGGAGCAGCTCTCCCTTGGCGGCGTAGTCCTTCTGTGCGGCGGAAAACTCGATCTCGGCCTGGTTCACCGAGCGGCGCACGGTCGCGAGCGTCTGCGCCTGGTTGACGTCGGGCTCCACCGCGGCGAGGAGCTGCCCCTTGCGGACCACGTCGCCCTCGCGCACCGGCAGCTCGACGAGCTTGCCGGAGAGCCCCGACTTGACGTCCACCTTGATGCCGGGCTCCACCGTGCCGACCTCGAGCACCTCGACCTGCACCTCGGCCGCCTCGACCCTGGCGATCGGGACGTCGTCCTTCTTCGTGTCGCCCTCGCCGTTGCCGCGCCGGGTGGCCAGCGCCACCGTCGCACCCACCACCGCCACCGCCACCACCACGATCACCCAGATGCGCTTGCGTGCCATCGGAGTCCTCCGTGCCTGCAACCGCTACTACGCGCCACGGCCTCGGACGGTTCGCGGTCCCCTGCCGGGTCGCACCCGAGGGGTATGCTTCGATCGTGGGCAGCGCTGTCAACCTGGCGAGCCGCCGCGCGTCATACCCGGCATGGCGAGCCCGTTCCCGCTCCCGGCGCAGCGAGACGAGATGGACGACGCGGAGCTGATCGTTCGTGCCCAGCGCGGCGACGTGGAGGCCGCCACCGAGCTGCTGAAGCGGCACGACCTGCTCGTGCATCGCATTTGCCGGCGGCTGCTACCGGCCGGGGAGGACGTCGAGGCGGCGGTCCAGGAGACGCTGCTCCGGGCGCTGCGAAGCCTGCCGCGCTACGCCGGGGCCGGTAGCTTCGCGGGGTGGCTGGCGGCGATCGCCACCAACTACTGCCGCGACCGGCTGCGCCGGCGGAACCTGGTGCCGTTCCAGCCGCTCGAGGCCGGCACGGAGAACGACCCGGATCCGCTCGCGGTCGTGCCGGCCGCGGAGCCGAGCCCCGAGAGGGCGACGATGGCGCGCCAGGCGGTGGCGCGGCTGCGGCGCGAACTGGCGAAACTGCCGGCGCGCCAGAAGGAGGTCTTTTCCCTGCGCTTCTTCTCGGGCCTCGATCTCGAGGGGATCGCTCGCGCCCTCGGGGTTGACGTGGGGACCGTCAAGACACACCTGCACCGCGCCGTGCACCGCCTGCGCGCCGCGGTCGAGGAGGCAATGCCATGAGCGCTCAACACCTTGCAGACGACGAGCTGGATTGCGTGCTGTGCGGCGAGGCGCTGCCGGCCGAGCGGGAGGCCCACCTGCAGAGCTGCGTCGCCTGCCGGCGACGGCGCGACGCCTTCCTCGGCGTGGTGGCCGAGGCGGCCTCCGAGGACCCCGACGAGACGACGAGGGCGCGTGTGCGCGAGGCGGCGCTGACGGCGTGGCAGGCTCGCCCCGCTGTGCACTGGTGGCGGTGGGCGGCGGCCGCGGCGGCGGTCGTGGGGCTGGGGGTGCTGCCGCTCGTGCGCAACCACCGCGTGGACACGCGGCCGATCAATGCGGAAACGGTGCTGGCCGAGGTCGACGCCGCGCTGGCGCGCGACCCGCTGGCCGTCTTCGCCTCCACGGACCTCGTGGAGGCGATCGCGCCGGTCGACGACACGACCGGAGAAGGGAGCAACTCATGACCAGGCAGGCGACGGTGTGGACGCTCGCCGGCCTCCTGCTGCTCGTCGCGGCCGGCGCGTGGGCGCAAGGGCCGGCGCTGCCGCCGGGGAAGTGGTGGGAGCGGCCGAGAGTCGCCCAGGAACTGGGGCTGACCGCCGAGCAGAAGCAGAAGCTGGAAGGCGCCAGCCTCGAGAGCGCGCGGGTAATGATCGACCTCAAGGCGGCAGTGGAAAAGGCCGAGCTCGACCTCAAGGCAGTCGGCGACGCCGACACCCTCGACCCGCGGGCGGCGCGGGAGGCGTTCGCGGCGTTGCAGCAGGCCCGCATGCGCCTCGAGAGCGAGCGTTTCGAACTGCTGATCAAGGTGCGGCAAGTGCTCACCCGCGAGCAGTGGGTGCGGTTGCGGGAGTTGACGAGAGAGGCGCTGCGCGAGCGTATCGAGGAGCGGCCGGAAGGTGCGCGGCCGCTCCCGAACCGCCCGCTGCGGCGCAGGTTCTGACCACGATGACCTCGAGAAAGGGAGGGAGATCATGAAGAAACTGGTATTGACCGTACTGGCGGTGGCCCTGGCCGGCGGCGCCTGGGCCCAGATCCCGGCCGTCGACCTCAGCGAGATGGCGCTGGCCATCCAGCCGATGGGTGCGGGCGAGGGGCCTAACGGCCCGGCGCCGGCCGCCCCGCGGCCCAAGGAGGTTGTGACGCGCTTTCTGGCGCTCACGCCCGAGCAGGTGGCGGGTTGGGAGGCGCTGCTCACCACGCTCGAGTCGACGGTGAAGCCGCTTCTCCAGCACATCGCCGCCAACGAACGCCAGCTCGCCGAGCTGCTCAAGCAGCCCAACCCCGACCCGGCGGCGATCGGCAACCTCATCCTCGCCAACCGGGCTCTGCGGGAAGAGATCCGTGCCGCGCAGGAAACTTACGTGACCGGTTTCGAGGCGCTGCTCACCCAGGAGCAGAAGGAGAAGCTCGCCTTCATCCGCCGGGCCGACCGCGTCCAGCCGATCATCCCGGCGTTCAGGGCGCTGGCGCTGCTGCCGCCGCCGGAGCCGCAGCCGCAGCAGTAGCCGGATCGAGCCGGCGCATATCGCGAGGGCGACCTTCCGGGGCCGCCCTCGTCGTGTCTACCGCCCCCGGCCGCACCGGTCAGCTCCCGGCCGCCCGGCGGACGAGGTCGACCGCCGCCTCGCGCCGGGCCAGGCTGCCAGCCTTGCCCTGCACGAGCCGGCCGCCGCCCCCGCCCTTGCCTGCCAGCAGGTCTAGCACCTGCCGGCCGAGCGCCGGCACGTCGACGGGGCAGCTCTCGCCGGCCGCCAGCACCACGAGGTGGGTCTCGCCGCGCGAGGCGGTGAGCAGGACCGCCTTCGCAGGGGCGGCGGCCACCACGGCACGGGCGAGCTTCTGAAGGAACGGGCCGTCGGCCCCGTCGAAGTGTGCCTCGACGACGCGCTCCGGCGAGGCAGCCAGTCCGGCGGCACGCGCCTCGGCCACCTGCTCCTCGAGCTGCCGCACTCGCCGCTGCGCGCCCCCCAGTTGCTCGAGCTTGAGCCGGGCGATGTCGACGAGCTCGTCGTCGCCGGTGTCGAGCACGGTGCGGAGCGCGGCGTTGCGCGCCTCGTGGGCGCCCAGCCGGCGGCGCAGACGGCCCCCGGCCACGAAGAACACCCGTGTCCCCCCGCGCATCGGCTCGGTGTCGACCAGTTTGAGCCCCTCGATCTCGGCCGTCGAGCGCACGTGCGTGCCGCCACAGGTGTTGAGGTCGATCCCCTCGATCTCCACCAGCCGCAGGTCGCCCGCAAACCCCTCAGGCAGCAGGCGCGAGCGCACCGGCAGCGCGGTCGCCTCGGCCGGCGAGACCCGCCTGGCGCGCACCGGCCGGGCGGCCCGGATCTCGGCGGCCACCGCCTCCTCCAGCGCCTCGAGCTGTGCCGCTGTGAGCGCCGGGACGTCGAGTTCGATGTCGGACAGCACCGGCCCGAGATGAAACGCCGTGGTGCGCCAGCCGAACCGCCCGAGCGCGATAGCGGTCAGCAGGTGCTGGCCGGTGTGCTGCTGCATGTGGTCGAAGCGCCGCGCCCAGTCCAGACGCACCGTCGCCGGCCCTGGCGGCACCGCCCGGTCCAGCGCGTGTCGGATGGCTCCCTCGACCTTACGAGTGTCCACGACCCGCGCCTCGCCCAGCCACCCGTGGTCGGCTGGCTGCCCGCCCCCCTCGGGGTAAAGCACCGTGTCTTCCAGCACCGCCCAGGGCTGTCCCCCCGTTTCGCCGACCTCGACGACCACGGTCTCGAGCTCGGTCCGGTACGGCTCACGCTCGTACGCGAAGATCCCGCTCATGCCAGCATGGTACGCCAGCCCAGCCCGGCAGGATCCGTGGCCCCCTGCGCCGCCGCCGGCAGGTCGGATGCGTTGGCGGGATTGACGTTGCGGCTGTCTTTGGTACAACGGCAAGCCGGGAGGCGGGCTGTGGGGAAGCAGGCTGTGCAAGCAAGGGTCGCGGCGGCGGTGGCAGTGTGCGCTCTCGCGTCCGGGTGCGTGTCGCTGGTGCCGTTCGAGCGCGTGCGAGCCGAGGTCGGAGACGCCGGCTTCGTGCAGGTCGGCGGCCAGCGCGTGCACGTCGAACAGGCGGGGGAGGGCGAGCCGGTCGTGCTCCTGCACGGGTTCGGCGGCTCCACGTACCTGTGGCGGCAGATGACCCCGCGCCTCGCCGGGCATTTCCGGGTGGTGGCCATCGACCTCAACGGGTTCGGCTGGACCGAGCGGCCGCGCGCCCGGGAGGCGTACACGCTCGAGGGCCAGGCGGCGCTGGTGCTCGGGGTGCTCGACGCGCTGGGCATCGAGCGCGCTCATCTCGTGGGGCATTCGTACGGTGGCGGGCTCGCCATCTGGCTCGCGGCCCAGCACCCCGAGCGCGTGCGCTCGCTCTCGCTCGTCGCCAGCACCCTCCCGACCTACGCCTCGGCCCGGCGCAGCCGCTGGGCCGCCTGGCGCCCGCTGGTCGCGCTGTTCGTGCGCACCCGGGCCCTGCGTGAGGGGTTCGTGCGCCGCGGCCTCGAGCGGGCCGTTGCCGATCCCACCATCGTCACCGACGAGCTCGTGCGGGCGTATCTCGCCCGCCTCCGGGTGGAAGGGGCGACTCGCGCCTTCCAGGGGCTCACGGCCCCAACGAGCGAAGTTCGTCCGGAGGTGCGGCTCGAAGCGCTGCACGTCCCGACGCTCGGCGTGTGGGGGGAGCAGGACCGCCTGCTGTCCGTGGAGGCAGGCGCACGGGGCGTAGGGCGCATCCCCGGCAGCCGTTTCGTCCGCCTTCCCGGCGTCGGCCACCTGCCGATGGAGGAGGCACCGGACCGACTGGCTGCGGCGCTCGAGGAGTTCCTCGCGGCGCAACCCTGATCCCGGCCCCGCCCAGGTTCCCGTCAAAGTCGCGGGGGTCTGGGGAGTGGGAGGGTTCGGGCATGT
>DAOOJE010000052.1:0-15135 GCA_035384965.1 Thermoanaerobaculaceae bacterium
ATCCGTGAGGGCGGCCGTACCGTCGGCGCCGGCACCATCAGCGAAGTCGTCGAGTGAGGGTGCACTGATGCGCGACACGGTCCATCTGGCATGTGGCGAGTGCAAGCGCCGCAACTACAACGCGACGCGCAACAAGAAGAAGCAGACCGAACGTCTGGAAGTGCGGAAGTACTGCCGTTTCTGCCGGAAACACACGCCGCACAAGGAAGTCAAGTAGAGGTGTTGGGCGCAGGCCAGTAGCTCAATTGGTAGAGTTCCGGTCTCCAAAACCGGCGGTTGGGGGTTCGAGTCCCTCCTGGCCTGCCACTCGCTCCTAGCGCCAAGGAGGCGCGCCCGATGAGCTTTCTCCAGAGAATCGTCAGCGCATGGCAAAGGCTCCGGACCTTCCTGCGCGAGGTTGTGGTCGAGACCCGCAAGGTCTCGTGGCCGAGCCGCGAAGAGGTCATGGCCACGACGGCGGTCGTCATCGCTGCCTCGTTCATCTTCGGTATCTATTTGTACCTGTGTGATTTCGTGTTCTTCCGTGCGGTCAACTGGGTCATCAGGGCGCTCTCCTGAGGCGGAGGCCAAGGCATGTCGAAGCAGTGGTACATCATCCACACCTACTCGGGCTTCGAGGAACGGGTCAAGAAGACGCTCGAGCAGCGTGTGGAAGCCTTGGGGATGCGCGATTTCTTCGGGGAAGTCCGCATACCGACCGAGACCGTGGTGGAGATGCGCAACGGCAAGAAGCGCGAGGTCCAGCGCAAGTTCTTCCCCGGGTATGTCCTGGTCCAGATGGAGATGACCGACGAGGCGTGGCACCTGGTCCGCAACACCCCCAAGGTCACGGGGTTCGTGGGCTCGGGCAAGAAGCCGACACCGCTGACGGAGGAGGACGTCAACCAGATTCTCCACCAGGTGACGGTGGCGAAGGAGAAGCCTCGTCCCAAGCACGTGTTCGAGAAGGGCGAACCGGTCCGCATCACCGACGGGCCGTTCTCCAACTTCACGGGGGTGGTCGAGGAGGTCAACCTCGACCGCTCGACCCTCAAGGTGATGGTGACAATTTTCGGGCGGTCGACGCCGGTGGAACTGGAGTTCAGCCAGGTCCAGAAGACCGCGTGAGGACGTCGAATGGCAAAGAAAATCACAGGCTACGTGAAGCTGCAAATCCCGGCCGGCCAGGCCACCCCGGCGCCCCCCGTCGGGCCGGCGCTCGGCCAGCACGGCGTGAACATCATGGACTTCTGCAAGGCGTTCAACGCCAGGACGCAGAAGCAGGTCGGGACCATCATCCCGGTGATCATCACGGTCTACTCGGACCGCACCTACACCTTCGTCACCAAGACCCCGCCTGCCTCGTTCCTGCTCCGGCAGGCCGCGGGGGTGGAAAAGGGGTCGGGTGAGCCCAACCGCAAGAAGACGGGGAAGGTCACCAAGGCACAGGTGGAGCAGATCGCCAGGACCAAGCTACCAGACCTCAACACGACCTCGCTCGAGGCTGCTGTTCGGATCATCGAAGGCACGGCCCGCAGCATGGGTATCGAGGTTGTTTCCTAAGGAGGCAGGCCGTGAAGCACTCGAAGAAGTACTTGCAGGCCCGGGCCAAGGTGGAGCCGAGGCGCTACCAGCTCCGTGAGGCCGTCGAACTCGTCCGCGAGATCCGCTACGCCAAGTTCGACGAGACCGTCGAGGTCGCGATGCGCCTCGGGGTCGATCCGCGGCACGCCGACCAGATGGTGCGAGGCACCGTGGTGCTCCCGCACGGAACCGGCAAGTCCAAGCGGGTTCTGGTCGTGGCCGCCGGCGAGCAGGCGAAGGAAGCCCAAGAAGCCGGTGCGGACTACGTGATGGGCGAGGAGGTGGTCGAGAAGATCCAGGGAGGCTGGCTCGATTTCGAGGCCATGGTCGCCACCCCGGACATGATGCGCCACCTCTCGAAGCTCGGGAAAATCCTGGGCCCCCGCGGCCTGATGCCGAACCCCAAGACCGGCACGGTGACCACCGAGGTTTCGAAAGCGGTGCGCGAGATCAAGGCCGGCAAGGTGGAGTTCCGGGTCGACAAGACGGCCATCGTGCACGCCCCGGTCGGCAAGGTGTCGTTTTCCGCCGACGCGCTCGAGGAGAACGCCCGCTCGCTCATCCTGGCGGTGCTGCGCGCCAAGCCTTCGGCCGCCAAGGGCAAGTACGTCCAGTCGGCGTACCTGAGTTCGACGATGGGCCCCGGCGTGGCGCTCGACATCACGCCTCTCGAGGCGAAGTAGGAGGCAGGTATGCAGACGCGGGCCGAGAAGCAAGCACAAATCGACGCTCTGCGGGACGTCCTCGCCGGCGCCCAAGGGCTGTTCGTCATGGATTTCACCGGGCTGTCGGTGGGCGAGGTCACCGAGCTCCGCCGCAAGGTCTCCGAGGCCGAGGCCGGGTACGTCGTGGTCAAGAACACGCTCGCCAAGATCGCGGTCTCGGGCTCCCGAAACGAGGCGGTCGGTGCCTTGCTGGTCGGGCCCACGGCGGTGGCGTACACGACCAGCGACGTGGTGCCGCTCGCCAAGGCGCTCGCGGACTTCGCGAAGGGACATGACAAGCTGAAGTTCAGGGGCGGGCTCGTGGAGGGCCAGCTCCTTTCCAGCACTCAGGCGCAGCAGGTGGCCACCCTGCCGTCCAAGGCGGAGCTGGTGGCGAAACTTCTGTTCGTTCTCCAGTCGCCGATGCGCAGGCTGGTCACGGCTCTCAACTGGCCGGTCCGCAGCTTCGCGGTGACGGTGCAGCAAATCGCAGACGAAAAGGCACGCCAGGCGTAGGGCGTCGGAACTCAAGGTAAAGGAGAATCGAGATGGCACAGGTTCAAGATTTGGTGGGTCAGATCAAGGCGATGACCGTGCTCGAGCTCAACGAGCTCGTCAAGGCGCTGGAGACCGAGTTTGGCGTGTCGGCCGCCGCCGCTGCCATGCCGGTGGCGATGATGGGCGCCGCCGGGGCCGCTGCCGGCCCGGCCGAGCCCGTCGAGGAGCAGACCGAGTTCGATGTCATCCTCGAGAGCGCGGGCGACAAGAAGATCAACGTCATCAAGGTCGTGCGCGAGGTGACGTCGCTCGGCCTCAAGGAGGCCAAGGACCTGGTCGAGGCGGCACCGTCGAAGGTGAAGGAAGGCGTCTCGAAGCAGGAGGCCGAGGACATCAAGAAGAAGTTCGAGGAAGCCGGCGCCAAGGTCACGATCAAGTAAGTCCGTCGCAGCCGGGAGAAAGGTCGACGACGGCCGAGGCCTTGCAGGCAGATCGCCGGGTCGGTGCGGCCCGTGCGGAAAGTTTCTCCTGGTTGTCGCGGTTCGAACCGGGAGGCCGGGGGGCGTCTGCCCCCCGTCTGCCCATTCGGTCGTTGACGGGATGCGTCCCTCGACCGCGCCCCGGGGTCATGCTGCATGAGCGGCCCGGGGCCGCGAGAGGACGCGCGTAAGGAGTCCGACGTATGAGTCAGACCCAACTGGCCCTGGCGGGCGAGCGACAGAACTTCTCGAAGATCCGGAGCACGATTCCGCTGCCGAACCTGATCGCGGTCCAGCGGTCGAGCTACGAACAGTTCCTGCAAATGGACCTGCTGCCCGAGGAGCGCGCCAACACCGGTCTCCAGGCGGTGTTCTCGAGCGTCTTTCCGTTTTCCGACTTCCGGTCCTCGTGTGAGCTTCACTTCGTGCGCTACGAGCTCGGGACGTGGGAGTGCAAGTGCGGCCGGCTGGCCGGTCTCGACCACCTGCGCATCCATTGCCAGCACTGCGGGGCGCGCATCAAGGCGGCCGAGCCGCACGAGGCGACCGTGGTGTGCGCGGCCTGCGGCCAGTCCACCCCGAACGCCGTGCCGCACTGCGCGACGTGCGGCAACCCCGTGGGGTTGCGCCTGACCTACTCCGAGAGCGACTGCCGCGAACGCGGCCTCACCTATGCCGTGCCGCTCAAGGTGACGTTCCGGCTCGTGCTGTTCGACGAGGACAAGGGCGAGGAACGGCGAGTGCGGGACATCAAGGAGGAGGAGCTGTACTTCGGCGACCTCCCGCTCATGACCGAGACCGGCACGTTCATCATCAACGGCACCGAGCGGGTCATCGTCTCGCAGCTCCACCGCTCGCCCGGGGTCTCGTTCACGCGCGAGACGCCGACCTCGCTGCTCGCCAAGGTGGTGCCGTACCGCGGCTCGTGGATCGAGTTCGAGTTCGACAAGAAGCAGGTCCTGTACGCGCGCATCGACCGCAAGCGGCGCTTCCCCGCCACGGTGTTCCTGCGCGCCCTCGGGCTCGAGTCGAACGCCCAGCTCCTCGAGGTGTTCTACTCGCTGTTCCCGGCCAAGCCGAGCGGCGAGAAGGTCAAGCTGCGGCTCGACCGGCGCGTGCTGGCCGCCGAGGACGAGCGGGCGGCCGCGCAGCGCACCCGCCGGGGTGCCACGCCCGAGCTGTTCGCCGGCCTCAAGCTCGATGCCGGCCTGCAGCAGGCCATCAGCAAGCACGGCGAGGCCGAGGTGGAGCTCGACCCCGAGTCGCTGGTGGACGCGGTCGTGGCCGAGGACATCGTGGATCCGACCACCGGCGAGGTGGTGGTGGAGGCCGGCTCGACAGCGTCCCCCGAGCTCTGGGTGAGGCTCGGGGAGCTCGGCAAGAGCGAGGTCCTGCTCGCCTTCCCGGGCTGGGACCTGGTCGGCGAGATCCTCACCAAGACGATCGAAAAGGACCAGATTCGGGCCAAGCTCGACGCCATCATGGAGGTCTACCGCCGGTTGCGGCCGGGGGATCCGCCCACCGAGGAGTCGGCCACGACGCTGTTCGACGGGCTGTTCTTCGACGAGCGGAAGTACGACCTTTCGGATGTCGGGCGGTTCAAGTTCAACGTCAAGCTCGGCCTCAAGAAGAGCCTCACGCAGCGGGTCATGGACCAGGAGGACTTCATCGCGGTGGTGCGCTACCTCCTGAAGCTCTCCCGCGGCATCGGCCGGCTCGACGATATCGACTCCCTGGCCAACCGCCGCGTGCGGGCGGTCGGCGAGCTGCTCGAGAATCAGTTCCGTGTCGGCCTGGTGCGCATGGAGCGCGCGATCAAGGAGCGCATGACGATCCACCAGGACATCGACAACGCGATGCCGCGCGACCTCATCAACGCCAAGCCGGTGATCGCCGCGGTCAAGGAGTTCTTCGGGTCCTCGCAGCTCTCGCAGTTCATGGACCAGACCAACCCTCTTGCCGAAGTGACGCACAAGCGGCGGCTGTCGGCCCTGGGCCCGGGCGGTCTCTCGCGCGAGCGGGCGGGGTTCGAGGTCCGCGACGTGCACGCCACGCACTACGGCCGCATTTGCCCGATCGAGACGCCGGAAGGCCCGAACATCGGTCTCATCTCGTCGCTGTCGTGCTATGCGCGGATCAACTCGTTCGGCTTCATCGAGTCGCCCTACAAGAAGGTCGAAAAGGGGCGGGTGCTCAACCACGTCAGCGTCTTCGACCGCGGCGACTCGCCGTACCAGCTCAACGAGGTGGTGCTGCTTGAGGAGGTGGAGAAGGTCAACCGCAAGCTCGTCAAGGAGGGCAAGCGGCCGGCCCGCGTCGTGCCGCACGCCTTCTACCTCTCGGCGTGGGACGAGGAGACGCTCAACATCGCCCAAGCGAACGTGCGGGTCGACGAGGCCGGGCAGATGGTCGACGAGAAGGTCATTGCCCGGTCGGCCGGCGAGTTCGTGCTCATCGACCGCGACAAGGTCGACTTCATCGACGTGTCGCCCAAGCAGGTGGTGTCCGTCGCCGCGGCACTGGTGCCGTTCCTCGAGCACGACGACGCCAACCGCGCGCTCATGGGCTCCAACATGCAGCGCCAGGCCGTGCCGCTGCTGCGCTCGGAGGCGCCGGTGGTGGGCACCGGTCTCGAGTCGGTGGTGGCCCGCGACTCCGGCTCGGTGATCATCTGCCGCCGCGACGGCATCGTGGACACGGTGGACGCGCGGCGCATCATCGTCCGCGTCGAGGCGGCCGAAGGCGATACCGGGCGGCCCTCGGTCTTCGGCGCCGACATTTACCAGCTCATCAAGTTCCGGCGCTCGAACCAGAACACCTGCATGAACCAGAAGCCGATCGTGCGGCCCGGACAGCGGGTGACGAAGGGGCAGGTGCTGGCCGACGGGCCCAACACCGACGGCGGCGAGCTGGCCCTCGGGCGCAACGTGCTGGTCGCGTTCATGCCATGGCGGGGCTACAACTTCGAGGACGCCATCGTGGTCTCCGAGAAGCTCGTCAAGGAGGACTACTTCACCTCGGTGCACATCGAGGAACTCGAGGTGGCGGCGCGCGACACCAAGCTCGGGCCCGAGGAGATCACGCGCGACATCCCCAACGTCTCCGAGTCGGCGCTCAAGGACCTCGACGACGCCGGGATCGTACGCGTCGGCGCCCATGTCCGGCCGGGCAGCATCCTGGTCGGCAAGGTAACGCCCAAGGGCGAGACCCAGCTCACGCCGGAGGAGAAGCTGCTGCGGGCGATTTTCGGCGAGAAGGCCGGCGACGTGCGCGACGCCTCGCTGAAGTGTCCGCCGGGGATCTCGGGCGTGGTCGTGGATGTCAAGATCTTCGCCCGCCGCGGCGCCGAGAAGGACTCGCGCGCCGAGGCCATCGAGCGCGAGGAGATCGCTCGCATCCGCAAGAATTCGGATGACGAGCGGCGCATCATCATCGAGGAGCGCAACAAGAAGCTCGCGCAGATCCTCGACGGGGCGAAGGTGAGCGAGGAGGTGACCTCCGCCCGCAGCGGCGAAGTGCTGGCCCGCAAGGGCGGCACACTCGGCCGCGCTGCGGTGGCGGAGCTGACACGGGCGGAGCTGCTGGCTCTCCCGCTGGCCGACCCGACGCTGCGGGAGCGGGTCCGCCTGCTCGTCAACCAGGCCGAGTCGCAGCTCGCGGTGCTGGAGAAGCTCAACGACGAGCGCATCAAGCTGCTGACGGCCGGCGACGAACTGCCTCCCGGCGTCATCAAGCAGGTGAAGGTCTATGTCGCCATGAAGCGCAAGCTGCAGGTGGGCGACAAGATGGCCGGACGCCACGGCAACAAGGGCGTGATCTCGGTGGTGCTCCCGGAAGAGCAGATGCCGTTCCTCGAGGACGGGACGCCGGTGGAAATAGTGCTCAACCCGCTCGGCGTGCCGAGCCGCATGAACGTCGGCCAGATCCTCGAGACCCACCTCGGCTGGGCCGGCAAGGCGCTCGGGCTGCGCTTCGCCTCTCCGGTCTTCGACGGGGCGACCGAGGAAGAGATCAGGGACCTGCTGCTCAAGTCGGGGCTGCCCGAGGACGGCAAGACCACGCTCCGCGACGGCCTCACCGGCGAGCCCTTCGAGCAGCGGGTGACGATCGGCTACATCTACATGCTCAAGCTCTCGCACCTGGTGGACGACAAGATCCACGCGCGGTCGATCGGGCCCTACTCGCTGATCACGCAGCAGCCGCTCGGGGGCAAAGCCCAGTTCGGCGGCCAGCGGCTCGGGGAGATGGAGGTGTGGGCCCTCGAGGCGTACGGCGCCGCGTACACGTTGCAGGAGCTTCTGACGGTGAAGTCCGACGACGTCGAGGGCCGCTCGCGGGTCTACGAGGCGATCGTCAAGGGCAAGGTGCCCGAGCAGCCGGGCCTTCCCGAGTCGTTCAACGTGCTGGTGCGCGAGCTGCAGAGCCTCGGGCTTGATGTCGAGCTCATCAAGCACGAGGGAGAGTGAGGTGCAGGCCATGAGCAGCATGCCTTCCGACGCCCGTGCCTTCTTTGCCCGGCCCAAGGCCATCAACGACTTCGACGCGATGCGCGTGTCGCTGGCCTCGCCGGAAAAGATCCGGTCGTGGTCGCACGGCGAGGTCGTCAAGCCCGAGACCATCAACTACCGGACGTTCAAGCCCGAGCGCGACGGGCTGTTCTGTGCCCGCATCTTCGGCCCCGTCACCGACTGGGAGTGCCTGTGCGGCAAGTACAAGCGCATGAAGCACCGCGGCGTGGTGTGCGACAAGTGCGGCGTCGAGGTGACGCGCTCCAAGGTCCGCCGCGAGCGCATGGGGCACATCGAGCTGGCCGCGCCGGTCTCCCACGTCTGGTTCTTCAAGGGGCTCCCGAGCCGCATCGGCCAGCTACTCGACATGACGATGCGCGATCTCGAGCGCGTGCTGTACTTCGAGGCGTACGTCGTGGTGGACCCGGGCGACACCCCGCTCGAGGAGAAGCAGGTCCTCTCGGAGGAGCAGTACCGCGAGTACCACCAGCAGTTCGGCGAGGCGTTCGTCGCCAAGATGGGCGCCGAGGCGATCCAGGAACTGCTGCAGCGCATCGACCTCGACGAGATGGCCGGCGAGCTGCGGCTGCTCATGCGCACCGAGCCCTCGGTCGTCAAGCGGCAGAAGGCTGCCAAGCGGCTGCGCGTGGTAGAGGCGTTTCGCAAGTCCGGCAACCGGCCGGAGTGGATGATTCTCGAAGTCATCCCGGTCATCCCCCCCGAGCTGCGTCCTCTCGTTCCGCTCGACGGCGGCCGCTTCGCGACTTCGGACCTCAACGACCTCTACCGCCGGGTCATCAACCGCAACAACCGCCTCAAGAAGCTGCTCGAGCTGCGCGCCCCCGAGGTCATCGTGCGCAACGAGAAGCGCATGCTGCAAGAGGCGGTCGACGCGCTGTTCGACAACGGCCGCAGGGGCCGCGTCATCAAGGGCTCCAACGGGCGGCCGCTCAAGTCGCTGTCGGATGCGCTCAAGGGCAAGCAGGGCCGTTTTCGCCAGAACCTCCTCGGCAAGCGCGTGGACTACTCCGGCCGCTCGGTCATCGTCGTCGGCCCGGAGCTCCAGCTCCACCAGTGCGGGCTGCCCAAGGAAATGGCGCTCGAGCTGTTCAAGCCGTTCATTTACCACGAGCTCGAGAAAAAGCAGCTGGTCACCACGATCAAGATGGCGCGCGAGCTCGTCGAGCAGCGCACGCCGGACGTCTGGGACGCCCTCGAGACGGTGATCCGCGAGCACCCGGTGCTGCTCAACCGGGCGCCGACGCTCCACCGGCTCGGCATCCAGGCGTTCGAGCCGGTGCTGGTGGAGGGCAAGGCGATCCGCATTCACCCGCTCGTGTGCGCCGCCTACAACGCCGACTTCGACGGCGACCAGATGGCCGTGCACGTGCCGCTCTCGCCGGTGGCGCAGCTCGAGGCCCGGGTGCTCATGCTGGCCCCGCGCAACATCCTGTCGCCGGCCTCGGGTCGGCCGCTGGCGGTGCCCTCCCAGGACATGGTGCTCGGCATCTACTACCTGACCTCGGAGAAGATCGGCGCCGAGAACATGCGCCGCAAGGTGTTCGCGAGCGTCGAGGAGGTCCTGCTCGCGCACGCCAACGGGCGGGTGGAGACGCTGCAGCCGATCGAGGTCATCGTCACCGGCAACCTGCTCGACATGACGGTCGAGGCCGACAGCCAGGACATCCTCCACGCCGAGGCGAAGTGGGTCGAGAATTTCCACCTCGAGACCACGGTCGGGCGTGTGGTTTTCAACGCCTCGCTGCCGCCGGAGATCCCGTTCGTCAACGCCCAGCTCAAGAAGGCCGGCCTGCAGAGCCTCGTCTCGTTCGCCTACCTGCGCTTCGGCCACGAGGTCACGGTGCGGCTGCTCGACGCGCTCAAGAACCTCGGTTTCGCGTGGGCGACGCGGGCGGGGATCTCGATCGGCTCCGGTGACATGATCGTGCCGGACAGCAAGGGCGAGATGATCGCCAGCGCGCTGCGCGAGGTCGACGTGGTCGAAGGGCAGCGCGCCCAGGGCATCATCACCTCGGGCGAGCGCCACAACCGCATCGTCGACATCTGGCACCGGGTCACCGAGAAGGTCTCGGACGAGATGTTCCGCCAGATGCGGCGCCGCACGGAGGCCACGGGCGAGGCCAACCCCATCTTCATCATGGCCGACTCGGGCGCCCGGGGCTCCAAGGAGCAGGTGCGCCAGATCGCCGGCATGCGCGGCCTCATGTCGAAGCCCTCCGGCGAGATCATCGAGACCCCGATCACCGCCAACTTCCGCGAGGGGCTGTCGGTGTTGCAGTACTTCATTTCGACCCACGGCGCCCGCAAGGGCCTGGCCGACACGGCGCTCAAGACCGCCGACTCCGGGTACCTCACCCGCCGCCTCGTGGACGTGGCGCAGGACGTCATCATCACCGAGGACGACTGTGGGACCGATCACGGCATTTACGTCACGCCGATCACCGAGGGCGGCGAGGTGCTCGAAAAGCTCCGCGACCGCCTCGTCGGGCGGGTGCTCGCCGAGGACATCGTCGACCCGGTGGAAGGCACCTTGATCGCCCCGGCCAACACCCAGGTGACCGAGGAACTCGCCAGCGCCATCGAGGACGCCGGCCACGAGCGGGTCAAGATCCGCTCGCTGCTCACCTGCGAGACGCGCCGCGGTGCGTGCCGGATGTGCTACGGGCGCATGCTGGCTACGGGGCGCCAGGTGGAGATGGGCGAGGCGGTGGGCATCATCGCTGCCCAGTCGATCGGCGAGCCCGGCACCCAGCTCACGATGCGGACGTTCCACTACGGCGGCACGGCGACGCGCGCCACCGAGCAGTCCCAGCACAAGGCGAGCCGGACCGGCGTGGTCAAGCTCATCAACGTGCAGGCGGTCGTCAACACCAAGAAGGAGACGGTGGTGGTGGCGCGCAACGCCAAGGTCGCGGTCTGCGACGACCGCGGGCGCGAGCGCGAGCGCTACAACCTGGTGTACGGCTCGGTACTGCTGGTGAAGGACGGCGACTGGGTGGAGCCGAACACGGTCCTGGCCCGCTGGGATCCGTTCACCTCGTCGGTGCTCACCACGGTGGCCGGCCGCGTGGCCTACGACGACCTCATCGAGGGCGAGAACGTCCGCGAGGAGACCGACAAGATCACCGGCCACACGCAAAAGATCGTCATCGAGCCGCTGGGAGCGGATCGCCGCATCCCGACGATCGTCGTCCACACCGACGACGGCACCGAGCGGCGCTACCAGCTCGCCATCGGCTCCCACCTCATGGTGGCCGAGGGCGACACCGTGAGCCCCGGCGACGTGCTGGCCAAGATCCCGCGCGAGACCACCAAGACCAAGGACATCACCGGCGGTCTGCCGCGAGTCGTCGAGCTGTTCGAGGCTCGCCGGCCGAAGGATGCCGCGGTGGTCAGCGAGATTTCCGGCATCGTCCACATCGGCGAGGCGAGCCGGGGCACCCGCAAGGTCGTGGTCGAGGGGCGCGAGCAGATCAGCCGCGAGTACACGATCCCCAAGGCCGCCCACCTCATCGTCCAGGACGGCGAGTGGGTGCAGTCCGGCGAGTCGCTCACCGACGGCCCGGTGGACCCCCACGACGTGCTGGCGGTGCTGGGCGAGACCGAGCTGCAGCGCTACCTCGTGGACAAGATCCAGGAGGTCTACCGCACGCAAGGGGTCACGATCAACGACAAGCACATCGAAACGATCGTCCGGCAGATGTGCCGGTTCGTGAAGATCACCGACCCGGGCGACACCGACTTCCTGCTCGACGAGCAGGTGCCGCGCTACAGGGTGCTGGAGGAAAACGAGCGCATCGAGCGCCTCGGCGGCCAGCCGTCGCGCTTCGCGCCGATCCTGCTCGGCATCACCAAGGCGGCGCTGGCCACCGAGTCGTTCGTCTCGGCGGCCTCGTTCCAGGAGACCACGCGCGTCCTCACGGAAGCCGCGGTGTCCGGACGCGTGGATCACCTGCACGGTCTGAAGGAAAACGTGATCGTCGGCCGGCTCATCCCGGCCGGGACGGGCGCCAAGCCATATCACCACTTCACGGTGGCGCCGGTCGCCCCTGAGGAGATGCCCCAGCCCGAGGAGGTGGAGGGCGTGGAAGAGGTGCCGGATCTCGACGAGATCACGGCAGCCCTTCCGGCAAAGCCGCCTGCCAGTTGACAGAGGCGGGAGCCTGCGCTAGAGTTTTCGGCCTGCGCCCTCGAGGGCGCCAGCGCGCAGCAACCGGGGCCAAGCGCCGGAGCATGCTTGGCCCTTCGAGTCGAAGCGAGGAGACGATGCCGACGATTGCCCAACTGGTACGCCACGGCCGCGAGACGGTGGTCGAGAAGACGAAGAGCCCGGCGCTGAAGGCGTGCCCGCAAAAGCGCGGGGTCTGCACCCGCGTCTACACCACGACGCCCAAGAAGCCCAACTCGGCGCTCCGCAAGGTTGCCCGCGTGCGGCTCACCAACAGCATCGAGGTCACCACGTACATCCCTGGAGAGGGCCACAACCTCCAGGAGCACTCGGTGGTCCTGATCCGCGGCGGCCGCGTCAAGGACCTGCCGGGTGTGCGCTACCACGTCATCCGCGGCGTCATCGACGCCCAGGGCGTGGCCGGACGCAACCAGAGCCGGTCGAAGTACGGCACCAAGCGCCAGAAGCAGGCCGCCAAGGCGGGAGGTAAGTAGCCATGCCGCGCCGTCGCTACCCGCAGAGGCGGGAGGTCATCCCCGATCCGATCTTCAACTCGCAGCTCGTCACGCGCTTCATCAACGCGATCCTGCGCCAGGGCAAGCGCACCGTGGCCGAGGGCGTGTTCTACGGCGCGCTCGACATCATCAAGGCGCGCACCCAGGACGACCCGCTGAAGATCTTCAAGCGGGCCGTGGACAACGTGAAGCCCCAGGTGGAGGTGAAGTCCCGCCGGGTCGGAGGCTCCACCTACCAGGTCCCGGTCGAGGTGCCGCCAGGCCGCCAGCTCTCGCTGTCGTTCCGGTGGCTCATCGACTTCGCCAAGGCGCGGGGCGAGAAGTCCATGATGGAGAAGCTCGCCGGCGAACTCATCGATGCGGCGAACAACCGCGGTGGTGCGATCAAGAAGAAGGACGACACCCACCGCATGGCGGAGGCCAACAAGGCGTTTTCCCACTACCGCTGGTAGCCCAGCGGTAGGCGTGCAGCGAACCGTTTCAGGACTCGTACCCGCGCCCGGCGCGCAGAAGGTTCTTTGACAGGATGCCCCGACTCGCACCGCTTGAGAGGACTCGCAACATCGGCATCATGGCGCACATCGATGCCGGTAAGACGACGACTACCGAGCGAATCCTCTACTACACCGGTGTGAACTACAAGATGGGGGAGGTCCACGACGGGACCGCCACCATGGACTGGATGGAGCAGGAGCAGGAGCGGGGCATCACGATCACCTCCGCCGCCACCACATGTTTCTGGCGCGACCACCGCATCAACATCATCGACACACCGGGCCACGTCGACTTCACCGCCGAGGTCGAGCGGAGCCTGCGTGTGCTCGACGGCGCGATTGCTGTGTTCTGCGCCGTCGGCGGCGTCGAGCCGCAATCGGAGACGGTGTGGCGGCAGGCCGACCGCTACGGGGTGCCGCGCGTCGCGTTCGTCAACAAGATGGATCGGGTCGGCGCCGACTTCCGGGCCGTGATCGAGCAAATGCAGCGCAAGCTGGGGGCGCACCCGGTCGCCGTGCAGATCCCCTACGGCGTCGAGGACACGTTCGAAGGCGTCATCGACCTCGTCGAGGAATGCGCGTTCGTGTTCGACGAGGCGAGTCTCGGGGCGCACTTCGAGCGCCGGCCGCTGCCGGCGGCGTACGAGGCGCCGGCGGCCGAGTGGCGGGAGAAGCTCTTGGCCGCCCTCGCCGAGAGCGACGAGGAGCTGCTCGCCAGCTACGTGAGCGGCGAGCCGGTGAGCCCGCAGGCGCTGCGGGCCGCCATCCGGCGCCAGACGGTGGCGGGACAGGTCACCCCGGTGCTGTGCGGCTCGGCGTTCCGCTACAAGGGCGTGCAGCAGCTGCTCGACGCGGTGGTGGATTACCTGCCGTCGCCGCTCGACGTGGCGGCGATCGAGGGCCACACGCCGGGCGGCTCCACCGAGCACCGGCCGGCCGATGACACCGCCCCGTTCGCCGCGCTCGTCTTCAAAATCATGACCGACCCGTTCGTGGGTCAGCTCGCCTTCGTCCGGGTCTACTCCGGCCACGTCGCCACCGGCGATCAGGTGCTCAACGTGCGCACCGGGCACGCCGAGCGGCTGGGCCGGATCCTCAAGATGCACGCCAACAAGCGCGAGGAGATCAAGGAGCTGTTCGCGGGCGACATCGCAGCCGTGGTGGGCCTGCGCAACGTCGTCACCGGCGACACCCTGGCCGATCCGAAGCACCCCATCGTGCTCGAGGCGATGCAGTTCCCGGAGCCGGTCATCGACGTGGCGATCGAGCCGCGCACCAAGGCCGACCAGGACCGGCTGGGCGCGGTGCTCGACAAGCTCACACAGGAGGACCCGACATTCCGGGTGCACACCAACCCCGAGACGGGGCAGACCATCATCTCGGGGATGGGCGAGCTGCACCTCGAGGTGATCGTCGACCGCCTGGTGCGGGAGTTCAAGGTCAACGCCAAGGTCGGCAAGCCGCACGTCTCGTACCGCGAGACGATCAAGCAGGAAGCCGAGGGCGAGGGGCGGTTCATCCGGCAGACGGGCGGCCGCGGACAGTACGGGCATGCCGTGATCCGCATCGCCCCCTTGCTCGATGGCAGCGACTACCAGTTCGCGAGCGCGATCGAGGGCGGCAAGATCCCCAAGGAGTTCATCAAGCCCGTCGATCAGGGGATTCGCGAGGCGATGCAGCACGGCGTGCTGGCCGGTTTCCCGATGATCCGGGTGGCGGCGACGCTGCTGGACGGCTCGTTCCACGAGGTGGACTCTTCCGAGATCGCCTTCAAGGTGGCGGGCTCGATGGCGTTCCAGGCGGCGGCCCAGAAGGCCGAGCCGGTGCTCCTCGAGCCGCTCATGGAGGTGGAGGTCGTCACGCCCGAGGAGTACATGGGCGACGTCATCGGCGACCTCAACGCGCGGCGCGGCAAGATCACGAGCCTCGAGCAGCGCGGTGGGGTGCGCGTGATCGCCGCCTGGGTTTCCTTGGCGGAGATGTTCGGGTATGCTACGCAGCTCCGCTCCATGACACAGGGGCGGGCGACGTACACGATGCAGTTCGACCGTTACGAAGAGGTGCCGAAAGCCATTGCTGACGAGGTGATCGCCAAGGCACGCGGCTGGGTTTACTGACAAGGGGGCAGGCATGGCCAAGCAGAAGTTTGATCGGACGAAGCCGCACGTCAACGTGGGGACGATCG
>DAOOJE010000053.1:0-14658 GCA_035384965.1 Thermoanaerobaculaceae bacterium
ATGCCCGAACCCTCCCACTCCCCAGACCCCCGCGACTTTGACGGGAACCTGCCTGAGGTCCGCGCCTGGCGGTCGAGCGGGTGGGAACGGGGCGAGATCGTGGCCGGGGTGGGCGAAGCCCCGTCCACGTGTGACCACGACCTCGTCCCCCTCCACAGCGTGGAGACCCCCTCATCCCGTTGTACTGCGGGAGGAGGAGGTTCGCCTTCTTCGGTCCCCGCGCTGGCGGCTCCTTTTCCCGCTCCTCCCCGTGAGAACCCGGAAGGGCCAGGCCCGGGCCACGGCCAGGCCCCCGGGCGGGTCGAGGTGTCCGGGAGAAACGGCCGGAGGGAGTGAAACCGCGTCGACACCGTGCTGTCTACCACCGACCACCAGCGAGAAGTCACCCACAAGCCGGGTTCAGTGCCGCCAGAAGCGGCGCGAGAAAAGGGCCAGCACGGTGAAGATCTCGAGCCGCCCGACCAGCATGGCGAACGAGAGCGCGAGCTTGACGAGCGGCGGGAAGTGCGAGAAGTTGTCGTAGGGGCCGACATCCCCGATGCCCGGGCCGACGTTCCCGATGGCCGTGAACGCGGCCGACACGGCGGTGAGAAGGTCGTACCCGTGGGCGGCGACCACGCCCGTCGCGGCGAGGCCGATGAGCGCGTAGGCGAGCAGGAACCCCCACACACCCGAGATGATCTCGTCCTCGACGACCTCGCCGTGGTACTTCACCGGCACCACGGCGCGCGGGTGGATGGCGCGGTGGATGGTCGCCCGCAGCGACGTGAACGCCAGCACCAGGCGGAGGCTCTTGGGGCCGCCGCCGGTCGAACCTGACATCCCCCCCACCAGCATGAGCAGGAGCAGCACGAGCTGCGCCACGTGCGGCCAGTGCTCGAAGTCGGCCGTGACGTAGCCTGTGGTGGTGATGATGGCCACGGTCTGGAAGCTCGCGGCGCGCAAGGTGTCGCCGATCGGCACGTCGGGGCGGTGCAGGGTGATGGTCAGAACGAGGAGCGCGCCGCCCAGAATGGCGGCGAACCAGCGCAGCTCGACGTCTTTCAGGACGTCCCTGACCCGCCCTTGCAGGAGCCGGAAGTGAAGCACGAAGTTGATGCCAGCCAGCAGCATGAACAGCGTGACCAGCCACTCGACCCCGGGCGAGCCGAACTCGCCGATCGAGCCGTTGCGGGTCGAGAACCCTCCCGTGGCCATGGTCGTGAGGGCGTGGCACAGCGCCTCGTAGCTCGACACGCCGAGCAACCGCAACCCCAGCCACTCGGCCGCCGTCAGCCCGACGTAAATTCCCCACAGCATGCGAGCCGTGGTCGCGAGCCGCGGATGGAGCTTTTCGTCCACCGGCCCGGGGACCTCCGCCCTGAAGAGCTGCATGCCGCCGATGCCGAGCAGCGGCAGGATGGCAATTGTGAAGAGGATGATCCCCATGCCGCCTAGCCACTGGGTGAGTGCCCGCCAGAGCAGCAGCGAGCGCGGCAACGTGGCGGTGTCCACCACCACCGTCGAGCCCGTGGTCGTGAACCCCGACACCGTCTCGAAAAGCGCGTCCACCGGCCCGAGTGTGCCGGCGAGCAGGAACGGGAGCGCACCCACCAGCGAGGCGAGAAGCCAGGCGCCCGTCACCACGAGGAAGCCGTCCTTGGGATGCAGTCGCCGGTCGCGAGTGCGGGTCGCGAGCACGACCCCCAGGCCGAGCAGCGCGGACGTGGCCGCGGAGCCGAGCCACGGGAGCGACGTCTCGCTCCACAGCAGCGCCGCCGGCAAGGGCAGCAGCAGCAAGCCGGCGAGCAGGAGCGAGAACCAGCCCAGCAAGTGAAGGTCGAACCTGGGGTTCACGCCTCAGCTCCCAACGAAGGCATCGAGTTCCCGGGCTCGCTCGGTGGTGCTGATGAGGACTGCGCGGTCCCCTGGCCGGGCGCGGTCGCCGCCGCCCGGCACGATGACCGTGCCGTCGCGCAGCAACGCCGCGACCAGCACGCCGCGGGGAAGCCCGACCTCCCCCAGGGCGCCTGCGGTCAGCCGCGAGTTGGGGCCGAGATCCACCTCCACGAGTTCCACCTCGTCCTCGAGCAGCGCCACCGCGGCGCGGATCCGGCCCCGCCGGACGAACTGGGCGGCCAGGCCCACGGTAAGCAGGCGGGGCGAGATGACGGCGTCGATGCCCATCTCGCCGACCAGCCCGGAGAGAGCCGGATTGTCGACGAGGGCGAAGGTGTGGGCGGCGCCGAGCCGTCGGGCGAGCAGGCAGGCCACCACGTTGAGCTGGTGGTTGTCCGCGCACGCCACGAACGCCGAGGCCTTGCCGACGCCCTCCTCCTCGAGCAGCCCCTGATCGGTCGGCGTGCCGTGCAGGACGATTGCCGAGTCGAGTTCCCCGGCCGCCTCGTGGCACCGCGCCCGATCCTCGTCGATGAGCGCCACCGGGATGCCCGCCTTTTCGAGCCGGGCTGCGACGCCGATGCCGACGCGGGTGGCCCCAGCCACCATGACTCGCCGCTCGGATGCGCGCCGGGTGCCGATCAGCTCCAGGACGTTGTCGAGTTCCGCCGGGCTGATCGAGAAGTACACCAGGTCGCCTTCGCGGAACTCGTCCTCGCCGTGCGGGATGAACCACTGGTCGCGGCGCCGGATGGCGACGGCGAGCACGGAGCGTTCGGGGAAGAGCAGGCGGAGGTGCGACAGCAGCATGCCCGAGAAGGCGCTGTTCCGCCCCATCGGGAAGCCGGCGATGAGCAGCTTGCCGTCCAGGAACGAGGCCACGTCCGCCGCCCCCGGCACCGGCAGCAGCGAGAGAATCTTCTCGACCGCGGCGAGATCCGGGTTGACGCAGAGGTGGTCTCCCGGTAGCTGCCTGGCGATCGCCCGGAAGCTGCGCTCGTGATCGGAGTCGCGAAGGCGTGCCACGACGCGGGGGACATGGAAGATGGCCGAGCCGATGAGCGCCACCACCATGTTGGCCTCGTCCGAGGCGGTGGAGGCGATGAGAACGTCGCAGCCGCCGATCCCGGCCGCCTCGAGGACCTCGACCGTGGTGCCGTTGCCCTGGACCGTCTGGACGTCGAGAGTGTCGGCGAGCTCCGAGAGGCGATCGCGGGAGACCTCGACCACCACCACGTCGTGTCCGTCGGCAGCCAGGCGCGCGGCGAGAGTCGAGCCGACGAGGCCGCCGCCGACGACCACCGCCCTCATGGGACCTCCACCCGCGCGGGGGCGGGTCGCGAAAGGCGCCGGCAGGCTTGCTGGCGGCGAGGGGATCGCATGCGGTCCCCATTGTGCCACGGCCCGGTGGAAGTCGACGCGGCCCCGCCCGCGTTGTACCATGCGCGTGGCCGCAGCACGCCAATCCAGTGTGCCCGGGCAGGTACCACCCCGCCGGGGCCGGCGTCGAGGGAGGGAGCACCATGGACGAGAGGGGGATCCGCATCGAGGTCACGAACGGCGTCGCCACCGTCACCATCGACCGGCAGGAGGCGCTCAACGCACTCAACACCGAGATCGTGGACGGCCTGCATCGGGTCTTCCACGCCCTCGGCAAGGATGAGTCGGTGCGGGCGGTGATCCTGACCGGCGCCGGCAAGGCGTTCGTGGCAGGCGCCGACATCAAGGAGATGGCCGACTTCACTCCTGTCCAGGCGCGGGCGTTTTCGCGCCGCGGCCAGCGAGTGCTCTCCGAGATCGAGGCCTTTCCGCGGCCCGTCATTGCCGCCGTCAACGGCTTCGCGCTCGGCGGCGGGTGCGAGCTGGCCATGGCGTGCGACGTGCGGATCGCCTCGGAGAAGGCCAGGTTCGGCCAGCCCGAGGTGAGCCTCGGGGTGACACCGGGGTTTGGCGGCACCCAGCGGCTGGCGCGGCTGGTCGGGCGCTCGAAGGCCAAGCTGCTGCTCTTCACGGGCGAGGTGATCGGGGCCGAGCGGGCCCTGGCGCTCGGGCTCGTCGACGAGGTGGTGGCGCCCGAGGCGCTCATGGACCGCTGCCGCGACATCGCGTCGGCCATCGCCGGCAAGGGTCCGGTGGCAGTGTCCTACTGTAAGCAGGCGGTCAACGTCGGGGTCGAGACCGATCTCGAGCACGCCCTGGCGTACGAGGCGGAACTCTTCGCCCAGACGTTCGCGACCGCCGACCAGAAGGAAGGGATGCAGGCGTTCGTCGAGAAGCGCCCGGTGCGCTTTTCGGGACGGTGAAGGAGGAGGCAGATGGAGCTTTTCGAGAGACTGCGCAACGTGGCCGTGGTGGGGGCGGCCGGCAAGATGGGCAGCGGCATCTCGCTGCTGCTCGCCGAGCAGATCGCCTTCGCCGCTCTCGAGGACAGGGCCGGCACCCACGTGCTGAACCTCATCGACATTTCCGACGAGGGGCTGCTTGGCCTGCTGCGCTACATCCGGGCGCAGGCGGTCAAGACGGCGGAAAAGCAGATCAACCGCCTGCGCCGCCTGTACGCCGAGCGCGCCGACCTGGTCGAGAACGGCGAGATGGTCGCCGAGTTCGTGCACGAGGTCATGCTGCACATCCGCACCGGCAAGACGCTCGAGCTGGCCAGGGACTCGCACCTCGTCTTCGAGGCGGCGTTCGAAAGGGACGAGCTGAAGATCGACATCTTCCGCAAGCTTGCCGACATGTGCGGCCAGAGCACCTTCTTCCTCACCAACACCTCGGCGATCCCGATCGGGTTCCTGTCCCGGGAGAGCGGGCTCGAAGGCCGGGTCATCGGCTACCACTTCTACAACCCGCCAGCGGTCCAGAAGCTGGTCGAGCTCATCACCCCGGCACACTGCAGCCCGGGACTTGTAGCGCTCGCCTCGGAGCTGGCGACCCGGCTCGGCAAGACCATCGTGCCGGCCAACGACATCGCCGGGTTCATCGGCAACGGCCACTTCATGCGCGACGGCCTGCACGGCCTCGGCGAGGCCGAGCGGCTGGCCGGCGAGATGGGCTTCGTGCAGGCGGTGTGGGCGGTGGACCGCGTGTCGCGCGACTGGTTGCTGCGGCCGATGGGTATCTTCCAGCTCATCGATTACGTGGGCATCGATGTCTTCCAGCTCATCCTCTCCGTCATGCGGCGGCACATCCCGGCCCCCGAGCTCCGTTCCGACCTCATCGACCTCCTCATCGAGCTGGGCGTCAAGGGCGGGCAGACCTCGTCGGGGGCGCAGAAGGACGGGTTCTTCCGTTACGAAAAGGGCCGGCCGGTGGCGGTTTACGACCCCAACCGGCGCGAGTACGTCCCGTGCGAGCCAGAAGGGTGGTGCAGGCAAGTCGAGGAGGCGCTCGGTCCGCACCCCGATCCGTCGGTGAGCTGGAAGGCGCTCGGACGTGATCGCGACAAGGACGCCCGGCTCCGCGCCTTCTTCGCCAGGGTGAAGGAGAGCACCACGCTGGGATGCGACCTGGCCCGCCGCTACGCGGCAGCGAGCCGCGCCGCGGCCGAGCAGCTGGTGGCGATGGGGGTCGCGGCCCGCCCCGAGGACGTCAACAGCGTGCTCACCCTCGGGTTCTTCCACCTCTATGGCCCGATCAACGAGTACCTGTGAGGGGAGGGGAGCGATGAAAGCACTGCGCAAGCCCGTCTATCTCGCCGCCGGCGCCTACACCATGAGCATGGGCACGGGGCGCAAGGAATTCGACCCCAAGAAGGCCCGCCCGGGCCTCGAGCACTACATCGACGAGGCGGTGCGGGCGGTCCTCGCCCAGATCGCCAACCCCGACCTTGTGGACGAGGGTGTGATCGCCAACTTCATGGCGGCGCGCTTCAACCGGCAGGGCAACCTCGCGTCGCTGCTCGCCGCGGCGCATCCGGCGCTGCGCTACAAGCCGATGGTGCGCGTGGAAGGCGCCTGCGGCACCGGGGGGCTGGGGCTCGCCACCGGGATCAAGACCGTGCTCGCCGACATGGCGGACGTCGTGCTGGTGGTCGGCGTCGAGGTGCAGAACACCGTCAAGGCGGTTTACGGCGCCGACATCCTGGCCGGGGCCGGGCACTACGCCAGCCAGCGCAAGGCCGGGCACGCCCACTTCTTCCCCGCTCGCTTTTCGGACCGCGCAGGCGCCTACTTCGCGCGCTACGGCGCCGAGCGGACCCGCCAGGCAATGGCCGCGTGGTACGCCAACGCCATCGCCAACGCGCGGTTGAACCCGCTCGCGCAGGAGTTCCACAACACCGCCCCGGACCTCGTCAAGCTCGGCATGTCGAGGCCCGACCCCGAGAGCTTCACCGAGCACCTCAACTTCTACGACTGCTCGAAGGTTTCCGATGGCGCTGCAGCGGTGCTGGTGTGCTCGGAAGAGGGGCTCGCCAGGCTCGGGCTCGGCCGTGACGCCGCCGTACAGGTGGCCGGCTACGGGCAAGTCGTGGACGACCTGGTGCAGGCGCCGCCCGATCTCACCGCGCTCACCACCAGTCGGAAGGCGGTGGAGCACGCGCTCGGCCAGGCCGGGATCGGCGTCGGCGACGTGGGCGTGTTCGAGGTCCACGACTGCTTCACGATCACCGGCATCCTTGCAGTCGAGGCCCTGGGGCTCGCGCAGCCCGGCGAGGGGCCGGATCTGGTGCTGGGCGGCGGGATCGCCCGCAACGGCGAGCACCCCACCAACACCTCCGGAGGCCTCATCGGCTACGGCCACCCCACCGGTGCTTCCGGCGTGCGCATGGCGGTGGACCTCTGGAAGCAGCTCGTCGGGCGCGCCGAGGGGTTTCAGGTGCCCCTCGCCAGGGAATACGGCCTCATGATCTCGATGGGCGGCGACGACAAGACCGTGGTGGCGGTGGCCCTGCGGAAATAGACCTACCCGGGCGCCCTCGGCCGCGAGGGGTTGTCCAGCCGGATCTCGAGTGCCCGTGGTGCGGGCAGACCGCTGGCCCGTGGCCAAACGGCCGCGGACGGGTTGCCGACGGCCGGCGTTGCACTTACCATCGGTCCATGGTCAAGGTCACGAGCTTGCTGGAAAAGATGGGTCTGGTCTACGGGCGGCAGGAGCGACCCGAGGTGTCGGCAGCCGGCGAGGAACCCGCCATGGGACCGCCGGCGGTTCGCGACGCGGGGGCCGGGGCGCCCCCTCAGGCCGCCCCACCCGAACCCGACGTGAAGCTGGACGAGTCGGCGCTTGGGCAGGCGCCGGCCAGCGACGACTGGACGCTCGAGCAGATCTACGCCAGCGCCGGAGTCCAGCCGCCGGCGCACGGCTTCACCGTCTACCGCCTCATCGAAATGCTCGAAGGGGAGGAGTTTCGCGACCTCGACGGGCCGACGCGCGCCCGGGTGATTGCCGGTGTCCTCAAGCGCCTGCCGGCCGGCGCCGTGGAGGTGGAGGATATCGTGCGCGACGCCGCCGCCCGAGACCGCGCGCTCGACGCGTTCGAGCGCTTCCTGTCCGAGCGCGTGGTGCGCCTCGAGCGCGAAACCGCGGAAAAGAACGCGGCGCTGCAGCAACAAATCGACGAGCTGACGATCGCCAACACGCAGCTCATGGAAGCCAACCGCGCGGCGGTGGCCCAGGAAAGGGCCAGGCTCGATCGGTGGCGGGCGCGCAAGCGGGAGGAGGAGGAGCGCCTGTTTGCCGCCGTCGCTCCCTTCGTCGAGCGCAATCCGGTCACCCGCGACGAACCGCCCGGCCCGGGGTCCCCGAAGTAGCATGCCCCGGCGCGGCGTATTGCTTCGAGGCACCGGGGGCGCGGGCGGTTGCCGAGCGACGGGTCAGCGGGTGCCGGGGTGCTCGCCGAGACCGGGGTGGCCGGGGTTGTCGGCGCGTTTCAGGAGTCTCCGGGGAACCCTGCGGGTCGTTCCAGGTTGAAGCTCGTGTGCCCCGATGTCGACGACGGCCGCGCCGTCGCCATCGCCGTCGGCGACGCGTGCGTTACCGCGCCGATCGGTCGGCATGTCGACGACCGTGGTGTTGCCGGCATCGACGGCCGGAGAATGGGGGAGAAGGCTGCCGTCCGCGTGCAGTTCGGGACTCGAGGTCAGGCTGTGGGCGTCGGCCGAGGCGTGGGTCTGCCACTGCGCGAAGGTGCCTGCCAGGAGCAGCGAGTCGGGGCGCCGGTCGGTGAAGGTGCAGGTGTCGGCGTGGAAGAAAAGGTTGTGGTCCATGCTCGGCATGCCGCTCAGCGCCGAGAGCCCGTCGAGGTCCTGGCTGTAGCGGATGTACACGCAATCCCTCGGCATGCCGCTGGACTGAAAGACGAGGTTGTTGAAAATGCGTGGGTTGAGGGATGGCGGCCGGCCGGCGCCGGGCTCCCAGTCCTGGTACGAGATGCCGAAGTAGATGGGGGCATGGGCCGTCAGTCCTGTGTCGATGAGGGTGTTGTTCAGCACCAGCGCGTCCCTGGCGGCGTAGAGGCCGATGCCCGCGTAGGCCGTGTGGCGGACGAGGTTGTTGCGCACGATGCCGCGTACGCTCTCGTAGTAGTCGGGATTGGCCGTCAGGTCGAAGTACTCGGGGCTGGTGTCGAAACCGACCAGGATGCCGGCTGCACCCGTGCGTTCGATGCAATTGCGCTCGACGACGACGTCGGTGGCGCCGCCCTTGAAGTAGATGCCGGTCGTGGCGGTGTCGTGAATGTAGCTGTCCTGCACCACCATGCGGTCGCCGTTGACGTTGTCGATGCCCTCGGCGTTGGAGCCGTCCCGCACGCCGCTGTTGTAGATCTCGACGCGGCGGAGCGTGACATCGTCGCATCCCGGCGTGATCTTCACCGCGTCGCGGCCGGTGTCGTGGATGACCACGTCCTCGATCAGGATGCGCGAGGCGCCTGTGCGGTCGTCGGGATCGCCCCAGTCCCAGCGGGTCTCGAGCTTGATCCCGTAGTAGTAGCCGCCGATGATCTCGAGGTTTCTCACGTGTGCCCCGTCGCTATCGACGTCCAGGCGCACACACGCGGAGACGCTCTCGACGTCGGTGGGGCACTCCAGCACGGCATGCTCGCCGTCCTCTCCGCGCAGGGTGAGGCCTGGAAGCTGGATCCGAACCTGCTCGCGGTAGCGGTTGTCGGCCACGGACGGCGCCCCGCGCAGGACGATTTCGTCCCCTGCGAGGGCCGAGGACAGTGCGCCCGCCACGGTCCTGAAGGGACGGCCTCGGCTGCCGTCACCGGTGGTGTCGCTGCCTTCGGTCGAGACGTACAGCGTTCGACCTGCAGCGGCAACGGTGGCGGACGGCGCGGAGTCCACACGGCCGGACGTGGCGGCCGGTGCTCCCGCCTTGCCGGCAGCGTGACAGAGCGGCAGCCACGCCAGCACGAGAGGCGCGACGAAGAAGGTTTTGGCGGCAATCACCCGAGGTTCGACTCTGGCCATCGTCTCTTCCTGCCTGTGCGAGCGATCTCTCGCACGAGCGAAGGTAGCGCCGGCCAGAGGTGCGGTCAAGCTGCGAGGGCCTACCTGCTGCGGTCGGGGTAGGGGGCCCTGGTCGGCCTCGCCGGCGGGTGCTTGGCGAGCTCGGCCATGACGAGCTCCACGGCCTTTTCGAGCTGCGGGTCGCCGCCCTTCGCCATGAGGCCGGGGTCGTCGACGACCTCGACGTCGGGCTCCACGCCGTGGCCCTCGATGATCCACTGGCCGTCGGTCGAGTAGATGCCGAACGTCGGGACCGTGACGCTGCCGCCGTCGATGAGCCCTGGCGCGCCGGAGATGCCGATGAGGCCGCCCCACGTGCGCATGCCGACGAGCGGGCCGAGCCCGGCCTGCTTGAAGTAGAAGGGGAAACAGTCGCCGCCAGAGCCGCTCCAGCCGTTGATGAGCATCGCCTTGGGGCCGCTGTGCGCCACCGGCGGCCACTGCCAGTCACGGCCGTCCCGCACGCCCCAGAAGTTGTAGAGCGGGCGGTTGAGTAGCTCGACGAAACGGTCGGGGATCTGGCCGCCGGAGTTGAAACGCTCGTCGATGATCAGGCCTTCCTTGGTGAACTGTCCGCGGAACTGGCGGACCAGCTCGGTCTGACCCTCGATGCCGGTGTCGGGCACGTAAATGTAGCCGATGCGGCCTCCTGACAGCCGCTCCACGCGCTGGCGGTTGGCTTCGATCCATGCGAGGTTGCGCAGGCGGTACTCGTCCTCGAGCGTCTGCACGAGGACCTCGCGGGCGCCCTCGAACGAGGGCTTCGAGTTGACGGTGAGCAGCACGGTTTTGCCCGCCAGTCCGGCGAACGCCGCGTAGGGGTCGCGCGCGGGGTCGAGCGGCCTGCGGTTGACGGCCAGCAGGTAGTCGCCTTCCTTGACTTCGACGCCGGGCTCGGCGAGCGGCGAGCGGCCGTCCACCTCGTAGGGCGCGGCGCGCAGGATGCGGGCGATGCGGTAGGCGCCGTTCTCGAGCGCGAAGTCGACGCCGAGCAGGCCGACGCCGGCCTCGAGGGGCTGCTCGGTGTCGCCGCCCCCACGGTAGGCGTGCGAGGCGTTGAGCTCGCCGATGAGTTCGCCGATGACGAAATTGACGTCCCAGCGGGTGACGCAGTCGTCGAGCAGCTTCCCGTACCGCTCGCGCATCGCGTTCCAGTCGACCCCGTGGAGCTTGGGGTCGTAGAAGTAGTCTCGCTCGAGGCGCCAGGCGTCGGCGAAAATCTGCCGCCACTCGGCCCGCGCGTCGACCGTCATGAGAAGTTCTCCGGTCGGGAGTTTCTTTTCGAGCTTCTGGTCAGGCTTGAGGTCGATCACCGCCCAGTCTTTCTTCAGGCGCACCAGCGCCTTCGTGCCGTCGGCGGTGAGCTCGAAGTGGTCGACGTCGGCGAGGACGGTCTTCTCCTCGCGTTCCTCGAGGTCGAAGTAGACAAGGGGACGGGCCTCGTCGCCGCTGCCGGTGCGCGGCATGCGTCGGTACAGGACCTTCCCGGACACGGCCGCCAGGGTGTCGTAGTTGCCGGGTTTGGGAGGCAGCACGACGAGGCGCTCCTCGAGCCCGGCAAGGTCGATCTCGACGGGTCTGGGTGGCTCGGAGCCACTGCTGTCGGTGTCCTTCTTCCCTGCCTTGGCGTTCTTGCCCCTGGCGTCGGCCCTGTCGTCCTTCTTGTCGTCCTTTTTCTCGCCGCTCTCGACGTCGTTGCGGGGGGCGAGCGGGGAGGGGACATCCCGGCGCAGGGAGATCGCCGCGACTTGCGTGGTGTTGGCGTAAATGAAGGAGTTGTCGAGGTCCGAGTAGCTCGGCGTGAAGCTGCGATTGGTGAGCACGTACAAGTACTTGCCGCCGGGGTCGAAGACCGGGGCGCCGGTCCAGTAGAAGTCCGATGTGACTTGCGTGGTCGTGCCGCTTTTCGTGTCGTGGAGGAACACCGCGGCGTTACGGTTCTCGACCTCCTTGCCGTACGCCAGCCAGCGCGAGTCGGCGGACCAGCTCGGCGCGAACTTCTGGAGGTCCTCCTCGAACCACCACAGCCCCTTGTCGACGACGGTCACCTTGCCGGTGTCGATCTCGCACAGGTTGATGCGCATGGCCTGGTCGACGAAGACCACCCGCCGGGAGTCCGGGGACCAGAACGGACGGTAGCGGAACCCCGGGCCGAGCGTGGTGACCTTGCGGGGCTTCCCGGTGCCGTCCGCGGGGCGCACGTACAGCTCGTACTCGCCGGACTCGTCGGAGAAATACGCGACCGACTTGCCGTCCGGAGACCAGGACGGGTAACGCTCGGCGCTCCCCGAGGTGCGGGTCATGTCGAAGACGACTCCCTTTTCGGCCGGCACGGAAAACAGCTCGCCGCGGGCCTCGAAAACGGCTCGCTTGCCGGAGGGCGAGACGGCGGCGTTCCGGATGAGTCTGGCGGCGTTCACCTCGCGGGGCTTGAGGGTGGCTCTGTCCGTGACGACCTCGACCCGCACCTCGGTGAGTGTTTCGGTCCCGAGTTCCAGCCGCCACAGGCGGCCTCCGGCCTCGAGCACGATGTCGGCCGGGCCGATCGACGGGAAGCGGACATCGTACTCGGTGAAGCGGGTCACCTGCCGCGTCGTCTGCGTCAGCAGGTCGAACGCCCAGATGTTGTTGCGCTTGTGTTCGTCGCGGTCGGAAAGGAAGTAAATCGTGGAGCCATGCCACATCGGGTGGCCGTCGTTGGCGGGCGAGTTCGTCATGTTGCGGGCGTTGCCGGTCTTGAAGTCGAAGAGCCAGAGTTCGGGTGCCCAGCCGCCGCGGTAGCGTTTCCAGGTGCGGAAGTCGCGGCTCTGCGGCATGTAGGCGAGAAACCCCCCGTCCGGGGAGATGGCGCCGAACTCGCCGTACGGCACCGGCAGCCTGGTCGGCAGGCCGCCCGTGCTGCTGACCTTGAAGAGCTGGTTGAAACGGTCCTTGCCGGCCTCGCGCGGCGAGGCGAAGAGGATCGACGCGCCGTCCGGGTACCAGGCGAGCATGCGGTCGGGGTCGGGGTGGTGCGTGATTCGCGTCGGCACGCCGCCGCTTGCGGGCACGACGTAGACATCGAGGTTGCCGTCGTAGTTAGCGCTGAAGGCGAGCTGCGTCCCGTCGGGGGAAAAGCGCGGAAACGACTCCTCCCCGGGCGGCGTCGACAGCCGGTGGGCGATGCCGCCCTCCTTGGGGACCAGCCAGATGTCGCCGGCGTACACGAAGGCGATCTGTGTGGCCGAGACGGCCGGGCAGCGCAGCAGCCGGGCGTCGATCGCAGCGGTGGCCGCCGAGGCCGCCAGCGCGGTGCACAGGGCGAAGACGAGAGTCAGCTTTCGCATGGGATCTCCAACTCCTCCGCGTGAGCATACGTAGAATCGGGACGAGTTGTTCCGACGCGGCCCGGCGCGCGGGCCGCGCTGCCACCGGCCGCCACCCCCGGGCGGGACCCGGCCTATGTCGTCTCCAGCTCGATCGGTGGAAGCGCCCGCCACCGTCGCCGCAGGTCCCAGGTGAGCAGCGCCAGGCCAGCCCAAATGCAGGCGAAGGTCGCGGCGTGGGAGGCGGTGAACGGCTCGCGGTAGAGCAGGACGGCGAGGAGGAACTGGCAGCTCGGCGAGATGTACTGGAACAGGCCGACCGTCGAGAGTGGCAGCCGCCTGGCGCCTTCGGTGAACAGCACGAGCGGCACGGCGGTCACGGGGCCGGCCAGCAGGAGCAAGAGGGTCGCGAACGGGCCGGCGTGGCCGAAGGCGCCGGCCCCGGTGTGCTCCCGGGCGAGCAAGAAAGCGGCAGCGAGCGGCGCCAGCAAGCTCGTCTCGACGAAGAGGCCGACGACGGCATCGGCCGCCACGGTCTTCCGTGCCAGGCCGTACAGCGCGAAGCTCGTGGCGAGGCCGAGAGCGATCCAGGGAAACCGGCCGTAGCCCAGCGTGAGAACGGCGACTCCGACCGCGGCCAGCGCCACCGCGGTCGCTTGCAGGCGGTTGGGGCGTTCCCGGAGCACGGCCACGCCGAGCAGCACGTTGACGAGGGGGTTGATGAAGTACCCGAGGCTGGACTCCATGACGTGGTCGTGGGTCACGGCCCAGATGTACAGGAGCCAGTTGCCGCCGATGAGCGCCGCCGTGCCGGCCAGGACGGCCAGTGTGCAAAGAGAGCGAACGGCGGCGCGAACCACGCCCCAGCGACCACGGAGGGTGATCCAGGTCGCGACCGAGAGCATCCCCCAGAACGTGCGGTGCGCCACCACCTCGAGCGCCGGCACGGCAGCGAGAGGCTTCCAGTAGAGCGGGAAGAGCCCCCACATGAGGAACGCTGCCACGGCGTACGCGGCGCCGGTCCGCTGGACGGAGGGTTCGTTCACGGGTGGGGATGATAGGGCGCTGGGCGGAAGAAGGGGCTGGGGCCGGGAGGCTCGCGGGTCCAGCTCCGCCCGTGCTAGGACTCGTCGTCCCGGCGGGGTTGCGGGCCAGGAACGATGCCGGCGATGTCAGGGTCCTCGCCGGGCTCCAGCGGTCCGCGCGCCTTCTTCTCGGCCCGACGCTGGGCGCGCTCGGCCGCCTTGGCCTGTTGCTTCTCCTGCCTGGCGCGCTCTCGCGCCCGCTTGGCGAACGTTGCTCCCGGGTTCTTGCTCATGACAACCTCCAGAGGTGTCCGGCGGCCTCCCGGGGGACGGGGCCGGTCGGACCACAGACGCGGCACGGACACGACCGCACGGACCGCCTGAGGCGGCCCGTGCGGCCCTACGCCGAGGTGAAACGGTTCGAAAAGGCAGCTCTCGAGGCGCGCTCAGTAGCCGCGGCGCCCGCCGCCGTAGCCGCCGCGGTCACCGCCGTAGCCGCCGCGGCCTTCGCCGCGGTGCCCGCCGCCGAACCCGCCGCCGGAGCCGCGGGGACCGCGGCGCTCGCCGGTACCCTGGGCGCGAGCCTCGTTGACAGCCAGCGCGCGCCCGCCGACCTCACGGCCGTTCATGGCGGCGATGGCGGCCTGCCCCTGAGCGGCGTCGTCGAACTCGACGAACCCGAAGCCGCGGGAGCGCCCGGTCTGGTTGTCGATGATCACCCTGGCCGAGGCCACGGTCCCGAATTCGGCGAAGAGCGCGCTCAGCTCCTCGTCACGGGTGGAGTAGGGAAGGTTGCCGACGTATAGCTTCATCTCTCTCATCTCCTCGCCGGCAACCCTCAAGCCCCCGCGGCCCTCCGCGGCGTACCCCTCCGTGCCCGCCGACTCGACACCGGAGCGTGAAGTCTAGCAGGTCGGTGCCAAAGTCACCATCCTCACGGAGCGGCTTGTCGCGACTCCTTGATAGTGTCCCCTGGTGGACTCGATAGGAATGTCCCCTGGT
>DAOOJE010000054.1:0-14479 GCA_035384965.1 Thermoanaerobaculaceae bacterium
CTCGGTGGCGTGAGCCACAGGACCGCACGCCCCGAACCCGCCCAGCCGCCCACCGGCCCGCGGCTGCAGCTCTTCCTCGGGCCGGAAGTCTCGCTCGGCGGCGAGCTGGTCGAGGGCGCCGCCCCGGCGGCCTTCGAGGCGCCGGTGCTCCGGCCGCAGGACCTCTCCGAGAGCCACGGGATCGAGATCCGCCGCGAGCACCTCGAAGAGATGGCCGCGGCCTACGACCCGGCGGTCGAGGAGGCCACCCTCAACTTCGACCACGCCTGGGAGGGCCCCGCGCACGGCTTCGCCGAGAAGCTCTGGGTGAAGGGCGAGGAGCTCTGGGCGCGGTTCACCCGCCTCTCCGCCGACGCCGTCGAGGCGATCCGCTCCGGCCAGTGGCCGCGCCGCTCCTCGGAGCTGGTGCGCAAGCACCCCGCCACCGGCGGCTGGTACTTCACCGGCTGCGCGCTGCTCGGCGCCGCCCGCCCCGCCATCTGGGGCATGGGGCAGGGGCAGCTCCTCTCCGGCAACCCCGTCGAGGTCGTGGATCTCGGCGCACCGATGACCGCCCCCGACGGGGCAACGCACCAGGAGGCAGACACGATGCCGATCGAGCTGGCCGGCGAGCCGGAGCCCGTGGAGACGCCCGAGCCCGAGACGCTCACCGCACCCGACGACCAGGTCACGAAGCTCCAGGCCGAGCTCGCCGCCGAGCGCGCGAAGAGCCGGCGGCTGGAGGCGCGCGCGCGCGCCGCGAGCGACCTGGAGAAGCTCGGCGCGCGGGTGACCCCCGCCATGCGCCGCGCGGGCCTTCCGGCGCTGCTCGAGGAGCTCGCCGCGGCCGACGCCCCCCAGACCGTCACCCTGAGCGCCGGCGACGGCGCCCCGCGCGAGGCGGCCGTCTACGACGCGCTGCTCTCCGTCCTGCAGGCGATGCCGGACGCGGAGATCCTCTCCAACACCCCGCTCGCCGCCCGGGAGGCCGAGGAGGCCGCCCGCCTCGCCCTCGACAACGGGACCCCCGAGGAGCTCGCCGTTCGTGAGCGCTACGGGATCACGCCGGAGCGCGCCGTGGAGCTGCGGCGCAAGTTCCCCCGCGCCTTCTCCACCAACTGAGGCTGCCAGAAAGGAGACCTGAAAGATGGCCCTCTCCGCGAACAAGATCCGCAAGCACAAGCTCCACGAGCGCGCGATCAACACGGCGCCGGTGAACGCCGGTTCGAAGATCTACGTCGGCGCGTACCTCTGCCGCGAGGCCGCGACCGGGGTGGTGATCCCCGGCGCCGACGCCGCCGGCCTCGTCCCCCTCGGCGTGGTCGTGGAGCCGCTCTTCCCCGACGATCCGGACCTGGCGATCTCCGCCGCCTACGACAACACCAACGGCGCCGACGGCGCCGTGACCGGCAGCTCTGCGGTCCGCTCGGTGAACTACGACCAGCGCGGCGAGTACCTCTTCGCGCTGGACAGCGGGAGCGACACGCCGAAGGTCGGCGGGCTCGCCTTCCTGGCCGACGACGACGAGGTCTCGACGACGAGCACCCACGGCGTGATCGCCGGGGTGTTCACGCGGCCCGGCGAGGGTGGGGGGTGGTACGTGGACATCGGGAAGCGCGGTGTCTGGGTGGGCCTGACCACCGGATCCTCGTCGGCGGCGATCGCCGACCTGGGGGGTTCGATCGGCACGGCCAACGACACCATGACCGCGATCACCGACCCGGCGGACACGCCGGCGGACGCCGACGCCCTGCGCGACGACCTCGTGACCAACACCATCCCGTCGATCGAGAACAACCTCGCCGACCTGCAGGCGAAGGTCAACGCGATCCTCGCCGCGCTGCGCACGGCCAACATCATCGCGACCTAGCGCGCGATCCCCGAGAAAGGAGACCACACCCATGCCCGGCATCGACGCGCTGAAGCGGGAGGTCAAGACCTACCGCGAGGTCGCCTACAACCTGTACGAGCAGCTCGAGGCCGACCCGGCCCAGATCAAGAACCTGCTCGCCATCTCGATCGACAACCGCCAGGCCAAGGAGAACCCGGTCCGGATCCAGGAGGCGATGTTCTTCCCGGAGGTCTACTCCTGGCACGACCAGGTGGTGGCCGGAGCGGACCTCGACAAGATCGACTGGACCGTGCCGCTCAAGGGCTACGACGCCTTCGTGCCCTACAACAAGGTCAACATCGGCCGGCCGTCGAGCGTCCACAAGCTCGACCGCATCGTCCCGCGGCTCCCCGAGGCCTGGATGCGCAAGCAGGTCGCGGAGATCATGAACGTCTTCCGCGTCAACGGCCTGGCCTACGACGGCCAGAACTTCTTCGACACCGACCACACGCACCCGGCGGCCAAGGGCACCTACTCGAACGTCACCACGCCGAACTGGAGCACCACCTCGGCGCCGACGTTCGCGGAGGCCTCGGCCTGCATGGAGGAGGTCCGGGCCCGCTTCGTGACGAACCTCGCGCTCGACGCCGAGGTGATCGACGGCTCGAAGCTCCAGAACTCCATAGTCGTGATCGCGCACAACGCCACCACCTGGGCGATGTTCGAGCAGCTCCGCGTCGCGAACTTCGTCCCCTCCTCGACCGAGCCGAACATCTGGAAGAGCGGCTTCCAGCTCCTGCTCGACAACAAGCCGACCTCCGGCCAGACGGACTACCTCGAGGTCATCCTCGCGCTGCCGAACGGCCCGCGCCCGGCCTTCTTCGTCCTCGACGCCGAGCCGGTGCTCGACGCCTGGGAGACGAACCAGGTCCCGAACGGCTACGTCGCCGTCGGCCTCACCGAGGGGATCTTCGGCGTGAAGGCCGGCTACCCGCAGACCGCCATCCAGGTGCGTCCGACCTGATGCGCTACTCCGTGACGGTCCGCCCGGACGTCGCTCGTGTCGGCAACGGCACACGCCGCCGGGCGGGCCTCACCTTCTCGATGCGCCCGACCTACCTCATGGTGCTCCCGCCCGAGGTGGTGGCCGACCCGTTCCTCGAAGTGGAGGAGCTGCCCGTCTCGGCCATCGCACCGGACCCGGAGCCCGAGCCCGAGACGGCCGAGGCGCTCGGCGAGCCGCTTCCCGACCCGGAGCCAGAACCCGAGCCGCCGGCCGCGCCGCCGCCGCGGCCCGCCCGCGGGAAGCGCACCGCCCGCAAGGCCCGGAGGTGACCCGCGATGGGCACCTGGCTGACCGAGGCCGAGCTCGAAACCCGGTACGGCGCGGCGCGCCTCCTGGCGCTGGCCGACCGTGACGGCAACGGCACCGCCGACACCGGCGTGATCGCGGCCGCGATCGACGAGGCCGAGAGCCGTGTGGCCTCGCGCCTGCGCGTCCGCTACGAGCCGGGCGACCTCCCGACCTCCACGGCCACCGCGAGCGCGGCGCTGAAGCGCGTAGTGGCGCAGCTCGCCTTCTTCTACCTGCACGAGCTCCACGACGTGAAGGGCCAGGACGTCTACGACGCCCGCGACGGCGCCCTCTCCGAGCTCTCCGACATGGTGCGCGGCCACGCCGGGCTCCTGCTCGCCGGCGAGCCCGACGTCGACCAGAGCCGCCCCCAGGTGCTCACCACGAAGACCTCGACCGACGCCCGCTTCACCCTGGAGGCGATGGAGGACTGGTGAGCCCCAGGCTCTCGATCTCCGTCACCGGGGCCGACGAGGCGGCCACCGCGATCCGCGCCGTCAGCGACCGGATCGCGGGGTCGCTGCGCCCGTTCTTCGAGGTGCTCGGCGCCGACTGGGAGGCCGCCTTCCAGGGGCGGATCGACAAGGAGGGCGGGGAGACCCCCTGGCCGCCGATGTCGGCCACCCGCCGGCGGATCCGGGCCCGCTCCCAAACCCCGGGCGATTTCCCGCTGCTGCGCGAGTCGGGCGACCTGCGGGCCTCGATCGTCTCCACGATCACCGACGACGCCCTCGACGTCGGAACGGCGCTCCCCTACGCCGCGCTCCTGCAGTTCGGCGGCACCACCCCGGCGGGATCCATGGTCCCCGGCGCGCGCGTCCCGCCCCGGCCGTTCGTCTACCTGACCAACGAGCAGGTCTACGACGCGGTCGACATGCTCAACGCCTGGGTCTACGACGGCGAGGTGCCGCGTGACTGACCCGACGATCTACGACGAGTTCCCGTGGTCGGTGGACACGCTGATCGCCGAGGCGGTGCTCAGCACCCTGCGGGCGGACACCAACCTCTCGACCTACTTCGGGTCGGGCATGGGCATTCTGCCGATCGAGTCGGAGATCTTCTTCGACGCCGGGGTGCTCTCCCTGCGCGCCCCGGCGCTTCTGGTCTCCCTCGCCGGGCTCGACGAGGTGCGGATCGGCTCGGCGCAGTACGCCGAGCTCGAGACAGTGGTGGACCTCTGGCTGGTGACCGCCGCCGAGACCTCCACCACCTCGCAGCAGTGGCTCCGCGCCCGGATCGTCAACTACATCAAGGCACTCCTCCAGACCGAGCAAGGCACGCTGCGCGACAGCGACGGCAACCGGATCACCGAGGCGCTCACGCGGTTCCAGCGCACGCTGCTCGCCGGGCGGCTGCGCGGCACGAACCTCGTGCTCACCCAGCTACGCTGCCTCTACCGCTCCGACATCGACCAGAGCACGCGGGAGTTCGAGGACTGACGATGGCCGGAACGATGCAGACCGCGCTCGTCTACTACCCGGGGCACCTCGGCAAGGACCCGGTCACGGAGCTCGACGCGACCCGGCAGATCACCTGGAACCGCAAGGTCAAGCGGGTGCCCGAGCCGGCGGCGACCAGCCTCGTGCGCCACGGCGGCTTCCACCGCGCCCTGCGCCCCGCCGAGGCGGCCGAGGCGTTCGGCGTGCCGCTGGCGACCGTCGGCGATCTCACCACGGCGGGCAAGCTCCGCCGCGCCACCTTCCAGCCGCGCGAGGGCGACCCCGAGGAGGTCGTCGTCCTCGACAAGGCCACGATCGCTGCGCTCCGCGCGGCGCTGACCATAGGAGACTGACCGATGGCAGTCGCAACCGGAAACACCGTCCTCCTCGGCCTGGCGCCCGAGCTGGAGTTCGGCGTCCCCGACGACGGGGCGACGCTGGAGTACCTCAAGCCGATCCTCCCGCTGAACGTCGGGCTCAACCGCACCGTCTCGCCCGGCGGGGAAGTGAACCAGTCCGGCTTCGCCGAGAAGGGGGTGCCCGGGCCGATCGCCGGCGTCTTCGACATCGGCGCGCGGATGAGCTCGGCGACGCTCCTCATGTACCTGGAGCACATCTTCCGCTCCTGCGTGAAGAGCGAGCCCGAGACGAACGTCTTCAAGTACGTCTTCTCGCCGGACGTCGACGGGGTGGACACGAGCTTCGCCGGGGTCTTCGGCCTGCCGCCGATCGACCAGCACTGGATCCACGGGGTGAAGCTCAACCAGATCTCCATGCAGATCGGGAACAACACGGCGATTCCCGTCCGGCTCTCCGGCTACGTGTCGCACGGGACGCGCGTGGGCGCGGCGGTGGCCGACGCGGGTAACACCGGCACCTACCCCTACGCGCCCGTCATCCGCGGCCTGGTGGATCCGGCCATCGCGGCAACGAAGTCGATCTTCGTGAAGATCACCAAGGTCGCCGGAGGGGACTACGAGTTCAAGGTGTCGGTAGCGGATTCCGACGGCACCCCGGCGCCCGCGTACGGCGGCACGGCCATGGACATCGCCAAGGACCCGACGAGCGGGCGCGGAATCTGGCAGAACCTCACCGGCGACGCCGACGAGGACCTCGGCGTCTGGGCGGAAAACCGCGACCCGCTGGAGATCATCTTCCCGGGCGACGCGGCCGACTTCGCCCTGCTCGCGCTCAACGACGCCTGGGAGTTCCCGCTGACGTGGACCCTGCCCACCGCCACCTACCTCGGCGGGCAGCGGTACACGAGCGCCCACCAGATCAACTACGTGCGGGCGATCACCGACCCCGTCTCCTCGTGGTCGGAGTTCCGCACCCTCACCTCGACGATCACGATCCCCTGGCCGCTCACGGTGGACCAGGGCTCCGGCAGCCGGTACGTCTACGGCCTCGACCGGGACGGCCTCTTCGCCCCCACGCTCCAGCTCACCCGCAAGCACACCGACCGGGACTTCGTGAAGTTCATGGAGCACCACGACCAGTTCGAGATGGAGACCCACTTCCTCGGCCAGCAGCTCGAGGGGGGCCCGAACCGCGAGTCGATCGTCTTCAAGTGGGGGCAGGTCTCCGTCGCCAACCTCACCCGCCCGGCGCAGAACGACCGCGCGATCACGGAGACGATCACGCTCCGGGGCGAGACGAACGACTCGGGCGACGCCCCGCTCACCGTGGAGGTCATCAGCGACCGCGATTGGACTCCGGCCACGCCGCAGGCGTAGCCGCCGGATCGGGGCGCCTGTGAGCTGACCGCCCCACCCCACACGCTGCACCGCGGCCCGGCCAGGCGGGCCGCCCTTCACACGGGGGAGACGTGGCCGACGAGCGGCAGGTCAAGGCGACACTCGAGGTCAGCCGCACCGGCGAGACCCAGGCCTTCGCCCAGACGGCGGAGGAGATCCGTGGCGTCGCCAAGGCCGCCGGCGAAGCGACCCCGCAGCTCGAGACGCTCGCCGACACCACCGAGCAGGCGGCCCGCCAGGTGCTCGCCCACGGTCAGTCCTATGCGGCCTCGGCCGACAAGGGCAAGGGGTTCTTCGATGTCACGATCGACGTGACGAAGGCCCTGAACGACAAGCTCCGGGTCATCGGCAACGTCGTCAAGGCGGTCGGCGGCATGTGGGCCGCCTGGGAGATCGGCTACGAGGTCGGCACGAGGATCCGCCAGGCCTTCAACTGGCTGACCGACGGCGAGTTCGACACCGCCCTCCAGAACTTCATCTCGGATCTCGGCGGCCTCGGCGACGGTGCGAACACGGTGGCGCAGGAGGTCGAGCGCCTCTCGAACATCGTCAACATCCTCCAGAAGAACGGCTTCGACACGCTGAAGATGTCGGCCGCTGAGCTGGAGGCGGCCTACGAGGGGCTGATCGCCAAGAAGCGCGAGGCGGCCTTCGAGACCGAGAACCTCCAGGCCGCCTACGAGAAGTGGATCGAGAAGACCGGCCTCTCCGAGGAGGCGCTAGCGAAGGCCTCGAAGGAGCTGGAGTTCTTCGCCGCGGAGCTCAAGAAGACGAACGAGGGGATGAGCGACACCGACGTCGCCGTGGCCCTCGGGCGGCAGATCGACCAGCTCGTCGACAAGTACCAGATGCTCGGGGTGGCCGCCCCGGCGAGCATCCTCCGCCTGCAGGAGGCCTGGGAGGAGGCGAGCGAGAAGACCGAGAAGGCGGCCAAGAAGACGAAGAGCGCCGCCGAGGAGCAGCAGGAAGCCATCGCCAAGATGGCCGACGAGATCGTCGAGAAGATCCAGCCCATGGGCGAGAGCCTGGGCGAGCTCGCGGCGGCGTGGGAGCAGGCGCTCGGGAAGATCGACTGGGAACGCCTCTCGGGCGAGGGCCTGGAAAAGGCCCGGGAGATGGTGCAGCAGCTCGTCGAGGAGTACCGGGCGGCGGGCACCGACATCCCGCCGGCGCTGGAGAAGGCCGCCGACGCCACGGGGGTCTTCCTCGCGGGGATCGAGCGCACGATCGACAAGGGCCACGCCTTCTCGGGCGCCGTGGACGACATGGCAGGCGCCGCCCTGCAGATGACGCAGGAGGTGGACGCCGCCGGGAACGTGATCACCCGGATCTCCGAAGCCGCCGGCGAGGCAGCCGGCTCGCTGCAGGAGGCGGGCGATGCCCTCACCGGGTCGGGCGAGGCGGCGAGCGGGGCCTCCTCCGCGATGGAGCAGGTGCAGGCGGAGTGGCGAGCCCTGAAGGAAGCCGCCGGCGACGCGGGCGCGGTGGTGGAGGAGGCGGGCGGGCAGATCGCCGCCGGCTCGCAGGAGGCCGGGTCCGGCGCCGGGGAGATCCAGAAGGCCGCCGACGCGGGCAAGTCGGCCGGCGAGGGGATGAGCACGGCGGCCACGGCGGCGACCTCGCTCGCCGAGGCGATGTCCTCCGCCTCGGCTTCGGCCACCTCCATCGCCGACGTGCTGGCGACGATCCAGGGCCCGAGCGAGGCGGCCGCGCAGGCCATGGGCCAGATCAAGGCCGCCGCCGAGGGTCTCTCCGGCATCAGCCTCGCCGGGCTGGTCACTCAGCTCCAGGCGGTGGCCACGGCGGCGCAGGCGGCGGCGGCGGCGCTCGACCAGGTGGAGGGGGTGGAAGGTGGCACGTAGGACCTTCGCCGTGGCGACCGAGGGGCTCAAGCGGATGTCCGCGGCCCTGAGTGAAGTCTCGATCCAGGCCGACCGCGCCACCGAGTCCGCCGGGAAGGCGGCCACCGCGCTGCGGCAGATCGAGGATGTCGCTCCCCGCGCCGCCACCCAGCTCGACGACCTCTCCGAGCAGATCGACCGCTTCGCCGAGAACGGCAACGTCTGGGCGCAGGAGCTCCAGCTCCAGCTCGAGGCGGTGCGGATCGGGGCGCTCGACCTGGAAGACTTCGTCAACAAGTTCGGCGCCGTGGTGGTGCAGACGGAGGACGGGGCGAAGACGATCCGCGAGGTGCTCGAAGGGCTCGACCTGCGCGGGGTGCAGGAGCAGATCAACGACTTCATCGAAGGGCTCCAGAAGGGCAGCGTGGACATCGGCGAGGTCATGGGCTACCTCACCGAGAACGCGGGCACGCTCGCGGGCCGCCTGGGCGAGATCTTCGACAAGTACCGCGAGGGCAAGGTGACGCTCGAGCGGCTGGTCGAGGTGATCGGCGCGCTCCGCGGCCAGTTCGAGGGGACCGACCTCGACGCCCTGCTCGACGCCCTGCTCGATGCGCTCGCCCGAGGAGACATCTGATGGCTGCATCCCCGACCGGGATTTCCGCCCCGCCGACGCTCGCCGGCTACAACCTCACGGGCGCCAGCGCCTCGGAGGTGGCCGTGCGGTTCCGCGAGCTTAAGACCCTCCGCCTCCCGGCCGACGGCTCCACCCGCGAGCAGCTCGCCTACCTCGGCGAGGGCCTCCCGATCCGCACCCGGAAGCGGACGTTCACGCTGCGCTACGCCCACCTGCGCTCGGTCTACGACCTGGTCGAGGAGATCCTGGCCGAGACGGGCCCGCACACGCTCTGCCTCTGGCGCTTCGAGCACCTGGCCTACGCGGGGGACGGCGCGCGCACGGAGTTCACCCTTCCCTGGCAGCCGGCGATCCACAGCCTCACCCCGCCGAACGGCCAGCCCGAAAGCCGCTACCAGCCGGCGGTGAAGCTCGACATCGGCGGCACGGAGCTCACCTACACCGAGAAGACCGAGGCCGAGTTCGACGCCGGGACCCCGGGCGCCGGGGAGGTCTGGTTCGACACCGAGACGCCGCGCCTCGCCGTCGCCACCGCCCCGGCCGCCGGCGAGACGCTGCACGTCCGCCTCGTGCCGCTCTTCTCCGTGGTGGAGGCCCCGGAGAACGAGAAGCGCCTCGCCTCGGTGTTGCGCGAGCCGCGCGACCTCGTGCTGGTGGAGGTCTGACGGGTGCCGACCGCCTTCTCCGGCCGCCTCTCGGGCTACGTCACCGCCGGCGGCTCCACGGGGATCCTCTCCGGGGTGGTGGTCAACGCCCTGTGGCCGGAGCGCACGCTCGCGGGCACCGTGGCGTTCGGCCGCTGGCACGCCTACGAGGGGGCCTGCATCCACGCCGGGGTGCTCGTGAAGCTCGACGGCGCATGGGTGGACCCCGCCGAGCTCGCCGGGCCGGTGGAGATCCAGGAGACGCTCGACTCGCCCGTCGTGCGCGCGAGCTTCGGCCTGATCGGGCCCGCCTGGAGCGCGCTCGCGACGGAGAAGGTCTGGACCCTCACCCCGGTGGAGATCTGGTGGAACACGGGCGCCCCGGGTGACGTCGTCCTCGAGCAGCGGTTCGACGGCTATGTCAGAACCTGTCAGCAGGCCGAGGGCGGCCCGGCGGTCAAGGTGGAGTGCCAGGACGCGATCACCGCCAAGTACGGCGGCTACGACCTCTGCCACGAGGTGGAGCCGTTCGCCGGGCTGACGCGCGGCGAGATCGTCCGCGAGCTCTGCCTCGACGCTGGCCTGGCCGCGGTGGACTGCCCGGACGGGGCGGTCTGGCAGAAGGGCCTCTTCACCGACTCGAAGAAGCTCTTCGAGTTCCTCCGTGAGTTCATCGCCCCGGAGGGCTGGAAGATGCGGGTCGCCCGGGACGGCTCGGCGCTGGAGCTCTGGCGCCCGGAGCTGCTCGCCCCGCCGATCCCGGCCGACGACGAGTGGGGCCTCACGCGGATCGAGAAAATCCAGATCGAGCCTCCGCGCGACGTGCCGAGCCGCTGGGTGATCCGCGGCCTGGGCGCCGTGACGGTGGACGAGCTCGGGCAGGTGACCACCACCACGGTGACGAAGGTCTACGACATCTACGCCCCGAAGCGGGCGGTCTCGCGCCAGGAGACGAACGGCTCGATCACCGATCTCGGGGTGACCGCCTACCCGTCGAGCCTGCGGCTGGTGACGCAGATCGTGGACGAGAAGACCGAGCGCGGCGGCCGCCCGGTGCGCCAGGTGACCTACGAGTGGGGCTGGTACAACCCTCGGGCGGCGCAGTACCAGGCCAATCCCGCCGGCGGCACCTACGACCCGCTGCAGGTCTACATCGACGAGGACGGGGAGTTCGTCCTGTGGAGCGAGGAGAAGTTCTGCGGCGTGGGCCGCCGCACCCAGGAGTGGGTCTGGAACGACGACCGGGAGAACACCGCCAGCACGGTGACCGTAAAGCGCTGGTTCGGCCGCTTGACCGGCTCCTCCAACCCCACCTACTACCCGCTCCCCTCGAACTACAGCGCCTACGTCTGGGGCGACGGGGAGAGCTACAACGCCGCGGCCGAGGAGTACGGCGACGCCGACGAGGTGGTGGTCACGCGAGAGTTCGACGCCGCGACGGGCGCCGTCTTCCGGGAGACGGAGGAGACCTGGGGCTACTACGCCCGGGGAATGGCGGTGGACGGCACGGTAAATGCCAACATCCGCTACTCCGGCCGCGCGCAGCTCACCTCCCCGGCCAACTGGAACCTCTACCGGCGGAAGATCCTCACGAACCTGATCGCCGCCGACGGCACGCTGGAGGGCCAGATCGAGCAGGTGCGCGGCTACAAGGTCCATCCGAGCCCGGCCGGGGCCTACGACTGGGGCGACTTCCAGTCGAGCGACTGGGTAGAGCAGTGGCGGACGATCTTCTACAAGCTCACCCAGTTCAACGTGATCTCCGAGGACCAGTACGAGGAGGTCACCTGGTCGAGCGAGGGCGGGCGCCAGGCGCGGGTGCTCACCGGCCGGGTGCCGAGCCCCGGCTACCGCGCCTCGGCGTGGACCGAGCTGCGGCAGGCGCCGATCGAGGTCGCCTCGGACGACGCCACGCTGGAGGCCTGGTTCGGCTTCCGCCGCCGGATCCTCCAGAACGACTACGTGCAGACCCTGGAGGAGGCCCGCGACCTGCTCGAGCGGGAGAAGGCTCGCGAGCTCTCCTGGAAGCTCACCATCGACCGCGCCGAAGCGATCGCCGAGGTGGGGCAGACCATCCTCGTCCGCCACCCGGAGCATGGCCTGGCGCGCCGCGGGATGGTGACCGAGGTCCGCGCTCGCCGCGAGCCGCGCACCGGCGAGGCCTCGGCCACCTACCGGATCGAGGTGCCGCTGTGAGCCAGAGCCAGGAGGTGGTCCGCGCGCTCCGCTCGGTGCTCGACGACCGGCGGGACAAGGAAGCCGACGTCCGCCCGGCGAAGGTGGTGGGGCGCAACACGGACGGCACGGCGAAGACCCAGCGGCTCGACGCCGAGTGCGTGGGCCGCGGCGGGGCGAGCGGCTACGGCGGCGAGATCGTGGTGAGCCTGCCCGCGATCATGAACCGCCGCGGCACCTCCGGGGTGGCGGGCGCCACCCAGCGCGGCAGCGGCGACACCCTCTGGGTGGAGGCGCTCGACCCGGCGGTCTTCTCCCCCGGCGACACCGCGCTCGCCGTGACCGTGACCGGCCGCGGCTTCACCCCGACCACGCGGTTCGAGTTCCTCTCGCCGGACGGTTCGGTGAACGAGGACGTAACGATCGTCACCTCCGTCTACGTGGACGACGAGACCTACACCCTCACCATCAACGTGGCCGCCGACGCGGCCCTATTCGAGGCGGCCGCGCTGGCCTACGACCGATGATCGAGACCCTCCTCACCCGCCAGAAGCCCCGCGCCTACGGCATCGCGCTCGCCCCGGCGACGCCGGTCTACTACGGCTTCCACTACTCGGCGTCCGGCTTCGGCGCCACGCTCTACGCGGCGGACGGCTCCTGGGTGTCGGACCGCGGCGAGATCTCGACCGGCGACACCCTCGACGCCCGGGCCACCTGCATCCTCGAGGACGCGGGGGCCAAGGTCGGCGCCGGGTCGCTCGTCTGGCCCTCGGACATGCAGAACCTCAACGTCTGGGACGTGGCGGCCGCCGCCACCTACACCTACGCGGTGGCCGACACCTACCTGCTCGACGGCGCCTGCTACCACGGGGGATATCTCTGGTGGATCGAGCGCGACCCGGTGCAGCACGGCACGGCGGGCTCCGGCGCCACCTGGTTCCGGCTGATCCGTGCCCGGTGTGACCTGACCGACGTCACCCAGGTGGGGAGCGACTACGAGGTCGACCACATGCTGGCGGGGATGCTGGGTTCGGTCACCTGGCCGACCGATCCCGTGGAGGGGTGGAACTCGCAAGCATTCGCCACGGCGAACGCCATGAACATCCTGCTCGCCTGGAAAGATGCGATCAACGGTGAGAACGCCGGTCTGCTGCGCGTTCGGATGCCATTCTCCGGGAGCTCTCCGGAGAGTGTTGGCGACTACGGCATGGCGTACGGCCTCGATGGTTTCGTTGGCGTGCGCGCGAACTCTGGGGTCGCGATCATGCCCTACGCCGGGCTCCTCTACTACCCCGATGCGATCTCCCTGGACGCTACCGCTGGCTGGCCGACCGAAGCGCCATGGCCGAGCCCGTCGTACAGCCTCTACTCGCTGGGGTATTCGCCCGCTTCTTCAGAGGCGGTAGTGCTCCAGAGACCCCTCGACGACTCCATCCTCACCCGCCACGCCTACCCGAGCACCGACGGCTCCCCGGGCGTGCAGGTGACCGTGGCCGCGCACGCCGACTGGGCCGAGCCGAACCTGATCTTCCCCATGGAGTGACCGATGCCCACCCTCGACTTCTACCTCGACGACGATCTGACGCTCCTCTCCGATGAGGCGATCCCCGACCTCGAGGCGGGCGCGTATACCGCGCCGATCGAGCTTCACGTCTGGGTCGACAAGGGCGCCGCCTCCCCCCAGCCGGCGAAGAACGTCCGGCTCGTGATCGACACTGAGGACCCGGACACCGCCGGGACGTTCCTGCGCTCCGGCCTCCCGCCCCAGGACGAGCTCTGGGCTTGGATGCGGATCGTCGGCTACACCAACACCGCCGATCCGACCTGGTCCGTCCCCTCCACCGACTGGCAGGCCGTCGGCGCCTACGCGGGGCTGCCGGTGGGCGACATCCCGGGCGACTGCGCCGTCCACGTCGAGGTCCGCTGGCGGCCACCGACGAGCGCCGCGGCGATGGCCTGGCGCTTCCGTCCCGGGGCGATCTACGAGGAGTACGCCTCCCCGGTGCCCCCGGCGGTCACCCTGCTCGACCGCGGGGTGCTCACGGGCGTGGGTGACGCCACCCGCGCGGGCCTGATCTCTGGCCTCGCCGTCACCCCCACCGGCACGCCGGACGACGAGGTCCACGTCGCCGCCGGGACCTGGCTCTACCAGGGGGCGATCTACGCCCAGGTGGCAAGCACCCACGAGCTCGACCAGAACGACGTCACCCCGGCCGCGCTGGCCTCGGGCGAGTCCTACTGGGCGGCGCTGACCGCCGGCGCCGGGTCGGTGACGGTGACCAAGGGCACGAAGGCCGCCTCGCCAGCGAAGCCGGTCCTCCCGGCCGGCGAGCCGCTGCTCGCCTACGTGCAGGTGGCCTACAACGCCGTGGCCTCGGAGATCGACGCGGCGGACATCGACACCGACGCCCGGGTCCACGACCGCTACCTCTGCGAGGTGGACTCCGGGCTCGACGTGGTCATCTCCGCCGGGCAGGCGCTCGGCGGCGGCACCTGGCGCTACCACTACGGTCCGACCACCCTCACCCTAGACGCCTCCGACACCTCCTACATCTGGCAGCTCGCCTCCGGGCTCTTCGAGGTCACGCTCACCGCGGCCCCGCCGGAGTCCACGGCGCTCCTCTTCTGGGAGGTGACGACCGACGCCACCGACGTGACGGCGATCGTGGACCGCCGCCGCTACGCCGGGCGCACCGTCTGCCTCCGGCTCGCCGGCGCCACGCCCGGCTCGCCCGGCACGGTGGACGAGCTCCAGGTGGAGCACGACCTGCTCTACGTGGACGAGGTGGTCTTCCGCGTCTCCGACAACGGCTCCGGCTCCT
>DAOOJE010000055.1:0-13556 GCA_035384965.1 Thermoanaerobaculaceae bacterium
CCAGGGGACATTCCTATCGAGTCCACCAGGGGACACTATCAAGGAGTCGCGACATTGCGCTCGAGCATCGGGACAGGCCGCCAGGTGACCTCGGCTCGGGCCTCACACCACCGAACACGCGGGTCCACATCCGGCGGTTCTGTTCGTCGGTCCGCTCCTCTCGCTCCACGCTGCCTCGAGACAGCACCACGCCATGCCGCCCTGCGCTTCGCTCAGGTCGGCGCAACCTTTTCCTTCCGGGACTCTCGCCCGGCAATCGATGATCATGCCGGACGCACAAAGAAGGAGCCGGGCGCTGACGCGCCCGGCTCCGGTTGGTCGTGCCGGGGGCAGGCCCCCGGCTGGTTGGCTGCTAGTTCACGGGGCGAGCGGGTGGAGGTACCACGGGAGGTCCAGCCCGACGGTGAGCCACACCGCGAGCTGCGCCCGCGTGATGTTCTCGCTCGGGCAGAACAGGTGGTCGCCGCACCCGCCGGTGATGCCCTCGCTGAAGATGGCCTCGATGTAGCCCTCGGCCCACTCGTAGCCCGCGAGATCGTTGAAGTAGTGGGTCGGCGGCTCGACCGGCGGGATGCCCAGGCTCGCGCAGACGAAGACCGACATCTGCGCACGGTTCACCAGATCGTTCGGGCAGTAGTACAGCTCGCCGCCGCCGCCCTCGGCGCACCCGGTCACCACCCCGTCGTTGTAGAGCTGCTCGATGTAGTCGGCCGTCGTGTCGGTGTCAGAAATCGGCACGTCCACGAAGATCCCGACCGCCGGCGGCGGCGCGAAATCCGGGCCGTGCATCGCCCGCACCATCAGGACCGCCATTTCCGCGCGGTTGATCGCGTTGTCGGGGCAGAAGTTGCCGCCGCCGCAGCCCTTGCTGATGCGTACACCGGCGAGAGCGTGAATGAACGGATCCGCCCAGTGCCCGCGCGGCACATCCCAGAACGCCTTGGTGAAGTACACCGGGATGTCGGGCAACGGCTCCGGGGTGTTGTTACTGCTCTTCACGAGGGCCCGGAAGAGGCCGAAGTGCGCCGGGTTGACACCCTCGGGGAAGAACTCGGCGTCGATGTCGAGCTGCCCCGAAGCCGGCACCACGCCCTCGGTCGGGTTCATCACGAACCACGGCAGGTTGGGATCGCAGGGATACATCTCCCCCGCATCCACCAGGTACGCCTTCCCGTCGCTCTGGTTCATCGCCCACAGGCCAGTGCACCCGAACTCGATGCCGGCGCCGGAATAATCACCAAACCCGGCGATCGAGAACGAACCGAGCGCCGCGTAGTCGTTGTTGACATCCAGCACCCACACCAGGTTCGGTGAGTCGTTGACCATCACGAACAAATGCCCGGTCGAGGGGTTGTACGCCAACCCCGCGATCGCCAGCCCGACGACCTTGGACTGCAGGATCGCCCCGCTCCGGTCGAACCGGTACACGGTGTTGTCGTTCCAGCTTCCGGCGAAGAAGGTGTCCGTATCCGGGTCGTAGGCCAACCCGCGCATCGAGGTTCCGAACGGCGGGCAGATCTTGTTGCCAGTTGCCCCGGTCGCCGGGTCGAGCTCGTAGATGCAGTTGTCGCCACCCACGTTGACCTGCCACAGCATGCCGGCGTTGTCCGCACGCGTCATGTCGGCCGCCCACGACCCGCCAAACACCGCCTGCACCTTGCGCCCGGTCGGCGCACCGGCGTCCGTGAACTCGTAGTCGTAGTCATCGCCGCCACCCGCTGACGGGTTGGAGGCCCAGACGGTGTCTCCCGTGACGCCGCAACCCCACGGCAGTGCCAAGCCGGTGGGCCAGCTCGCCAGCACATCTCCGGCCGCCCACGGCGCTGCCGGCTCACGCGAAGGCACGTTCCGCTCGATGCCCCGCAGAGACGGCGGGTTCTTGGCAATGATCTCAGGCGCCATGGTCAACGGTCCCGCAGGCTGGAGCGGCATCGGCGGTACGTATCCGCTCCCAAGCTGCACCGCCTGGAACTTCACCTCGCCCGGCAGGCCACCGGAGTTGACGACCGAGAACATGTCGGTCTTGTCCCACAGCGGCAGGCCGTCCGGCGTCAGCCGACCGTCGATCACGAACGGCCAGTTGGCGTACGACAGACTGGCCGAAGGCAGCGCGAAGTCGATCCGGTTGACAGTCGCCGGGACCAGCACGACCTCGTGCGAGACGCTGCCGTAGCCGGTCTTCGACGCCGTGAAGGTCCGCTTCGACGGCCCTTCCGGCGCCGTCGTCCCGACCTGCGGCGAGAACATGTAGTAGAACCCGGCCGGCAGGTTGCCGGTCGCGTCCATGCTCACCGTGGCGCCGCCGAGGTCGCGCACGACGTCGGCGCCGACGATGCCGAGCGTCGTGTTCTCGTCGGTCACGAAGCCAGCCACCATCGAGCCCGGAACGGTCTCGCACACGAGCGTCGGGGTGTCGGGCACGGCCGGCGTCCCCGGCGTCCCGAGCAGGAACTCCACGTCGTCGACGTGGATGTCGTTGCCGTAGGCGCTCGTGGCCAGCAGGCCGATCTGCACGCTCGGGCCCGACACGCCGGTCAACTCGACCATGTGCTGCGCCCAGCCCGCCGACGAGCTGTAGCGAGAAACCGGCGCGCCGATGTTGGTCCACGTCGTGCCGTCGAGCGAGTACTGCACCTGCACGGTGTCGTTAGAGCCGGAGTAACTGCTGTCGTGGAACATCCAGAAGCGCACGAACCCGGTCTGACCGGAGATGTTCTCACCCGTGGTCTTGTAGAGGCGTGCGGCATTCCCAGTGGATACAGAGAACGAGTTGAAGTACACAAGGTTGGGCATGGAGTAGGCGCTGTTTCCGGAAGGATGCACCGTCCCCACATTCGTCTTCCAGGCTGTGGCCGTGTTGGTGCCGGCGGTCCGCACCATCGCCCACCCGGTTGGCAGGGCCGGCGGGGTGGCGCCGTCCATGTTCTCGACCCACTGGCTCACCGGCGGCGGCGGCGGGATCGGAGGGGTTTCCGTCCGCACGTCGTCGATCTGCCAGTACCAGGCATAGTTTGGCGAGACGAACTTCCACCGGAGGATGATCGTCTGGCCGGCGTACGCCGCCATGTCGATCGTCGGCTCGCTCACCGCCGTCGTCGTGATGGTGAAGAGGTTCGTCCAGGTGTTCCCGCCGTTCGTGGAGACGTCGAGCGTTCCCGTCTGGCCAGTAAAGGAACGGTAGGCGCTCTTGAAGCGGAGGTTGCGCGGAGTCGCCGGCATCTGGATCGGCGGCGACCACAACTCGGTGTCGAACGGCCCCGAGCCCGAGCCCGCTCTGTCGGAGTCCGCGTCAGCGCAGGTTCCGCTGCCGAGCGTCAGGTTGGCGCGCCCCCACTGGTCGTTGCGCTTCCAGATGTTGCCGGGGTTCGACGCGTTGTTCTTGACCGTCCAGCCGGCAGGCGGGAAGTCGCCCTCGAACTGCTCGTTGATCCCGCCCTGCAGATAGCAGATGTAGGCCGGGTTGCCCGAGGCCCCGACGAGGGTGAAGTTCTGGACCTGGTCGGCGGAGGCCACCGTGACCGGCCGCACCTCGTCGACGTACCCCTGGTACATCGAATGCACCGTGAACTCGTAGGTCAGCCCGTTCGGCAGCTCGACCTCGTAGTAGCCGTTCCACGGCGAGGTGTAGAGGGTCTGGACCAGGGTCGTTCCGGTCCGGATGTCGATCTTGGCCCACAGCGGCCAGCCGTGCCCCGCCGCGGTCACGAACCCGTCGACGAAGTACGAACCCACCGGTGTCAGCGCGAAGTCCTGCGTGGTCGTGCCACCGTCCGTCACCTCGACACCGGTCACCGTCTCCGGCCCGAAGCCGAACTTCGACGCCGTGACGTCGTACGTCCCCACCGGCACAGTGATGGTGTAGACGCCCGAGCCGTTGGTCGACGTGGTGTAGGAGCCCACCTGCACCTGCGCCCCGGCGAGCGGAGCACTCGTGCTGGCGTTGATCACGGTCCCCGTGACGGTCCCGGTCGGCCCGCTCGAGCACGAGGGGAACTTCATGCTGCCGATGTACGTCTGGAACTGGAAGTTGCCGCCCGTGGTGACGTACTCCTGGGTGTACCAGAAGGTGCAGTCATCCACCGGGTCGATGGACATCATCGAGTAGTCGCCCCAGCGATAGTAGCCGCTGGTCTTGGAGGCCGAGCCGGTGGCCAGCACCTTCTCGTCGCCCATGGTGCCGAGCGGATCGGTGGCCAGGCGGCCGACGTACCACACCGACGGGTACACCGTGCTCGACGACGCCGAGTACCCCAGCATGATGTTGCCGTTGGTGTCCTGGGCGATCGACGGCATGAAGCGCCACGTCGTGTCGGCCGGCGAGTACACGCCGTCCTGGTGCAGGCTCCATGCGCCGCCCGACTTGTGGAACTCGCCCCACCAGATGCCGGTCTTGCCGCCACCGGCCACCGTCATCGAGGTGACCATCATCTCTCCACCGACCGTGTTGTTGCGGTAGGCGAGGCGATGCATGATGCGGAAGTCGATGGCGTCAACGCCCTCGGCGCCTGGCTGCGGCACGCAGTTGCGCGAGCTGCACTGGCCGCTGACGTTGGTGATGTTGATCTGGTAGTTGGGGGTGTGCGAGGCCCCGACGCCGAACGTCGAGTTGGCCGGGTTGGCCCAGTCGGCGTGGAACTCGTAGACCCAGATCTGGTCGGCCGGCAGCGGCGGCGAGAACCAGGTGCTGTCCTGGAACTCCGCGAACACCCCCGGAGCCCCTGGCGGCGGCGGGTTCAGCCCGTCCAGATCGGCCGGCAGCATCGAGTAGTCGACGTTCGGATCGAGCTGGAAACTGATGAAAGCCGCGGTCGGGCTGCCGGCCAGCATGGCGGCGCGGTCGAAGGCGCCCGCGGTCACGCCGACGAAGCTCGTCAACCCTGCGTTGAAGTCATTGGTGGTGATGTAGTAGGCGTCGTGCCACACGCCCAGCTTCGGGTAGTCCGGGAAGCGGTTGCCGGGCCACGGGTAGGCGTACCGGTACCACGAACCCGTCGGATCGGAGGTCGCCGACACCGCGATGCACTGGTAGTACGGTCCCGACCCATAGTTCGTGCTGACCGCGAACTGGCCCATGAGCCAGCGCTGCGCCAGCGGATCCCAGAGGGTGATCGGGTCGCCGTCGTTGTCGTTCTGGCAAGGCCCGCCGAAACCGGCCCACAGGGTGTTGCCCGGTACCGCACGCGGCGCGCCGGGAGGATAGACCTTGTTGCCGCTCTTGTCGTAAACGGCGAACAGGAGGTTGATCCACTGAATGTAGTAATCAGCCCCGATGTCGCCCTGCGTGTCGGGGGGCTCGAGCCGCCCACCCACAATGGCCTGGTTGTCGTCGCTGTTCAGGCCCGGCCATCCCCCCAGCGGATCCGGGGTGTTGGGCACCCCCGGGGCGGTCTGGAGGTTCTCGGGCTCACCCGGCACCGCGGGACGCACGCTGGGCCGGTTGGGCACCTCGCGCGCCGCAAAGGGCTCCGGGGTCGGAATCGGAACGTCACGCAGCGCCGGCAGGATGTCCGCCTTCACGGGGTACATCACATCGGGCCGCTTCGGACCGAGGGTGGTCTGCGCCATCGACGGCGTCGCCGCCGCCAGCAGCGCAACCACCGCCACGAACATCACAGCTCTTCGCCAACTCATTCGCCTCTCCTTCCTGCATCGATCCTTCGTTTTCAATGCCCCTACGTGGACACACGCTCCATTTCCATCACGGCGGCATCGGCGGTGACCTCCCCAGCAGCCACGCCGTCGCCACGGCGCGGTCGAGCTGATTCTTGGACTCAAAGAGTTGACGGCATACCCCCATCCGCAGCGTCGTGCGGCTCACGGAAGCTGCGCGCCCGGAGCTGCGGGGGCTCGCCGATGGTTTCACGTCCGCCAGCATAGCTCGGCTGGCGACAGAGTCAAGGCTCCCGCCGGCGCAGGCGCGAGGCGAGGCGCGGCCCGCCGAGTCCCTGTCCGCCGATGGCAATCGCACGACGTATTTCAGATTGTGCCGCGGTCTCTGACGCTGCTCTGGGGGCGACGCCGACCTTCGCCCTGGGTCGCCCCGGCGCGCTACTCGCCTCCGCCCGTCGAGCCGCGCAGGGCCAGGACCGCCCCGATGAAACGTTCCAGCGCCTCCTGTTGCACGCGGTGCGCGCCGGGGTCCATGCCGGCGAACTGGCGGGCCTGCACCTGCACGCCCTGGCGCAGCACCGCGACCTTCACGTCGGCGTAGCGCTGGCGATAGAGATTGACCGGCATGGCGGCCACGCCCGCCTCGCGAGCCGCCTTTGCGAGTCCGCGCAGCCGCTCGGCCGGCACGGCCTGTCTGACCTCCCGCAGCGGCTCGCCGTTCGCCGGCTGGACCGTCATCGTCACGACACCTTCTCTGACCACGAGGATCAGGCCGTCCTCGGCGGGGTTTCCGGCCGCCGCCGGCACCGGCGGCTGGTTGACCACGACTTCCAGCACCTCCGGCGCCAGAGCGCCGCTCGCGACCTTGGTCAGGCCGTCCTCCAGGCTGGCCGCCTCGACACCCTTCGCGGCAGTCTTTTCGAAGAGCTTGAACACTTCGCCCATCATCGTCTCGAGAGCCGGCAGCGGCTCGACGCGGTCGGTCTGCGACACCGAGCGCTCGAGGTCGCCGACCCGCAGCACCACGGCGCGCAGCACCCGCGGCCCCTGCGGCTGCCGCCCCGCCGCCCGGTTCGGCCGCGGTTGCTCGTCCATCTCGAAGTACCCGCCGCCGCGCAGGATCTCGAGAGCGGCTCGCACGTCCTTTTCGCTCGCCTTGAACTGCCGCTCGAGGTTCCAGACGCCGACGCCCGACCCCAGGACCAGAAGGGCACGCCGATCCGGCTTGGACCACACGAGCTCGAGGCGCACCTCGGCCAGCGGCCGTTCGCCGGCCAGCACCTCTCCGACTCGCTGCTTGAGCCGCGCGGCCAGCTCGTCCCCTCGGGCCGCGGAACCGGCCAGCACCACGAGAGCGACCCCGAACTCCACAATCCGTCGATGCACTTTCATGCGCGCCTCCTCTCGGCCCCGTGCCGGTGCTCGGACGTGCCCTGCCTGCCGCGCCGGGCCGGCCCATTGTAGCGTCGGCCCTTCACCGCGTCGTCACCCGGATCGCTTCCCATCCTCTCGGGCGTGCGCTATAAGGTGCCTCGCCATGGTGCCGCCCACCGTCGGCCGCGCCCTCCTCCAGCCCGTTCGCCGACCGAGCGACGGAGACTGCAAGGCCGGGCCCCCGCCGCGGGCATGCCGGCGCCGACCGGGAGGTCAGCAATGAGGAATTCGAGGATCTGGATCGCCTTTGCGCTCGTGGCTGCGCTCACAGCCTTCGTTTCGCCGGCTCCGGCGCAGGTGCCGATATCGGCTTTCGGCACTCCGTACACGCAGGACTTCAATTCGCTGGCCAACAGTGGGACCAGCAATCCGTGGGTCAATAACACCACGCTCCTCGGGTGGTATGCGGCGCAACAGGCGGGCACGCTCTCGACGTACCGCGCCGACAACGGCGGTTCGAACACCGGAGCGCTCTACTCCTTCGGCTCGACGGGAGCCAGCGAGCGGGCGCTCGGCTCGGTGTCGTCGGGGACGCCGCAAACCATCTACTACGGCGTGCGCTTCGTCAACAACACCGGTGCGCAGATCAACGCGCTGGCCGTCTCGTACACGGGCGAGCAGTGGCGCAACGGCGGCAACACGACACAGCACAAGCTCGAATTCCAGTACCAGGTCGGCGCGCCAGGCTCGATCACCGGGGGTACATGGACCAACTTCGACACCCTGGACTTCACCGGTCCAATCGCCACGAGCACAGCCGGCGCGCTGGACGGGAACGCGGCGGCCAACCGCGTGGCTCTCAGCGCGACGATCACGCTCGTGGTCCTGCCCGACCAGGAGGTCTGGCTGCGCTGGTACGACGTCAACGACGCCGGCAACGACCACGGGCTCGGCCTCGACGACCTCTCGGTCACGGCGTCCGATGTCGCGTTGAACCCCTCCCTCTCGATCAACAGCGTGGCGCAGAATGAGGGCAATAGCGGCACGACCACGTTCGCTTTCACGGTCAGCCTCTCGTCCCCGGCCCTGGCAGGCGGTGTGAGCTTCGACATCGCCACCGCCGACGGCACCGCCACCGTGGCGGACAACGACTACGCGGCCGGCTCGGCCATCGGCGCCACCATCGCCGAGGGCGGCACCTCGTACACCTTCAACGTCACGGTCAACGGCGACACCGCCGTCGAACCCGACGAGACGTTCTACGTCAACGTCACCAACGTCACCGGCGCCACGGTGGCGAACGACCAGGGCGTCGGCACGATTCTCAACGACGACGGCGTGGTCCCGGCGCTGTCGATCGACGATGTGGCGCAACTGGAGGGTAGCGCCGGCACGACCACGTTCGCTTTCACGGTCAGCCTCTCGTCCCCGGCCCTGGCGGGCGGTGTGAGCTTCGACATCGCCACCGCCGACGGCACCGCCACCGTGGCGGACAACGACTACGCGGCCGGCTCGGCCATCGGCGCCACCATCGCCGAGGGCGGCACCTCGTACACCTTCAACGTCACGGTCAACGGCGACACCGCCGTCGAACCCGACGAGACGTTCTACGTCAACGTCACCAACGTCACGGGCGCGACCGTGAGCAAGGGGCAAGGGATCGGCACGATCCAGAACGATGACCTCCCGCCGGCGCTGATCATCAACGAGATCCTCGCCGACCCGGCGAGCGGCGCCGCGGGCGACGCCAACGGGGACGGCGTCACCAACTCGTCGGACGACGAGTTCGTGGAGATCGTCAACAACACCGGAGCGGACGTGGACATCTCCGGGTGGACGCTGTCCGACGCCGCCCAACTCCGGCACGTCTTCCCGGCCGGCACGATCGTGGCCAACAACTGCAGCGTCGTGGTGTTCGGCGGCGGCACCCCGACCGGCGTCTTCGGCGGCTCGGTCGTGCAGACCGCCTCGACCGGCGCGCTGGGTCTCAACAACGGCGGGGACACCGTCACCCTGCGCCTCGGGACCGCGACCGTGGCCACCACCACCTACGGGGCCGAGGGCGGCAACGACCAGTCGCTCACCCGTTCGCCCGATTTCACCGGCTCGTTCGTCCAGCACACCACCGCCCCGGGCGCCGGAGGCGCGCGCTTCTCCCCCGGCAAGCTGCTCACCGGCTACCCGTTCTCCGGCTGCACCATCACCCCGATTGTGGCGGAGATCTACGACATCCAGGGACCGGGGCTGGTTTCCCCGTACGTGGGTCAGTACGTGACCACGAGCGGCAACGTGGTCACCGCGCTGGCCGCGGACGGCTTCTTCGTCCAGACCCCCGACGCCCGTGACGACAACGACCCCGACACCTCCAACGGCGTTTTCGTGTACACCGCGAGCGCTCCGACCGTGAGCGTGGGTGACGTCGTCGACGTCACGGGCGAGGTCAAGGAGTACTTCAACTTCACCGAAATCACTTTCCCGACGGTGACGACGGTGGCGACCGGCGCGCCGATGCCGACTGCGATCGTCTTCGACGCCACGCGGCCGGACAACGACCCCGGTAACCCGCCGCCGCCCTCGTGCGCGATCGAGTACGAGTGCTGGGAAGGGATGCTCATCCACGTCGCCAACGGCATGGTCTCCGGACCCAACCAGCGCTTCGGCAGCGACCCGTTCGCCGAGATGTACGCGGTCGCGAGCCCCAACCGGCCGTTCCGCGAACCGGGGATCAAGTTCCCCGGGCTGCCGGGTCTGCCGGTGTGGGACGGCAACCCCGAGGTCTTCGAGCTGGATGCCGACCGCCTGGGGCTCCCCAGCGCGGTCATGCCTCCAGGCACGCCGTTCACCGCGACCGGCGTTCTCGCCTACGAGTTCTCGGGGTGGGAGCTGTGGCCCACCGGGCTGACGTTCGGCACGCCCCCGGCGCTGCCGCGGGCGGTGCGTGCGCGCAACCCGTTCGAGATGACGGTCGGCTCGCTCAACCTCCTCAACTACAACAGCGCGTCCGCCGATTATGCCACGCGCAGCGCCAAGCACTCGGCGTACATCCGCACCGTGCTCGGCGCGCCGGACGTCCTGGGTGTGGCGGAAGTGGAGAACCTCGCCACGCTGCAAGGCCTCGCAAACCGGATCCACGCCGACGACCCGAGCCTCACGTACACTGCGTACCTGGGGCCGGTCGACAGGTCCGGTATCGACGTCGGGTTCCTCGTGCGCGACACCGTGACCAACGTGGTCATCACCCAGCTCGGCGCCGACGAGATCTTCCCGCTTGACGGCAGCCTGCTGCACGACCGTCCGCCGCTGCTGCTCGAGGGCGACTGGACCGGCAACGGCGCCCCGTTCCACTTCGCGGTGATGGTCAACCACACCCGCTCGTTGCTCAACATCGACGCCCCCGACCCCGAGGGCAACCGCGTGCGCCAGAAGCGGCTCGCGCAGGCGCAGTCGATCGCCCAGATGGTGCAGACGTACCAGACCGCCAACCCCGCCACCCCGTTTGTGCTGGTCGGCGACTACAACGCCTACGAGTTCACCGACGGCTACGTCGACCTCATCGGCCAAATCGTCGGCGATGCGGTGCAGGCCGACAACCTCGTGTGGGCGCCCCCCATCACCACCCCGGTGCTTACCAGGCAGGTCCTGACCGTCCCGGCCGCCGACCGCTACTCGTACGTCCACGAGGGCACGAGCCAGGTCATCGACCACGCCCTCACGACCCAGGCCACCGACACCTGGGCGCGCGGCATGGCGTTCGGCCGCGGCAACGCCGACGCCGCCGAGCAGTTCCTCTACGACGGCTCGACCCTCCTGCGCGGCTCCGACCACGACGGCCTGGTGCTCTACCTGGTGACCGACGGCAACGCCAACGGCCTGCCGGACGACCTCGACGAGGCCGACCTTTCGATCACCAAGACCGACTCGCCCGACCCGATACTGAGCGGTGGCGCGCTCACTTACACGCTCGCCGTCGCCAACAACGGCCCGGCGCCGGCGTTCGACGTCACCGTGACCGACACCCTGCCGGCCGGCGTCGCCTTCGGCACCGCCTCCGGCACGGGCTGGAGCTGCAGCCACCTGTCCGGTACCGTGACGTGCACCCGCCCGGCGCTCGCCGTCGGGCCGGCGCCCGACATCACGATCACCGTCACCGCACCGGTGGCGGGAACGACGCTCACCAACACCGCCACCGTGGCCTGCCCGCTGGCGGACCCGGTGCCGGCCAACAACTCCGACACCCAGCAGACGACGGTCCAACCCTCCGCTGACCTCGCCATCACCCAGGCCGGGGCGTCGCCGACTCCCGCCGCTCCCGGCCAGTGGTTCCTCTTCCAGGCCGAGGCCACGAACCTCGGCCCGGCCGACGCGGCCAACGCCTGGCTCACCATCACCGTGCCGACGGGGGCCAGCACGGGCCTCGTCAACCCCGGCGCGGGGTGCACGCTCGTCGGCCAGGACGTCGCCTGCCCGTTCGGCACCGTGCCCGCCGGCGGCAGCGTGGCGATGAACGTCGAAGTGCTGCTGGCCGCCAGCGGCAGCTACTCGTTCACCTCCACCTTCAGCAGCGACACGTTCGATCCCGACCTTGCGAACAACACGGCGACCACGCTCGTGAGCGTCGGCCAAGTGCTCGTCACGCCCACGCCGATCAACATGCGGGTGCCGATCTTCTCCTCCGGCCAGACCACCCTCACCGTCACCAACGACAGCCCACTCGACATCGGTTACCGCCTGTTCGAGCGCAGCCGCGATCCGATCTGGCCGCGGGCGGCCGTGCAGGGCCCGACGTGGAGCGTCCCGACCGAGCGTGCCGCCGATCGCTCGTCGGCCGCGGCGCCCGTCCCCGAGCTCTCCTTCCCCGCCGTCGAGCCGCTCGTGCCCGACGCCGCCTTCGACTTCGACACCGGCCTGTCATGGCCGTGGGGGATCGGGCTCGACACCTCCACCTCGTCGGCCTGGATCGGCGACGAGGACAACGTGAATTACCGCTTCCTCCTCGACGGCACGCCGACAGGCGACACCATCGACACCACCTCCTGGTGCCCGCTTCCGAACTGGGCCGCCGACATGGCGTACGACCCGGTCAACCAGAAGCTCTGGCAGGTGCTGGTCGGCCTCGACAACTGCATCTACGAGATGGACCCTGCCACGAAGACAAGCACGGGTAACAAGATCTGTCCCGCGTTCGGGACCTCCGAGCGCGGCCTCGCGTACGACCCGTTCACCGACACCTTCTTCGCCGGGTCGTGGACGGACGGCAGGATCAAGCGCTTCGACCGCGACGGGACGATCCTGGAAAACGTCGCACTCGGGCTGCCGATCTCCGGTCTCGCCTACAACCCCGGGACCGGCCACCTCTTCGTGCTGCTCAACACCGACGCCGCCGCGGACTTCCTGGTGCTCGACACCAACGACGGCTACGCCCTCCTCCGCGCCCACAAGCTCGCCGGCATGGGCAGCTACGAGCAGGCCGGCCTCGAAATCGGCTGTGACGGCAACTACTACGCCGTCAACCAGGTCACGACCCGCGTGCTGGTCGGCCCGAGCGGCGAACCCCAGACCTGTATCGGGGACGTTCCGTGGCTCGACGAGACCCCCGCCGCCGGCAACCTGTCGGGCGGAGCCTCGGCCAGCGTGCTCCTCGACTTCATCACGGCGCAGCAGTGGCCGGGGCTGCACAGGGGCGAACTCATCGTCGCCGGCACCGAGCCGTTCCGGCCCACGACCGTCCCGGTCAACTACACCATCGCGTTCCTGGACGTGCCCGACGAGCACTGGGCCGACCCGTTCATCCACGCCCTCGCCGGGGCGCGCGTGTCGCGCGGCTGCGGCTTCGGCAACTTCTGCCCCGACAACGAGGTGACCCGGGCCGAGATGGCGATCCTCATGGTTCGTGCCATGCACGGCCCGCTGTACAGCCCGCCGCCAGCCACCGGCATCTTCGTCGACGTGCCGGTTTCCGACACCGACCGCACGGCCGACTTCGTCGAGCAGCTCTACCGCGACGGGGTGGTGGCCGGGTGCGCCGTGGGCGGCGACGGCGAGCGGTACTACTGCCCGAACGACCTCGTGAGCCGCGCACAGATGGCGGTGTTCATCACCGCCGGCAGCGGCATCCCGCCGGTCAATCCGCCGGTCGGGTACTTCATCGACGTGCACGGCACCGAGTTCCAGTGGGCCGAGGGGTTCATCGAGGCGATCTACAACGCCGGCATCACCGGCGGTTGCGACGTGGCCAGGTTCTGCCCCGCCGAGTACATCACCCGGGCCCAGCTCGCCGTCTGGCTGGTCGTCGCCTTCGACATCCCCTACCTGCCGGGAAGCTGACCACTTGCAGTACCCGTATCGCCCACGCGGCCCGGGGTTTCCCCGGGCCGCCACTTTTTGCCCATCGGCGCCGCTCCGCCCGCCCGGTCGAGAGTCGAAGGCCTTCCCCCGCCCATCGGCGCGGCTGCGGCCCTGCGGTCCCTTTCCGCCCCCGAAACGGGGGTGAGCGGGGAAAGCAGCGGGAGGGCGTGGAAGGCCGCCGGCAGCAACCCGTGGGTCGGAGGCCCACGGCCGGCCACCGACGACCG
>DAOOJE010000056.1:0-12195 GCA_035384965.1 Thermoanaerobaculaceae bacterium
CACATACCCGAACCCTCCCACTCCCCAGACCCCCGCGACTTTGACGGGAACCTGCACCTCCCCGCCCCACCCCTTGACACCGCATCAGAACCCGCCACAATTCCTGGAACGAAGAGGCCAGAATTTCCGGAACGCGCAGCATCCTCCCCGTTCGGATCACGAGAGGTCAACGCCTGTCCCGGACTGCATCTTCCCCGGACTCGCCCCTGTACGTTCCAGGATACCAGCTCGCCACCCGGCAGCGCCGGAGCGGAATCCTGAGCTGACGGTACGGAGCGATCTCCGGGCGCAGACAGTGCGCTGACCGGTGCACGACCTCTTGCCATAGGCGACGACGGCACGCGGGTGGTGCAAGGGCGGCAACCGGCTCGGCGTCGGAGCCGAGCTGCATCGCATCGTGCAGGGGCGGCGCCGCAGCGAGGATGCTGCCTTCACCCCCGAAGCACCGGCGGACACCATGATCGAGGTGGACGGCTGGAAGCTCCGCATTGTCGGTCGCGTCCACGGGCTCTATGGCCCGGACCGCGGCCGTTCGGTGGTGGAGGAGATCAAGACCTCGCACTTCCGCTCCGAGCCGCACCACTTCTGTGCCCACGAGCGGATCGAGCGCTTCCGCTGGCAGGCGCGCATCTGCGCCTTCTGCCTGTTCCCCGCGGGCGATGCCCACGCCCGGCTGCCATTTGTGGACTGGGAGGGGAGCGGCACCAGATCGAGGGTGTTCCCTTGACACCGGCGGAGGTGCGGGCGTTGGTCCGGACCCGCCTGCCCACCCTGGTGACGGCCGAGCGCATCGCCGCCGAGTCCACCGCCGCCGGCACGCCGGTGAAGTCCTGCAGCACCACGGGAGCCGGCTTGAACGGAATCTCCACCTCGGCCGGGTGCGCAGCGTCCCGGCCATGAGTAGGTTGGTCGAGTCAAGGGACGAGGCCAAGTGGGCGTGACACACCTCGCCGAGAAGGTGAGTGAGCTAGTAGGTCATGTGGGTGCGAAGCCCTGCACGGCGGAACACCCGTGCGACGGGTACCTGATCCACACCGATCGGTCAGGTACCGATCAGGTACCGATCAGAGGCTTGACAGGGCGCGGGGGGGGGGGGCTAGCATCGCGACCCATGACGAAATCCAAGGTTGTCTGCTGCAACTGGGGAGTGCGCATGGTTGTGAGTCTTCTGCTCGCGAGCTTGTCGCGGCCGTGCCTGTCGCTGCCGGCAGCCCAACCGCCTGAAAACCAGACAGACCCCGTGGCACTGGTTGTTCAGGCCGTTGGACCGAAAGGGGATCTCGTCACGTCCCGCCGATATGTCGCGATCCTGGGTGAGGCGTCGCGTTGGTCCACGCCTGTCGACGAACGGATCAGCGAGCCCGGGGCGGAAGGCCCCTCCTTCAAGCTGCCGCCAGGGAAGTACCGGGCTTTCTGTGCTGCCGATGGCCTGGCGTCAGACCTCTCACAGGCCATCGAGCTCGCTGCAGGCGGGAAGGGCGAGCTGGTCTGCCAGCACGGCGCCCTTGTGCCGGTTTCTGGGGTCGTGGTGTCGGCGAGAGACGGTGGCCCGGTCGCAGGTGCGCGGGTGGGCGTCGCGAGGGCACTGGCTGGCGGGACCGCCTACAAGGTGACCCCATTGGCGGAGCCTCTGGTGATTCGGCCGCTGTGGACGACTACCGATCGGTCGGGCCGATTCGAGCTGCGGCTGCCCGTGGCGGGTAGGTCCGCTCTTTGGGTCGAAGCGGAGGGATTCGCTCCGCTCTACCGTCCGAACGTTGGTCTTGGAGAGTCCCTTGCCCCGCTTCGTCTGGAGATAGGCGGCGGTTCACTCGAGGTGAGGATTCGTCGCGATCCTGGCGAGTGCGACGGTTGTGCTGTCGAGCTGCTGCCGGGTGGTGCGCTGCGACCTGCCGGCTACCAAGCGCTGCCACCTTACCTTCTTCGCTTAGAGCTGGACGAGAACGGGTTTGCTCGCTGGCCGACCTTGCCGGATGGATTTTACAGTGTTGGCCTGCGAAGGGCAGGTGAAGCCGGAGGATCGCGCATGATCGCGCAGGTGTGGGTGGGCGGTGGTCGCACTGAGAGGATTGAGCGGCGCCTCAAGACTAGCCGGGTGCAGGACGTCAAACGCCCGGCCAACGGGGTGCGAGTGACGATCTCCAACCCCCAGACCCCTCCCGAGGAGATGTCAGTCGCGGTGTGGGAGGCCGGGGTAGCAACAGGCATCACGGTCGCTTGGAGCGAGGGGCTCGATGGGTTGGAAGCCGAGCTTCAGGACGTGTGCGGTGTGGGCCGATTCCTAACAGTCTCGGACTCCAAGGGCCGGGTGGCGGCTGTCGCCTCGCAGGACCTGTGCACGGAGGCGGTCGGCGCCCCGTTGCAGCTTTTTCCGGCCGGTGAGTTGAGTGGCTTCGTGCAGGTGCCCGCGGACCACAGGCTTCCAACCTGGGGTTGGCTCCACGTTGGTGCCTGTGCCCCGCGAGCTGGGGCGGTGCGGTTGGCAACCGTCCCGTTCGCCATCACTGGGGACGGGAAATGGAAGGCTCTGATTCCCTCCGGATGCATAGAAGTCACCCTGGCGGCACAGGGGTTTGCTCCCTCGAAGCTGTCGCAGCGCACCCTCGTTTCCGGCGAGGCAGCCGCTGTGGGGCTGGTTGTACTCACTCCGGGCGGGAGCATCACGGCGCGCCTCGTTGACGGGAAGGACGGGAGTGCCGTTGCCGGTGCACGGGTGGGTGTCGTCGCGGAGGATGAGGCGAAGGCGGCTGTTCGGGACAGCTTCGCAAGACCTGAGGCGCATTGGAACGAAGGAGAGGCGAGCGACGCTCAGGGGTGGGTGAGGCTGCCGGCTGTACCGATAGGCCGGCACGTCCTTCGTGTCAGCCGCCGGGGCCGTTTGCCCATCTTCACAGGGACGGTGGAGGTGGAACCAGGAAGCGAGGTTGTCCTGGACCCGCTCGAGATTCCCGTGCCAGCGTCGCTGAGAGTCCGAGTCAAGAGCGGTCAGGAGACAACCACCTCCTCGCTTTCCGTCCTGGCGGTGGCCGAGGAAGGCGCAGCAGGCCCCTACGGAGGCGGGGCGCTCAAGGCAGCCTTGGATCGCTCGGGTGTGGCGGAGTTCGCGGAGCTTCCACCTGGCGTGTGGCAGATCAGGGTTGTGGTCGGAGCCGGAAAAGGCGCAGCGAGCCTCGCCCAGGAGCGAATCCTAGTTCAGCCGGGAGAGTTGAGCGATGTCGAACTCGAAGTGCAGTCGTTCACTTTCAAGGGACAGGTCGTCCGCCGGGGACAGCCCGTCTCTGGCATGCTGGAGCTGCGGCCGGTCTCGCCGACTCACCCAACTGGGCAGTCGGTCCGTTGTGAGATCGACGAGGAGGGGCGGTTCGTGGTCTCGGTTGCGGAGTTGGGGCGATACCTAGCCCTAGTGAGCGGGGCGGGAGGTCCCCAATGGCAGGCAGGTACTGTCGACCTGGCTGACCCCAGTGGGGAGCTGCTGATTCGCGTTCCCAGTGGCAGCATTCGCGGGATCGTGGTTGATGGCTCGGACATGCCTGCCCCACGGGCCCGGATCGATGCGTACCTTCCAACTGCGGTTGAGGACGGCTCACCAAATGCAGCGGTCTGGGTATCTGCAACCGCAGGAGCTGATGGCGTCTTCGTCCTCGATAGCCTGCAGCCCGGTCGATGGGACGTCACAGCCAAGCTGGGACGTTCTTTGTCGGATCGCCTCGATGTCACCGTGCCAGCCGAGGGAGATGTCGCCGGGTTGCGGCTGATGATCAATCAAGTTCAGCTCCGGTTGATGTTGCGCGATTCGGGCGGCAACCCCGTTGCCGGCGAGGGCACGTGCATCGTACCGTCAGCGAGCCCATCGCACCTGCCGATGCCGTTGAGGTACCCGTGGACGGCAGGCGCTGACGGTGTCGTCGACCTCGTGCTTGGGGTTCAGGATGCCCAGCTGGCGGCAAGCGTCGGTGCGGTGCTGGCTGGACGCCGGCACGGCGGTGCCTGGTTTGCGGTTCGCCAGTTGCTGAGGGACGGCGTGATAGTGACCTTGCCGGAGCACGTGGGCGGGATGACGCTCCTCGTCTCGGAGACTCTCTGGCAGACGCGGGCGTACCTCGACCTGGCCTTGGTTCGGCCAGATGGAGCGTTCATCCCGATGCGGCTCCTCACGAGCCGAGGTCACCTCAGGTCGCTGACCCACCATAGCGCCGGCACCCAAGTGTTCCCAATCCCGATTGGTCCGATTTCCGCAGGGGACTGGGCAGTTGTGCTGCCCCGCACGTTGGGCGATCTGTACATGCTGAGCCTTGGCCAGGGACCGACCCTAGGAGCACTTGATCGAGCTGTTGTGAGCCCTGGCGTGACAGTCGAGTTGATGGCAGAGGAGGCCCCTCACGATCCGGAAGGCGTGGAGCCCTAGTTCGCCGAAGGAACGGGTAAGAAAAGGAGAGCGGAATGGAGAGACGTCAGGTGACTGGCTTTGGGGTTGCGGTCGTAGCGCTGTTGAGTCTGGTCGTATCCTCGGCGCTCGCGACCGCAGATTGGTGCGAGGACTGCTACGAGACCGAGAACGATCAGGGAATATCGCAGGCCAACTGCTGCACATCCGACCTGTCGTGCGACCAATGCAACTGGTGTGCGAATCAGTGGACTTTTGTCTATGGCCTCCTCGACCAATGCATTATCCAAGGCAACCAGGCGGACGGTTACACCTGCGGAACCTCGGCACTCTGCGATGACAACCCCTGGGGTGGGGGCGGGGGAGGGGCGGGAGGGTGGGACCCAAACCCATTCAACGACATTGACGATGACTGCAAGACTGGCGGCTTCGGCTATTGCCCGCCGTGGTGTGCCTGGTGTTACTGACGGCTTTGTGCTCCAAGACTGGTCGGGTGGGCACCTGAGGGGTGATCGGATCGTTGTCGGATAGACCTCATGGGTGTGGGGTAGACCGGATAGGTACTTGATAAACACAATAGATCGGTCCCTGACATTGCATCTCAAGGATCCCGACAGGCCAGCCGGCGAGTCTCTGCCCGCGGCAGCGGCGCCGCCCGGATTCGGCCGGATGCTAGGCGCGAAGCGCAACGCCGAGCGAGGCCGGATTCACTCCGGCCGAGTTGGGGGGATCGGGGGGCAGTAGCGGCCGGGTTGGTGGCTGGAGCGGCCGCGGGACCCCCCGCAAACGATGCCGGTCGGAGACTTGCGGCGCACTCGGACGGAAGGCTACTTCATCATCTGGCGCAGGACGTAGGGGAGGATCCCCCCGTGCCGGTAGTACTCGACCTCGATCGGGGTGTCGATTCGCACGAGCGCGCGGAACACCTTGAGCGTCCCGTCGTCGGCGGTGGCCGTGACCTCGACCTCCTGGCGCGGGCGCAGATCGGCGGGCAGGGCGACGGCGAAGCGCTCGCGGCCGTCGAGGCCGAGGGTTGCCGCCGACTCGCCCGGCAGGTACTGCAGCGGCAGCACGCCCATGCCGACGAGGTTGGAGCGGTGGATGCGCTCGAAGCTCTCGGCGAGGACGGCCCGTACGCCGAGCAGCAGCGTGCCCTTGGCGGCCCAGTCGCGGGAGGAACCGGTGCCGTACTCCTTGCCGGCGAGCACGACGAGCGGGGTGCCCTCGCTGCGATAGCGCATCGCCGCGTCGTAAATCGACATCGGCTCGCCGGAGGGGAGGTGCACGGTGTGCCAGCCTTCCTTGCCGCCGGCCAGCGCGTTGCGCAGGCGGATGTTGGCGAAGGTGCCGCGCACCATGACGCGGTCGTTGCCGCGGCGGGCGCCGTAGGAGTTGAAATCGGCGGGGTCGACGCCGAGCCCCACGAGGTACTGCCCGGCGGGGCTGGCGATGGCGATCGAGCCGGCGGGGGAGATGTGGTCGGTGGTCACCGAGTCGCCCAGCACGGCGAGCGCCCGCGCCCCCTCGATGGAAGCCATCGGTCCCGGCTCGGCGGGCAGGTCGACGAAAAACGGCGGCTCCTGGATGTACGTCGAATCGGTTTTCCAGTCGTACAGGAGCCCCTCGGCGGTGGCCACGGCGTTCCAGTCGGGGTTGAAGGCGTTGAGGTCGGCGTACAGGCGGCGGTAGGCGTCGGGGTCCTCGGCGGCGCCCAGCACGGCCTGTAGCTCCTCGGGGCTCGGCCAGAGGTCGCGCAGGAACACCGGCTGCCCGTCGCGGCCGGTGCCCAGCGGCTCGGTGGTGAGGTCGAGATCGACGGTGCCGGCCAGGGCGTAGGCGACGACAAGCGGGGGCGAGGCGAGGTAGTTGGCGCGGGTGAGGGGGTTGATGCGGCCCTCGAAGTTGCGGTTGCCGGACAGCACGGCGGCGGCCACCAGGTCGCCCTCGCGGACGGCGGCGGCGACGGGCTCGGGGAGCGGGCCGGAGTTGCCGATGCAGGTCGTGCAGCCGTAGCCGACGGTGTGGAAACCGAGCCGCTCGAGGTAGGGGGTGAGGCCGGCGCGGTCGAGGTAGTCGGTGACCACGCGCGAACCCGGCGCGAGGCTCGTCTTGACATGGCTCGGGACGGCAAGCCCGCGCTCGACGGCCCTCCTGGCGAGGAGGCCGGCGCCCAGCATCACCGAAGGGTTGGACGTGTTGGTGCAGGAGGTGATGGCGGCGATGACGACGCTGCCGTGGCGCAGCACGGTGCCGTCGGGACCGGCCACGGTGGTGGCGAGCGCCGACTCGGGCAACCCGAAACCGCGCCTGTCGGCCGGCGCCGACAGCGCCGCAGCGAAATTCGACTTGACATCGGACAGCCGCACCCGGTCCTGCGGGCGCTTGGGGCCGGCGAGGCTGGGCTCGATCGCGCCGAGGTCGAGCTCGAGCACGGTGGTGAACTCGGGGTCGGGGGTGAGGTCGGTGCGGAACACCCCCTGTGCTCTCGCCACGCGCTCCACGAGGTCCACGTGCTCGGGGGTGCGCCCGGACGTCGCGAGGTAGCGCAGCGACTCGGCGTCGAGCGGGAAGAACCCCATGGTGGCGCCGTACTCGGGCGCCATGTTGGCGATGGTGGCGCGGTCGGGCAGCGTCATGGCCGAAAGCCCCGGCCCGAAGAACTCCACGAACTTGTTGACGACACCGTGCTTGCGCAGCATCTGTGTGACCGCAAGGGCGATGTCGGTGGCGGTGGCGCCGGGCTGCAGGGCGCCCCGCACGCGCACGCCCACCACTTCCGGCAGCAGCATGTACAGCGGCTGGCCGAGCATCGCCGCTTCGGCCTCGATGCCGCCCACGCCCCAGCCGACGATGCCGAGGCCGTTGATCATGGTGGTGTGCGAGTCGGCGCCCACGAGCGAGTCGAAATAGGCCAGGCGACCGTTGCCGTCCGGGACGGCGAAGACGCCGCGTGCCAGCAGCTCGAGGTTGACCTGGTGCACGATGCCGACGCCGGGCGGCACCACCTTGAACGTCTCGAACGCCTGCTGCCCCCACTTGAGCAGTTCGTAGCGCTCGCGGTTGCGCTCGAATTCCAGCCGCATGTTGTCCCGCAGCGCCTCGGGGACGCCGTACACGTCCACCTGCACGGAATGGTCGACGACCAGCTCGGCCGGGATGAGCGGCTCGATACGGCGCGGATCGCCGCCCAGGCGGGCGATCGCCGAGCGCATCGCCGCCAGGTCCACCACCGCCGGCACGCCGGTGAAGTCCTGCAGCACCACGCGCGCCGGCTTGAACGGGATCTCCACCTCGGCCGGGTGCGCAGCGTCCCAGCGCGCGAGGTTGACCACGTCGTCGGTGGTCACGTCGGCGTTGTTGCAACTGCGCAGCAGCGCCTCGAGCAGCACCTTGAGCGAGAACGGCAGGCGGTCGACGGCGAAGCCGCGCGACTGCAGGGTCGGCAGCGAGTAAATCTCGACCGGACCCGAGGCAGTCTCGATCCGGCGCCGCACGCCGAAGACGTCCAGGCGGGGGGTGGTGATCATCGGTCCTCCAGGGTCAGCGTAGCAGCGCCGCGTGGCGGGCGGGAAGATCGGGTTCGTCGAGCGTCGCGAGCACGTAATCGGTGAACGCGGCGGCGGTGGCGCCCGAGCTGCGGCCGGTGACGTGGACCCTCTTCTCGAGCATGGTGCAGACGTCGAGCGCCTGGTCGAGTCGGTCGGCCTTGGCGCCCGAACCGATGTGCCGCAGCATCATCGCGGCGGCGCGCATGAGCGAGGCCGGGTCGGCGTAGTCGCCGCGCCCCTCCTCGATCATGCGCGGAGCCGAGCCGTGGATCGCCTCGAACATCGCGTACCGGCTGCCGATGTTGGCCGAGCCGGCGGTGCCGACGCCGCCCTGGAACTCGGCGGCCTCGTCCGAGAGGATGTCGCCGTACAGGTTCGGCATCACCATGACGCGGAACTGGGTGCGCCGCTTGGGGTCGATGAGCTTCGCGGTCATGATGTCGATGTACCAGGCGTCCCACGTGATGCCGGGGTACTCCCTGGCGATCTCTTCGGCCACCTCCAGGAACAGCCCGTCGGTGGTCTTGATCACGTTGGCCTTGGTCACCACGGTGACCCTGTCGATGCCGTTGGCCTTCGCGTACTCGAACGCCATGCGGATGATGCGTTCGCACCCCTGGCGAGTGACGGCGGTGAAGTCGAAGGCGAGGTCGTCGGTGACGGCGATCCCCTTCGAGCCCAGAATGTACGCGCCCTCGGTGTTCTCGCGGAAGATGACCCAGTCGATGCCTTCCTTCGGCACCTTGACCGGACGCACGTTGGCGTACAGGTCGAGAGCGCGGCGCATCGCCACGTTGGCGCTCTCGATGTTGGGGTACGGCCCGCCCTTTTCGGGGGTGGTGGTGGGCGCCTTGAGGATGACGTGGCAGGCCCTGAGTTCGTCGAGGACATCGTCAGGGATCGCCTTGAGGTGGGCGACGCGGTTTTCGATCGTGAGACCCTCGATGGTCCGCAGCTCGACCTTGCCCTCGGCGATCTCGCCGGCCAAAAGGTGATCGAGCACCCGCATCGTCTGCCTGGAGATGATGGGGCCGATCCCGTCCCCGAAGCAGATCCCCACTTTGATCGGCCTGGTCGCCGCGAAGTCCACCGGCGGCTCGGCCTGCTTCATCCGCTCGACCCGGGCGAGCTGCTCCTCCACCAGCTTCACGAAGTGCGCGGCTGCGCGATCGATGATGTCCGAAGCCATGGCTCCTCCTCGCTTCGAGCAAACCCCGCCGCGAGCTCGATGCTTCCCGCGCTGGAAACCCGGACCCGGAGGTCGACGCCGGCGTGGACCGGGCCGAAGAGAGTTCGACGACGCCCACGACCAGCGCAAATCCTTGCAGGACGGTGGGGAGCGCCGGAGGCGCGGCACGGAGGTCGCGCCCACCTTTGTGGCGACGGCGCTCGCGAGTGCGTGACGCCTCCGAGATGGGCGCGGACGTCCCCGGCCGCGCCAGGGCGGGTGGAGTGGGTGGGAATGCCGGCGAATCGTGAACGCTTGCCGTCGGACGGAGGGGCCGGTTCGATGCGACTGCCGCTGTTCCCGCTGCCGATCGCGGTGTTGCCGGGCGAGGTCGTGCCGCTGCACATCTTCGAGGAGCGGTACAAGGCCATGCTCGGCCGCGTGCGGCAGGGTGGTGCAGACGGCCGGCCGTTGCCGTTCGCGATCGCATACCACTCCGGCGAGGCTGTCGCGGTCATCGCCTGCAAGATGCGCCTGCAGCGCGTGCTGGAGGAGTACGGCGACGGCCGGATGGACGTCCTCACCGTGGGCGAAGAGCGGGTACAGATCCACGAGGTCTTCGACGACCTGCCGTACTTCGAGGCCGTCGTGGAGCCGTTCATGGACGAGGACGAGGTGCTCGACACGGCACTCGGGGAGCGCTTGCTGGCGCTGGCCACCAGGCTCGGCGAGCTGCAGACCGGAAAGCCGGTGTTCGTGCCGGCTGCGGGCGAGGCTCCGCTTTCGTTCCGGGTGGCGCTGCTCATCGACATGGCCCCCGAGGAGCGCCAGCTCCTCCTCCAGACCACGAGCGAGAACCTGCGGCGCACGATCCTCGCCGACCACATTGCCGGGCTAGTCACCGATTTCGCGGCGGAGGGCGTCATACCGGAGCTCGTGAACTGAACCACGGGCGGAGACTGGAGACCGCATGCGAGTGCCGACCCGCATCGAGACCGATTCCCTGGGGGCCGTGGATGTCCCGGCCGAGCGCCTGTGGGGTGCCCAGACGCAGCGTTCGCTGCGGTACTTTCGCATCGGCGAGGAGCGCATGCCGCGGCCGCTCATCTGCGCTTTGGCGCTGCAGAAGAAGGCGGCGGCGCTGGCCAACGTGGCGCTCGGCGAGCTCGAGCCGCGCCTCGGGGATGCGATCGTCGCGGCGGCCGACGAGGTGCTGGACGGGCGCTGGGACGAGGAGTTTCCGCTTTCGGTCTGGCAGACCGGCTCGGGCACGCAGACCAACATGAACATGAACGAGGTGCTCGCCAACCGCGCCAGCGAGCTGCTCGGCGGGGAACGCGGCGCGAAGCGGCCGGTCCACCCGAACGACCACGTCAACCGCGGGCAGTCCTCCAACGACAGCTTCCCCACCGCCATGCACGTCGCCGCGGTGACCGAGATCCGCGGCCGCCTGCTGCCGGCGCTGGGGCACCTGCTGGCCACGCTCGAGGCCAAGGCAGAAACATTTCGCGACGTGCTGAAGATCGGGCGCACGCACACTCAGGACGCGGTGCCGATGACGGTGGGGCAGGAGATCGGCAGCTGGGCCGCCCAGGTGCGCGAGGGCATGCGGCGCGTGGAGGCGGTGTTGCCGGCCCTCCTGCGCGTCGCCCAGGGGGGCACTGCGGTGGGGACGGGGCTCGGTGCCCACCCGCGCTTCGCCTCGACGTTCGCGGCCGAGCTGTCGAGGCTGACGGGACTGCCGTTCGAGCCGGCGGAAAACTTTTTCGAGGCGCTGGCTGGGCACGATGCGATCGTCGAGGCCTCCGGCGCCCTCAACGTGGTGGCGGTGTCTCTGCACAAGATCGCCAACGACGTACGGTTCTTGGCTTCGGGGCCGCGCGCCGGCCTTGGGGAGCTGGTGCTGCCCGAAAACGAGCCCGGGTCGTCGATCATGCCGGGCAAGGTGAACCCCACACAAAGCGAGGCGCTCACCATGGTGTGCGCTCAGGTGTTCGGCAACCACGCAGCGATCACCTTCGCCGGCGCCTCCGGGCACTTCCAGCTCAACGTCTACAAGCCGGTGATGATCCACAACCTGCTGCAGTCGATCCGACTGCTCGCCGACGCCGCACGCAGCTTCGCCGACCACTGCATCGCGGGCATGGACGTCGACCGCGAGCGCCTCGCCGAGCACGTCGAGCGCTCGCTCATGCTGGTCACGGCGCTGTCCCCGCACATCGGCTACGATGCCGCGGCGCGCATTGCCAGGAAGGCCCACACCGAGCGCCTCACGCTCCGCGAGGCTGCGCTCGCGCTCGGGCTTGCCACCCCCGCGCAGCTCGACGAGTGGCTGCGCCCGGAAACAATGGTCGGACCCTGGTAGCCCACATTTCTTCGAACCCCGGCCACGTCGATGACTTCGCGTGTCGCTGCCCGCGCCGGGTCCCGGTCGCGCCGCCGGAGGTGCGCGCTACGCCAGCCCGAAGTTGGCGCGGGCCATGTCGGCGATCGACTCGCCGATCGAGATCGAGGCGGTGGCGGCGGGGGAGGGGGCGTTGAGCACGTGCACCATGCGCTCGGCCTCGACGATGCGGAAGTCGTCGACGAGCTTGCCGGAGGGCTCGAGCGCCTGGGCGCGCACCCCGGCGCCCGAGGGGTGCACGTCGTCGGGGCCGAGTTCGGGAAGCAGCTTTTGCAGCGCTTTCACGAACGCGGCCTTGGAGAACGAGCGGTGGAACTCGCCGAGGCTCATCCGCCAGTACTTCGACGCCATGCGCCAGAACCCCCCGTACGTGGCGAACGTCGCCGCGTCGCGGAGCGAAAACGAGGTCCTGGTGTACCCCTCGCGCTTGAACGCCAGCACCGCGTTGGGTCCGGCCTCGACGCCGCCCTTGATCATGCGGGTGAAGTGCACACCGAGGAACGGGAACTCGGGGTCGGGCACGGGGTAGATGAGGTCTTCACCCTCGAATGGTAGTACGCTCTGCCTCGCTGCTTCCGGAGGAAGCGCCAGTTGGAACCGACAGTCCTGTCGCGACAGCCCTGCCGCGACACCCTGCCGCAGGTTCCCGTCAAAGTCGCGGGGGTCTGGGGAGTGGGAGGGTTCGGGCATG
>DAOOJE010000057.1:0-11748 GCA_035384965.1 Thermoanaerobaculaceae bacterium
CTGCACGAGCTGCGAGGCCGAAGGCTCGTCGAGGTAGCCGCGAGCGAGTCGCCAGTCGTCATCTCCCTGCCACGACCGCTGCCAGGAGCGCTCGCCGGCGAAGACCGAAGGCAAGATCCCGCGCCGTCGGCGGGTGTAGCCAGCCTGCCGGTCGCTCTGAGCGGTGGCAAACACCGGCCCGGGAGCTGGGCGCCCCGGGGGATCATCCTGGTCGGAGATGAGCAGCCCTTCCTCCCAGCCAGTAGCGAGCACCGCGAGCGCGGCCCAGGCGCGCACCCATTCCCGGGCTCGCCGTCCGGCATCGTTGCCGGCATGGACCCGGGCGGCTGTCGCGATGGGGCAGACGATCCATGGCCCATAGACAGTTGAGCCGAATTCGTTGCGCATCAGCACGCCCGGAACCCCTGGCTCGAGGTGCTCCCACCAGAGCGCGGCCGCCCGGTTGAGCTCGGCCTGATCGCCGCGTCGCCGAGCAACTACGTCGAGCGCCGCGCGCGCGGTGAGCGGGATGTTGGCGCTCGGGTGCGCTCGCAGGGGCGCTGCGAGCTCCGTCTCGACACCGGGGAGGACTTCCCCGCCGTGGAGTACCGACAGAAGGGACTGTTCACCAAGAGTTGCCATCAGGCCAGGTCCTCTCCGATCTCGAGCACGTCGTGCCCGGTCGGCGGGGAGGTGATCACGTCGCCCGTGTCGAGCGACACCTGCCACTCCAGGCGCCAGGAGCCGACCGACAGCTCCTCTCCCTCCCAGTCGGCGGTGCTCCATTCGTAGTGCACGATCCCTTTGGCAGCATCCAGGATCACCGCTTCGCGCACTACCACGCGGCCAGCTCGCGCGAGGTGCAGCTCGACGGTGCTGTTCTCCAGATTGATCGCGGCGCCATCCTGCCCGGTCAGGGTGGCGCGCAGCGTCGGCAAGGTGTCCCCACGCCGGATTCGGTGGATCATCATCGGCACCTCCTAGAGCTTGACCACATAACCGCCTCCGCTCCCGAGGGTGAGGGCTCCGTCCGTCTCCTCGCCGGCGATGCGCAGCGCGCCTCCACCAACCAGCTCGAGGTAATACCCGCTCGAGGGAGCGGCCACGATCAACCCGCCGTTGCTCTGGTCGAGGTGAGCGAACGGCGGATGAGGGATCTCCACGGCGACCCAGGAGACGTACAGCCCTCCCTGCGCTTGCGGGCGCTCGACTGCGATGGTGAGAGTGCCGTAATCCTCGTAATCAGCGGCACTGGCCGCGGGCAGATCGAGCTGAAAGGTGGTGGGGTCATCCGGAGCGATCCCACTCCAGCGATACATCGCAGTCCCATCGGACAGCTCCACGGCAAAGCCCTTGCCCAGCAGCACCCCCTCCGGCTGCGGCCGCGCCCAGAGGCGGATATAGACGCGATGGTCCGTCCTGCGCGCCGGCGTGTCTGCCGGGGGGAGGCTGAATACCGCTCGCTGCTCTGGCCAGGGGCCAGGAATCGTCCCGTGCGGACAGCGGATCGCGGTGGCATCGTCTGGATAGCTCTCGTTGACGGCCGGGTGCAGGACTGTGCTGCCCGAGGTGGTGTCCCGCCAAGCGTCGTACTGGAGCGTTCCGGTAGGTTGGAGGATCTGCGGCATCGCTCACCCTGTGATCGGCGTTCCCGGCCAGAAGAGCAGCGCGGTGGTGGAGATGGCCTTCCCGATCACCACGCGGCGAAGGCTGCCGGACGGGGTTGGCGCAACGGTGGTGATTGCGCCGCTGGTCGAGAGGTAGTAGACAGCGCCTGCGGTCAGGCCAGAAAGCCCGGTGATCACCGAGCCCGGAGGCCAGTAGGCGTTGCCCTGCCGGAACATCAGGCCGACGAGCTGGTCCACGGTGTCGGCCCGGGAAGCAGCGACCCAGGTATCTGCCGACGAGAGCCGGACCACCTGTCCGTTCGCGCCACCGCTCTGCGAGCTCGGGAGCAGCCCGAGGTTGGCCAGTACGAGCGTCCGCGTACCGATCAGCTCCGAGAGGTTGTTGGCCGTGAAGAGCAGCCCCTCTGCCGGGTAGGACTGGAAGATGTCGCGGGTCCCAGCACTCCAGTTGACCGCGCTTCCGGAGTTGCTCGACGCATAGATGGTCGTTCGCGCGAGCTGGTGTCCGGTTAATGGTTGGTGGGTATATGTTCCGAGCCCCGTTTCCCAGCTCACGCCGTCCGTGCAGACGTAGTAGCAGGTATCACCATTCGTGAGGACCGCGCTGAACGCGCGGAAACCGGTCGTGGCGCCGCCCAGGGTATAGGCGCCGGTCCCGACGGTCGTGGTGGTCTCTTTCACGCGATCGCGCATCTTCAAGGCCATCAGGGGATCTCCCGGACCGTCAGGTCGACGGTGAAGGTGTTGTATCCAGGGATGCTCACGAGCAGAGGTTCATCGGCGACGCCGTACACCGTACGCGCCATCACCGCGGCCGGAGAGCCGTTGGCTTTCGAACAGACGACCATCTCGCGGGAGGCCCCGCGTTGCCGCGCTAGCCGCAGCGCATCGTCGTGGGCGGACTGCTCGGAATCGGCCGCCCAGGACAAGCGCATCCAGCGTCGCTTCGCCCTGCCGCGCAGATAGACCTGCCCGCCCTCGCTCTGTAGCTCCTGCGGTTGCTCCGACACGCCAAGCTGCGCGCCGTACTCCACCCCGGCGGCGGGGCGGTAGGCGCGTCCCAGGACGAGGCGTCCGGCTTCGAAGTAGCCACTTGGCAAGGCGTCTTCGGAACTGGGGAAGTCGAAGCGGATCGCCCAGAACCTGGCTGTGACCTCGGCGGGGAGGCGAAACAGCTCGTGCGTGCGCCCGTCGTAGAGGTCCGGGTCAGCGCTGGGCATCGGCAGCCAGCCCGAGTCGAAGCTCATGGCCTCGTCGATCAGGTCGTCGAACGAGTCGGCGCTCTGCACTTTCCACGCAGAGCTCGGTGCAGACGGACGCGCTCCGTGATAGCCAAGCCAGACCGTATCCACCGGTTGCAGGCTCCCGAGGTCGAGGTAGCAGCCGGCCAGAGCGGGGTTGGTCCAGCGGCACACCTCGGACGGCTGCATGCGCAAGAGGTTCTCCACCCCCATCGACCCGGGCGTGCTCCCGCAGGCCAGGGGGAGGATCGCGGCGGCATCACTTACATCCGGAGTCAGAATCAGCAGCTCATCCACTCGGCCTCCTCCATTCGCGATAGGTCTCGTTGCGACACGATTCTCCCGGCCGGCATTCGTGCAAGGCGAGCGACCCGGCCCATCCGCGCGCCGTGAGCAACGCCTGCAACGAGGCCCAGACGTGGAGCTGGAGGCCAGGCGCCGAGGCTTCCCACGTCCCGTTCCAGATCCGCCCGCCCTCCTCCGTTGGCATGACCTGTGTTGCGGTGACCTCGGCAGGGGCGACGGCGGCGGCAATCTCGCGCCCCACCCCGTCCGCTTCCTGATCGCCGAGCAGCACTTCGGCGCGTACCACCCACTTCGTCACCCCCACAGCGTCACCCGCATGTCCCCGCTCGTCGCGTCCTCGGCCCAGCCGACGACCACCATCTGCTTACCGGCGGTCAGGCCGTAGCGCGAGAGGCGCAGCGTCACCGTCTGCCCGATGTCGAGCTGGTGGCGATACTTCGTGAGCCCCATCGAGTAAACGTCTCGCGGGGCCGAGTAGAGCGCGAGTCGCCGCTCCGCCTCGGCGCGCGCGTCGGCCTCGTAGGCGTAACAGGAATGCACCAGGACTTCGTCGGCCGTTGGCACATCCGCCCCGAGGTCCGACGACTCCGCGACCGCCCACCGCCACTCGGACTGCAGGTACAGCCATGTAGAAGGAGCCCCGGAGTAGACCGAACCCGCGATCTCGTTCGCGGCATGCGGCCGATGCACCCGACCGTAGGCGATGCGCCAGCGCTGCACAGGAGTTGGCGCAGGGAGCCGCTCCAGCGTCCCGAGCACGATGTCGGCCTCGGTAATTTCGGCGACCGCGGTGCCCGGCCCCTCGACCACGCCCACGGATAGCAGCCCGCCGCGGGTGTAGACCCAGTACGCTCCCACGGAGTCGGCGACCTCCGAGATCGCCTGCTCCGCTGTCGCCGACTCCGCCACCACGTAGCCGATGACGCCCGGGCGCGCCGCCGACAGGGCAGCGAAGCTCCCTTCGTCGAGTTGCGCAGTCGTCAGCCCGGCGCGCAGCGCCAACCGCCGCAGAATCTCTCCGACAGCGGCGGAATAGCCACCCTCCGAGGCATCCCCTTCGAGGCTCACGGTAAGCGGCCCCACGGGCACGGAGCCCAGGCGCAGCAGGCCGCGCGAGCGGTCAGTCCGGTACTTGCCGGGGTCCGGAGCGGTGGCGTAGATGTCGCCGCTGTCGCCGGCCGCAGTCAGTCCGACCCCCTGGTCGTAGACGCCGAGCACGGACTGAATCGGCCCGTCATGGACCTGGTAGACGAGCTTTGCCGGATCGAGCAGCACCGGCTCCACGTGGTTGACCCGGCCATACACCAGAGGCTTGGGACGCCCGGAGACGCTCTCCAGCCCCTCGTTGGTGCCAACCCAGATCGCACCGGAAACGGACAGGGATGCCCCGCCGGTCACCGCGTTCGCGAGCGTGCTGCCGGTCCCCTCGTCCACGCGCCAGTACTGCGCGAGATCCGCCTCGACTCCGGTCAGGCGGCGGTGCATGTCTGCTCGGATCTCAGCGGCCGTTCGGGCGCGCGTCCAGAGCCGGACCTCGTCGATCTCGCCCTCGAAGAACTGCGCCCCGGCCACGTTGCGCCCCAGGTTGACCTCTGTCGGCCCGGTGACCGGCTGGAAGGGGACCTCGATAGACGCTACGGGCTGCCCGTCCTGATAGACCACGAGAGAACCCGCCGCTTCGTCGTAGACGACGGCAACGTGGTGCCAGCGGCCCAGGACGGCCTGTCCGCCGTTCGTAGCGACTCCCACATCGAGTGCGGACTTCACGAGACGAGCGCCGAACTTGCCATTGTGGAAGAGGTAGCAGTACAACGATCCGGCGGCCTGATACCCACCGGTGCCAACGAGCTGCCCGGCAAGCATCGGCCACCCCAGCGGGCGGACCCACGCCTCGAAGGTGCGAGAGCCCAGGAAACCGGCAGCCAGCGAGCCGGTGGCGTAGTCGTCCACCCCGTCGAAGCGCAGGCAGGCCCCACGCCCGTCATAGCGCGCGGTCTGGGCCGGGATGGCAAGGCCAGCGGAAGGAGCGCGCAGCGCGAGGGTGAGCCGGTCGTAACCCCAGGAGAGCCCCTCGGCCGCACCCCGAAACACCGTCGCCCACTCCTGGTACGGGATCGCTCGCGTCCCGACCTTGATCTCGAGGCGCCGCCCGTACCAGGAGGAGGCCGCCAGGTTGTCGCAGGCGCCGTCCGTGTTCACGATCTCGACGACTCCCAGGGAGGCCGACCCGCCCGCGGTGGGCGTACCGTTCTCCAGGATGGAGGACTCCGCCGAGTAGGGGACCGACAGGCGCGCAGGGAACTGCGTGTGCGCCGGCGTGTCCTCGGCTCCCGTGCGGTAGTCGCGAGACGCCAGATAGATCGTCTCGCCCTCGGCCGTGTCTGCCCCCCACTCCGTGCCCTGCAGAGAGCGGGTCATCGGAGGGCCCACGGTGCAAGAGACGAAGGGGCCCTCCCCGTCACTCCAGTCGCTCGCATGGATCAGCTCGTCCGGGAGTACTTCCTCGCCGAGCGCGTCGGCCAGAGCTTCGGCCGGAGAAAGCGCGGTGCGCCAGACCCGGGTGCGCGCGACGTCCGCGTAGCAGGGAGCCTCATTCGGGCCTGAATAGGCTGACGTCTGCGATCCCCACGAGATGCCTTCAAGAGGGGGGGGATCGGACCCGTATCCAGAATCAGAGCCCGCCGGGGCGCCGTTCACGTACGTGTTGACGCGGAACACCCCCTCCTCGACCCTGAGGTTCGAGGCCGTCACAACGTACCAGCGCCCGAGCTCCAGCTCGCCCATCGGGATCACTAGGTCCCCCCCGCCATCCCACTCCAGCTGCGTCGTGCCGGAGGCAATGCGAAACGTCACGGGCGCGGTCGGGGAGAGCGCAGCAGACGCATGAGGGCCGAGCATCTGCCAGGTCTTTGGGACGATCTTGTTCAGCCGGAAGCGCACGGACACCGAGTAACTGCCATCTGTCAGAGGGTCAAGGAGGCCGGACGTTACGGTGCCGATTCCGCCGTCATGCGTGAACCGCAGCCACTGCCTCTCGGCGGGCAGCGCATCGGCCTCCAGGGCATAGATCAGCTCCGCCGAAGGATCGGCCAGCACCGCGGTCAGCGGGTTGGGGTGCGCCTGCGAATACGCGAAGGGCAGCTCGCTGATCGCCACCTCGCCAATCGCCGTGACTCCAGGGATCATGCCGCGCTACTCCTTCGTGGCGCCTGAGCCTCCCGGCGCGTCAACGTCGTGTTCAGGCGGCGGATCTCGCCCAGCTGCTCTGCCTGGGACTCGCGCATGGTCTCGAGCTCGCGCCGGAGCAGCTCCGTGCCCCGCGCCTGCGACTGCCCGCTGTTGCGGATCTCATCCTCCAGCCGCCCGACGCCAGGCGAGGCCGGAGTGCTGCCCGCGCCCGCTCCGCCGCCGCCGGCTGGATATCCCCCGGCGAGCCACCAGGGCACTCCGCCCGGCAGCGTCGTGGCACCTCGGGGCAACCCGCCGGAGGCCGGCCCGCTCGCACCAGATCCGCCCTGCGGCGGGCTCATCCCGATCAGGACCTCCAGCGCTCGGCGGATCTGCTCGAAGATCAAGGCGTAGCTCTCGGAGCTGGCGAAGAAGTCCCGCGCCGCGTCGAGGTAGTTGCGCGCGACGTCGGCGAACCGCTCCCGCGCCTCGATGTCCCCGCCGAGCGCGGCCTGGTAGGTCTGCTCGTACTGCCGTTGGGCCTCGAGGAACTTCTCCTCGGGCGAGAGGGCCGACTGATCGCCCAGGAGGAGGTCGCGCTGGAAGTCGATCAGGCGCTCGGTGGCGCGCCGGAACCGGTCCACCGCATCGCTGAAGGTGTTGTTCGCCGACGATCCGCCCCGCCCGCTGCGTCCGCCGCCGCTCCCGAATCCCGGCGGCGCCGTCTCCGGCAGGCGCTCCCAGATCGCGAGGAGCCGGTCGTACTGCTCCTGCGAGAGGAGCCCGGCCTCGGCGAGGAGGTCCATCTGAAGCCGGAGGTTCGCGCGCTCGAGCTCCCAGCGCATCTGCTCGAGCTCCATGAGGAGGTTCTGGTCGTCCAGGTAGCCGGCCATCCGCTCGGCCAGGGTCAGGAAGTTGCCGATCTGGAGCTCGCCCAGGATCGCCTCGAGCTCGGCGCCAGTCATCCCGAGCGCCTCGAGGTTGGCCCGCAGGAACTCGATCTGCTCCGCCGTCGCGTCGATCTGCATCCGCATCGCGTAGGTCGGCGAGAGGGAGGAGAGGATCGAATCGCGCAGGGCCGCGAGCTGGACGCCCGCGGCGCGCATGACCTCGGTCCCGTCGAGCCCGAGGTCGTAGTAGTCCTGCAAGCCCGCGATCATCGCCGCGATGATCCGGTCGAACTCGGCCTGTGGGCCGCTGCCGGCGAGGATGTCCTGCCAGGGCTTGCGCGCATCAGCCTGGAGCGCGGCGAGCATCTCGCCGTAGATCCGGTCGAGCTCTTCGGTCGAGACCCCCAGCTCGAGCGCCCGGGCGACGAGCTCCTCGAACTGCAGGTTCAGCTCCGCGAGCTGCCGCGCCGCGGGCGGCAGGAGCGAACGCGACAGCGTGGCCACCTCGCGCAGGAAGTCGCCAAGGGGATCGCCACCTCCGCCGGCGGACACGTCCACCCCGCCCAGGCTCGGGATGCGGATCTCGCCCAGATCGATCGACGTCGGCAATGCCGCAAGGAGCTGGTCGAGCGCTGCGAGCTGCGCCTCGAGCAGCTCGATCTGCGCCTCGACGGCCGTCTTCCCGACCTCGAGGGTTGCCTGCCGGATCTTGGCCTCGCCCTGGGCAAGCGCTCCGAGCGCTTGCAGGTAGTCCGAGCGCATCGACAGCTCGGCCCCGAGCACCTCGCCCTGTCGCACCAGCTCACCCCGGCGGATCCGTTCCTCGGAGAGCCCGAGCTCTCCGCGGCCGCGCGCGATCTCGACCCGGGCGCGGAGGAGATCGAGCTCCTGCGCGAGCTCCCAGCGCCGCAGCTCGAGCTCGGCCTTGCGCAATGCGAGCTCGGCGTTGAAGATCTGCGCCTGCTGTTCCCGGTAGGCCCGCTCCTCCTCGGCCGTCCGCTCGCGCCCGGTGATCGAGTCCCGCGCCGCCTGCCAGGCCTGCGCCTCCGCCGCGGCGATCCTGGCGAAACCGGCGACAACCGCGTCGGTCGCGTTGTCCATCTCCTGCAGGACCGCCCAGAGCTTCTCGAAGCCGCGCACTGACTCCAGCAGCGAGGTCAGCCCGTCGCTGAAGTCGAGCTCCGCGATCTCCCGCAGCGCCGAGAGCTTCTCCAGCGCCTCGTCGAGGTTCCCGTAGTTGACCTCCGAGATGCCCTGCGCGACGAGGTCGTCGAGGCCGGTCAGCTTCGAGGAGCGGAGCGCCCGGCCGAAGGCGGCCTTGATCGCCTCGTCGACTGAGCTGAACTTCCCGATCAGGATGCCGTCGACGAAGGCCTGGACGTCCTTCCCGTCGTTCCGGACCTTGATACTGATCTTCGCGAGGTCCTGGAAGGAGCCGCCGAGCGTGTCCTCGATCGAGCGGATGAGGTCCTTCATCTGCTCGGCGAACTGCCCGCCGTACTTCGTCGAGCCGCCGTACCAGTCGAGGTGCCCGCGGGTGACGCCGACCTGTCCGCCGTCCGAGTAGCGCCGCGCCTTCTGGTCCGCCACGATCTGCTTCCCGAGCTGGTAGATGGCCATGTAGACGCCGAACATCGTCGCGGCGCCACCGGCGGCCCCGGCGTACTGCCCCATCCCCATCTTCGTCATCGCGTCCGAGACGCCGGCGCCCATCTGATTGGCGCCCTGGATCGACCGCGCCAGGTTGGCGATGTAGCCAGCGATCCGCGCGAAGGTGCCCGAAGCCGTCTGCGAGAGCTGCTCGAAGACAGCCCCGATCGACCCGATCATCTCGTCAGCGGCAGAGTGCCAGGCAGCAGATGCCGCGCCGGCTGCCGCCGAGGCCGAAAGGCCGCCAGCCTTCGCAAGCTCGATCTCCTTCATGCGCTGCTCGTAGTTCTCGCGGGTCGACGAGAACTGTCGCTCCAGCGTCTCGGCGAGCCGGCTGGCCTCCTCGTGCGCCCTCTTGAAATCCGCCAGCATCCCGCGCCCGATCTCGTCGTTGCGCTGCGAGAGCGGGTGCTTCTCCCCTGAGGTAATCCCCGCCCAGGCGTCGTCCATCTTCACCGTGGCGAGCTTGTAGGCGGCCTGCTGCGCCTCGTCGAGGCCCTTGGCGATCTGAACGATGGCGTCGGCGACCGCGTTCCAGGCCCGGGAGTTCTCCAGCCCGGCGGCCTCCAGCTTCGCCATGACCCCGAGCGCGTCCTCGAGCTCCCGCTGCCACCGGAAGACCTCGTTGTGCGAGGCGCCGAGGCGGAGGGCCTCCTCGACGAGCTTCGCGAGCTCTTTCGCCGCTTTCTCCGAATCCTTGCCGAGGCCCTGCACCGATGGCCGAACGTCCGACGCCGCCTCCCCGGTGCTCTTCAGGGCCTCTGCGGCGCGGTCCAGCGCGGCGTTGTACTTCTCGTCGAAGGTCTCAGCGAGGGACTCCAGGTAGGTGAGCAAGAAGTCCCCCTTGGCGCTCTCGAACCACGCTCGGAGGCCTTCCAGGGCGGTCTTCTGCTTCTCCACTCCGGGGATGATCGAGGGCAGCTTCTCCAGCATGCTGTACAGCCCCTGGACCGCCCGGAGCTGCACATCGATCGCCGCATTGATGAGCCCGAGGAGCTTCTCCGTGGCGTCCCGGAACGAGGCGTAGATCGCGGCCATCACCGCGTGCCAGTTGCTCGCGAGCCACTGCAACCACTCGGCGAGCGTGCCGACGAGCCGGGCGAAGCCCTCACCGACGCCCGAGTCGGAGATCACGGCCCGGAAGTCGAACCACGCGGTTGAGAGCCGCGCCATCTGCGCCTGCAGGCCCTGTGCAGCCTCCTCGGCCGCCTCCTTCAGGTCGGCGCGAAGCGCGTCGGCCAGCTTCGGCAGGAGGTCCACAGCCAAGACCTCGCCCATCTGGAGCGCCTTGCCGAGCTCCTGCGTCGTCATCCCCATGGCTTTCGCCGCCATGGTGAACGCGCCAGGGAGGCGCTCGCCGAGCTGTCCACGCAGCTCCTCGGCCGCCACGACGCCCTTCGACATCATCTGTTCCATGGCAAGGAGAGCGCCCGACGCCTGATCGCTCGAGAGGCCGAACGCGCGCGACGCCTCCATGACCGACGAGAAGACCTTCCGGGTCTCGGCCGCGGACAGACCGCCGGCCCTGGCGGCGTAGGAGAACTTCCCGTAGGCCGTAGCCGAGTCCACCAAACTGAGCCCGAGCCGGTTCGCTTCTTCGCGCAGGAACGCGAGTTCCTTGGTTCCGGCCTCGACGCTCCCGCCGACCAGGTTCAGGGTGCTCCGCATCGTCTGCATCTGGACGGTGGCCTGGGCGATCGAGCGCGCGACCACCCCAACGCCCACCGCCGCGAACGTCGACAACGCACCGCGGAGCGTCGAGAACGAGGACTGCAGCCCTCCGGCCTGCTTCTTGATCGCGGAGAGCGACGCCTCAACGTGCTTCGCGCCCTGCTTCGCGGCAGTCGGGTCGATCCCGATGCGGACCCAGCGGGTGGTCGCCATCTACCGCCTCACCGGGCGCCGGACCGCAGGCGACTTCACCTGCGGGCGCGGGCGCGTCGTCGTGGGGGTGCTCACCGCAGGCTCCTCTCCGGCTGGCGGAGTGGTGCGATCCGAGACGTCACGAAGGACCTCGGCGTCGAGCGCCTGCCAGAGCTCGACATGCCAGAGCCGCGCCTCCGGGTCCACCACGCCGTGCTCGTCGAGCCAGGCGAGCATCGCGGTGTACGGGATGCGGCCGGCGGCCATGCCCACCGAGCGGCAGGAGTCGAGGTCCCAGAACCCGGCCCAGATCGACGCCAGGTGGGGCGGGATCTCAGGCGGCTCGTGCTCGGGGCGGATCGTCTTGCCGGCCCGGCGGCGCTCCTCGACGGCATGGCGCTCCTTCTCGCTCAGGCGACTCCACCGCAACTGCCAGCGGAGCGCCTCGGTCAGTTTCCCCGGTCCTCCTCCACCTGCTCGGCCCGGAAGAGGTCCTCGTTCGTCGCCACCGTCAGCACGTCGCGCAGGAAGTCCTCGTAGAGGGTCATCAGCGCCACGCCGAGCTCCGGCGTGTAGGCCGGGCGCTTCGGGTCGGCCACCTGGACGCCGTACTCCGCGGCGAGGTGGTCCACCTCCTCGGGCGTGAGCTCCACGCCGCGCCAGTCCTTCAGGCAGGCGTGCGCGAGCACCTGGCGCAGGATCGCGGCCTGCTCCTCCTCGCTCGCCTTGCGGGTGCGGAAGCCCGGGCGCTCGAAGGGCGCCATCAGCCGCTCGCGCAGCTTCTGGGCGTTCTGGTTGTTCGCGCGGGCCACCTTCAGCTCCGCGCCGTCGCCCCACGCGACCCAGCGGCCGTCGATCTCCGCGGCCTTGTCCATCTCGTAGCGGGCCTTCAACTTCATGCGCTCTCTCCTTTCAGAGCAAGCCCGGGGCGCCCCGGTCCAGAGGCGCCCCGGGGTGAGTCATCACGACGCGAAGCGATCGAGCTGGATGGTGCAGTCGAGCCCGGAGTCGTAGTAGGCGGTC
>DAOOJE010000058.1:0-10713 GCA_035384965.1 Thermoanaerobaculaceae bacterium
CACATGCCCGAACCCTCCCACTCCCCAGACCCCCGCGACTTTGACGGGAACCTGCTCGCCAGGCCGGGGCGGGTTGACGGGCCGGGGTGCTTGCCTTAGAGTGCCGGCACAGTATGACAGGTCGTCGCGCCCTGGCCGCCATCCCCGCGCGCTATGCGTCTACCCGCTTTCCGGGCAAGCCCGTGGCCCCGATCCTCGGGCGGCCGATGATCGCCCACGTCATCGACCGTGCCCTCGAGGCCGGCTGCTTTGCCGAGGTGGTCGTGGCCACCGACGACGAGCGGATCGCCGCCGCCGCCGAGCACGCGGGCGCGCGTGCCGTGATGACAGGCGCGGCCAGCTCGGGCACGGACCGCGTGGCGCAGGCGGTGCGGGACCTCGAGGGCGAGGTCGTCGTCAACCTGCAGGGCGACGAGCCGGCGCTGCCGCCGGGCAACCTCCGGCTCATCACCGAGCTGCTTCTGGCTCGCCCGGACATCCCCATGGCGACGCTGGCGCTGCCGGGGTCGCCGGCGGATCTCGCCAACCCGAACGTCGTCAAGGTCGTGTGCGGCCTCGACGGGCGGGCGCTCTACTTCTCGCGTGCCGCCATCCCGTACCAGCGCAACGCCGACCCCGGGCTCATCCGCCGCCACGTCGGCATCTACGGCTTCCAGCGCGACGCTCTCTTCCGCTTCGCGGCGCTGCCCGAGGCGAGGCTCGAACACGCCGAGGGGCTCGAGCAGCTCCGCGCCCTCGCTCACGGCATCGCCCTCCATGTCCTCGACGTCTCCGAGGCCTCGGTCGGGGTCGACGTTCCCGACGACATCCCCCTCGCCGAGGCCGCCCTGCTCGCCCTCGCGTCCCGAAAGGAGCGGCCGTGAGCAACCGGGCACCAGGCACGAGGCGCGCGGAACATGGCAGCGGCAAACCAGTTTTCTCCCCCTGTCCCCTGTCTTTCGTCGTCCTCGGGAGGTGTTGATGGCCACCAGGTACATCTTCGTCACCGGCGGTGTCGTTTCCTCGCTCGGCAAGGGCATCACCGCCGCCTCGCTGGGTGCCCTGTTCGAGGCGCACGGCCTCAAGGTCACCCTGATGAAGTGCGACCCCTACATCAACGTGGACCCGGGGACGATGTCACCGTTCCAGCACGGCGAGGTTTACGTCACCGACGACGGCGCCGAGACCGATCTCGACCTCGGCCACTACGAGCGCTTCACCAACGTCGTCACCACCCGCAAGAGCAACATCACGACCGGCCGCGTCTACCAGGCCGTGATCGAGAAGGAGCGGCGGGGCGACTACCTGGGCTCCACCGTGCAGGTGATCCCCCACATCACAGACGAGATCAAGACGGCGATCCGCGCCGTGGCCGACGACTGCGACGTGGTGATCGTCGAGATCGGCGGGACCGTGGGCGACATCGAGTCGTTGCCGTTTCTGGAGGCCATCCGCCAGCTCCGCCAGGACCTCGGCCGCGGCAACGCCGCCAACGTCCACGTCACGCTCGTGCCGTACCTCGGCTCCACCGACGAGCTCAAGACCAAGCCCACCCAGCACTCGGTCAAGGAACTGCTGTCGATCGGCATCCAGCCCGACGTGCTGGTGTGCCGCGTCGACCGCCGGCTGCCCGAGGAGATGAAGCGCAAGATCGCCCTCTTCTGCAACGTCGAGGAGAGGGCGGTGATCCCCGCCCGCACCGCCGACACGATTTACGAGGTGCCGCTCAAGCTGGCCGCCGAAGGCATCGACCGGCTGCTGCTGGAGCTCCTCAACCTCCCCGCCGGGCCGCGGGACCTCGGGCGCTGGCAGGCCATCGTCGACCGCCTGCGCTCGTCCTCCCTGCAGGTGCGCATCGGCATCGTCGGCAAGTACGTGGACCTCGTCGACTCCTACAAGTCGCTCAACGAGGCGCTGCTGCACGGGGGGATCGCCAACGGCGCCAGAGTCGAGCTGGTCTACATCGACTCCGAGAAGCTGGAGGACGAGGCGTACGTGGAGGAACTTTTCTCGGTCGACGGCATCCTCGTGCCGGGCGGGTTCGGCAAGCGCGGGATCGAGGGGATGATCCGCGCCATCGAGTTCGCCCGCTCCCGCCGCATCCCGTTTTTCGGCATCTGCCTCGGGATGCAGGTGGCCATCATCGAGTTCGCCCGCAACGTCTGCAAGCTCGAGCGCGCCAACTCCTCCGAGTTCGCCCCCGACACCCCCTACAAGGTCATCTACAAGCTGCGGGAACTCGTCAACGTCGAGACCATGGGCGGGACCATGCGGCTCGGCAAGTACGCCTGCCAGCTCAAGCCGGGCTCGAAGGCCTGGGAGGCGTACCGCGCGGACACCGTGTACGAGCGCCACCGCCACCGCTACGAGGTCAACCCGGACTACGTGCCGATTTTCGAAAGGCACGGCCTGGCCGTCACCGGCCGCTCCCCCGACCGCGTCTTCGTGGAGATGATCGAGATCCCCGACCACCCCTGGTTCGTGGCCTGCCAGTGCCACCCCGAGCTGAAGTCGAAGCCGTTCGCGCCGCACCCCCTTTTCGTGGCGTTCGTCAAGGCCTCGCTCGACGAGAGGTCGCGGCGCCAGGCCGCCGAGCCGGCGAGCCCGACCCTGGAGACGGAGGCGCCTCGTGGCTGAGCGGTCGCCTGTCGCGGCGGTCCTGGCGCCCGCGATCACCGTGGGGCCGGGGCGCCCGCTTGCCTTCATCCTCGGCCCTTGCGTCATCGAGTCGGCCGAACACACGCTCCGGATGGCGGCCGCCTTGCGCGAGCTGACCGGGGAACTCGGCGTGCCGTTCGTCTTCAAGACCTCGTTCGACAAGGCCAACCGCTCCTCGCTGCGCTCGTACCGCGGCCCCGGGCTGGCCGCCGGACTCGAGATCCTGGCCGAGGTCAAGCGCGCCCTCGGGATACCGGTGCTCACCGACGTCCACGAGCCGGAGCAGGCGGCAGCCGCGGCCGAGGTCGCGGACGTGCTGCAGGTGCCGGCGTTTCTGTGCCGACAAACCGACCTGCTGCTGGCAGTCGGTCGCACCGGCAAGCCGGTGAACGTCAAGAAAGGCCAGTTCCTGGCCCCCGGCGACGTGCGCCACCCGATCGAGAAGGTGCGCTCCACCGGCAACCCGAACGTCACGATCACCGAGCGCGGCGCCAGCTTCGGGTACCACAACCTGGTGGTGGACCTGCGTGCGATCCCCATCATGCGGGCGTACGCTCCCGTGGTGTTCGACGCCACCCACTCGCTGCAGCTTCCCGGCGCGGCCGGAGACTCCACCGGCGGCGCGAGGGAGTACCACCTCGAGCTGGCGCGCGGCGCCGTGGCCGCCGGGGCGGACGCGGTCTTCGCCGAGGTCCACGACCGCCCCACCGAGGCGCTGTCCGACCCCTCGACCCAGCTCTCCCTCGAGGAGGCGCGTACCCTGATCCGCCACTGCCTGGCGGTGCGCCGGGCCGTGGAGGAGACTTTGTACAGTTAGCGGTTCGCAGTTCACAGTTGGCAGCTGCGAGGCGCCATGTGAAGGATGGGAGTGCCATCTGCTGATTGCCGGTCGCGATCTCTGAGTCTCGGACTGTGAACTGTGAACCGCAAACCGGGCGGGTGGGTGGTTGTGCTACGCTGCGGGCGAGGTGACGCCATGACGCTGGGCCCACACGACATCCTCGAGGGGTTCGAGGTCGCTCCCAAGTCGTACGACCGCCCGCAGCCGATCGCCGGCGTGGAGATTCTGCCGTTGCAGCGTTTCGTGGACGACCGCGGCCTGTTCATCGAGCTCTTCCGCTCCGGCGCCACGCACCCCGGGACCGAAAAGCTCGCCGCGTTTTTCGAGGCCGTGCCGCCGGCGCAGGTCAACTTCTCGCTGGTGACGGCGTCCGACCACGTCAAGGGGCTGCACTACCACCTCGCGCAAACCGACGTCTGGTTCTGCCCGCCGCCGTCCAAGATGAAGGTGGTGCTGCTCGACATCCGGCGGGGCTCTCCGACCTCGGGCCGTGCCCAGGTCGTCGTTCTCGGCGAGGGGCGCGACGCCCTGGTCAAGATCCCGCCCGGGGTGGCGCACGGCTACCGCCCGCTGACGCTGCCGTGCGGGCTCTTTTACTTCGTGACACGCTGCTTCGATCTGGCCGCGCCGGACGAGTACCGCGTCGCCTGGGACCACCCTCTCGTCCGCGACCTCTGGCCGACCCGAAACGAGTGACTACAGCAAGCCGGCCACGAGCAGCAGGAGCACAAGCGCCGCCGCCAGCACCTCGAGACCTCCCGCCTGCGGACGGGGTGGCGAGACACGGTGAACTGCGCTGCCAGTGCGGTGCTTCATGGGCGCCTCCCCGTCCGGTGTACGGCCCCGCCGGGCCGCCCGTTGGCGGCCCGTGGTAGGCTCGGCGCACGGTGATCACGTCGTGGGTCCTGGCGGCGTTCGGCGAGGTGGCGCTCAAGGGCGGCAACCGGGGGTTTTTCGAGTGGCGGCTGCGTGAGCGCATCCTGGCCTCGCTCGCCGGTCTGCCCGTGGCCGAGCTCGGCATGCGGGGCCGCATCGTCGTGCGTTTCGCCTCGCCGGTCGGGTTCGCGGCGGTGGCGGAGCGGCTCTCCTGCGTGCCCGGTCTGAGCTGGTTCGCGCCGGTGGTCCCGGCCGGACGCACGCTCCCGGAAATCGAGGCGACGGTGCTCGCCAGGCTGGAGCCAGGCGAGGCCCGCACCTTCGGGGTCCGCTGCCGGCGCTCCGACAAGCGTTTCCCCTATCGTTCCGAGGAGGTGGCGCGTGCGCTCGGGGCGGCCGTGGCACGCGCGACCGGCATGCGCGTGCAGCTGGACCGGCCGGACCTGCTCATCGAGGTCTTCGTGCAGGGCGACGGTGTGTGGGTCGCCACCACCCGCCGTCGCGGCTGCGGCGGGCTGCCGACCGGGACATCGGGAAAGGCCGTGGCGTTGCTGTCGGGGGGCATCGACTCTCCGGTGGCCGCTTTCCAGGTGATCAGACGCGGTGCGCGAGTGTCGTTCGTCCATTTCCACTCCGCGCCGTACACCGGGGAGGCCGCTCTCGCCAGGGTGCGGGCGCTGGCCGCCCTGCTGTGCCGGTTCCAGGGACCGAGCCGCCTGGCGCTGGTGCCGTTCGCCCCGTTCCAGCAGGAGGTGGCGGCAGCGTGCCCGCCGCGGCTGCGAGTGGTGCTCTACCGCCGGATGATGATGCGCGTCGCCGCCCGGATAGCGCGGCGCTGGAACGCGCAGGGCCTGGTCACGGGAGAGGCGCTCGGCCAGGTCGCCTCCCAGACCCTCTCCAACCTCGGCAGCATCGACCGCGTGGCCCATTTGCCGGTGCTGCGGCCGCTCGCGGGCCTCGACAAGGAGGAGATCGTGAAGCTCGCCGAGACGATCGGCACGTACGAGCTGTCGCTCGGCCCCGGGGGCGACGCCTGTTCGCACCTGCTGCCCAGCCACCCGGCCCGCGACACCCGCCCGCACGAGTGCGCGCTGGCCGAGGCTGGGCTCGACGTGGAGGCGTGGGCGCGCCGCTTGCAAACCGAGTCGGTGATCGAGACCGTGCACCCCTCGCCGTGGCGGCGCGACTGGCGCGCAACCCCGGGCGCGGGTGACGCGTAAGCTGCGCAAACGCCTCCGGGATGGCGGACTCTGGCGAGCCCGGCCGCCGGCGCACGACCCCCGGAGCAGGACAGCAAAGACGGAGGAAGACACGATGGACGCCTCGCAGAGCAACAGGATCGGTCCCTGGCGGCGGCTGTGGCGAAGTCTCGACGCGACCCGGCGGGTGGTGCTGAACATTGTCTTTTTCGGGCTGCTCGTCGCCCTCGTGGCGATGGCGTCCGGCGGCAAGCCGAAGGTCCCAAAAGGGTGCGCTCTCGTGGTCAAGCCGACGGGCACCATCGTCGAACAGCTCGAGGGCAACGCGCTCGACCGCGTGCGCGCCGAGCTCGTGGGAGGCTCCTCCGAGCAGACCTTGCTGAAGGACCTCGTGGACGCCATCGACGCGGCGCGCGAGGACCAGCGCATCAAGACCCTGGTACTGGACCTCGCCGAGATGGGCAGCGCCGGGATGACCAAGCTCGAGGACCTCAAGGCGGCGCTCGGCCGCTTCCGTGCCAGTCAGAAGAAGATCATCGCCACGGCCGATTCGTACGATCAGTACAGCTACTACCTGGCGGCCTGCGCCGACGAGGTCTGGCTCAACCCGCAAGGCCTCGTGCTCCTCGAGGGGTTTTCGCGCTTCGGCATGTTCTACAAGGACGGGCTTGATCGGCTGGGCGTGGACTGGCACGTCTTCCGGGTCGGCGAGTACAAGTCGGCGGTGGAGCCCTACCTCCGCAACGACATGTCGCCCGAGGCCAAGGAAGCGAACCTCGCGTATCTCAACGACCTCTGGGCCAGCTACCTGGCCGACGTCGCGGCGGCCCGCGCCACCACCCCCGAGAAGATCACCGACTACATCGAGCGGTTCGGCGAGCACCTCAAGGCAGCCGGAGGCAACGGCGCCGCGGCGGCCCTGGCGGCCGGGCTCGTGGACAAGGTCGAGCCGCGCGACGTGCTGCGCAAGCGCGTCATCGAGCTGGCCGGGGAGGACCCCAAGACCCACACGTTCAAGCAGGTCGGGCACGAGAAGTACCTCGAGGCGCTGGGCTCCGACCGCTTCGGCCGCAAGGCCAAGGGCGACCTTGTCGCGGTGGTGGTGGCCAAGGGCACCATCAGCGACGGCTCCCGCCCGCCGGGACAAATCGGCGGCGACTCCACTGCCGCGCTCATCCGCCAGGCCCGCAACGACGAGAACGTCAAGGCCATCGTCCTGCGCGTCGACTCCCCCGGCGGGAGCGGCTTCGCCTCCGAGGTGATCCGCCGCGAACTCGAGGTCGCCCGGGCCGAAGGCAAGGTGGTGGTGGCCTCCATGGGCTCGGTGGCGGCCTCGGGCGGGTACTGGATCTCGATGGCTTCCGACGAGGTGTGGGCGAGCCCCAACACGATCACCGGATCGATCGGCATCTTCGGCATGTTCCCGACCTTCGACCGGCCGCTCCAGCGCTACCTCGGCGTGCGGGTGGACGGAGTCGGAACGACCCGCTACGCCGGCGCGCTGCGCCCGGACCGGCCCCTCGACCCGGCGGTGGGCGAGGCCATCCAGACCCTCATCGACGGCGGCTACCGCCAGTTCCTGGACGTGGTCGCGAAGGGGCGCGGCATGACTCCCGAGGCGGTGGACAAGGTGGCGCGGGGCCGGGTCTGGAGCGGGCAGGACGCGCTGGGCCTCGGGCTCGTCGACAAGCTCGGGAGCCTCGACGACGCGATCAAGGCGGCGGCGAAGCGCGCCGGACTTTCCGACGCCTACAAGGTGCGCTACATCGAGAAGGAAATGACGTGGAAGGAGCGGCTGGTCCGAAGCCTGCTCACCCGCGCCGCGGCTGCGGCCGGCGAGCAGACCCGCACCTCGCGCGCTGCCGCCCCGTACCTCGCGGTGGCCCGCATGGTGGCCCGACAGGAACTGGAGCTGGCCGCGCTCGCACAGGAAACCCCGGTGCTCGCGTATGCCTTTGTCCCGACCGAGTAGGCGCCCGAGGCGCGCTGCCGTGCGCCTCGCTCCTCCCCTCGCGGCGCTCGCGCTGGCCGGCGCGACCCTCGCAGCGGAGCCGCCGCTCGGGCCGGTGGCGTGGCGGCGGCTGGAGCTTGGCGCCTCCAAGCTGCTGCTTTCGGCCTCCACCGTGGTGACGGTCGAACAACTCGAGTCATCCGCCCTCGGGTCGACGTTGCGCACCCCGCCCGAGGGCACCGCGGTGCCGGCCCCCGGCCGCGGCGTCCTGGTCCTCAGGCTGGATTCCCATCTGCCGTTCGGCCGGCGCGAGCGAACCACGGTGTGGATGGACCCGGCCAGCGGGGCGGCGCTACAGGGCCACAAGCTGGTGACCGGCCGCAAGCCGTACGAGAAACTCTTCCGCTACACGCGGGAAGGCTTTTACTTCTGGCGAGCGGCGCCGGCCTCCTCGGCGGAGGAAAGCACCGGTCCCGAGCAGTGGAGCAGGCGGCGCGACCGCCTCGTGCGGGCCACCCCGCCGCTCCCCGAGGGTGCGGTGGTGGTGGACTCGTACGCCCTGCTTTACCTGGCTTCGGCGGCCCGCCTCGAGCGCCCCAACGCCGAGTTGCGCGTCCTCCTGCTGGCCGAGGAGCAGCCGGTGGAGCTGCGCTTCGCCAGCGGCCGGCTCGTCCAGGCGCGGCTCGACTACCGGGAGCGGGGCACCGACGGCGGCCGGCGGCAGAACCGGGAGGTCCTCCAGCGCGTGGTGACGGTCACCGCCCACCGACCCGGCGTTGCCGCCGCCCGAGACGAGATCGACCTCGGGTTCCTCGGCATGCGCGGCGGGGTCAACATTTTCCTCGACGCGGCCAGCGGGTTGCCTCTCCTGCTGCAAGGGCGCGCCGACACGATCGGCGATTTGACCGTGAGGCTGGCGGCCGTGGAGTGGGCCGGGCCGCTGCCCGCCGCCCCCGGCCGCGGGAGCAGAGGGGCACCGTGACCACCGCTCACCTCGAGCTGCACGGCGTCAGCAAGTCGTTCGGACGGGTCGCGGCGGTGCGGGAGCTTTCGTTTGCCGTGCCGCGCGGCTCGGTGTTCGGGCTGCTCGGACCCAACGGCGCCGGCAAGACCACGACCATCCGCATCGTCATGCGCATCACGCTCCCCGACGCCGGACGCGTCGTGCTGGGAGGGAAGGACATCGACGACGAACTCCGGGAGCGCATCGGGTACTTGCCCGAAGAGCGCGGCCTGTACCGCCGGATGCGCGTGCTGGAACACCTGACGTTCCTGGGGGAGGTGCGCGGCCTCGCGCGCTCCGAGGCCCGCCGCCGCGCCGGGCGGTGGCTGGACAGGCTCGGGCTGGCCGAGAAGGCGGGGCGCCGGATCGAGGAGCTGTCGAAGGGGATGCAGCAGAAGCTGCAATTCGCCGCTACGGTGATCCACGAGCCCGAGATGGTGATCCTGGACGAGCCGTTCACGGCCCTCGACCCGATCGCCACGCGCCAGCTCAAGGAGGAGATCGGCGCCATGCGCGAGCGGGGCACCACGGTGCTGTTCTCCACCCACGTGATGCCGCAGGCCGAGGAGCTGTGCGACCACATTTGCCTCATCAACCGGGGGCGCGCGATCCTGCACGGGCGACTCGATGCGATCCGCGCCGAGCACTCCCGGCCGGCGTTGGAGGTGGAAAGCCCGGCGACCGACGCCGAGCTCGTGGCCGTGTCGGGCGTGGCGGCCGTGCGGGTGGCCGACGGGAGACGAGTGCTGGAGCTGGCACCCGGCGCCGGTATCGAGGCGGCGGTCAAGGCGCTCGCCGCCGCGGTGCCGCTGACCGGCGTCCAGGTCGTGCGCGACTCGCTCGAGGACATCTTCGTCAAGCGCGTGGAGGGCGACCATGCTCCGCTGGCGTAAGGTCTGGCCGGTGCTGCGGCGGGAGTACATCTCCCGCTTGCAGACCAGGGCGTTCTGGCTCTCCACCCTTCTCGTGCCCGTCCTGTTGGTGATGCTCATGGCGCTGCCGACCTGGTTTCTGCGCAGGACGGGCGGCGAGTTCCGGGTGGCAGTGGTGACGGCCGACGCCGAGCTGGCGAGCGAGATCGCCACGCGCACCCGCGAGCACGCCGCGGCGCGCCCGGGGCCGGGCCGCCTGGCCGTCACGATCGAGCACCTCGAGCCGACGGCCGACGCCGAGGCGCAGCGCACGGAACTCAAGCGCCGCGTCGTCGTCAAGGAGCTGGCCGGCATCGTGTGGCTGCCCGAGACGGGCGTTGCCTCCGGCGAGGTGGAGTACCTGTCGACCAACGTCACCGCGGTGCGCCTCGTGAGCGAGCTGGAGTCGGCGGTGTCGACGGCCGTGACGAAGCGGCGCCTGCTCGACGCTGGTGTTGATCGGGAGCGCCTCGAGGCGCTGACGCGGCGCGTCGGCATGCGGCCGGTGCGGATCGGCGAGGATCTGCGCGAGACCGGCGAGGCAGCGTTCGAGCGCAGCTTCGCGCTCGCGTACGTCCTCACCTTCACCGTCTACATGACCCTGATCTTTTACGGCTACTACGTCATGCGCGGAGTCATCGAGGAGAAGTCGTCGCGCATCGTCGAGATCCTCGTCGCCAACCTCAGGCCCATGGAGCTGATGGTCGGCAAGATCTTCGGCGTCGGGGCGGTGGGGCTTTCGCAGTACCTCATCTGGGCGCTCGTGGCCGTCAACGTGGGCGCCAGCGGCGTGTTCGCAGGCGCCACCGGCAACGTCCCCCTCATCGACCCGAAACTCCTCGTCTTCTTCGTGATCTTTTTCGTTCTCGGGTACTTCCAGTACGCCGGGCTGTACGCGGCGGTGGGTTCCGCGTTCAACACCGAGGAGGAGGCGCAGCAGACGCAGACGCTCCTGAGCCTTGTCCTGGTGCCGTCGATGGTGCTCATGTTCCCGGTCATGGCCAACCCCGACGCGACGTTTTCCGTGATCCTCTCGCTCGTCCCGGTCTTCGCCCCGGTCCTGTTCTTCACCCGCATGACCGTACAGATGCCGCCCGCCTGGCAGACGGCGCTCTGCCTCGTGCTGATGCTGGCGAGCATCTTCCTCATCGCCCGCTTCGCGGCGGCGGTGTACCGGGTCGGCATCCTGATGTACGGCAAGAAGCCGACGCTGCGCGACATTTGGCGCTGGTCCCGCGAAGGCTAGGAGCCTGTTGCGCATAGATGGCTGGTGAGCGCTGACTGGTGATTATCCA
>DAOOJE010000059.1:0-10066 GCA_035384965.1 Thermoanaerobaculaceae bacterium
ACATGCCCGAACCCTCCCACTCCCCAGACCCCCGCGACTTTGACGGGAACCTGTGGCTGCGGGGCGCGCCCTTGCATTGTGTAGGCCGTTCGAGTATGAAGCCCACGCTCGGACAGGACGGCGACCCCGCCGTGCCGCGGCCGGCGGTGGTCGGGAGGTGCAGGTGGTGCGAGAAAAGATCAAGCTGAAGGACCAGGTCTCCCTGAGCAAGTGGTCGCTCGAGGAGGCGCGAGAGCTGTACAACATCCGCGACTGGGGGCGGGGCTTTTTCGACATCAACGAGCGCGGCAACGTGGTGGTGCTCCCCGACCGCGACCGCCAGCGCCACCTGGACATCAAGGAGTTCATGGACGAGCTCGAGATCCGCGGCCTCCAGGCGCCGGTGCTGATTCGCTTCACCGACCTCCTGCAAAAGCGAATCGAGGAGATCCACGACGCCTTCGCGGCGGCGATCCGCGAGTACGAGTACACCGGGCTCCACTACGGCGTCTACCCGATCAAGGTCAACCAGAACAAGCAGGTGGTCGAGGACATCGTGGAGTTCGGCCGGCCGTTCAACTACGGCCTCGAGGCCGGCACCAAGGCCGAGCTGCTCATCGTGCTGGCGGCCAACGACAACCTGGATTCGCTCATTGTCTGCAACGGCTACAAGGACGACGAGTACATCGAGATGGCGATGTGGGGCACCAAGCTCGGGCGCAAGGTCGTCATCGTCGTCGAGAAGCCGTCCGAGGTCGACACCATCATCAAGTGGTCGAAGCAGCTCAAAGTGCGGCCGATCATCGGCGTGCGCGCCAAGCTGGCGGCCCGGGGCCGCGGCAAGTGGGAAAGCTCGGGCGGCGACAAGTCCAAGTTCGGGCTGTTCCCGGCCGAGATCCTCGACGCCGTCGGCAAGCTCGCCGAGGCGGGCCTGGCCGACTGCCTGCAGGTGCTGCATTTCCACCTCGGGTCGCAGATTACCTCGATTCAGAGCATCAAGGACGCGCTGCGCGAGGCGACCCGGATTTACGTCGAGATGACCCGGCTGGGCGTCAACATGCGGTACTTCGACGTCGGCGGCGGCCTGGCGGTGGACTACGACGGCTCGAAGACCAACTTCTCCTCGTCCGCCAACTACACGATCGAGGAGTACGCCTCGGACATCGTCTCGGCCCTGTCGGAGATTTGCGAAGCCGAGTCGATCCCCCATCCCCACATCATCTCGGAGAGCGGCCGGGCGCTTGTCGCCTACCACTCCGTGCTGGTGGTCAACGTCCTCGGGTCGTCGGAAATGCAGGAGGAGACGCAGCTGCCGCCGCTGCCGGCCGAGCCCCCGGAGGCGGTGGCGGCGATGGCCGAGGTGCTGCAGGGGATGACGGTCAAGAACTTCCAGGAGTGCTACCACGACGCGCTGCAGATTCGCGACGAGTCGCTGACGCTCTTCAACGTCGGGCTCATGTCGCTCGCCGACCGCGCCATGGTCGAGCGGCTCTTCTGGATTGCCTGCAGCCGCATCGTCAAGATCATCCGCAGCCTCGACTACGTGCCGGACGAGCTGGAAGGCCTGGAGCGTTTCATTTCCGACACGTACTACTGCAACTTCTCGGTGTTCCAGAGCCTTCCGGACCACTGGGCGGTCAAGCAGCTCTTCCCGATCTGCCCCATCCACCGTTTGAACGAGCGGCCGAACCGGAAGGCGACGCTCGGCGACATCACCTGCGACTCCGACGGCAAGATCGACCAGTTCATCGATCTCCACGACGTGCGCAACACCATCGACCTGCACGAGCTCAAGGCCCGCCAGCCGTACTACCTCGGTGTGTTCCTGGTCGGCGCGTACCAGGAGAGCCTCGGCGACCTGCACAACCTCTTCGGCGACACCCACACCGTCCACGTGTCCATCACGGGTCGAGGCAAGTATCACATCGACAAAATCATCGAGGGCGACCGCGTGCGCGACGTGCTGGGCTACATGCAGTACCAGAAGCGCGACGTGATGAACGCCTTCCGGCGCGCCGTCGAGGCCGGCATCGAGGACGAGCGCATCACCCTCAAGGAGTCCGCCCGCGTCCAGCGCTTCCTCGAAGAAGCCCTGGAGGGCTACACGTACCTCGAGTAGTCACAAGCTAAGCGAGCCGCCGCATCGCGGTCCCTACCTGCGGTATGCCGGCAGGAGCCCGAACGAGACGTGGAAGCTGAAGTCCGGGACGTGGGCGGTGAGAGGGTAGTTTTCGCCGAGGTCGAAGGCGACGAACCCGGTGCGCCCGACTGGGACGAGCACCCCGGCCAGCCAGTAGAACGAGCGCTGGCCGATGTCGGAGTCGGTGAACGACGCCAGGGGCGAGGTGTCGACGCGCATGGCGAGCCGCCAGTCGACCGCGCCGGCGAGCGGGCGGCGGAGCTCGAGCTGGGCGTGCCAGGTGTCGTCCCGCTCGATCCCCAGCCACGTGCCGGCCGGGTCCAGGAAGCTGTACCCCAGGCCGAGCCGGGTCTCGCGCCGGCCCTCGCCCCAGGTGGCGAACCACCGCACCCCGCGGTCCCACCCTCCGCTGCCGCGCAGCGTGTCGCGCTCGCCGGTGGGCGCCTCGATCGACACGGCCCAGCGGTGGGTCGCACCCAGCCACGTGCCGGCCGGGCCCGAGAGCGTCAGGGTCACCTCGCCGAGCCCCTGGCCCGCCTGGCGGTTGTTGAGCTCGGAAATCGTGCCGCGGCGGCCGCGCACGTACACCGTCGTCTGGCCGCGCGGGAAGAAGTCGCGGCGCATGTTGTGGATCCCGAGACTGCCGTGGAAAGTCTCTGGCACCGCGTCCCACCGGGGGCTGCCGATGTCGATCCACGGCACCTGGAGGGCCACGGCGAGGCCGTGGGACAAACCGTAGGCGGCGACGAGGTCGGAGCGGACGCCCTCGATGTCGACATGGAAGAACTGGTCTTGAGGGAACGCCGCGGCGAGGGTCTCGACCTCGGTCGAGGTAAGTGGCTTTCCGATCAGGTCCCACCCCTTGTGGATCGTCCCCGTGTGCCAGGTCAGCTGCCAGACGTTGAAGTAACCGGTGGTCGACAGCACCTGCCAGCGGCCGGGCGGCGGCGCCGTCGCCTCGGCGGCGTTGAGCGGCAGCGAGGAGAAGCGGAGCGGGTCGGGGAACGTCGCGGCCGGCCACGAGGGGGTCTGTGCCAGGGCCGACGCGGCCCCGAGCAGTGCCCCCCCCGAAAGCCGCCACCGTCGCCCGGTCACGCTCGCTCTCTTAGCACACCCTCGGCCCTCTCTCAATCGCGCCGAGGGTGTGACCGGGATGGAAAAGGCGGCCCGGACCCCAGGACGGGCCGTCCGTTTCCGCCGCTGCGGCGGGCCCCGGTATGATGCGGCCGCCATGACTGCGAGGCCTTCCCGGCGGGGCGCCGCCTTTCGCCGCGTCAGCGACGCCTACCTCATCGGCACGATCCTGCCGGCGGCCGTGGTCATCGGCTACCTCATGGGCAAGGGGCTCGACCACCTCACAGGGTGGGCGCCGTGGGGGACGCGGGTGTTGACCGCGCTGGGCGTGGCAGCCGGGTTCCGGGAGGCGATCCGCATCGCGCTCAAGGTGGGTCGGGAAGAGGACGCCGCGATGCAGGCCGGGCAGGAGCCGGACCAGCCAGAGGAACGCCCGTGAAGGTCGCGCTGTGGGTGGCGGGAATGGGCACGGCCATCGCCGGCATTATGCTGACGGCGCTGGGGCTGCCGCTCTCTGCGCTCGCCTTGACCCTCACGGTGGCGGTCGGTATGATCAACGCGCTCTGGCTGGAGCGCCTGCTCGGCAGGGTGCTGCAGCCAGGCAGGCCGCGCCTGAAGGGCGCGGTCGGGCTTCTGGTCGCCCGTTTCGCGCTCTGGGGGTTCCTGTTCGCGGTGCTGTACCTGCTGAGGCGGCACATCCAGGTGTGGGTCGTGGCGGCGGGCGTGGTGGTGGTGCTTGTGGGCCTGGCGGCGGCGGGCTGGAGGGGGGAACAATCCGGCCCGGAGAAAGGTTGATCGAGCGTGCATCACGAGGTCTCGTTCCTCTTCCATCCGGTCAACGCGCTCCTGACGATGCTGCTCGGGACGCCGCCGCCGGCGTGGCAGCAAGCAATGAAGCTTTCTGGCGAGGAGGGGGTCTGGCTGCCCGACCACGTGATCATGGCCATGACCGTGGCGCTCGTCATCACGGTGTTGGCGGTACTGGCCAGGCGCGGCTTTTCGGTCGAGAAGCCCTCCACGCTGCAGCAGCTCTTCGAGCTGGTGGTGTCCGGGATCCGCGGCCTCGCCGACGACGTGGTCGGGCACGGTCACGGGTCGCCGTTCGTGCCGTTCGTCGCCTCCCTGGCGTTCTTCATCTTCACCTCGAACGTTTTCGGGCTCATCTTTTTCCTGCAGCCGCCGACGGCCAACCTCAACACCACGGCGGCGCTGGCGGTGACCGCGTTCGTCTTTTACCACGTGGCCGGGCTGCGGGCGCAGGGCCTGCACTACTTCAAGCAGTTCATGGGGCCGGTGTGGTGGCTTTTCCCGCTCATGGTGCCGCTCGAGATCATCTCGCATCTGGCGCGCGTGCTCTCGCTGTCGCTCCGCCTGTTCGGCAACATCTTCGCCGAGCACTCGGCGAGCGCCGGCTTTCTGGTCGTGGTGCCGCTGTTCGTCCCGGCGATGATGGGGTTGGGTGTGTTGGGTGCGACGATTCAGACTTTCATCTTCATCATGCTGACCTCGGTGTACATCTCCGGCGCCGTCGCCGAGGAGCACTGAGGACGGAAAGACCGAGGGAGGATCGTTCATGAAGAAGCACGTGCTGATGGTGGTTGCGGGCCTGATGCTCCTCGCCATGGCGTCGCCTGTGCTGGCGGCCGAACCCGAGGCGGCGGCGTCAGGCGGGAACATGTGGAAGTACATCTCGGCTGCGTTCGTGCTGGGCGTTGCGGCGGTGGCCGGTGCCTTCGGGCAGTCCAGGGCTGTGGCTGCGGCGTGCACCAGCATGGGGCGCAATCCTGGAGCCGCAGGCGCGATCCGCATCACGATGATCGTCGGCGTGGCGTTCATCGAGTCGCTGGTCATTTACGCTCTGCTCATCGCGTTCATGATCCTGTAGGGCTGGCCCTGGCAGCTGGCGCGCGTCGACCCACCCCGGCGGGTGGGTCGAACCGTGTTCGGGCCGGGCGGGCACCGGACGTTGACACCCGCCGTGCCCCCGCGTAGCCTCCTCCATCCAGGCGATGGAGTCCGCCAGGTCGATCCCCGCGGGGTGATGACTCCTACGAAGGCACAGCGAGCCAGAGCGGCTGGCAGACGGCGGGCGGCCGGGACGCACTCCCGGCCATGGGGCGCCGGAAGGCGTGCCGCGAGCCTGTCTTTCTCCCGCTGGGCTCGCCGGCGAGCGAGGAGGGGCACTCCGCCATGAGCACGGACACACCCGGCCCTGGCGCGCCGGTTGCAAATCCGGCGCTGGCCGAGGCCGGCCCGGTGAGCAAGGGGGTGGGGCCGACAGTGCGGCGGTTTTCGAGCATCCTGTTCCCCGACTCCGGCGACGCCGGGGAGGACGCAACCCCCGGGGAGCCGCCGTCGTTCCGGGACCTCAACCTCGACCAGGTCGTGGCCGCGGTCACGGCGCCGTTCGCGGAGTACTCGCTCGCGCCGCTGTTCTACCAGTCTCTCGACGACCCCGATACCGTCGCCTACCGCCAGGAGGTGTTCCGGGACCTCGAGCGCGCCGAGGTGCTGGGGGTCGTGAAGGCGTTCGCGCAGCGCATGCGCTCGATGCGTGAACGGCTGGCGAGGGCGGCGAAGGCTCGCTGCCGTCACGAGGGGCAGCGGTGGTTTCTGGCTGCGGTGGAGAGCTACGTCGAGGCAGCCCGCACGCTGGCGCACGACCTCCCGGGCCTCGCGCCCGCCTCGCGCGGCCTGCGGGCGTTGTGCGTCTGGCTCGGCGAGCACGTCGAAACTCCGCGCTTCAAGACGCTGGCTGACAGAGCCGCCAGGCTCGCGGCTGACCTCGCGGCCATCAGATACGGCCTCCTTCTCGAAGGCAACGCCGTCACGGTGCGCCCGTACGGCGGCGAGCCCGACTACAGCGCGGCCGTCGAGCGGACGTTCGAGAAGTTCCGGCGCGGCGCGGTGGGGGACTATCGGTCCAAGCTCGCGAGCAGCCCCGAGCTGAACCACGTCGAGGCCCAGATCCTCGACCGGGTCGCGCTGCTCTTTCCCGAGGTGTTTGGCGCGCTCGACGCGTTTTGCCAGCAGCACGAGGACTTCCCAGACCCCACCCTGGCGCGCTTCGATCGCGAGATCCACTTTTACGTGGCGTATCTCTCGCACATCGGCGCCCTGCGCGCCGCCGGCCTGTCGCTGTGTTACCCAAAGCTTTCGACGGCCTCGAAGGAAGTGAGGGTGCGGGCAGCGTTCGACATCGCGTTGGCAAGCGAGCTGGTCAAGTCAGACTCGCCGGTCGTCTGCAACGACGTCGTACTGGCGGGCCGCGAGCGGATCCTCGTGGTTTCGGGTCCCAACCAGGGCGGCAAGACAACGTTTGCCCGGATGTTCGGCCAGCTGCACGTCCTCGCGGCCCTGGGGCTGCCGGTCCCGGGCAAGGAGGCGAGACTTTTCCTGTGCGACAGCGTGTTGACGCACTTCGAGCGGGAGGAAAAGGTCGCCAACCTGCGCGGCAAGCTGCACGACGACCTGGTTCGCATCAGGCAAGTTCTCGCGGCGGCCACGCCGGCAAGCGTGGTGATCCTGAACGAAATCTTCTCCTCCACCACGCTCCAGGACGCCGTGTTCCTGAGCAGGAAGGTCCTGAAGAGGCTTTCCGACCTCGATGCGCTGGCCGTGTGCGTGACGTTTTTGGCCGAGCTGGCGGCTTTCGACTACACGACGGTGAGTATGACCAGCATGGTGGACCCCGCCGATCCCTCGATCCGGACGTTCAAGGTCGAGCGGCGGCCCGCCGATGGCCTGGCCCACGCCCTTGCCATCGCCGAGAAGTACCGCGTCACGTACGCCTGGCTGAAGGAGCGACTCGGACCATGAGAGCGCTGCTCATGTTCCGTGATCGCGACCTCGTGCTCCCGCACGAGCCGGTGCAGAGGGCGCGGTACTGGGACCCCGACATCCCGCACCGCGAGCTGGCCCCCCACGAGCGGGCGCTGCTGCAGGACCTCGAGGTCGAGACCTTGCTGCGAGTCATGGGAGGGGGCGACGAGTTTCTCCACGGGGTGGCGCGCGAGGCCTTGCTCGGGGGACGGGCGGTGGACGCGGAGACGATCCTGTACCGGCAGGAGGTGCTGCGCGACTGCCTGGAGCACCCTGGCGTGGTGGAGCAGCTGTACGCCCTGGTGGTCGAGACCCTCGAGACGAGGAGACAGGGCCACCTGGGGGTGCTCAGCCGCTACCCGGCGGGCGTGCTCCACGGCTCGGTGACCCTCATGGGGGTGCTGGTCGAGATGCTCTTGCGGCTGCGGCGCATTGCCGAAGAAAACACGGGTAGTTTCCGCTCAGAGGGGTTCTCGACGCTGTTTACGATGCTGCAGAGGGAAATCGGCGACGATTACCTCGCCGAGATCCAGCAGCATCTCGCGGCTCTCCGCCACGACAACGGCATCCTGCTCAGCGCCTCGCTGGGGCCAGGCAACCAGGGGACCGGTTACGTGCTGCGGGAGCACCGGCCGGCGCAGCGGAGCTGGCTGGGGCGGCTGCTCGGCCGGCGGGGGCCGGGCTTCACGTTCTTCATTGCTGACCGTGACGAGGCCGGCGCCCGGGCGCTGGGAGCGCTGCGAGACCAGGGCATCAACCTGGTGGCGAACGCCCTGGCCCAGTCGACCGAACACATCACGAAGCTCTTCGCCCAGCTTCGCGCCGAGCTGGGTTTCTACCTCGGCTGCCTGAGGCTGCACCGGAGACTGGCAGCGCTCGGTGTGCCGCTGTGCTTCCCGCGGCCGCAGGCAGCCGGCTCGCGGCGGCTGTCGTTCAGCGACCTTTGCGACCCCAGCCTGGCGCTCACCCTGGGTCGGCGGGGCGTCGGCAACACGACCGATGCCACCGGCAAGAGCCTGCTCGTCATCACCGGCGCCAACCAGGGAGGCAAGTCGAGCCACCTCCGGGCGATCGGCCTCGCCCAGCTCATGATGCAGGCGGGGATGTTCGTGGCGGCCGGGTCGTTCGAGGGGGAGCTCGAAACCGGCCTGCTCACGCACTTCCAGCGCGAGGAGGACGCCGCCATGAAGAGCGGCAAGCTCGACGAGGAACTGGCGAGGATGAGCGCGCTGGTGGACGTCGCCGCTCCGGAGTCGATCGTGTTGCTCAACGAGTCGTTTTCTTCCACCAACGAGTGCGAAGCCTCGGAAATCGCCCGGCAAGTCGTGCGCGCGCTCATCGAGCGACGCATCAAGGTCGTGTTCGTCACCCACCTCTTCGAGTTCGCCCGCTTGCTGCGGGAGGAGGCGAGAGCCGACACCATGTTCCTGCGAGCCGAGCGGCTGCCCGACGGCACGCGAACGTTCAGGATCGTCGAGGGCGAGCCGCTGCAGACCAGCTACGGCGAGGACCTTTACCGCGAGGTGTTCGGCGCCGAGCCCTCGCCGCCTGCGGCGGGGTAGGTCGCGACGGCGCGCCGAGCTTCGCCTTGCCTCAGCTGGAGGAGGCAGGCGCAACCGCTCTCGAAGGTTGGCTCCACGAGAAGAGCGCAGCCCCGGCGTACCGGTCGGAAGAGCAGGGGACGGCGAGCGTCTCCGGCGCTCGCGCGGGCCGTGCCGGTCACCCCTCGGTCTCGAGCACGTACGGCAGCGCGGCGTAGAACGCTACGCACTTCTCGAGGTCGTCGATGCGCGTCACCTCGTTGGGTGCATGGGCGAACGATTCGTCGCCGGGGCCGAAGCCGATGCTGGGGATGCCGTGACGGCCACACACCGCAACGCCGTTGGTGGAAAACGTCCACTTGTCCACGACGGGCTCGGAGCCGAAAAGCGCAACATGCGTCCGCCGACCGGCGGAAACCAGGGGGTGGTCGGCCGGGATCTTCCAGGTCGGGAAGTACAGCTCCTGGGAGTAGAGCGTTCCCCTCCAGCTCGGCTTCTCATAGCGCGGAACCGCGACCTCCACGGCGTCGACGCCGGCCGCCAGGATTGCGGAGCGCACCTGCTCGACCGCGAGATCCATGCTATCCCCCCAGGTCAGCCTGCGGTCGAGGTAAATCATGCCCTCATCGGGCACGGCACACAGGCTCGGGCCCCGCACGTCGATCCTGGAGACCACGATCGTGCCCTTGCCGAGGAAGCCGTCGTCGTCGGGCTGGAGTTCGCCGTTGAGCTTCTCGATGGCTAGCGCGGCCCTGGCGGCCATGGTGGCCGCGCTCCTGCCGCGCTCGGGGGCGGAGCCGTGGCAGGACAGCCCCGAAAAGCGGGCTTCCATTTCCATCCGCCCGCGGTGGCCGCGATAGAGCTGGCAGCTCGTCGGCTCGGTCGAGACGAAGAAATCCGGCCTGAACCCCTCGCGCTCGATGAGATAGCGCCAGCACAGGCCGTCGCAGTCCTCCTCCATGACCGTGAACGTGAACCAGACCTCGAGCGGCCCCGCGTAGCCCACCTCGCGGAGGATGCGGCCGGCCGTGATCATGGACGCTGCCCCGCCGAGCTGGTCCGAGGCGCCCCGCCCGTGCACGAGCCCGTCCGCGATGAGCCCGGAAAACGGGTCGAGGCTCCACTGCGAGCGGTCGCCGGTGTCAACCGTGTCGATGTGGGCGTCGAACACAAGCTTCTTCGGCCCGCTGCCGACGCGGGCGAGGAGGTTTCCGAGCCCGTCGATCCTGACCTCCTCGAGCCCGGCCTGCACGCAAAGATCGCGCAGCAGCTCGATGCGTTCACGCTCGCTGCCGCACATGGCGGGAACCTGGATGATGCGGGACAGCGCCTGGGCCGTGGCGTCGCGGTAGGTACTGGCCTTCCTGAGAACTTCCGCAGGGTCGATGCGCATGACGAACTCTCCAGCCGCTACTGTGCTCGACCCCGGGCCTCCCGGTCAAGGGCGCTTTCGCACCGCGGCAGGTTCCCGTCAAAGTCGCGGGGGTCTGGGGAGTGGGAGGGTTCGGGC
>DAOOJE010000060.1:0-9071 GCA_035384965.1 Thermoanaerobaculaceae bacterium
GTGAAGGCGCGGTTGAACGCTGTGGCGGTCTCCAGCTTGCCCGCCCGCCAGTTGGTCGGCTGGCCGCTGACGGCCTGGTTGGTCGCCGCGTAGGTGAGCGCCTTGAGCACGGCCGGGCTCGAGGTGGTGCAGGTGACGTCGCCGTTGCACACGGCGACCAGCCGCTCGGCGCTGTCGTAGGCGAAGCTCAGGGTGCCGCCGTCGTTCTTTTTGAGCAGGTGGCCACGCGCGTCGTAGCTCGGGTAGCTGACGGTGCCGTTGCCGGAGGTGCCCTTTTCGGGCAGGGTCTCCTGGGTCAGAAAGCCGCGGTTGTCGTAGGCAAAGCTGCGGGTCTGGGTGCCGGCTGGCAGGGTCGAGCTCACCTGCGCAAGGCGGCCGCCGATGTCGTAGGCGTAGCTGGTGGTGAAGTCTGTACCGGCGTTGGAGGGCTCGGTCACGGCGATGAGCTGGCCGAGCCGGTCGTAGGTCTCGGTGGTCGTGGCGTCGGTCTCGGCGGCGCCGGTGAAGACTTTGACGGTGCGCGCAATCTTCCAGGCGCCGGTGTAGGTGGTGACGACCTTGTGGGCCGTGCCGTCGGGCGGAACCACCTCGGTCACGCGCCCGAACGGGTCGTAGGTGAAGGTGGTCCACCTGATGTCGTCCCCGCTGGTCTCGTCGAGCTGCCGCTCGGAGACGCGGGTCTTCCACCCCATGGCGTTGTACTCGGTCAGACGCTGGTTCCAGCAGTTCGACCCGACGCAACTGTTGGCCGGCAGCCGGGTCTTCTCGATCACCGGCCGCCCGAGCCCGTCGTAGCGCACGGAGCTGCGCACCCCCGTGCTGCTCTGGCACTGCGTGCCGCATGCCTGGTTCGGGAAGCTGCACGACTCGACGTGCGCCGAGGGGTCGTCAGGCCGTGCGACGGGGTTGAAGCGAAAGTACTCGTAAAGCACGCAGGCGTCGTGGCCGGACCCCGGCGAGAGGGTCTGGAGGCGACCCATCGCATCGTAAGTGAAGCTGGTCGTAATCCCCGGATCGTAGGCGGAGCCGACACGTGTCGAGGACGCATGCGCGGTCGCCACCAGCCCGGTCCGCTGGTCGATGTCGTTGTCCACGAGGTACCAGCTCTGCCCGTTGTAACGCGAGGTCGCCAGCGCACCATGAGCGTAGGTGTGGTCGATGCGGTATTGGGGTGCCTCCCGCAGCTCCATGGTGCACACGGGCTCCGTCGTGTCGAGCTCCTGGCCCGGCGAGTCGCCACCCATTTGGGCGATGACAAATGATCGAGAGTGTGCTATCGGCCCGCGCGCCAACAGGGATGCGCACCTCTGCACACCGGGCATCACACAAGCATCAACACTCCGGGTCTTGTCCGCCATTTGGGACTTGCTCAGCCTCTACGATGGGCAAATCGGCGAGGGTGAGAACGTCGGTCGACACCACGAACAGGTTGTGTCTGTCAAGCTCTGCAAATTCGAGTCATGGGCGCCGGCCGTCGGTGGGGGCTGTGGGAACAGCGGGGCGAGCGCAGCGAGGTCCGCGGTTTCCACAGCCCGTGTTTGATCATGCCGCCTGTCAAGGGACGCCCAGATTCCCGCACGATGTCTCCCAGCGGTGGCGTTGGGCTGGGAGGGTTGTTGAGCTTGGCTTCTCCTTTCCCGTCGCTCCCTGAGCGGGGGGTCTCGGAGCGGAGGCCAGGCGAGCGGAGCGAGCCTGGCTGCAGCGGAGGGCCCCCCGCTCGTCGCGGTCGCCGGCCTGCCCGCGGGCGACCTCGGCGTCGCACCCTGAGGCGATCCCTCGGCCCGCGTGCCGCTCCAGCGGCACGCCTCGCTCCTCGTTCCCCATGGTCTGCACCTCGAACAGCTGAAAGCTGCGCCCGTCGATCTGAACCACGTGGCAGTGAGGGAGCAGGCGGTCCAGGATCACCGTGGCCAGCAGCTCGTCGCCGGCGATCTTCTCCGGCCACTCGCGGATCGCCGTGTTCGACGTGATGATCGTCGAGGCCCGCTCGTAGTGCGACGACAGCGCTTTGAAGAGCAGGTGGGCGTCACGCCGGTCAAGCGCCTGAAACCCGAGTTCGTCGATGACCAGCACGGCCGCCGTCCAGCATCGTCGGCGCTGCCTGCGGCGCAGGCCGGCGACATCGTCCCGAGGGAGCTGGTCCAGGAAGTTTGTCGCCCGTCATGGAGGCGGCCGAGAAGCCGTTGGCGACCGCCTTGACCCCCAGCGGAGGGCGAGGTGGGTCTTGCCGACCCCTGGTGGGCCGAGCAGCTCAGGCGGTTTTCGCGGACCTGACAGGGCCGGGAGCGGCACCGCAGATGTCGTGTGATGGGATGGCAGCTTCTACTTGGGGTCCGCTCGCCGTTTCCGGGTCAAGAAGGCGACCCCAGCCGAACCAGTGGCTGGGGTCGTCGCCAGTGGGGTCCGCGGACGTGGTGTATGACCGTCGCCCCGGAGTGTGGTGTGGCGGAGCGCTCACGAGGCAAGGCATGGTGTCCGTTTCGTGTTCGCTCCGCCACACCACTGCCGTCGTTCCAACGCTCCCCAAGGAGGTGCTCCCGGCCGCTGCCGTCCAACTTCAGCCGGCGCTCTGGCCTTCAAACACCACTTGACCGGACGTGACCGCCGGAGATTTGACAACAGAGAGAGACTTCCCGAAAATAGACTCCGGGCAAGCCGGAAAGAAGGCGACCGTGTCGAGAACGAAACCCGAGCGTCCGAGAGGCAACCGACCGACGACCCCGTTCATCGGAAGCGTGGCGTTACTCCTTGCGCTGGCGCTGCCTGGGGCCGCCAACGCATACTGGGCATGTGTGTCGTATGGGGGCCCCCACGGTACCTGCTGGGAGTGGTGCGATGAATACGACGATTGCACTCACGAAGCCACCGGGCGCTGGAGGTTCACGGTGTCCAGCGATTCGTGCTGACCTCTCACGGGGCAGGTGCCGCCAGGTGCGCTTGGAAAGGGCGTCCCCGGGGGCGTCCCCCGGGGACCGCTTGTGTCGTCCAGATGAGGAAACACCGATGAAGGTATCGATCGCGGTTGCGCTTTGCTTGTGTGCAGTGGTGCTTGTCGCACAAGAGCGTCCCTGCAAGCTGGTCCCCGCGGAAGCATTTGTCCAGGCCACCGACTTCCTGCCGAAGGGACTTCCCGAAGATGCGCGACTGGCTGGAGCCGGCAGAACCCTGGGCATCCTCGTGCCCAGACTCCCTGATGGCCACACTCTGCTGCTTGTCCGCGGCGAGAAGGTGGTCCGGGAATCCTGGCTGAGCGCGCCCAAGGACAGACGCTTTGCGCGGCCGCCAGCATTCCTCTTGGCCGACAACGGTAACATAGCGATTCTCAGAACCAGCGATTCATTCGTCGTGTACGTGGGCACCACGCTCACAGGGGTCGTGCAAGGCGAGCTGGCCCACGCCGCCTCCGTCACTGCGAACCGCTCCGAGCTTGTCTGGGGACCCTCGCCAGCGTCGGGCCGTGCGATCACGGCAAGCATCCTCATGAAGGAGGACCTTGACCGCTTCAAACCGCAGGAGTGGCCGGCACTTCTGGTACGCAGTGAGCTTGACGGATCGAGTCCCGAGGTCCTCATCCGTCTCGACAAAGAGCGCCTTGCGGCATCCGGAGCGGAGATGCCGATGTATCATGAAGTGGATCCCGTCTTTCGGGCAGACGGCAAGCTCTGGCTTGCTTGGCCGTTCATTGGGAAGGTCGCACTCGCCAGAGCCAACGGCGAGACCCTCCGAAGCCTGGACCTCCCTGGCTATCTGAAGCGGCCGGAGGATGATCCCGAGACCCGCAAGAAGATGGACGAGGAAATGCAACAGGAAGCGGAACGAGACAAGGCCGCCAGGCAAGCCGACGCCACCAGCAAACCTCCGAGAATCATCAAGGAGTATCGGGGCTACAGATCGCGCTTGGTCTATGGTGCGTTTCCGCGCGGCCGCGATCTCGTCCTCAGCCTCGCGACTGCCGACCCGCCGCCTCCTTCAATCTTGCTGATTCCGGACGGGGCAGACGAGCCAGTCTGTTTCCAGTTCCCACAGCACCTGCGCGGCAAGGCCGGAGGGGCCCCAATACAGCTGGCGGTCACCGACGACGCCGTCTGGTTCCGGGAACCGTTCGGGTTCGTTGCCTGGGAGAGTCTCGATGCTCTCATTGCCGACCCAGCGGCCGAGCCCGAAGGAGGCACTCGCGCCCGGGAGCGCGACCCTTCCGGCGCTGGCACGAGCAGCCCTCCAACCAGCAACTGAGGTCAAGTCCGACCCTTGGTGTGACGAGGGTTAGGGTTGAGCCGTCGGACTCGGGCTTCGGCGTCTTCGTCGCCTCCTTGCGGTTGTCGATGAGCTGCTTGCGCCGCCGTGCGAGCCGGCCGAGCTCGAGTTCATCGATACGGCCGCCTCTGGCGTGGGCAAGACCACCCTCGCCATCGCGTTGGACATCCCTGCTCTGGAGGCGGTCCACCGGATCCGCTTCATCGCCTGCCACGATCTCATCGGCCGCTTCCGCCGGGCGCTGCGCAAGGATCGGGTCCACCGCCTGCTGACGACGCTGCTGCGGCCGCGCCAGCTCATCTCCGACGAGACTGGCTCCACGCCCCGGGAGCGCGGCGAGGCCACCTGCCTCTTCGCGGTCGTAACCAAGCGCACAACCGCGCCAGGTCAGACGTCATCGACGCGGAGTCTCGGCAGCCGGGAAGCTGTCGGGCGAGTCCCCGGTTGACGGTGGTGGGCGGCGGTGCGTGCCGCCGCCGGGAGAGACGTATGAAGCGGACGTCGGTCGTCCTCGCCATGCTGGCGATTTCTCTCAGTGGTGCGGTGGCGGTCGCGAGCGAAGGCAAACCACAGACGACGTGTCTGGTGTCCGGCAAGCCGATCGACCGGGCGACGAGCCCGCACGTCGACTGGCAGGGGCAGCGGATCCACTTCTGCTGCAACGCCTGCCCGGGCAAGCTCAAGGCCGATCCGGAGGCGTTCTTCGCCAAGGCCGCCCAGGCCGGGGTGGTTTTCGACAACGTGCAGACCACCTGCCCCGTGAGCGGCGAGAAGCTCGACGAGATGGGCAAGCCGACGCACCTCGACCACAAGGGCCGCCGCGTGATGTTCTGCTGTGGCTCGTGCGAGAAGAAGTTCAAGAAGGACCCGGAGAAGTACTTGGCGAAGCTCCCGGGCGAGCAACCGACCGGGAAGTGATCGCCTCCGGAGCATGCGGGCGGGCGCTCCTCGCGGGGTGCCCACTGCTGGTGGAGCACAATGCCGGGTATGGAGCGTAGCCGGGGCGTGATGCTGCCAGCGCTCGGGGAGCGGCCAGCGAGGCCGGCGGAGGAGGTGGCCGTCGACCTGCCGGTGAGCGGGCTGCGTTGCGCCGGCTGCGTGACGCACGTGGAGAAGGCGCTCGCCGCGGTCGAAGGCGTCGTCTCGGCGACCGTCAACCTCGCCACGGCCCGGGCCAGCGTGCGGCTTTCGGCGGGGTCGCACGTGGGCGCCGGAGTGTTGCGCGATGCGGTCGTGACGGCCGGCTACGGCGTCCCCACCGCGAGCACCGTCCTGCACGTGACCGGGATCCGGTGCGCCGGCTGTGTGGGCACGATCGAGGGCGCCCTCGCCGCCGTCCCGGGTGTGCTCGGCGCCACGGTCAATCCGGCCACCGGGGAAGCCCGCGTCGAGCACGTCGCCGGGGTGGCGCGCGGGCTCCTGGAAGCGGCCGTTCGCGGGGCCGGGTACCAGGTCGCCCGCGAGACGGGCCCCGAGGAGAACGTCGCGGAGCTCGAGGAGCGCCTCCAGCGCGAGGAGGCGAGGGATCTCGGGCGGCGCCTGCTCGTGGCCGTCCTGGCCACGGTCGTCGTCATGGCGCTCTCGGCGGTCCTAATGGCGCGCGAGCCCGCCACGGCGCATGGTGTCGGGCTCGTCCACCTGCTGGGCGCGCCGATGCGGGCGCTCGGCCGCCTGCTCGACCCACTGTGGCCCGCTTCCGTACCGGCGCTGCGGTGGGTGCTGGCCGCGCTCTGTCTGCCGGTCTGGCTGTACGCCGGCCGGCCGTACCTGGCGGGGGCGTTCTCGGCCGCCCGGCGCCGCACCGCCGACATGAGCACGCTCGTCACCCTCGGCACCGGCGCGGCCATGCTCGTCTCGCTGGCCGCCACTGCTGCGCCGGCGCGCTTTTCCGCCTCTGGCCTCGCGGCCCACGTCTACTACGAAGCAGCGGTCATGATCCTGGCGCTGGTGCTGCTCGGCCGCTGGCTCGAGGCGCGGGCCCGGGCTCGCACCGGCGAGGAGGTGCGCGGGCTCGTCCGACTGTTGCCGGACCTCGCGCACCGGCTCCGGGACGACGGCACTGCGGAGGACGTTCCGGCGGGGGCGCTGTCGGCCGGCGACCGCGTGCTCGTCCGGCCAGGCGAGCGCCTGCCGGCCGACGGCGTGGTGCTGGCCGGCCGTTCGAGCTGCGACGAGTCCCTGGTGACCGGAGAGCCGGTGCCGGTGCCGCGGACGCCGGGCGACGAGGTCGTCGCCGGCACGCTCAACGGCGAGAGTGCGCTCACCGTCCTCGTCGCCCGCACCGGCGAGGACACCTCGCTGGCGGGGATCGTGCGGCTGGTCCGCCAGGCCCAGACGACGCGTGCGCCGGCGCAGCGGCTGGCCGACCGCGTGGCTGCCGTGTTCGTGCCGGCCGTGCTCGGGCTCGCCGCGTTGACCGGCGCCGCGTGGCTGGCCTGGGGCCCCGATCCGCGCTGGCTGTTCGCGTTCACGACCACGGTGTCGGTGCTGGTCATCGCCTGCCCCTGCGCCCTGGGCCTGGCCACGCCGACCGCCCTGGTCGTGGCCACCGGGCGCGGCGCCCGGCTGGGGGCGCTGTTCACCTCGGCGCGGGCACTCGAGGCGCTGGCCGGCGCGCGTGTTGCGGTGCTCGACAAGACCGGCACGCTCACCGAGGGCCGCCCCGAGCTCGTGGCGCTGCACGCGCTCACTCCCGATTCGCGCCTCCTCGCCCTCGTTGCCGCTGCCGAGTCCCGCTCGGAGCACCCGCTCGCCCAGGCGGTGGCGAGAGGACTGGCCGCGCGCGGAGTCGCGCCGGCCGGGGCAGTCGAGGAGCTGTCGGCCGTGCCGGGCCGCGGGGTCGTCGCGCGGGTGGACGGGCGCTCCGTGCTGGCCGGCAGCCCCGCCCTGTGCGAGGAGGCCGGCGTCGTCCTCGCCCCGCACCGCGCGCTGCTCGAGGCCGAGGCCGGACGCCCTGCCACCGTTGTCGTGGCGGCAGTCGACGGTGTCCCCGTGGCGGTGCTCGCGCTGGCCGACGCGGTCCGTCCCTCGGCAGCCCGGGCGGTCGCCCGCCTGCAAGGCATGGGGATCCTGACCGCCATGGTGACGGGCGACGCCGAGGCCACCGCGCACGCCGTCGCGCGGGCGGTCGGGATCGGCCACGACGACGTCTCGGCTCGCCAGCTCCCGGCCGACAAGGTCGCCGCCGTGCAGCGCTTTCGGGAAGCGTCGAGCGGGCCGGTGGTGTTCGCCGGCGACGGTCTCAATGACGCCCCCGCCCTCGCCACCGCCGACGTCGGGGCGGCCATGGGTACGGGCTCGGACGTCGCCGCGCAAGCGGCGGGGCTCGTGCTGACCCGTCCCGATCTCGAGATCCTCGCCGATGCCGTCGAGCTCGCCCGCGCCGCGATGCGGACGATTCGCTGGAACCTCGTGTGGGCGTTCGGCTACAACGTCGCCGCCATCCCGATCGCAGCCGGCGCCCTGTACCCGGCGCTCGGCCTGCTCGCGAGCCCCGAACTCGCCGCCGCGGCAATGGCTTTTTCCTCCGTGCTCGTGGTCACCAACTCTTTGCGCCTCCGACGCTTCACTCCCTCACGACAGCCAATGGTGGCGAGCTGACGCCGGCGGGCTGTCCTGCCCGGGAGGGTGGGAGAGCAAAGCCACGCGGGACACGAAACCAGCGGCTCAGCAGTGGCACAGCACGACGGCGCCGGTCACGGCCGTGGCGATGCCGCCGCGACCGTCGCTGACCGTGACCTCGACGAGCAGCAGCCCCGCGTCGAGCGTGTGCACGGTCGAGGCCAGCGGGCCCGTGCCGGAGGTCGGCCCCGTGATCTCGGCCCTGGCCGTGGCGCCCGGATCGATGCGGATCGTCCAGCTCACCGGCTCACCGTCGGGATCCGCGAACGCCCCCCGCAGGACCACATCCCCGCCCTTGACCAGCTCGCCCGGGGTGGCCGTGAACGACACGACCACGGGGGCGTGGTTGCCGGGCTGGCCGCTCTGCGGCGCAGGCACGCCGCGCACCGTCGTGGGGTCGCCGGTGACCGCGTCGACGGTCGAAACGTAGCCGTACCACGGGCCGCTGCCGGAGACCTCCACGATGAACGGTCCGTCGGGGCAGCCGAGCCAACCGGCCAGGTTGTTCATCTGCTCGTAGGCGCCGCCGGCCGCCTCGATCGAGGCCGAAGCGCCGCACCCCCGCACGGTGAAGGTGGCCGGCTGCCCGCCGAAGTTGAGCAGCAGCAGGTTGGAGCGAAAGCCGGCCTGGAGGCTGGCCGAAGCACTGGCGGGGAAGAGCCTCGTCCCCTCCGAGGGCACGGCATCCGCGATGCGGGCTGGCGGCACGTCCTGCCCGAACGTCCCCTGCTCGCCCTGGTTGAACGTGCGCACCCAGGCCATCACCGGCCCCTCAATGCGGAGCACGCCGGTGCCGGGCGCCGCTTCGAGCGCGGCGTAGAGGTCCGGCAGCCGCCGCACCTCCCCGGCGGCCAGGCTCAGCGTCCGGCTCGCCGTCACGGTTCCGAACCCGCGCGCCCGCAGCTCGAGGCGCACTTCCTGCGGCGCGCCGGTGGCGTTGTACAGCACTGCCTCCGAGCGCCAACGGGTGCCGTTCGCCCCGGGCCAGGACGCCACGCCGACGAACCAGACTTCCTCGCCGGCCGCGAGGGCAACGCCGAGCACGATCGAGGCACACACCAGGAAAGGTCGCACGATGTGGGTGAACATGAAGACATCTTGCGACCTCGAGGCCGCCGGCGCAAGCCTCGGAATGCGCGCGGCAGGTTCCCGTCAAAGTCGCGGGGGTCTGGGGAGTGGGAGGGTTCGGGTATGTG
>DAOOJE010000061.1:0-8704 GCA_035384965.1 Thermoanaerobaculaceae bacterium
CTCCCTATCACGCTCCTAACGCTCAGCCTTCCAGTCACGGTGACGGAGCCCTGCGAGCGGCCGGCGAGATCGGGGGTCTTGGCTCCGCCAGCGTCGTTCGTGGAAGGCAGGGAACCAGCACGACACCGGTGCGGGGTAAGACCCGTGGCTATCGACTCTTGATCGGGAGGGAAGAGGCGCACGGAGCCGCTCGCTGCGGCCTCACGGCTCGGCGCCTGACTCCCCGACCCGCGACCTCGACGGGCTCTTCCCCGTGCGGGGCTTTGCTATGCTCTCGGCTCGGGAACAGTCGGGGGGGCCATGAGCAGCTCACGTCCCACACGAGCATGGCTGGCACGCGGCGGCTTCACGATCGTCATCACGGCCCTCGTCGTCTTCCTCTGGGGGCTGCAGCACCGGGCCCGCATCGAGCGCACAGGAGAGGAGGTCATCCGCATGCTTTTCGTGCCCTCGGTGGAGCAGGGCACGCTGGTGCGCCGCGGCGACGAGCTGGCTCGCTTCATTCGCGCCGACTCGGGACTATCGATCCGCTCGGCCGTCCCCACGTCGTACGCTGCGGTCATCCAGGCACTCGGAACAGGTCAGGCGGACGTGGCGTGGGCACCGGCCTTCGCCTACGCCATCGCCAACGAGCGCTACGGCGTCGAAGCGCGATTGCAGGTCGTCCGCGAAGTGGACCTCTTCGCGATCATCGTGGCCCGCGTGGAGCCGCATGCGCCCCGGCGCCCCGAGGAGTTGGCGGGACGCCGCATCGCCGTCCCGGCGACGATCCGCGGCGGCCTCAGGCAACACCTCGTCGAGCGCCTCGATCGTCTCGCACCGGGGTGGATCGAGGTCGGGGTGGCCGGCAACGTGGACGCCGTGCGGTTGCTGGTCGAGCAGCCGGGGGCGGTGGAAGCGGCAGCGTCGACCCACGTCTTCTCGGGTCCCAACGACCTCGTCGGAGACGGCCGGAAGGAGCTCGAGGCGCTTCGCCCCGGCACGCTGCGCGAGACGCAGATCATCGACCGTACAGAGGAACCCGTGGCCGAGCACACGACCTTCTACCACGGGTGCATCCTGGCCCGGACCGACTCCGGGGTGGGGAGGATCGCCGATCTCGCCGGCAAGCCGTTCGCCTTTTCCGACGAGACATCGACTTCGGGGCACATCTTCGCGCGCGTTCTCCTCGAGCGCGAAGGCGTCCGTCTCGGCCATGTCTACTTTGCCGGGGGTCACCCGAACGTCGTGCAGGCAGTGGCCGACGGCAAGGCCATCGGCGGTGCCACCTACTACTCTCCGCCGTCGGAAAAGGAGGTCCGCGACCACACGCTGGTCGGCGACGCCCGCCGCATCATCACCAAGCGCATGCAGGACGACGAGGCACGGATGCGGTTCATCTCGGAGGTCCGCCTGCTGGCGCTCACCGATCCGATCCCGAACGACGTCTGCTGCGTCCGGAGGGGGTTCCCCCGGCGCATCTGGGAGCGCTTGGAGGCGTCGCTGCAGCGTTTTCTCGCCACGCCCGACGGGCGGGCGGCGTATCACGACCTCGTCGCGGGGGTGGCGGCCGCGCCGTGCGACGACCGGGTCTTCGACGGTTTCCGCGAGGCCCTGCGCAGGGCAGGGGTGAGCGCCTCGCAAATGCTCGAGGCGGAGGAGAACAAGCTCAAAGCCAGGGGCTCGGGAGGCAAGCGATGAGCGCTGCACCGGTGTCGGCGGCCAGCCGGGAAGCGGTCCGCATCGAGAATCTCGGCAAGACGTTCCCGTCCGGCGTGCGGGCGCTGGACCAGGTCAGCTTCACGGTCCGCGAAGGGGAGTTCCTCGTCGTCCTGGGGTTGTCGGGGTCCGGGAAGTCGACGCTTCTGCGGTGCATCAACCGGCTCATCGACCCCAGCGACGGCAGGGTTTTCGTCTTCGGCACGGAAATGACCGCGCTGTCGGGGAGCGCGCTGCGGGCCAGCCGGCGCGAGATCGGCATGATCTTCCAGCAGTTCAACCTCGTGAAGCGCCACACGGTGCTCGACAACGTGCTTTCCGGTGCCCTGGGGCGTGGCCACCTGCTGCGCTCGCTGTTCCTGTCGTTCGCGCCCGACGAGGTCGTGTTCGCGCGGGCCTGCCTGGCGCGGGTCGGTCTCGCCGATCGGGCGGGCGAGCGCGCCGATCGCCTATCGGGCGGGCAGCAGCAGCGGGTGGCGATTTCGCGCGCCCTCATGCAGCGCCCGCGCCTGATCCTGGCCGACGAGCCGGTGGCCTCGCTCGACCCCGCCCTGCGCCACTCGGTGATGCGCCACATCGAGGCGCTCAACCGTGACGAGGGCATGACGGTCATATGCTCGCTCCACGACATCGACCTCGTCCGCCGCTACGCCACCCGCATCGTCGCGCTCAAGGCGGGACAACTCGTCTGGGAAGGGCTGCCCGGCCAGCTCGACGCGGCGACGTTCCACGCCATTTACGGCGAGGACGCGGAGCCGGCGTCCAACCAGAGCTTCGAGGAGGCGCGATGAGCTCCCCCACGACCGACATTTCCGGGGTCCGTAAGGCCGTGCTCCGCCTCCAGACCGTGCTCCTCGACACGACCCTCATCACCACCCTGCTGCTCATGGTCGAGCTGCAGTGGGTGGCGTTTTCGGGCAAGAGGGGCGGGACCGGGCTGTTGATGACCGCCGAGGAGATCCTCAAGAACCTCTCTTACGGGACGCTGGCGCTGGTGGCGTTCGTCGCCGCCACGGCCTGGAACCTCTTCTACCGCGACATCGGGTGCTCCCCGGGCCGGGCCTGGGTGCGGGGCGAGCCCGAGTGGGAGCGCGACCTGCCGTGGCACCACACGCTCCGGGGCTGGTTCATCGCGCTCTTCATCGAGCTGTCGTTCTTCACCGGTTGGCTCATCACCGAGGTGGACCTCGGCACGTTCCTCACCAAGTTCGGCAAGGCGTGGGACATCATCCGCGGGCTGCTGCACCCCTCGGGGTCGGTGCTCGAGCAGGGGTTGATCCTGCTGGTCCAGACTGTCTTCCTCGCCTTCATGGCGACCGCGTTCGCGATCCCGGCCGCCTTCCTCATCTCGTTCCTGGCAGCCCGCAACCTCACGCGCCACTCCGCCATCGCCCGCCTCGCCTACACCCTGACACGGACCGTGATGAACTTCGTGCGCGCCGTCGAGCCGCTGGTGTGGGCCCTCATCTTCATCTCGTGGGTCGGCATCGGCCCGTTCGCCGGCGTGCTGGCGCTGTGGATCACCTCGATCGCGAGCCTCGTCAAGCTCTACTCGGAGTCGATCGAGAGCATCGACACCGGCCCCATGGACGCCATTGCGGCGACTGGCGCCTCGTACCTGCAGGTCCTGCGCTACGGCGTGGTGCCGCAGGTCATCCCGCCATTCCTGTCGTTCACGATCTACCGGTGGGACATCAACGTCCGCATGTCGACGATCATCGGTTTCGTGGGCGGCGGTGGCATCGGCTACATCCTCAAGCCGCGCGTGGACCTCGGCGAGTGGGGCGAGGTCGGCACGCTCGTGCTTCTCATCGCCCTCACGGTCTGGCTCATGGACGTGGTCTCGGCCAAGATCCGCGAACGCATCGTGTAGGGGGTCGTGGCTGGTGGCTGGTTCTCGAGGTGAGGGCCGCACCTCCGACCCAGAACCGGAAGCCAAGACCCGCTGGTCACCGGCCAACGGCTACCAGCCACCTGCACCCGCTCTCAGCGCTCCAGTGCCTGCGCGAGGTCGGCGATGACGTCGTCGGGGTGCTCGCCGCCCACGCAGAGGCGGATCATGGTGGGTGGGATGCCGGCGAGCTCACGGCCTACCTCTCCCTGCTGCTGGTGGGTCGAGATCGCCGGGATCGTGGCCACCGACTTGATACGCCCGAGATCGGTGGCGCGGTAGATGCGGCGGAACCCGTCGAACACGCGGCGGGCATCGGCCGCCGAGCCCTTCACGACGAACGACATGAGGTGACCGAACGCGGGCGTGCCGTCGTCCACGAGCTGCAGGTAGCGCGAGGCCAGGGCGTGCAGGGGGTGGCTGGGAAGCCCCAGGTAGTCGACGCGCTCCACGTTCGGGTGGCCCTCCAGAAAGCGCGCCACCTTCATGGTGTTAGCCGAGAACGCCGCGACCTTGGTGCGCAGCAACCGCAGGTCGTTGAGCAGGAAGAACGCCGAGTGCGCCGACATGCACGGTCCCGAGTCGCGGAACGGCCACAGCTTGAGCCAGGTGGCGTAGTCGGCTTTGACCTCGTCCGGGAGGTGCCGGCTCGTGATGTTGTGCCGGGCCACAATGGCGCCGCCGATCGTGAAGCCGCCCGACCCCACGGTCTTGGTGAGCGAGTGCACCACGACGTCGGCGCCCCACGCGAGCGGCCGCAGCAGCGCCGGCGTGGCGATGGTGGTGTCGACGATGAGCGGGATCCCGTGCCGGTGGGCGATTTCGGCCACGGCGGCGAGGTCGAAGCACGCCTGCTGGGGGTTGGACGGCATCTCGCCGTACAGGAAACGGGTGTTCTCGTCGATGAGGGCTTCCCAGGAAGCCGTTTCCCAGGGATGCCGGACCCACCTCACGATCGCCCCACGCTCGCGCATCCGCAGGTTGAAGAGCTGGAACGTGCCGCCGTAGACCTGGGCCGCCGACACGAAGTTGATCTCCTCGTGCCCGTCGCGGGTCTTGGCCAGCAGCGGCTCGATGGCCTGCTTGATCGCCGCCATCCCTGCCGAGGTGCACAGCCCGGAAGCGTCGAAGGCGCATCCGTAGGACTCGAGCAGCGCCAGCGTGTCCTCGAGGAAGAACACGGTCGGGTTGTGGATGCGCGAGTAGCACCACGTCGGGATGAGGTACGCGAGCGCCGCCTCCATCTCGTCCGAGTCGCGGTACGCCTGCGAGGTGGAGGGGAACAGCGGCTCGATGATGCCCCCCTGCCCGCAGTGGAACGCGCCTTCGACCCCGTACATCCCGTGGACGGCAATGGTGTCGAAGTGCTGCTGCCGCATCTGGCGGCGCACCTCCGCCCGGACCTCTCCGAGCTCCCGGGCCTGCTCCACGTACCGCCTCACACCCGCACTCAGCTCGCTCGTCATTTCACCCTCCGCGCCGGGCCGCGGTGCCGGCCCGCGCCATCTTGTGGTGCACGCGTTCTAGCACCATGTGAGCCGGATCTCAACCGACCCGCTGCGGGCCTTTCAACCTTCACGACCCTCCCCCCGCCTCTCGCCCGGCGCAGCGGTCCGGCGTTCGGGAGGGCGGCGGGAGCCTACCTTCCCAGGTTGAGGATGAAGCCGAGGGCGAAGGTGCGACCGGGCGAGGTGTAGCCCGCCAGCTCCTCGTAGTCCGCGTCGAGGGCGTTGTGCACTCGCAGCGTGGCGTGCACCCAGCTCGCCAGGCGCACCTGCGCCGCGAGGTCGAGGCAGTCGTAGTCGTCCATCGGCCGACCGTCCGACTCCACGCGGTCCCTCACCACCCAGTAGGTCGCGCTGGCGGTGAAAAGGCCGTCGCCGCCGAGGCGCGCCGCCAGCGCGCCGCGATGCTTCGGGCGCCGCGGGAGCTGGATGCCGGTTGCGAGGTCCTCGCTGCGGGTGAAGGTGTAGCTGGCCCGCCAGCTCAGCAGTTCGCCGCTGCGCAGACCGACCGTGGCCTCCCACCCTCGCGCCTCCGCGCGGGCGATGTTCTCGGCCTGGAAGCTGGTCCAGGAAAACGCCACAAGATCCTCGTAGCGATTGGCGAACGCGGTCAGATCGGCGCTCCACCCACCCTCCCGGCCCTCCACGGTGACGCCGGCGTCCCAGCCGCGGCTGGTTTCCGGCCGCAGCGCCGGGTTGCCGTAGTACGGGTAGTAGAGATCGTTGAACGTCGGCGCCTTGAACCCGGTGCCCCACGACGCGTGAACCCGCGCCCCGCCCCCGAGCCCGAGCACGCCGGTGGCGCGGTAGGTGGCCTTGCCGCCGTACACCGAGTGGTCGTCGTGCCGCACGGCGGCGGTGAACGAGCCGGCCGCACCCCACGTCCACTGACTGGCCGCGAACACGGACAGCAGGTCGGCGCGCTCGTCGAAGCCGCCCTTGACAGCGCCGTCGCGGCGCTCGGCGCTGCCGCCCAGTGACAGCACGTGGTGGCGGCCGAGCTGCAGATCGGACTGCATGACGAGGCTCGAGTTGCGGTTGGCGATGTCGTAGCGGTTGTACTCGGTGTCGGGGTCGAAGCCTTCCAGGCGCTCGTCGTACACGCCGAGGCGCACCTGCTGGCGCCAGCGCGCGGTGATTTGCGACGTCAGCGCGACGGCGCCGGTCTGGGCGCGCCGCCGCTGCTCGAAGTTGGGGTCATCCGTGGGGCCGACGCCCCAGGTGAAGCCGTCCAGCGCTGCAGTGGCGTCCTGCCCCCGCCAGGTGGCCTCCACCCGACTCCGCGCGCCGACCTGCCACCCCAGCCGCAGCGAGCCCGAGCGGTTTCGGTACGGATCGCTCTCCCGGTTGCCGGCTCGCTCGCTCGCTACGGAGACGCCGTTCCACGCCTCGCGACCGCCGCTGGCTTGCCAGTCGAGCCGGCCTTCCTGCCCACCCGCGCTGGCATGCCAGCGCACGAGGCCGAGACTGCCGCCCTCGCCGCCGGCACGAGCGGACAGCCCCGGCTCGCCGCGGCGCGTGATGATGGAAATGACGCCGCCCATCGCCTCCGAACCGTACAGCGAGCTCTGCGGGCCGCGCAGGATCTCGATGCGCTCCACGTCGTCGGCGCGCAAGTCGGCGAAATCCACGGCTCCGGTGGTGGGGGCGTTGATGCGAACGCCGTCCACCAGCACGAGGGTGTGGGAGGAGCCGGAGCCGCGCAGGAACACGCTGGCGGTCGAGCCAGGACCGCCGCCCTGCACGATCTCGACCCCCGGCACGGCGCGCAGCAGCTCGACCATCGATGTGGCGCCGCGAGCCGCGATCTCGGCGCGCGTCAGCACGGTGACGCTCGAGCCGACCGCGGCCTCCTCGGTCAGCGCCAGGTTGGCGGTGACGATCACCGTCTCGCTGACCTGCCATGGGTTGACGGGAGCGGCCGGCTGCGCCAAGACGGCGCCGGCGGCCAGGGTGGCGACGATCGCGAACGAGGGCTTCATGCGGTCTCCTTTCCCCCCTCGGGGAAGCACTGCGGACCCGTTTCGCCCGGCCAGGTCTCCTGGCTCTCGTTCGTCCTACTCGCCGCGCCTTCCCATCCGGTCGGACAGTGGCACCGCTGCGGCTTTCGTCCCGATCACAGTCGCGGGGCGGCGGGAGCGTCTCACTCCCTTCCCTTGACCGGGCACGCGCATTCTGCACCGCTTGCTTTCCACCGTCAACCGCACGTCGCCGGCCGTCTCAACAACGGTACAGGGCGGCCCCGGCGGTGACGCCCGACCCGCACGCCACGAGCAGCGCCACCTTCCCCGGCCCCAGAAGCCCCGCCCGCACCGCGCGGTGGAACGCCAGGAACAGGGACGTGGAAAGGGTGTCAGCGACCGTCCCGGAAAGATCCAGCACCTTCTCGCGCCCGAACGCGATCGCGGCGGGGAGGCGAGCCAGGAACGCCGCCGAGATCTGGGCCGGCACCACGAGATCGACTTCGTCGCGGCGCATCCGTTCCTGTTCGAGGACGCGCGCCACGGCGAGGGCGGAGGCCTGCAGGTACGCGTCCTCCAGGCCAGCGCGGCGCCGCAACACGACCCTCCCGCGCGGCCGCGAGAGCGAGACACACGAAGTGTACAGGTCGGCCCGGTCGGCCAGCGTTTCGAACGCGAAGGCGCCGAACCCCGCACCGGTGCGCGGCGCGGCGTCGAGCAGCACGGCGGCCCCGCTGGCCGGGTAGGTGTACGCCGGGTCCGGCCGGCGATCGGAGTTGGCGTCGCTGGCCACCACCAGCCCCACCTCCGCCCCACCGGCCGCGATCAGCGCCGCCACGACGTGCACCGCCGAGAGCATGCCGACGCCCCCGTTGCAAAGATCGAAGGCGAGCGTCCGCCGTCCCTGGAACTCCACGTTGATCCCGAGACGGTGCTGGATATAGCACGCCATGGCCGGCTCACAGGTGTGCCGGTCCCGGTACACTCCGGCGTTCACCAGCACCTCCACGTCGCCGGGGCGGTGACGCGAGGCTGTCAGGCACCGCCGGCCGGCCTCGACCGCATGGCGCACCGAACCCCAGCGCAAAAGCCGACGCCGCGGTTCGCTCACCCCCAGGCTCTCGATCCGGCACCGCCGCATCTCAGGACTCCACGCCAAGGCTCGCCCGGCAGCGGTCCGGCAGGTCGTCGAGGGTCAGGGTCGCATGGCCGATCACGATCCCCGAGGCGCCGCTCACAAGAAGCACGTTGTCGCCCGCTCTCGCCAGGCCTTCCCGCACGAGCTCGTGGAGAACCACGAAGTGGCTGGTCGAGGTGGTGTTGCCGAAACGCTCTGCGCGGCACCGCACGATGTCGGGCAGCGCGCAGGAGAGGTACGCTTCCACGGCCCGCGTCCCCTTGCGGATGGCCCGCACCGACACCTGGTGCGGGATGAGGTGGTCGACGTCGTCGAGCGTCCACCCGGTGCGGTCGAGCGCATGTTTGAGGTAGGCCGGGAAATGCTGGTTGCCCTTGATCTGCAGGGCCCGCGCCCGGGTCAGGAGCATCCCGCCGGGGCCCCGCGCCGAAGGGCGTGAGGTGCAGTAGCGGTCGTGTCTAGGAGCCTGTTGCGCATAGATGGCTGGTGAGCGCTGACTGGTGATTATCCA
>DAOOJE010000062.1:0-6891 GCA_035384965.1 Thermoanaerobaculaceae bacterium
TGGGGGTCATTTCTATCGAGCTCCCAAGGGGACATTTCTAAAGAGTGTTGACACACGCGAGCGCAGCAGTTGACCGCCGGGATCGAGTGGACGTACACTTCGCGTTCTCCGTCGACCAGGGTCGAGGAGAGAGAGGTGCGGGGCCTATGAAGCGACCGTTTCAACCCAACAATCGCCGCCGCAAGAAGACGCATGGCTTTCGGGTCCGCATGCGCACGACCGCGGGACGTCGGGTGCTGGCCGCCCGCCGCCGCAAAGGGCGCAAGCGCCTGACGGTGTAGCAGGCGGTGCGGCCTGAGCAGAGGCTGCGGAAGCGCAGTGAGTTTCAAATGGTCTACAGCCGCGGGGTGCGCGTGCCGGGCCGGTTCCTGGTCGTGTTCGGCCTGGCGCGGGGCGATGGCCCGTGCCGGCTCGGCATCACGGCGACCCGCAAGATCGGATCGGCCGTCGTGCGCAACCGGGCGCGGCGGCGGATTCGCGAGCTTTTCCGGCGCCAGCCCGCAGGCCGGCTGTTTTCCGGGGACGTGGTCGTGAACGTGCGGCGCGCCTGTGCCGAGGTGGCGTGGGCCGAACTCGAGAAGGACTTCACACAGTGTCTGGACAGGCTCCTCGGCAAGGTCTCGGGCAGCGGCTCGCCGTCGGGCTGCTGAGGTCATACAAGCGGTGGGTGTCCCCGTTGCTGCCGCCCGCCTGCCGCTTCACCCCGACATGTTCGGAGTACATGAGCGAGGCGATCGCGATGCACGGCCTGTCGAAGGGCACGTGGCTAGGGTTGCGGCGCCTCGCGCGTTGCCATCCCTTCCACCCGGGCGGGGTGGATCCTGTCCCGCCGGCGAAAGGACGTGACTGAATGGAACGACGGGTGCTACTGGCCGCCATCCTGTCCGGGATCGTGATCATCGTGTGGTTTGCGCTGTTCACTCCGCCGCCGGCGAGACCTCCCGAAGCGCCACACGCTGCCGAGGCGGCGCCCACACCGTCACCGGCCGCCACCAGCGTGCCGCCCGAGCGCGCCGGCGATGCACCTGTGCCGCTGGCGAGCAGGGAGGTGCGGGAGGCCGTGGTCGGAGCCGAGGCCAGCGATGTGATCGTGGAGGGCAACGGCGTGACGGCGGTGCTGTCGCCGCGCGGCGGCGTGATCCGGTCGCTGGTCGTGAGCGGGTACGCCGGCTCGAACGGCGGGCCGCTCGAACTGGTTCGCCCCGGGCCGGAACTGCCGCTGTGGCTGGCGGCCCCGGGCCCGTGGAACGAGGAACTGTACGCCGTGGAGCGGCTCGGAAACGGCGTCGTGTTGCGCTGGAGCGACGGCAAGGGAAGCTGGGTCGACAAGCACCTCGAAGCGGGAGCCGGTCGTTTCAGCTTCCAGGTCCGCGTCGAGGCCGGCGGAGAGGCGGCGCGGGGTGGGGTGCGGGTCGCGGCGGGGCTGGCGGAAGAGGGCAAGGAAGGCGGCTCGTTCGCGGTGTCGGATGCCGTGGTGCGAGCACAGGGCGACCTGGAGCATGTCAATCCCAACAAGGTGAAGGAAGGCTGGCGGACCCAGGGGGCGGTGGATTTCGCAGGGGTGGAGGACCGCTACTTCCTGCTCGTGATGCTGCCCGACCCCGGGATGACGGCGGTCGAGGTCAAGGGCCTGGGACCGGGGATTGCCGACGTGTTCGTGCGCGGAGAGGCAGGCAAGCTCTCGGGCACGCTGTACGCCGGACCGAAGGACCACACGGTGCTCGAGGCCTACGGCCGGGGGCTTTCGGATACGATCTCCTTCGGCATCTTCGGTTTCCTCTCGGTGGGGTTCCTCGCGGCGCTGCGCTGGATCCATGGCTGGGTGGGGAACTGGGGTGTCTCGATCATCGTCCTGACCGCGGGCATCAGGTTGCTGCTGTTTCCTCTCAACCACAAGGCAACGGTATCGATGCAGCGGATGCAGAAGCTGCAGCCCAAGATGAAGGCGATTCAGGAGCGCTATCAGGAGCGCGCCAAGAAGGATCCCCAGGTGCGGGCCCGTATGAACCAGGAAATCATGGGGCTGTACAAGGCGGAGGGGATCAACCCCATGGGTGGCTGCCTGCCGAATCTGGCGCAGCTCCCGATCCTCTACGCGCTCTACACGCTCTTTGCGTACGCTATCGAGCTGCGCCACGCACCGTTCGTGCTGTGGATCAAGGACCTCTCGATCAAGGACCCGACCTACATCACGCCAATCCTCATGACCGCGACGTGGTTTCTGCAGCAGAAGCTGTCGCCGCCTGTGGGCGATCCGGCGCAGCGGCGGCTGTTCATGCTGATGCCCATCGTCTTCGGGTTCATGTTCATGAACTTCCCGGCTGGCCTCGTGCTGTACTGGTTCGTCAACAACTTGTTGACGATCGGGCAGCAGGTCGTGACGCAGCGGCTGCTGGCCCGCAGCGAAGCGAAGGCATGAACTGCCGGCGGGACCGGCCCGTCGACGGGGCCCCGCCGGCCTCCGTTCTGGTTCTCGAGACTGTTGCACAGGAGCGCCTCCAGCGCTACGTCGTGCTCCTGGAAAGGTGGAGCCGGGCCGCAAACCTGGTATCGGTGCGGCTAGACCGCGGGCGGCTGTGGGGCCTCGTGGAGGAGTCGCTGGCCGGAGCGGCGCACCTTCCCGGTGGCGCACGCTTCCTGGATGTCGGTAGCGGGGCCGGGATCCCGGCAATCCCGTTGCTGGTGGCGAGGCCCGACCTCGAGGGCGTGCTGCTCGAGGCCCGCGAGCGGCGGTGGGCGTTCCTGCGGGAAGCGGCGCGGGAACTGGACCTCCGGGCCGAGGTGAGACGCCAGCGACTGGAAGACCTCGAGGGCGAGCACTTCGACGCCATCACCGCCCGCGGTGTGGATCGCGGCGTGTGGGAAGGAGCGGCTGCGCGGCTGCTGCGGCCCGGCGGCGTGGTGGTGTGGTGGACGGGGGAGGACCGGGCCCGTGAAGCGGAGCTACCGGGCCGTGTGCTAATCTGCCCGATGCGCGGCGCCGGGAAGGGTGCCGTGCTCGTGTGGACGGGATGTTTCACGTGAAACACCGAGGCGGGGACGTGCGAGATCAGAGGGTCGTCGCAGTGGCCAACCAGAAGGGCGGGGTGGGCAAGACCACGACCGTCATGAACCTTGCGGCCGCGCTCGCGGCGTACGAGGAGTCGGTGCTGGTCGTGGATCTGGATCCGCAGGCCAACTGCACGTCGGGCCTCGGCTGGAAGGACGGCGGGGCGACCTCGTACGAGGTGCTCGAGGGAGCGGCCCCCCTCGCCTCGGCGTGGAGCCGGACGGCGTTTCCGATGCTGGACCTGCTGCCGTCCCGCCCCGATCTCGTGGGGGCCGAAGTGGAGCTGCTGGCGTTCGAGGACCATGCCTTGCGCCTGCGGCAGGCGCTGGCGACGAGTCGGCCGCCGCAGCGCTGGGTGCTGGTGGACTGTCCGCCGTCGCTGGGGACGCTCACCCTCAACGCGCTGGCAGCCGCGGACAGCGTGCTCATCCCGATCCAGTGCGAATACTTCGCGCTGGAGGGGGTGAGCGAGCTGCTGCGGACCGTAGAGCGCGTGCGCTCGGCGTGGAACCCCGAGTTGGCCGTGGAAGGCGTGCTTCTCACGCTCTTCGACGAGCGCCTGAGCCTCGCCCAGCAGGTGACCGAGGAGGTGCGCCGCTTCTTCGGATCGAGCGTCTACTCGACCGTCATTCCCCGCAACGTGCGCCTGGCCGAGGCCCCGTCGTTCGGGCAGACCATCCTGCAGTACGACATTCGCAGCCGCGGGGCCCAGGCGTACCTGGCCCTGGCCAGCGAGGTGCTGCAGCGCCGGAGGGAGCATGAAGCGAACGGCGCTCGGTAAGGGCATCGCCGCCCTCATCCCTGACCTCCCGGCGAGCCGGCACCCCGGTGTTCTCGAACTGCCGCTGCAGGACATCCGTCCCAACCCCCTGCAGCCCCGCCGGCACTTCTCCCCGGAGGGGCTGGCCGAACTCGCCGCCTCCATCACCGAGCATGGCGTGCTGCAGCCGGTGATCGTGAGCCGGGCACCCGAGGGGGGCTACCACCTGGTGGCCGGGGAGCGCCGCTGGCGGGCCGCTCAGCTCGCTGGCCTCGAACGCATCCCGGCCGTGGTGCGCGAGACCTCCGGCGGCGGCGAGATCCTCGCTCTTGCTCTCATCGAGAACCTGCAGCGCGCCGACCTCACACCGATCGAGGAAGCGCGCGCCTTCCACCACCTGCGCGCCGAGATGGGGCTCAGCCAGGAACACATCGCGCAGCAGGTCGGCAAGGACCGCTCGACCGTGGCCAACGCCCTTCGCCTCCTCCAGCTCCCGCTCGCGCTGCAGGAAATGGTGGACGGTGGAAAGCTGTCGGCCGGCCACGCCCGCACTCTCCTTGCGGTAGCCGACCCGGAGCGCCAGCAAGCCCTGGCCGAGCGCTGCCTGCGTGAGGGATGGAGCGTGCGGCAGCTCGAAAGGGCCGTGCAGGAGCCAAAGGCGCCGCAGCAGCGAGAGCCGGACCCCGACACCCTCGAGGCCAGCGAGCGGCTGACCCTCGTGCTGGGGACCCGCGTCGAGATCCGGCGCACGCGGCGAGGAGGCGAGATCCGGGTGCGCTTCGCGAACGAGGCGGAGCTCATCCGCCTGTTTCGCCACCTCGCCGGGGAGGATCGATGAAGAAGGCCCCCGGCACTCTCAACGGCTTCCTCGACCAGGGCTGCTCGATCAAGGGCGAGATCGCGTTCACCGACCTGTTGCGCGTGCACGGCCACGCCAGCGGCACCGTGACCAGCGAGGGCGAGCTGCTGGTGGGCGAGGGCGGCGTGGTGGAAGGCGAGGTCTCCGTGGGGCGGCTCGTGGTGGCCGGCGCGGTGCGCGGCATCGTGCGCGTGCGCGAGCGCCTCACCGTCCACGGCTCGGGAAAGGTGGAGGCGGACATCACCACGCCGGTGCTCGTGGTGGACGAGGGCGGCGTGGTGGAAGGCAAGGTGACGATGGCCGCACCCGCCCCCCGACCCACGCTCGCAACCCCGAGCGCGACCAAGGCTTGACAGTCCACATTTCGCGGCGTACCCTTTTTGCAGGTGTTGTTGTAAGCAAAACAACTCCTGGGGGGTGCTATGAAGCGCGCCGAAAAGATCTTTATCGACTACCTGCGTGACAACGGCCTCAAGGTCACCAAGGAGCGGCTCATGCTGCTCGACGAGCTCTTCAGCACGGAAGAGCACATGGACGCGGACACGCTGCTGTTCCGGATGCGGAGCAAGAAGCGGCGGGTCTCGCGCGCCACCGTGTACCGGACGCTCGACATCCTGGTGCAGTGCGGGCTGGCGCGCAAGATGCGGCTGGGCAAGGAAAACTACGTCTACGAGCGGGTCGTGCCCGGTCGCAGTCACCACCACATGATCTGCACCGTGACGGGCAAGATCGTGGAGTTCTGGGACGCCGGCGTGGACGAACGGCTGCGCCAGCTCGCCCAGGAGAAGGGTTTTCGCCCGAACTACATCTCGATTAGCATTTACGGTCTCTCGCCCGACGCCGACGGCGAGCGCCCGTAGGCGCCAGCATCAGGCCGGCGCCGCGAAGCGCAAGCGGGCGAAGTGCCGCTTGCCCACCTGCACGAGCAGCGTCGCGCCCACGGCGGCCGGCACGACGTGCAGCGGCTCGCGGACCACATGGCCTTCGAGCTTGATAGCTCCCTGCTCGACGAGACGGCGAGCCTGGGCGTTGCTTCCCGCCAGCCCGGCCTGCACCAGGAGCCTGGTCAGCAGGACGGTCGGCTCGGCGACAGCCACCTCGACCTCGGGGATCTCGTCCGGCACCTCGCGCCGCTGGTGCACGGCCCGGAAGCGCCGCTCGGCCTCGTCAGCGGCTGCCTCCCCCCAAAAGTCGCGGGTGATCGTGCGCGCCAGCTCCTTCTTCACTTCCATCGGGTGGCGGGCGCCGTCGGCAACGGCCTTCTGGAGAGCTGCAACCGCGGACGGCTCGAGATCGGTCAGCAGCGTCCAGTACCTCCACATGAGGCGGTCCGACACTGACATGAGCTTTCCGAACATCTCCTCGGGTGGATCCTCGACCGCCACGTAGTTGCCGAGCGACTTGGACATCTTCTCGATCCCGTCGAGCCCCTCCAGCAGCGGCAGGGTCATGACGATTTGCGGCGGCAGTCCGAGCTTGGCCATGAGGTCGCGCCCGACCAGGAGGTTGAAGAGCTGATCGGTGCCTCCCAGCTCCACGTCGGCGCGGAGGAACACCGAGTCGTACGCCTGCGCCACGGGATACAGCAGCTCGTGCAGCGCCACCGGCTCGCCGGCCTGCAGCCGCTTGGCGAAATCATCGCGCTCGAGCATTTGTGCCAGCGTCACCCGGGCGGTGAGGCGGATCCACTCCTCGCTCGAAAGGGCGCCGAGCCAGCGCGCGTTGAAGTCGATGACCGTGGTGGCCGGGTCGAGAAGCTTGAAAATCTGCCGCTTGTACGTCTCGGCGTTGATCAGCACCTGCTCGCGGGTGAGCTGCGGGCGGGTCGCCTTCTTGCCGGTGGGGTCGCCGATCATGCCGGTGAAGTCCCCGATGAGGAACACCACGCGGTGGCCTAGCTGCTGGAAGTGGCGCATCTTGCGGATCACGACGGTGTGCCCGAGATGGAGGTCCGGGGCCGAGGGGTCGAACCCGACCTTGACCGTCAAGGGCCGGCGCTCGCGGCTGGCGGCGGCCAGCCGCTCACGCAAGTCGTCGGCCCGGATGACATCCACGCACCCTTTGCAGAGCAGCTCGAGCTGACGGTCGACCGAGAGGGCTGCCGGATCCATGCCGCCTCCGTGCGCCGGTCAAACCGGCGAGGTGTAGTGAATGAAAGAGTCATACGACGAAAGCCTAGCGAGCCACGACGGCCCCGAGTCATGCGCAGGCGGGGGTAACTCC
>DAOOJE010000063.1:0-6123 GCA_035384965.1 Thermoanaerobaculaceae bacterium
CACCTCTTTCGCGCCCTACCATGCCTGCAGTGAGAAAGGAAATTCCTATCCATAAGTTGCCGGCGGCGTGGCGCAGCCGCTCCTCGGCCCGGTTCACAGCCCGGCGGTCCTGGGCGAAGATCGCGCCCGTCAGGGCGTACGGCGAGGTGCCGTCGCACAGGTCGAGCACCGAATCGAAGTCCTCATCGTCGTAGACGTAGACCGTCAGGACGGGCCCGAAGATCTCCTCCTCCATGAGCCTGCAGTGGGGGTCGGTGGTCAGCACGACAGTCGGCTCGACGAAGTACCCGCGGGAGCCGTCGCAGCCGCCCCCGTGCACGATCGTGCAGCTCGGGTCCTGCCGGGCGTACTCGATGTACGAGGCGATGTTGTCGAACGACGTGCGGTCGATGACCGCGCCCATGAAGTTGCCGAAGTCCTCCACCGGGCCGACCTTGACGCGCGCGAGCTGCCGCCTGAGCTCGTCCAGCACCGCCGGCCAGATCGAGCGTGCCACATAGGCCCGCGAGGTGGCGGAGCACTTCTGGCCCTGGTACTCGAACGCGCCGCGCAGCAGGCAGGTGGCGACGCCCTGCACCTCGGCGCTCGGGTGCACGATGGCGAAGTCCTTGCCGCCGGTCTCGCCGACGATGCGCGGGTAGGAGCGGTACGACGCGGCGTGCTCGCCGACGGTCTTCCAGATCGAGTTGAAGACGGCGTTGGAGCCGGTGAAGTGGACCCCCGCGAGGTCGCGGTGCGTGAGCAGCGGCCGGGCGACCACCGACGAGTCGCCGGGCAGGAAGTTGATGACCCCGTCCGGCAGCCCGGCCTCCTGCAGGATCTTCATGATGAAGTATGCCGAGACCACGGCCGTGGAGGCGGGCTTGAGGACCACCACGTTGCCCATGAGCGCCGGCGCCGCGGCCAGGTTGCCGGCGATCGCCGTGAAGTTGAACGGTGCGACGGCAAAGACGAACCCCTCGAGCGGCCGGTACTCCAGGCGGTTCCATGTGGCCTGGAAGCTCTCCGGCTGGATCTGGTAGATCTGCTGCGAGAAGTAGGTGTTCATGCGGAGGAAGTCGGCGAGTTCGCAGATGGCGTCGATCTCTGCCTGGTGTGCGGTCTTGGACTGCCCGAGCATGGTCGCGGCGCCGAGCCGGTACCGCCACTGCTTGGACACCAGCTCGGCCGCCTTGAGAGAGATCGCCACGCGCTCCTCCCACGAGGTGCGGGACCATTCCCGCCACGCCCCGAGCGCCGCCTGGACCGCCGCCTCGACCTCGGCGGGTCCGGCCTTGTGGTAGCGGGCGAGGACGTGGCCGTGGTCGTGCGGCACGAGACAGGTGCCCAGGTTTCCGGTGCGGACCTCCTTCCCGCCGATGACGAGAGGAATCTCGATCGGGGCGGCGCGCAGCTCGGCGAGCCTGGCCCCGAGATCGGCCCGTTCCGGTGAGCCGGGAGCGTAGCTCTTGACCGGCTCGTTGAGGGGTTGTGGCGTGTGGATGATCGCGTTCATGGTCTCTCCTTTCCGAGACGCGGGAGGCCAGGCCGTTTCCAGCCTGACCCTGTCGGCCGCGGGGACGTGGCGCGGGCTGTAGCCCCGGCGGCTCGGAGATCTCCGCTTCGCAAGCGGAGCGCGGAGTATACCTGGGCTGGCCGCGCCATCGTCTCATTGGCTCGGCCATAGATGCGCGAAGCCCGCCCTTCCCGGTCTTGCCGTGGGTGGTGACCGCTGGTGACAACCGAGCCTCGCGAGACCCAGCTCGTGATAGCATTCACACGCCATCCGACCCGCGCCGATCCCACCGGGAGGGCGCGGGCGAGGCTCAGACGCCCGGGAGAAGGGCACGAGCCGAGGGTCGGCGGGGCAACCCACCGACCTCCCGTGTTCGGAAAGGAGGCCCCTTGAACACGATTCCCCGTACAGTGACAGTCGCAACCCTGATGCTCCTGCTGGCCGGCGGCGCGCGCGCGCAGCAGGCCCCGGCGCCCGCGACCGAGGACTTCGCCCTCTACACGATGGCCGAGATCACCGTGAGCGCCGACGCCCCCAAGGCCGAGGTCGCCCAGACCACCACGGTGACCGCCGAGGACATCAAGTCCCAGAACGCCCGCACCGTCGCCGAGGCGCTCGCCGCCACCGCCGGCATCCGGGTGTCGAGCGGCCGCAAGAACGAGCCCAACGTGACGATCCACGGGTTCGACCAGTCGAAGATCCTGGTGCTGGTCGACGGGGTGCCGTACTACGAGACCAACTACGGCAAGCTCGACCTCAACCAGATCCCGACCGACAACATCGCCCGCATCGACGTGACCAAGGGGGCAGCCTCGGTGCTGTACGGCGCCAACGCCATGGGCGGCGTGATCAACATCATCACCAAGAAGGCGTCCGACAAGCCGTTCTACGGCGCCACCGTCGAGGCCGGCGAGAACGGCTTGCGGCAGTACGTCGTCACCCACGGCCAGAAGACCGGGAAGGTCAACTACTGGGTGAGCTACACCCACATGGAGAGCGACGGCTGGGACGTCTCGGAGGACTACGAGCCGGTGGAAGGGACGATCAGCCAGCGCAGCCCCAACAAGACGATCAAGAAGGTGCTGCAGGGCAAGGGGCGGCGCGTCAACTCCGACGTCGACAAGGACGCTGCCTGGTTCAAGGTGGGCGTCGAGAACGGCCCCGACTCGGCGTACTGGGTCAACCTGCACTACCTCGACATGACCAAGGGGATGCCCCCGGCCACCGACAACGTGTCGGTGTTCCTGAGCAAGCCGCAGTTCTCGCAGTTCGCGCGCATGCCCGACTACCGCGACCGCGGCGTCGACGTGGACCTCAAGCAGCGGCTGTCCCGGAACCTGGTCCTCAGGGGCAAGCTCTTCCACCACGACCACCAGGACAACTACGACTCCTACACCGACGACACCTACACGCAGAAGATGGCGCGCAGCACCTTCAAGGACTTCCTGACCGGCGGCACGATCCTGCTCGAGTCGTCGCTCGGGCCGAAGAACACCGCGCGGCTGTCGCTCAACTACAAGACCGACTCGCACCGCGAGCGTGACGACACCTACCTGCCGTTCGCCGAGACCCAGTCGTACACCGGCTCCGTCGGGCTCGAGGACGAGATGAAGCTGTCGGCGAGCACGAGGGCGGTCGTGGGCGTCAGCTACGACTGGTTCGACGTCGCCGACGCCGAGCGCAACGTCCTCGACAAGAACGGGAACCTGCTACGGCAGGACGCGCTCGCCGAGCCCTCCGACAGCTTCGTCAACCCCATGCTCGGCATCACCCACCAGCTCTCGCCGCAGAGCCAGGTCTTCGCCTCGGCGGCGCGCAAGAGCCGGTTCCCGCTGCTGCAGCACCTGTACTCGTCGAAGAACGGCAACATCGACCTCAAGCCGGAGCGCAGCACCAACTACATCCTGGGCTACAACACCCTGGTCGCCGACACGCTGCGGCTCGAGCTCTCGGGGTTCTGGTACGACATCTCCGACCTCATCTCCCGCTTGGGCACCGACCCGACCAACCTCTACCAGAACTACGGCAAGATCCGCATGCGCGGGATCGAGGCTGGTGCCGTCCTGTTCGCCAGCCCGTCGCTGTCGCTGCGCGCCGACTACACGCTCAACGACGCCGAGGACCTCTCCGACGACCGCGTCACCCGCAAGGTCATCAACGTCCCGCGCGAGAAGGCCGGGTTCGGCGTGCAGTGGAAGCTGCCCTGGGTGGCGGCGCGCGTCGACCTCGACGCCACCTACATGAGCGAGGTGTTCACCTCCCTCCCCTCGCCCAAGTACCCGACCGACCCGACCAGGAAGGCCGACTCCTTCTTCCTGACCAACGCCCGCGTCGGCGTCGACGTGCTCTCCGGCCTCGAGCTCTGGGCCGCGGTGCGCAACGTCTTCGACGAGAACTACGCCCCCGAGTACGGCTTCCCCGGTCCGGGACGCTCGGCCTCCGTGGGGCTTTCCGCCAAGCTGTGAGCTGATGGGGAGGCGACGCCCCGCGCCGCCTCCCCGACTTCCTGCCGGAGGGACGACATGACGCACACACGCATCGCGCTCGCATGCCTGCTGGCCGCAGCGGCCACCGCGCAGGCCCAGGTCAAGGTCACCGGATCTGTCAAGACCTCGCTGGCGGTCGACCAGGCGTTCGCCGCCTCGGTGGCCCGTTCGACCGAGAAGATCCGGCTGGCCGCGCCCGACGGCCAGTACCGCGCGACCGTCGAGGCCTCGGGCCCCAGCCTGTGGTCGGCGCTCGAGAAGGCCGGGGTCGAGAAGAAGACACCCGACGGATTCAACCGCCCGATCGACCTCCTGGTCGTCGTCAAGGGCCGCCAGGGCCGCGAGGCGCTGTTCTCGATCGGCGAGCTGCAGATGGGGCTCCAGGCCGGCCGGGTGCTGCTGGCCGACCGGCTCCGGCTCGTCATCCCGCATCACCACGAGGAGATCCCCCCCCTCGCCGAGCCGGACGGCTGGCTGGAGGTGACCGCCCGCGCGGCCCTGACCGTGCCCGAGGGGTGCGTGTCGTGCCACGCCGAGAAGAAGCTCCCGGCCGTCGACATCCCCCGCGGCGTCTGTCTCGTCGCGGCCGGCGACCCCTGGCCGCCGCGCTTCGTCGAGGACGTCGTCGAGGTGAGCGTGCGCCAGGTCGGCGTGACCGTGCCAGCGCACATGAAGAAGGGCGCCAAGGCCGGTCCGACCGTGTCCCTCACGCGCATCGACGGCTCCTTTGTCGTGCTCAACAGCGCGGCCCTCCACGCGCTCGGCCAGGCGAGCTTCTCCGACGCGTCGTTCGGAATGGGCCGCGGCTTCCACGGCATCCACACCTGGACCGGCGTGCCGCTCGCACGCGTCGTGGCCGCCAACGTTCCGGCCGGCACCGACCTCGACCGCCTGTGGGTGCTGGTCACCGCCGCCGACGGCTATCGCACGGTGCTCTCGGGCAAGGAGCTGTTCGCCGGCTTCCGCGACGCCCTCCTCGCGACCACCGAGGACGGCCAGCCGCTCGGCGAGCGCGGCCCGATGCGCCTGGTCGTGCCCGCCGACCTCTACGTCGACCGCAGCGTCCACTCCGTCCAGGAGATCCGCCTCGGCACGATGTAGGTCAGGCGGACCTCGCCGCTCACCCGAAAAGCATGTAGAGGAGGGGCTTGCTCCCTCCCCACGTGATCGTGACGTGGACGTCGTCGTGGACGGTCCTACCACCACTTCGTCCACGTCTACGTCCACGACCACGTCCCTCCCGTCCACCCGGCGCGGCCCGGAGGTCCGCCCCCACCAGCGTGGCCGCGGCGCTCGGGAGCACGCAGCGCCTCCGAGGTGGGCGCGGACGTCCCCGGCCGCGCCAGGGTGGCTGGGGCGCCCGGACGCGGGCTCGAGAGTCGGGGGCAGAGGAAGGAGCAATCCGTCCACGTCCTCACCAACGACCAGGACCAGCTCCAGGCGCACTGGCCAGCGCCTGTTCCGGCTCGCTTGACGCGTCCCCTGGCGGGGCTATCATCGAGGCACAACCCGGTGGTAGGCACGCGGCGTCCGGCATCTCCGGCTGAACCAATTCTCGAGCGATGCGGCCGGCGCCACGGCGGCACGGGCTGAGTCGGGGGGACGCTTGACCACACCCGTCTTGGTTCGTGTGTCATTAACGTGATGACGATGGTAGAGAACCCTCATTTCGAGGCAACGGTGCGGATTCAGAAGGATAGGGAACACCGCGTAGTTTCTACGGGCCCGTACGGAATCGTTCGCCACCCAGGGTATCTTGCCGCAATCTTGTGGGCCATAGCGGAACCATTGGCGATTGGTTCGGTCGCAGGCTTGATGGTAGGGGGAGTCATCTTGGTCATTATGGTTCTGCGTACTGCATTCGAGGATCGTGCGTTGCAAGGAGAGCTGAGCGGGTACGTCGAGTACACGCACAAGGTAAAGTATCGACTCTTCCCGTGCATCTGGTGAGCCTGCCCGCTGCTCCGGCGCGGAGCGAACAGCGATCGCGCGACGGGCGGTGGTGGGGCCTCATGGCGCAGAGCCAGGATTGGCGGGCCTCCGCGTTCCTCGTTTTCGACCTTGCCGTTGGCCGGGTGACGGCGTCGCTCGACCTGCGCGGCTGGCCCGCCGAGGCGCGGGAGATCGACTCGGTGACGATCA
>DAOOJE010000064.1:0-5823 GCA_035384965.1 Thermoanaerobaculaceae bacterium
TGGGGGTCATTTCTATCGAGCTCCCAAGGGGACATTTCTAAAGAGTGTTGACACGAGCGGCGGCGAGGGCTTTTCATTTCTCCGGGACGGCCCTAGACTCCCGCCGTCTGCGCAGGAGCCGGCCATACCAGGCGCCACCTCGTGACTCGCCGCGGGCCGCGCGGGGCTGCGCGGGGAGGGCCGGTGAGGGCTGAGACCAGGCAGTGTCGGGTGGCTTCGTGGTTGGCAGGTTGGGCGGCATTGCTGGCGGGGCTCACCGCCGCGCCGGTGGCGCGCGCCGCGGCGCCCTGGGAAGGCGGTCCCTTCGAGGCGGATCCCAAGGCGCTCGTGAAGGCAGCGGCGGAAGCCGCCGCCGCGGAGACTGCGCCGGTGCTCGTGCTGCTCGACGAGCGACGGGCGGAGGTGGACGCGGAGGGCCGCCTCACCGAGGTGACGCGCCTGGTGTACCGGATCAACGCGGAAGCAGCGCTCGAGTGGTGGTCGGGGGTCGACGAGGAGTGGGCGCCGTGGCGCCAGGCCCGCCCCGATGTGCGCGCCCGGGTCGTGACGCCCGAAGGAGTCACGCACCTGCTCGATCCGAAGCTGCTCGTCGAGGCTCCGGCCTCGGAGCGGGATCCGGCGCTGTACGGCGACAGGCGGAAGCTGCGAGCGCCGCTGCCGGCGATGAGCGTCGGAGCTGTCGTGGAGGAGCTGCACACCGTGCGCGACACCCAGCCGCAGCCGGCTGGCGGGGTGAGTTGGCGGGCGTTCATCGGGTCCGGCTGGCCGGTGCGGCTGCAACGCATCGTCATCACCGTGCCGACCGCGGCTCCGACCCGACTCGAGGTGATCGGCCTCGGGGACGTCGTGCCCGAGAAGAGGGCGGCCGGCGACCGCACCGTGTACACACTCGAGATTCGCGACCCGAAGGTCTGGAAGGACATCGAAACGGGCCTGCCACCCGAGGTGCCGCCGCTACCGATGTTGGCGTTGTCCACCGTCCCGTCCTGGAACGCGGTGGCGAAGGCATACGCGGCCATCGTGGAGCGCCAGCTTGCCGGCGCCGACCTCGTGGCGACGGCCCGGAAGATGGCGGGGTCGGCGCGCGGCCGCGAGCAGGTGATTCGGACGCTGACCGACGCGCTGCACGCCTCGATTCGCTACACCGGCGTGCACTTCGGGGATGCCTCGATCGTCCCGTGGACCCCCAAGGAAGTGCTCAAGCGGCAGTTCGGAGACTGCAAGGACCAGGCGATGCTGCTCGTGGGGCTGTTGCGCGCTGCCGGCATCCAGGCGCACGTGGCGCTGCTGCGCACCGGGCCGGGACTCGACATCGACTCCCGCCTGCCGGGGCTCGAGGCGTTCGACCACGCCATCGTGCACGTCCCGGGCACGCCCGAGATCTGGGTGGACCCCACGGCCCGCTACACGCGGGCGGGCTCGCTGCCGGCGCCCGACCTCGGGCGACAGGCGCTGATCGCCGCGCCGACGACCACCGGCCTCGTGACGACGCCGGCGAGCACGGCGGAGGAAAACGGCACGCTGGCAGTCCGCGAGGTGTTCCTGGCCAAGAAGGGCGAGGGCCGCATCGTCGAGACGATCGAGGCGTGGGGGGTGCCGGAGTCCGACCTGCGCGCCTGGTTCGCGGGGCTCAAGCGCGAGACCCGCGACGAGCGCCTCAAGGAGTACGTGCGCTCGGAGTTCGGCGCCAAGGAGCTGGGTGCGGTCACGGTGGGCGAGACGACCGACCTCTCGAAGCCGTTCCGCTACTCGATGGAAGCCCTGAAGTGCGCCCGCGCCAGCACGGCGGATGCGGTGGCGGCGGTGACGATGCCGGTCGGGGTGTTGCTGCACCACATCCCCGCGGAGCTCTGGAAACCCGAGGCGGAGGACGGCGAGGAGCCCGCCCCGAGGCGCGGCGAGTTCCAGTTCCCCTATCCGTTCGTCAAGGAGATGCGGTACCGGATCACACCGCCGCCGGGGTTCGCACCGCAGCCGCTCCCGGCGCCCGAGCAGCGCACCATTGGCACGCTGCGGCTCAGCCACGAGGCGACGGCGGACGCAGCGGGCACGGTCACGGTGAGCTTCCGGCTCGAGTCCGGCAAGACTCGCCTCGGCCCGGCCGAGGTCGAGTCGGTGCGCACCGAGCTCGCGCGGCTGGCGGAGTCGAACGCGCTGCAGGTCTGGTTCGAGCAGGTCGGGGAGGCGCACCTCGCGGCCGGGCGGGTGCGCGAGGCGCTGGAGGAGTTCGGCAAGCTGGTGCGGGCGTTCCCCAAGGAGGCGATCCACCACAGCCAGATGGCCCGGGCGCTGGTGGCCGCGGGGATGGGCGAGGAGGCGCGCACCGAGGCGCGGCGTGCGACGCAAGTGGAGCCCTCCTCGGCGGCGGCGTTCGCCGTGCTCGGGTGGGTCCTCCAGCACGACCTCATCGGGCGCCGGTTCAAGCCGGGATGGGACCGCCCCGGGGCGCTGGCGGCGTACCGCAAGGCCGCCGAGCTGGACCCGAAGGACGCGGCGATCCGCGCCGACCTGGCGATCCTGCTCGAGCACGACGAGCAGGGCCAGCGCTACCAGAACGGGCCCGACCTCAACGCCGCCATCGCGGAGTACCGGTACATCCGCAACGAGCTCAAGGAGAAAAAGTTCGACACCAACCTCCTGTTCGCCCTCATGTGGGCCCAGCGGTACGCGGAACTCGAGGAACTCGCCAAAGAAGGCAAGCCGGGCGCCGAGACCAACGCCTGGCTGGTGCTGGTCCGCACCGCGAGGGATGGCGTGCCGGACGGCATCGCCGAGGCCCAGCGCCGGTTTCCGGCGGCGCCGGAGCGACGCCAGGCGCTGGTCACGACCGCGGACCGGCTGGTGCGGCTGCGACTGTACGAGGACGCGGCGGCGCTCCTCGACGAGGCGGCCAAAGGCTCGCCTGACGCCGCGGCACTGCGGGCGCGCGCCGAGGTGCTGCGCAAGCTGCACCGCTACGACGAGATGGACCTCTCGGGAGAGGACGCGGTCGCGGTGTTCAGGCGATTCGTCGTGGCGTGGATGGAGTCCGGTCCCGGCGGCGAGAAGGTCCTCCAGCTGTTCCCCCGCGAGGTGGTCGCCATGCTGGAGGCCGACAAGGAACTCGAAAAGGAGTTTCTCGGCAGCGTCCAGGGCGCGGCCCTGGCGGGGCTCGCCAGCGGGTTGCCCCGCCTCGTCGTGATCGACTCCTCGCTGGCGGCGTTCGAGCTGGTGGTGGACGGCAAGGACCAGCCCATCCAGCGGGTGCGGGCGCAGGTCGCGGTCGGCGATCGGCCGATGCGGACCGAGCTGTACATTGCGCGACGCCCCGAGGGGTTGAAGGTCCTCGCGACCGACGACGACTTCTCGTTCCTCGGGGTCGAGATCCTGCGGCTGGTGGAGGCCGGGCAGCTCGAGCCGGCCCGCCAGGCGTGCGAGTGGGCGCGAGAGTCGCTGACCCTTCGCTCGGGGGACGACCAGCTGAGCGGGCCGCTGTTTCCGCGGGTCTGGAGCAAGGGCGACCCGGCCGACGCGGCCAGGCTGCGACTGGCGGGGGCGGTGCTGGCGAACAGCTCCTCGCTGGCCCGCACGATGCTCCCGGCGCTCGAGGCGGCGTGCCAGGAAGCCGCGGGGGACAGTCTCCGGCTCGCCTGCGACCTGGCTCTGGCTCAAGCCCGCGGCACGGCGCGCAAATACGATCTCCAGCTCGAGGTCGCACAGCGGCTCCTGGAAGCCTACCCGGACTCCGACACGGCGCTGTCGCTCGTGGTGAGGGCGGCCCAGGGGGCCGGCAAGTGGGATGTGGCGGAGCGCGCAGCGCGGGGTCGGCTCGAGCGCACCCCCGGTGACCCGGCGGGCCTGCGCATGCTGGCCGACACGCTCGCGGCCACGGGCGATTACGCCGGCGCCGTGCGCGAGCTGCAAAAGCTGGTGGACGACGGCAAGGAAAGCGCTGGGGACTACAACCAGCTGGCGTGGTACGCCCTCTTTCTCGGCAAGCTCGACGACGCCACCGTCACCGCCGCGCAGCGGGCCGTCGAGCGCTCGCGCGGCGGCGCCTACGGCTCGATCCACACCCAGGCGGCGGTGTTCGCCGAACTCGGGCACACCACCGAGGCGTACCAGACGATCCTCAAGGGCATCTCGATGAAGGAGGAGGAGGTGCCCGAAAGCGCCGACTGGTACGTCTTCGGCCGCCTGGCCGAGTGGTACGGGCTGCCGGAGGCGGCGGCGCGGTGCTACGCCCGCGTCACGCTGGAGCCGTTCGAGCCGGAGGCCGTCTCGACCTACCGGCTGGCGCAACGGCGCCTGGAGGCCCTCGGCAAGGGGCGCGGGGCCAAGCGAACTCGCTAGGGGTGGGTGCGAGAAGCCCTGGGCCCTGCGCGTGCGGGTGCCGCGGTGACGCCGCTCCGGCGGCGGGCCTCGGCCAGGGGTGCAGCCGTACCGTGGTCGTCGCGAACGGCGGGAGCGCCGTCACGCCAGGCGCAGGAAGCGGGCCAGGCGGGCGATGCCCTCGACGAGATCCTCGTCGGGGACGGCAAACGACAGACGCAGGAAACCGGGAGCGCCGAACGGGGTGAGCGCGGCAACAGCCACGTGCTCGTCGTCGAGGAGGCGGAACGCCAGCTCCTCGTCGTCCCGCACGGGCTGACCGGAGATCCCGAGCGGCGTGCCGAGGAAAGGCCGCACGTCGATTACGATGTAAAACGCGCCGGCGGGCGCCGACACCCCGAGACCCGGCAGCGCTCGCAGGTGTTCGAGCGCCAGGGCGCGCCGGCGCCGCAGGCTCTCGAGGTGGGGGCCGAGGTGCGCCAAAAGCTCCTCCTCGGACAGCGACAGCGCGGCCAGCGCGGCGTGCTGCGCGGCCGCGCAGGGGTTCGACGTCATGTGGCTCTGCAGTGTCTTCATCGCGGTCACCACGGCCTCGGGGCCGCATACGTAGCCGATCCGCCAGCCGGTCATCGAGTAGGTCTTGGAGACGCCGTTGACCAACAAGGTGCGGTCGCGCATTCCTGGCAGGGAGGGAACGCTCGTGAACTCGGCGCCCTCGTACAGCAGCCGGTCGTAAATCTCGTCCGAGATGATCCAGAGGTCCTGCCGGGTCGCCTCCTCGCAAAGGGCCATGAGTTCTTCGCGGGTGTAGACGACGCCGGTGGGGTTGGCGGGCGAGTTGAGCACGAGCGCCACGTTGCGAGGATGGGCAGCGGCGCGGAGCCTCTCGACGGTGAGCTTGAAGCCGGTGTCGAGGCCGTCGAGGATCACCGGCTCGGCGCCGGCGAAGACCGCCATGGGAGGGTACGAAAGCCAGTACGGGCTGGGGATGAGCACGCGGTCGCCGGGGTTGGCGAGGGCGAGGATGGCCCCCGCGAGGCCGTGCTTGCCGCCGACCGTGACGATGATTTCCTTCTCGGGGTCGTAGGCCAGGCCGGTGCGCTCCCGGACCTTGGCTGCGATGGCCCGGCGCAGCTCGGGGGTGCCGTGCCCGGCGGTGTAGACGAGCCGGCCGTTCCGCTCGCGAATGAACGCGGCGGTGCGCTCGGCCACCTGCGGCGGCGGGGGGTAGTCGGGTTCCCCGACCGAAAGCGAGATCACGCGGGCGCCCTCGCCGGCAGCGGCGATCTTCTTGGCGCGGGCGTTCATGGCGAGGGTCGCGGACTCCTTGATCTGGGCGCGCGCGGCGATGGGCTTCACGGGCTGGCCTCCAGGCGCTTGTGCAACGCGGCACAAGGGCCGCAGAAAGCGTGATTCTAGCCCCCCGCCTGCGGCTGTCAACAGGACGCGGGCGTTCGGGCAGGTTCCCGTCAAAGTCGCGGGGGTCTGGGGAGTGGGAGGGTTCGGGCATGT
>DAOOJE010000065.1:0-5362 GCA_035384965.1 Thermoanaerobaculaceae bacterium
CGGGAAGAGCTCCCACGGCAGGCCGGCGCGCGGGCCGTCGCGCTCGACGAAGAAGGTCTCGCAGAAGAAGACCGGGTCGGCCAGGATCACCAGGAGCTGCACGTCGGAGAGCGTGACGAGCTGCTCGCCGAGCTTCAGGTCGCCCCGTTCGAGGGCGCGCCAGGAGAGCCCACGGGCGGCGAGCCAGGCGTCGATCGCCGGCTCGATGTCCGGGTGCAAGAGCTGGCGCGCGGCGGTCACTGAGTCGCGCCCTCCGCGGCCGCGGCGACGGCGAGCTGGCGGCGCTTCTGCAGGAAGTCGGCGATCGAGCCGATGCCCTCGTCGGCGGAGCGCTCGGCCCGGGCGCGCGGGGTGATCGCCTGGTGCTGGGCGGAGAAGCCGAGCATGTCGAGGAGCTTCAGCAGCGGCTCGGCGCGGGGGTTCGTGCGGAGGGTGGTGAGCATCTCCCCCTCGGGGCTGAAGACCGGCGCCTCGACGGCGAGCCCCTCGCCCTGCACCTTGGCGAGCTCCTGGCCGGCGAGCTGCTGCATGGCGGCGAGCGCTGTTCCGGCGAGCTCGGCGAGGCCCTTCGTCTCCCCGCTCTCGATCGCCGCGACGTAGCGCTCGCGGACGTCCGGGGCGAAGACGAGCTGCACCGGGCAGGCGGCGAGCGCCGAGCCGGAGGCCTCGACCTGCCGCTTGATCGAGCAGTTCGCCTTCTCGGCCGGGTCGGTCATCGGGCAGGTGCTCCGCTTGCACGGCGGGATGGCCTGGGCGATCGCCGTGGCGGCGTTCTGCCCGTGCTTCCACGCGGCCGCCCGGCGCTGAGCGCGCGCTGCGGGCGACATGGTGTACCTGCGCTTCTTGCCACCGCGTCTCCTCTTCGGCATCGGCTACCATCGGCGTATGGCTAGGCCCACTGCACGCCGGGCGCAGCATCGCAAGGCCCGCAAGGCCTCCGGAACGAATCGAGTGGCGCAACCGCCCGTCGCTGTAGGTCCGGATGCGGTCTCGCCGAGGGCGAAACTGTCCGGAGCAGTCGGGACAGTTGGCCTACCTGAGGATGTCGAGGGGTGGCTCGGCTACCTCGGCTTCGTGCAGGGCATGGCGCCGCGGACGTGTGCCTGCTACCGAGTCGCCGTGGGGCTCTTCTTTCGCGACGACGCCGTGCGGGCGGCGCTCGAGGGGCCGGACGGCGAGATCGACATGGCGCGCTTCGACCGGCGCGTGGTCGAGGGGTGGATCAAGCGGCGAACGCTCGCGGGCCTGGCGCCGTCCACCGTGGCGCTCCACCTGGTGGCGCTCCGCTCACTCGGCCGCTACCTCGCCGGGCACGGCCGGATCCCGTTCAACCCGCTGACCGAGATCCGCGGCCCACGGATCTACCGCCGCGAGGCCCGGCCGCTTACCACTGCCGAGGTTCGGCAGATGTTCTTCGGCTCGCCTGGCAAGCCGCTCACCGCGCCCCGCTCCGACCGCGAGCTCGTCGACCACGTCCAGTTCGCGGTCCACTACGCCGGGGCGCTGCGGGGCTCGGAGGTGCGCAACCTGCGCACCGACGACGTGGTCTGGCACGAGGAGGAGCGGTGCTACTCGATCCTGCTCACCCGCACGAAGTGGGCCCGGGCCGACGTCCGCCAGCTCCTAGACCAGGAGACGAGCCGCCTGCTCGGCGCCTACCTGCGCGAGCGACCGCGGATCGCCGGCGGCGTGTACCTGTTTCCGGGGCCGAGCGGCCCGAGGTTCTTCCAGGCCGAGGGCTACTACGCCGCCCGCTGGCGGGCCTTCCTGGTTCGGCGTGGAATCGAGCCAAAGGGTCGCAAGCTCACCCCGCACATCCTGCGCCACTCGGCCGCCACGCACATGCTCGAGGCGGGGTGGCCGCTGCGCGCGGTGCAGGAGCGGCTGCGCCACCGGAGCCTCGAGGCCACTCAGGTCTACCTGCACACGAGCGACGCCCAGATCACCCGCCTCCTGCTGCGCAAGCCGCCGCTCCAGCCCAAGGCGTCGAGGAAGAAGCCCGACGTGCCGAGTGCTCTCCGCGCTCTCCTCGAGGGGGTCAGGGGTCTAGGGTAGCTATCAGGCAGGGGGTGTCTTCTGGGTGGCCGTTGGCCCCTGGTTTCGCTGGCGCCTTGTCTGACAAGGGTTTCCGGCGCTGGCGCGGCCGGCGTTGAGACCAGAATCAACCGTCTCGGGGCCCCCCGAGCGGCCCTCCCTCCGGGGCAGAACGGAATGGCTCGTGAGCGCGCGGCATCGGGCCCGAGTCGGTCCGGATTCGGCCTGCTCCTGGTGGGGGTGGGGCGTTTTCCGGAGGCCCCCCGTCGCCCATGGGCGCCTCTTAGTGGGACAGAATGTCCCGGTGGTCAGGGGGTGTCGGCCGGGGTGGGGTGGGTCAGAGTGTCCCACATTGGCCGTTTGGGAGCCCCGAATAACGGCGTGATTAGGGCTTGTCCTTTGTTTCCTGCATTTGCAGGTTGACAGAATGGTTCTTATCAGACGCTGAGGTTGAAAACCCTGTGGAAATCTCTCCTCGGGCCAGCCACGGCCGAGCGGCCAGTCGGCGCTCCTTGCGCTTCCTCGAGGACTCCGACCAGGTCCCCTTCTTCCGCCGCCGGTGCTTCCGGATCGCCACCTCGCGCCCACCCCGCACGATTTTCTGCGACCCCACCCCCCCCGCCGCCCCGCTGATCACGCCCCGCGAGAGCAGGTACTCCAGGGGACGGGGCGGAATCCTCCCGGCCTTCCAGGCGCGGCGCAGTCGGCAGTCGATCACCGTCGGCGAGATCTCTTTCCCCGCGGCCGCAAGCCGGTCGGCGGCCTCGAGGGCGGTCTCGTTTCGCGCGACGATCTCGGCCAGCTCGGCGTCCGACAAGGGCGGCCACTTGGTAGAGGCCTGGAACCGCTTGCCGGCGGCGACCAGCGCGGCGCGACCCTTCGCGTGGCGGTCGGGGTCGAGCTCCCCGGCCTGCCGGAGCGAGGTGAGCACGCGGTCGATCGAGTACGCCGAGGCGCGGCACCCGCGGGCGGCCAGCTCGCGCTGCAGGGAGAACCGGGAGTGCCCGGCGTGGTACAAGTCTCGGACCTCGGCCGGGTTGATCATCGCCTTCACCGGCGTCGGCTGGGCCGGGTAGAGCGCCTGGCTGATCCGCCCAGCCACGGACGCCCGCTGTCGGTAGACCCGGTCGATCCACTCCACGGCGAGCGCGAACTGCGACCGCCCCACGGCGTCGTCTGAGTCAAAGCCCGTGTCCACGAGAACCACCCGGACCCCACGGGCCAGGAGCTTGCCGGCGAAGGTGGCGAGGTGGAAGGCGGTCGGGAAGATCTGCTCCTCCCGTGTTGCCACCACCGCCTCGACCTCCCCGTCCTCCACCGCGGCGACCAGGCGCCGGAGGGACGGAAACGTCTTGCCGGCCTTCCGGTCCACGTAGGCCTCCCCCACCGCCAGGCCCCGCTCCTCGGCCGCGACGCGCAGCCGCTCGAGGATCTTCTCCGCCGCGGTCGTGGCGGGCCCGTCGGCCACCGTGGTGCGCACGTAGAGCGCCGCCTGCCGGCGAGCCACCGGCGGCGCCACCTCCGGCCCGATCACCAGCCAGTCGGGCACAAGCCCCGCCCCGATCACGCCGCCGTCCTCGACGCCACGCGGCGGACCATCTTCCGCACGCCGTCGGCGGTCAGGTGGCCGCCGCGCTGGGAGGGGAAGAGCGGGCGCGTCGGCTCGGTGCGGTCGGTGAGGATCGTCTCGATCGCGGCCACGGTACGGGGCGAGAGTACCACCCACAACCGGCGGCGCGACATCGTCGGCGAGCACCCCTGCCGGCGGGGAAAGACCACTGCCGCGACGCGACCGGTGTCCCCCCGGAAGCGGAGGTCGCCGATCCGCAGCGCGGCGATGTCCGCCGCCGAGAGCCCGTCGCCCGCGAGCGCCAGGATCGCCCGGTGCCGCGGGTGGCGCGTCCGCTCGAAGAGGTCCGTGCTGGTCGGCAGCCCGGGGTGCGTCACAGCTCTCTCTCCTTGCCGACCGTCCACCGCCGCAGCGAGCCGCCCTCGAAGCCGTCGGCAAAGATCACGTTCGGCGGCGTAATCGACGGGCAGAACGCGCCCTGCGCGAGCGCGCTGAACGGCATCGTCGCCGCGCTCGGCGGGAGCTGCTGACCAGGGCGCGCGATGAAGCCGCCCTGGTAGTGCATCCGGCCGTCGCCGCAGTCCTGCCAGACGGCGAAGAGGATCGGACCCGGCGCGTAGTCGATGTACGGCACCTCGAAAACGAGCTGCCTGTACTGCCCCGCCGCAAACGACACCGGGATCGCCACCCGCCACGACACCCAGCCGAACTCCGGGTGCCCGGCGATCCGGTGGTAGGCGTTGGCCCAGACGAACGCCGTCTCCGTCGCGCGCACCGTGACCGCCAGATCGTCGAGCCGGAACGGCACCCAGTTGGGCGGAGGTACGGCGGGCGGTTCCGGAACCGGCGCGAGCGTCCACTGGTACGACACCGGCTGGATCGGACCGACGAGGAGCAGGGTAAGGAGCAGGGCGATCATGGCTCGGACTCCAGCGCACCGCGCACGGCTGGCAGCTCGTACCACGCCTCGGTCCCGCATGGCAGCGAGCCGGCCGACGCCACCTCCACGATGATCCGGTCAGCGACCCGGACCGCCTGCTTCAGCGCGGCGATCTCGTCCGCCTGCTCGAGGTGCTGCTCGTTCGCGCGCTCCACCAGCGCGGTGATCTCGTCGCGAAGCTCGCGGGCCTGGGTCTCGCCCCAGTGGGCGTCGACGAGCGAGTCCATCGGGTAGTGCCGCATCGCCCGGGCGAGGTCGCGGACCAGGTCGAGGTCGAGCGCCGTGCGCTTCGCGCCGGGGCGGTGGAGGGCGCGAATCGAGGCGCCGATGATCGCGTTCGCCGCGGCGGGCAGCGCCTTGAGCGCGCGGAGGTGCTCGGCGGGCGTGCTCACTTCACCCCCCTCTCGATCAACACCGCCATCGCCGCGCGAGCGCCTTCGAGGTCGTCGCCGCTGGCGTAGTCGGGGCCGAACCAGGCGCGGTACTGCTCGACCAGGTGGCGGAACTCCTCCTTGGCCCGGGGCGAGAGGAACGCCCACTCCCCCTCGAGGCGGTCGCGGTCCCAGGCGTCGCACCGCGTGGCGGCCTTCGCGCGGGCGGGCTCCACCCAGCCGCACGAGCAGACCACCGTCGCTGGCGCGTGCAGCGCACACGTCGTCACAGCGGCATCCCCCTTTCCGTGGTTCGGTTGATCGTCCCTACCGGCGGCAGCGGGCGGGCGGGACGCGGCGCGCGCTCCGGGCGCGGCGGCGGCGCCACCAGCCCGAGCTCGAGCGCGATCTCCGGATGGTCGGCGATGAGCCAGTCGCGCACCTCGG
>DAOOJE010000066.1:0-4942 GCA_035384965.1 Thermoanaerobaculaceae bacterium
GCACGTCGGCGATCGAAGCCGCCGAGGTGGAGGCGGAGGACATCGCCTCGGCGAGGCCGCTCGCAGCCTCGCCCGCGACGCGCATCCCCTCGCCAGCCTCCTGCCCGGCGTCGGCGGCCTTCAGGATCTCCTCGGCGCCGGAGCCGGCCTCCTGCGAGCCCTGGGCGATCTGCCCCCCGGCGGTGCCCACGGCGTCGCCGGCGTCGCCGGCGGCCTGCTTGAGCTCGCGCCACTTCGCGAGCACCTCTTCCATCTCCGGGGTGGTCGCGCCGGCGGCGGCGCCGGCCTCGCCGAGCGCCGAGCCGGCCTCGGTGAGAGCCCCGGAGGCCACCCCGGCGGCTTCGGAGATCCGGTAGACGGCCATCCCGGCCGCGTCCACCTCGCGCGTGACCTCCAGCGCCGAGCCGGCCATGTCGGTGGCGGCGCCGGCGAACATGGCGCCCTTATCTACCGTGCGCTCGATCGCGGCGAGGAAGACCCCGGTGGCATCCGCGGCGGCTTCGATCGCCGGGGGAATCTGCTCCCCGGCGGCGCGATAGTCGTCCACGAGTTGCTGGATGAGGTCGTGGGCCGTCAGGAGCTGCTCGCCGGTGAGGGCCGAGAAGTCGATCTTCTGGAGCGCGAGCTCCCATGCCGCGGCCATCTCGGAGAGCGACTGGCCCACCGGCTGGATCTGCCGGACGATCTCCTCGGCGGCGCGGGCGAGCGCCTCCCTTTGGGCGTCGGCCGCCTTGACGACCCGCCCGCTCGCCTTCTCCACCGCCTCCGCCTGCGCGGCGGCGGCGGCCTGGATCTTCTGCAGGCTCGCCGGGACGGCAAGGCCGAGCAGCTCGTACTTCCGGATCACGTCGTCGAGCTGCCGCCCGAGGGCCTGGGCGATGTCGGCGTCGGACATCCCGGCGTGTGCCTTCTTCAGTTGCTCGGCGAAGAAGACGAGCTGCTTGGCGGTACGGTCGAGCGCCTTTTCGGAGAGGCCGGTCTTCTCGATCCACGACTGGAAGGATTTTTCGAGCGCGGAGAGCTCGTCCTTGACCTTCCGCTGCTCGGCGATCAGGTTCTCGTACGCCGCCTCGATCTCTTCGACCGACATCCTGAGCGTGTCGAAGCCGTTCTTCTGGAGGATGTTGACGACGTTCTTGAGGCGCTCGACCTCCTCGGCGACGAAGTTCGCGCGGTTGCCGAGGCCGAGCATCCCCGCGTTGGTCTCCTGGAGAACCCGGTCGAACTGACCATCGGTGAGCCAGTTGAAACCCTCGCGGATCTTCGTGCCGACGGCGTAGCCAACCTCCCACGCCGCCCACATCCCGGCCACCGCCTTGGTGACCTGCGCGATGGCTCGCAGCTTCGAGTTGAGGGCCTGGCTCAGCTCGCCGATGCGGCCGGTGAAGGTGGCGCTCTTCTGCGCCGCCTCCTCGGTCGCCTTCCCGAGCCCTTCCGTCTCCTTCCCCGCGCGGGCGGAGGCGTCGCCGAGGCTCCCGAGGGAGGGAGCCGCGCCGTCGGCGGTCGCCTTGACGCGCTCGATCTCGTCTGCGGTGCGCGCGAAGGCGGTCTCGTCGCCGGTCCGTTGGACCTCCAGCGTCGCCTTGACCTGCCGCTCGTCGGCCACGGTGCTCTCCGTCGGGTGGGGGCCCGCCCGGCCGGGCCCCCGTGCTCAACGTCGGGCGGTCTCCTCGCGGGCGCCCGGGGGTCGGTTACGGGGACTGGGGCGTGACCGGGGTCCAGTGCTCGCCGCGGTCGGAGTAGACCTCGACCTTGAGCGGGGCGGTTCCCGCGTCGTCCGTCTCGCCGGCGAGGGTGATCGTCTCGGTGATCGCGAGGTCGTTCTGCGCGGGCCGGGCGAGGTTCGCGACCGAGACGCGGCCCCACTTGAAGACGATCCGCTCGCGGGTCTTGGAGGCATCCGTGAGCTGTCCGCCGATGAAGTGCGTCTCCATCTCGAACTGGGCGTGCTGCTCGAGGAAGGCGACGAAGTCGCGGTCGGTGTGCTTGCGGGTCAGTTGCAGCGTGGGCGCGAAGAGCCCGTCGCGCTCGAGGCCGTAGACGTAGCGGGAGCCGGAGCCCTGGTCCACCGTCAGCGGCCAGGGGATCGTGATCGTCGAGGTCAGGGTGCGGAACTCCGCCCAGTCGGAGGCGGGGTCGGTGATCGGGCGCACCTTGTTGATCTGGTGCGCCGAGGTGTAACGCTGGCCGGTGAGGTAGGTCGCGGTCGGCAGGGTCCAGGCGAGCGGGAACTCGTAGATGTCGCCCACGGCGAGGCCCGCGAACTCGGTCGCCGTGCCCGGCCAGATGATCTCCAGCGGGTCGCGGTTCTCGGCCCAGATGCCGAGGTCGGCGCCGGCGGCGTCGGTGAGGTTCTGCCAGACGCCGCGCCCGGTGACCGGATCGGTGGCGAAGACGATCTCCGCTCCCGAGAAGGTCGGAGCCGGGGTGCCGGAGCTGTTCTCCACCGCGACCTTGAACTTGAAGGCCCCGCCCGAGGCGGTCGTCACCTTGACGAAGATCGACTTCGTCGCGGCGATGCTCGGGTCCACGAGGCCACGGACGACCGGGAGGTACTTGTACGTCCCGGTGTTCCCGGCCGCGGCCTTGGCCTTGCCTACCCGGGTGCCGTGGCTCACGAAGCCGGTCAGGCGGACGGGGATCGCGGTGTTGTTGCCAATCTGCATCGAGATCTGGCTGAGCTTCACGCCGTAGATCCGGTGCTGGTCGACCGGGGGCAGGGCGAAGACGCCGCCGAAGGAGGTATCCACCCCGTCCACCTTCGGCTCGAACTCGTACTTGTACGCCTTCTTGGCCTCGAGCTCGGTCTTCTTGCAGTCGCCGAAGAGGTGCTCGAAGTAGGTGAGCAGGGTGGCGGAGGACATCCGGCAGCCGATGTCGAACGTCCCGGCGATCGGGCCGGGGACGCCCGGCTCGGCGAAGCCGGACTGGTTGACCTCGCCGCCGGGGGAGACGGCGCGGTTGAGCCCGACGGTGACGGGGAGGATCGGCTTGAGGTACTCGAGCGCCGCCGTCTTGTCGTCGGGGACGCCGTACTCCAGCTCCGGCGCCAGGCCGAGGAGGACGGTGTTTCCGGTTGCGACTGCCATCGGTCAGTCTCCTATGGTCTGCAGCGCCGCGCGCAGCGCCGCGATCGTGGCCTGGTCGAGCACGACCACCTCTTCGGGGTCGCCCTCGCGCGGCTGGAAGGTTGCGCTGGCGAGCCGCCCCGCCGCGACGAGCTCGCCCACGGTGGCGAGCGGCAGCCCGAACTGACGGGCGGCCTCGGCGGGGCGTAGCGCCCGCAGGAAGCCGCCGTCGGAGACGAGGCTCGTGGCCTGCGGCTCGGGGACCGCCTTCACCGGCCGGTTCCAGGTGATCCGGCGCACGGCGTCGAGCTCGGTGACCGGATCGCTGCCGAGGTGGCCGGGGTAGTAGATCAGCGTGGTGGTGCCCGCCATCTCAGCCCTCGAACTCCCGCGTGCTCTGGTCGATGTCCGACCGCCAGAGGCAGCGGAGCTGGGTGACCACGAGGTTCGTGCCGCGCAGGCGGCCGGCGAGCAGCGTCCGCTGGAAGCGGGTGAGCGCCTCGGTGATCCGCGCGCCGTCGGCGTCGCGCAGCGTCCCCTGCTCGGTCTGGAGCAGCGCCTTGATGTGGTTGACGATCCGGGCGCGGAGCCACTCCTGCGAGGTGGTGGAGGTCTCCGCGGCAGTGACGAGCCAGAGGTCCACGATCGTCTCCAGCTCGGCGTACTGCGCCGAGCCGATCCGCGTCTCGTCGAGCCCGGCGAGGGTGACGAGGAGCGCCGGGGCGCGGAGCGAGACGACCCCGGCATCGAAGAGCACCTCCGATTCGAGCGGGAGGATGCCGCTGCCGGTGGCGAAGTAGCTCGCGAGCGCGGCGTCGGCGCGAAGCTTCCGGAGCACGGCATCGGCGATCCGGGTGTCCACCGACCAGCCGAAGGCGGGCTGGATCTTCGGATCAGCCACGGCGCGGCCCCTCGTCGAAGAGGTACTCCTGGAGCATCTCGATCGCGTCGTAGACCTGCTGGTCGGTCAGGAAGACGAACGGGCGCGGCGGGACGGTCGCGCCGGGCACCGCCGAGCCGGGGGCGGTGACCCCGCCGAACTGGAGGAGCGAGGCGTACGGCAGGTCGGTGCCGACGGCGAGCGTGTCGCCGGTGAACGAGGAGACGATCGAGGCGCGGAGGTCGCCCGTCTCGCGGAGCAGCGGAAAGCTGCCGGGCGTCTGGCTGCGGGCGCGGATCCGGGCGCGAGCAGCCGACATCGGCGCCCAGCCGAGCCCGGCGCCCTCCGAGTCGATCCGCTCCTGGAAGGCGGCCTCCCAGTCGGCGCCGAGCACCTCGAAGAACGGGCGTAGCGGGCCGGTGATCCGCTCGCCGACGGCGCGGATCGCATGGGCGGCCGGAGAGGCGCCCTCGACGTGGATCTGGAGCCTCACCAGTCCTCCATCGCGGCGAGGGTGAAGCGGGCGTCCTCGCCGGTCTTGGTGGTGAGCACCGAGGAACGGGAGACGTCGCGGGGCGGCTCGGAGGCCAGCACGAGGCTCGCCTGCCCCCGGGCGAGATCGGAGAGCTCGGCGAGGGCCGCGTCGCTGGCGTCGTAGACGTCCTGCCCCTTCACGTCGTGGAGCTCGTGGAGGAAGGCGAAGGCGAGCTGCGCGACCACCCGCTTGAGCGCCGCCGAGGCGGCCTCCGGGGCGGCCGGGAGGTCAGCGGGCTGGTAGCGGACGAGGAGCCGCGAGCGGGCGCGGCTCTCCGCCTCCCCGATCGCGGCCTCGATCACCCCCGGATCGGCATGGCCGTCGCCGTCACGGTCGGCGAGCGCGAGCAGCCGCGCCGCGCCGTAGCGGGTCGCGAGCTCGGCCTCGGTGAGCCACGTGCCCACCGCTCACCTCCGTGCCTTGCGGGGCGTGCGGCGGCCGCGCGGCGGCGTGGGCGGA
>DAOOJE010000067.1:0-4227 GCA_035384965.1 Thermoanaerobaculaceae bacterium
AGCACCACTGGTCAGCGCAACTCGCCGCCGTGACTTCCGCGAAACACGCTCCTAGAGCTGCGACGCCACTTCGGCGATGCGGTAGGTGCCGTGCTTGGGTAGCAAGGTGTACCCTGCCCACGCCGCGGCAGCGAGGGTGCCGTCTTCCAGCCACTCCCGCAGCCACCCCCAGGCATGGCGCGGGCTTTCCTGCTTGAGGCCGGCGCCGTGGTGCAGCACCCACCGCCGGTTGTAGCGCTCGTGCACGCCGACCGGGTGCCCCAGGACCAGCGGCAGCCCCACAGCGGCGTAGAACGAGACCTCGCTCGGCTTGGTCCAGACGATGTCGGCGCCGGCGAGGAGACCCGCGAAGCGCGCCAGATAACCCGGCAGGTCGGGCACGTGGAGGACCTCGGCGCCCCCTCCCGGCTCCTCGCCAAGACCGCACCGGGCCAGGGCCTTCCGGAACGCCGTCGCGACCTCCGCCCGCACGCCCGCCACCAGCGTCAGCCGCAGCCGGCCGCGGCGCAGCGGCTCGGCCAGAGAAGGCAAGAAGTCCCGCGTCAGCTCCACCTGCGCCCCGGCCCCGCCCACCGCGAAGACGAGGTGCGGCGCCCGCCCCTCCTCTTGGTCCGGCAGCGGCCCGAGCAAGCGCGCCACCGGTTCGCGGAGCTGCTCGCGGAAAGCGCGCTTCGGGTCCAGCCGGACCAGTCGCCGGACGAGGTTGCGCCGCAACGGCTCCAGTTCGTCGCCCCCCACCAGCTCGTCGGGCAGCGGAAACCCGGTGAAGTGGATGCGCTCGGCGGGCACGCCGTAGGCGCGCAGGCGGCGTAGCGCCCGCATCGAAGGGACACAGTAGTGGATCCGCGAGGCCACGGCGTCGCGCGGCACCCACACCCGGTGCAGGTCGCTGTCGGTCACGACACAGGCGATGCGCGGCCACCCGCCGAGGTCGGCGAGCACGGCCGGGGCGTAGAACGTCGTCAGCAATGTGGCATCGTGCGCCCGCAACCGATCGAGCAAGGCATCGCCGAACCCGGCACGGCGGAGGCGCTCGAGCGCCCGCACCGCCGTCGTGGCAGCCGACAGGTCGCGCCGCGGGTGCAGGTGGGGGATATCCGTGATCGCGTCGAGCACGCGGCGCGCCACGCGGCCGACAAGGTGCAGCTGTGAAGCGCGAGAGATCAGCTCGTACACCGCGCGCACCCGCTGCCAATGCCGTTCCTCCTGGGGAGTGGCGAGCGGCGGCCGGTCCATCTCTTCGACGGCGACGCCGAGGCGCGAGGCCAGCGCATGCGCCGCCCGCAGGTGCCCGTACCCCATGTCCACCGCGACGACCGCGACCTGCCGCGAAGGCGTCACCGTCACCTCCTCGGCGTGGAGGCTACCACTCCATGCGGCCTGCACCCCCTCTTCGCGCGAGCTTCACGCCACTCCTGTACCACGTGACCGTGAGCCTCATCCTCCTTGCTGTGCTGGTCGTACTCGGGCTGCTGGCCACCGCCGTCATGGCGGTGGCGCAGCGCCGCCTTCTCCGCTCCCCGACACCCGCAACCGACCACTTCCCGCCGGTGTCGATCCTCAAACCGATGCGCGGTGCCGACCCCGGACTCGAGACCAACCTCGAGAGCTTCCTCGTGCTCGACTACCCGGCGTACGAGGTACTGTTCGGCGTCGACGACCCGGCCGATCCTGCGGTCGCCGTGGCCCGTCGCGTCGCCGCCCGGCACCCGGAGGTCCCCAGCCGCGTCGTGATCGACCCGCGCCGCGTCGGCGCCAACCCGAAAGTGAACAATCTCGCCAACTTGCTGCCTCACGCAAGGCACGAGGTACTGCTCGTCTCCGACTCCAACGTGCGCGTGCGGCCCGGCTATCTCGCCGACCTCGTGGCCCGCCTCGCCCAGCCAGGCGTGGGTCTGGTCTCCTCGCCGTTTCGCGGCACCGGCGCCAGCGGGCTCGGCGGCCAGCTCGAGGCACTGCAGCTCAACACCTTCGTGATGGGCGGGGTGGCGGCGCTTTCCGGCCTGCTCGGTGGCGTGTGCGTGGTCGGCAAGTCGATGCTGCTCCGCGCCCCGGTGCTGCACGCGCTCGGAGGCTTCCGCTTCCTCGCCGACTACCTCGCCGAGGACCAGGTGTGCGGCGAGGAGGTGGCCCGACTCGGCTTGCGCACCGTCGTCTCCGGCCACCTCATCGACAACCGGCTCGGCCGCGTCAGCGTCCGGGCGTTCCTGGACCGCCACCTGCGCTGGGCCCGCATCCGCCGGCGCATGAGCCCGGCCGGCTACCTCGGAGAACTCCTGCTCAACCCCACGTTCGTGGCACTCGTCGGCGTGGCGCTGCAACCGAGTCCGGCGACGCTCGCGCTCTTCGCCGGCACGGCGGTCGTCAAGGGGCTGCTCGCGGTGGCGGCGGAACGCACTGCGGGGCTGCGCCCGCGTCTCGCCGCGACGCTCGCCCTTTCGATCCTCCGTGACCTGCTCGTCGGCCTTACCTGGGCGATCCCCCTCGCCGACGCCTCGGTGCGTTGGCGCGGCCGCCGCTTCCTCGTCGGGCCGCGCACCCTGCTCGTCCCGAGCCCGGCGCTCGCGCCCGAGCCGGCGCCGGCCGCCGAGCCGCTCCCGGACGGCGCCGCCGCGGCGTAGGGCACAGGCCCTGCGCGCAGCGAGATCCAGCCACACAGAAAGGCGGCTCCGGCTCGCCTCGGCGGCTCAGGCGGCCGGGCGGGGGGAAAAGAGCTGCTCGAGCCAGCTGCGGCGCTCGCGGGGCAAGTCCGCGCCTTCGCTGCCGTCTTTCGCCGCGAAGCCGTGGCGGGCCAGCAAGCGCACGAAGCGCTCCGGCAGCGGCCGGACGCCGAGTCCGTTCTTGCCGTCGAGGAACTTTGCGGCGTGGTCCCGGCGGTCGAGGTGGAAGTGGACCGCCTTGATCGGCCTGGCGGCGAGCTGATAGCGCAGCTCGAAGTCGGTGTCCCCAAGATTCCACGAGTAGTCGAGCACTTCGAACCAGCCGAGAAACTCGGGACGCCCCACCATCTCGGTGAGGGCGTACTCGTCCTTGCGCACGCGGTCGTGGACCAGGCGGTCCATGACGCGCTCGAACACCGCTCGTGCGGCGCCGGAGAAGAACATCGAGCCTCCCTGCACCAGCATGCGGTCGCGCGCGGTGTACAGGCAGAACGCCATCGCGCGAGTGGTCGGGGGGAGCGGAATCGGCACGAGCTGGTACGCTTCCACGTCGTGGTACCAGACGCACTCGTCGGCTGGCAGCTCGCGGAGCGCCTGGAGAATGCACCATGTCTTGTAAAACGAGGTTGCCCGCGCCGTCGCCGGCCGGGCCGGCGGCCGCACCTGGCGCGCGCTCACGCCTCGGTGCTCGAACGGGAAGCTGGCGTAAAGCCAGATCGCCTCGGCGTCCCAGCCGAGTTCCAGCGAGTTGTCCACCTGGAGCCTGAGGTTCTTGCACACTCTTTCGATGTCAGTCTTCGGGTCGTCGACGATGTAGAGCATCAGGTTGCGCATCGCGGCCTCCGCACTCCGGGGAGGAGTGTCCGAAGTCGTACGCGTTCGGCGCGAAGGGAAGGCGAAGAGGCCGTGTCGCCGCGGTGAAGAGACAGCCGCACCGCCGGATGTGGAGCCCTTCGTCGCCGCTGCGCGAGAGGGACGGGAGGACCCGGTCCCTCGGCCCGCCGGCGCTTTCACACTGCCACCGGGGCCGATGACGACGGCCACGGCATCGACCTCCTTCCGCACTTCCAGGAGCCTGGCACCGCACGCTCTGCAGGCCCGGAGGTGACCCCCCGCCGCTTCCGGGGTCCGGCGTCCTCCCGACCCGGTCACGCCGGCTTCACGCCGCGTTCGCAGCCGCGAGGCATAAGCTTCGCCGTATGTGGCTGGTTTCCCCTCGCCTTTCGTTCTCGAGCGCCAGCGAGCTCTCCGACTCCCTGCGGCGGGTCCTGCTCGCGCTCGTCCAGCCGGACCCCGGCCCGATCCCGAAGCAGGTCGACTCGCCGCTGCGTGCCATTGCGCGACGCGTGCCCGAGCTGACGCCACGCGAGATCGGCGACGCGCTCGATGCGCTCGAACACTCCGGCTGGCTCGACATCCCGTACATCAAGGGCCCGGTCACCCCGGCCGAAACCGCGCTCCCCGCGACATGGTTGACTCCCGAAGGATGGAGCGCCCTGCACCTGCTGCAGGAGTCGGAGTAGGAATGACCATCGCTGATCACCCCCTCCACAGATCCGGACGTGCG
>DAOOJE010000068.1:0-3902 GCA_035384965.1 Thermoanaerobaculaceae bacterium
TGAAGACCGTGGTGTTCGTGTTCAAGGGGAAGGCCGCGACCGTGTTCGCGGCGATGCTGTGATGCGCCGGTTCTCCTGGGTGCGGTTCGTGTGCCTTTGCGCGTGCGGTCTGAACCATCGGCGCGGCGAAGTGGCCTGGCTCGTGAGCCAAGACCACAAGTCGAAGCGGATCAACCGCTGCACGCGGTGCGGGATCGGGGTGCGGAAGGGGATCACGCTGTGACCTACCGCGACTTCCTCGAGCGGAAGCTGCAGATGGGCGCGGACCGCGGTTTCGATCCGACCTACATGCCGGACTTCCTCTTCGACTTTCAGCGTGACCTGGTCGAGTTCGCCTTGCGCAAGGGCCGGGCTGCGATATTCGCGGACTGCGGCCTGGGCAAGACCCCGATGCAGTTGGTCTGGGCCGAGAACGTGGTGCGCCAGACGAACCGCTCAGTGCTGATCCTGACGCCGCTCGCGGTCGGTCACCAGACGGTGCGCGAGGCGCACAAGTTTGGGATCGAGGCGCGGCGATCCTCGGGTGAGATCCAGCCGGGAGCGCACATCGTCGTCACGAACTACGAAAAACTACACCACTTCTCGCCGGCCGATTTTGGCGGCGTGGTCTGCGACGAGTCGAGCGCGATCAAAAGCTTCAACGGCAAGCGGCGGGCGGCGGTGACCGAGTTCATGCGAACCGTACCGTACCGCCTGCTCGCCACCGCGACCGCGGCACCGAACGACTACATCGAACTCGGGACCAGCAGCGAGGCCCTGGGCGAGATGGGCTACATGGACATGCTCGGCCGGTTCTTCAAGAACGACCAGAACACCTGCAAGCCGACGCTTTATCTGCATCGCGGATCGAATCACGCCAAGGTCCGCGAAGCTGCCAAGTGGCGATTCAAGGGCCACGCCGAGACCCCGTTCTGGCGTTGGGTCTGCAGTTGGGCGCGAGCGATCCGCAAGCCGTCCGATCTCGGGTACGACGACTCTGCGTTCGTCCTGCCGGAGCTGATCGAGCGCGAGCATGTGGCCGAGGCCCGCACCCTACCGGACGGGATGCTCTTCTCCCTGCCCGCGCTCGGGCTGCGCGAAGAGCGGGAGGAGCGACGCCGCACGCTGCAGGAGCGGTGCGAGAAGGTGGCCGAGCTGGTCGATCATGGCGACCCGGCCGTCGTCTGGTGCCACCTCAATAGCGAGGGCGATCTGCTCGCCAAGCTGATCGAGGACGGGCGCCAGGTCAAGGGCGGCGACTCCGACGAGGCGAAGGAAGAGGCTTACGAGGACTTCGCCGCCGGGCGCCTCCGGGTGCTGGTGATCAAGCCGAAGATCGGCGCCTGGGGGTTGAACTGGCAGCACTGCGCGCACGTCGTCACGTTCGCATCCCACAGTTACGAGCAGCACTACCAGGCGGTTCGCCGCTGCTGGCGATTCGGCCAGCGCCACCCGGTAACGGTCGACCTGGTCGCGACCGAGGGCGAGAAGGGCATCCGCGAAAACCTCCGGCGCAAGCAGGTGGCCGCGGATCGCATGTTCGAAGAGCTGGTCAATCACATGAACGATGCGCTCCACATGGCGCGCGGAGTGAGCTTCCCTGTCGGGGTGGAGGTGCCGTCATGGGCGTGATTTCCCAAGAGATCACCGACCGCTACGCGGTCTACAACGGAGACTGCATAGAGGTCATGCCGACGCTCTCGGCTGGCTCCGTTCACCTGTCGATCTACTCGCCGCCGTTCGCAGGGCTGTACCACTACAGCTCCAGCGAGCGCGACCTGTCCAACTGCCGCGACTACGCCGAGTTCTTTGCGCACTACGAGTTCGTGGTGCGAGCGCTGCACCGGCTGACGATGCCTGGCCGGATGACCGCCGTCCACTGCATGGACGTGCCCGCGAGTAACACCGGCAAGGGCGACTCGCTCATGGACTTCCCTGGCGACATCATCCGCCTGCACGACCGGCTCGGGTGGAAGTACGTCGCCCGCTATCACGTCTGGAAAGAGCCGCTCACGGTCCGCAACCGGACCATGACCAAGGCTCTCGCGCACAAGAGCATCGTTGACGACTCGTCGCGCTGCACGGTGGCGAGCGCCGACTACCTGCTGATCTTCCGCCGGTCTGGAGAGAATCCCGTGCCGATAGCGCACCCGCACGGGCTGACCGAGTACGCGGGCTCGCGCCAGATCCCGGCCGAGCTGATGAGCTATCGCGGCTGGCGTGGCAAGCAGACCGAGAACCGCTACTCGCACTGGATCTGGCGGCAGTACGCCTCGGCGTTCTGGGATGACGTCCGGCTCGACCGCGTGCTGCCTTTCAAGCCCGCCCGCGACCAGGAAGACGAGAAACACGTTCACCCGCTGCAGCTCGACGTGATCGACCGTGCGCTGGTGCTTTGGAGCAACCCCGGCGAAACGGTGCTCACGCCGTTCATGGGCGTCGGAAGCGAGGTTTACTCGGCCGTTCGGGCCGGGCGCCGCGGCATCGGCATCGAGCTGAAGCCAGCCTACTACCGGCAGGCGCTGATGAACCTGCAGACCATCGAAAACACGGACGGCGAGCAGGCGGATCTCGGACTGTTCGATGCCGTGGAGTCCGCATGACCGACGCCCGCATCGTCGTTGAGAAGCTGCCCCGCCGGCGCCGCCGGGTGGTGGTGGAGGTTGCGACGCGCGGGATCGGGGAGCTGCTCAACGAGCTCTGGCACCGCGGCTACCGGCTCACCCCGCAGGGGAAGCTCACGGTGCGCCGCTACGCGGCCAGCCACACATCGCCATCGGTAGCCCGCGTCGAGTGGATCGAGCCGGCCGGTGAGCCGGTCGATCCCCGGCGCTTTCTCGGAAGGGAGGCGTGAGATGAAGACCGTGGTGTTCGTGTTCAAGGGGAAGGCCGCGACGGTATTCGCGGCGATCGAGCGCCTGGCGGCGCGGGAGAAGAAGTCGTGAAGCGCCTCTACCGCGTGCAGGCGGCGGCGATGACGGTCTCGACGTGCTACGTCGTGGCCGAGTCGGAGGCCGAGGCGGCCGAGCAGGTGCGCTCGTGCCCGCTCGGGCAGCTGCTGCCCGAGGCGACGATCCAGGGCGCGGTCGACCAGATCGAGGCCACGCCCGCCACCTGGGAGCAGGCGGCGAAGGACGGCTGGCTCGGCAACAGCCCGTTCGTCTTCGACGCCTTCCGCAAGGAGCTCTTCTACTTCGCCCTCGACGACGACACCGTCGAGGACTGGCTGATCGCGATCGAAGAGGCCCAGGCCGCCGAGGTGCCCGAGGTCGAGCTGGAGGCGACGGCGTGAGCGGACAGATGCAGGCGCTCCTCTCCGACCTCCAGGCGCACCGGCGGAAGGCGGCCGAGGAGCTCGACATGCGGCAGCGGGAGATCTCGGCGCTCGACGCGGCCATCGCGGCGCTCGAGTCCGGAGCGCCGCCGCGCCGCCCCGCGGGCCGGCGGCCGCTCTCCTCGAAGGCTCCGGGGCGGTGGGCGACTGCCACCCAGCGCGCCAAGGCCGGGGTCGAGCGGCAGCGGAAGCCGGACCCGCCGAAGCGGGCCAAGCGCGAGAAGCCGGGCCCGACGGACGTCACGGCCACGACGGACGCGGAGGTGCGCACCTTCACCGGCCGGCTGCCGAAGAACGTCGCCATCCTCACCTACAGCGGCGCGGACGCGGAGAAGGACGCCAAGACCGCCGCCGTGCGCCTGATCGGGCGCGGCTACGTCCGCCACACGGGGCGGCCGCTCGCGGCCGGGCAGTTCGACCTCCTGAAGAGCCGCCGCTCGGGGCACTGCTACTGCATCTTCGTCGAGCGGAAGACCGACGACCGCGTCGCGGCGAAGGAGCTGGCGTGAGCCTCTACCCCTTCGAGATCGTCTTCGGCCCCCTCTCCGAGCGGGAGGAGGCGATCGCCCGGCTCGGGATTCAGTGCGGC
>DAOOJE010000069.1:0-3756 GCA_035384965.1 Thermoanaerobaculaceae bacterium
GCCCGAACCCTCCCACTCCCCAGACCCCCGCGACTTTGACGGGAACCTGCCGCGGCTAGCGCCCCGGCTTGACGGGGCCTGTTGGGGCTCTTACCCTCCCTCGGAAGCGAGGGTTACCTGGTGGACGAGGAGATCGTCGAGCGCGGAGAACTGTTCAAGAGCATCGGTGAGGTTGCCGCGGTGGCGGTGGTCTACTCCGCGCTCGGCCTCAGCCTGGGGGTCATGAAGGCGTCGCCGCCGACGGCCCTGCGGCTGGCGGCGGTGCTGCTCGTCAACCTCGTGGTCGTGGCGGCGGCGTCCTGGTACGTGACGCACACGATCGGCAACAAGTGGGTGGCGGCGTTCGGCGCCGCCAGCGTCATGACCGCGACCCAGCTCCTGCTGCCGCGGCTCGAGCTCGCCCTCGAGGCGCGCAGCGGTCTGCGAGGCATGGCGCTGCTTGCGGTTCTGGGCGGGATCACCGCCCTGGTGGCGGCCTGCGGCCTCGTCCTGGCGTTCGGCCCGCCCGACGTCTTCCAGGGCCCGGAGCCGGCAGTCTGGTTGCCGCTCCACCCGCTCGAGTACCTCTGGCGCCTCCCTGTCTTGGTGGCCGGCTACGCGGCGCTGCATGTGGTCGCCATCGAGGCGGCGCGGGCGATGGGACCGGCCGGTCGAGCGGACACCGATCTCGGCGACCTCGTGGTGGCCCGCCTCGTGGCCGGAGCGGTATGGGTCGGGGCCATCGCGGTCTGCACGCTGAGCCTCGAAGGGCGTCTCGGCGCCGTCGTCCGGGCGCTCGCCGCCATGGTCGTCATCGGCGGTCTCGCCGGCCGGCTCATGCTTTACCTGCGCGCCTCCATCGACATCTGGTTCCCCCGCACGCTATTCCCCTCGGTCGCCGACCTCGTCGCCGTGCTGGCGGCGTGTTTGCTCCTCCTTCCCCCGGCCATGCCCGTATTGGAAGAGGAGGAACCGGTCGAGGAGCTTACCTAGAACAGCCCGGAAAACGGCCCTTCCGGCGGCAGGGCGCGGAGTGCCTCGTACGCGGCGGCGGCCTGGTCCTCGGGGATGCGGACGCCCAACACCACGCCGCCGAGGCGCGGCAGCACCCAGTCCACAGCGCCCTGCCGGCGCTTCTTGTCGCGGTACACGTACGGGCGGAGGCGCTCCCAGCCGAGGTCGTCGATGCGGGGGAGCGGCGCCAGTCTCTCGAGGCGGCCGGCCCAGCCTTGGGCTTCCGAGGTCGACAGCAGCCCTCGGTCGCGGGCCAGCCTGAGCACCGCGAGCAGTCCCCAGGCCACCGCCTCGCCGTGCAGGAAGCGCTGGTAGCCGGTGGCCGCCTCCAGCGCGTGGCCGAGCGTGTGGCCGAGGTTGAGCGCCTGCCGGGGGCCTTGCTCCCGCTCGTCGATCGCCACGACGTCGGCCTTGACGCGCACCGCACCGGCGATCAGCTCGGCGGCGCCCCCGAGCTCGCCCCTCGCGACCGTCGCGAGCCGGCGCTCGACGAGGTGCTCGAGCGAGGACGGCGCGATGATCGCCGCCTTGATGACTTCGGCGAGCCCCGCGCGCCGCTGTCGCTCCGGCAGCGTGCGCAGCACCAGCGGATCCACGAGAACGGCCAGGGGAGGCCAGAAGCACCCCACGAGGTTCTTGCCGAGGTCGAGGTTGATCCCGGTCTTGCCGCCGATGGCGGCGTCCACCATGCCGAGCAGCGTCGTCGGCACCGCCACCCACCCCAGCCCGCGCAGCGTCACGGCGGCGGCGAACCCGGCGAGGTCCGTGACCACGCCGCCGCCGAGGCCAACCACCACGCTCTCGCGGTCGGCGCCGTTGACGAGCAGGAACTGGACGATTGTTTCGACCGTGGGCCAGACCTTCTGGTCCTCGCCGGCCGGGAGCTCGAGCAACAACGCGCCCAGGCGTGCCGCCACGTCCGCGCCGTAGAGGGGGCGGACGTTGCTGTCGGTGACGACAAAGCGGCGGCGGCCGGGGGCGGCGTGGTCGACGTGCACGGCGATCTGTGCCAGCAGCTCGTCGGCGATGAGGCACCGGGCCGGGCCATCGGGGTGAAAGAGCTCGACGGTGTGCATCTACCCGACCGCCGCGAAGCGCCTCTCCACCTCCCGCCAGTTGAGCAGGTGGCTCACCACGGCGTCCACGTACTCGGTCCGGCGGTTCTGGTACTTGAGGTAGTAAGCGTGCTCCCAGACGTCGATGACGAGGATCGGGTGCCAGCTGGGCAGGAGCTGGTTCTGGTGCTTTTCGATCTGGAGGACCGCCAGCTCGCCGCCCGGCCCCTTGGCCAGCACGCCCCAGCCCGAGCCCTCGACGGCGTTGGTGGCGGCGCGGAGCTGCTTGTCGAAGACCGCGAACGAGCCGAACTGCTCGCCGATCGCGTCGGCCAGCATCCCGTGCGGCTCCCCTCCCCCGCCGGGCTTGAGGTTGGCCCAGAAGAGGCTGTGGAGCACGTGGCCGCCGCCGTGGAACGCCACCTCGCGCGACCAGTGCTTGACGAGCCCGAAGTCGGCGGCGGCGCGCGCCGCATCCAGCTTCTCGAGCGCCGCGTTGAGACCGTTCACGTAGGCGAGGTGATGCTTGCCGTGGTGGATCTCGACGGTCTTGGCGTCATAAAACGGCTCCAGGGCGTCCACGGGGTACGGGAGGGGGGGCAGCACGGCCTTCTGCATGGCGAAGCTCCTTTCCGTGTCGATTGTGGCACAGCCCGGGGAGAGAGTGATCGGTGATCCGTGGCCGGAGGCCCCACCCTGAAAGGCGCGGCCGGGGACGTCCGCGCCCACCTCGCAGGCGGGTTGCGTTCGCGAGCGTCGCCGACACAAAGGTGGGGGCGGGCCTCCGGGCCGCGCCGGGCGGGCGGGGCGGGCTTTGCTCTCATCCGATCACCCGACCGACGAGCGGTCGGGGTATCCTCCCCCTGTGATCGACTCGCACGCCCACCTCGCGATGTTCGAACCCGCCGAGCGGCACGGCGTCCTGGAGCGGGCCCTGGCGGCCGGCGTCACCGAGGTGCTGGTCCCGGCCACCGGCCCCGAGGATCTAGACGCGGTGGCGGCCCTGGAGGTGGCGTCACCGGTCCGGCTGCACAAGGCGCTCGGCATCCACCCCCACGAAGCGCGCCACCTCGACGCTGCCTTGAAGGCCCGGCTCGAGCGCGCGCTGGCCGGGCGCGACGTCGTCGCCGTCGGCGAAATCGGCCTCGACTACCACTACGACCTGTCGCCGCGCGAGGACCAGCGGGCGGCGTTCCGCTGGCAGCTTGCCCTGGCTCGCGAGCGGGGGCTGTCGGTCGTACTGCACCACCGCGAAGCGTGGGACGATTTCCTGGCGATCCTCGACGAGCACCCGGGCCTCGCTGGCGTGGCGCACTCCTTCACCGAAGGCGCCGCGGGCGCAGCCGAGATGATGGCGCGAGGGCTACTCGTCGGCATCTCGGGCATGGTCACGTTCCCGCGCGGCGACAACATCCGCGCTGCGGTACGGGCGGTGCACCCGGGACGCCTGCTCGTGGAGACCGACGCGCCGTACCTGGCACCTGCTCCGCACCGCGGCAGGCGCAACGAGCCGGCGTTTGTGCGCCTCGTGGCCGAGGCCGTTGCCGGGGTGCGCGGCGCTGCCCTGGAAGCCATCGAAACCGAGGCCGACGCCGCGTTCCACTCGCTCTTTCGCGAGCCGACCGGCCGCTGACCGGTGCGCTCGGCGACAGGACCAGGGCTCCGTCACCGTGACTGGAAGGCTGAGCGTTAGGAGCGTGATAGGGAG
>DAOOJE010000070.1:0-3670 GCA_035384965.1 Thermoanaerobaculaceae bacterium
CGGGAAGAGCTCCCACGGCAGGCCGGCGCGCGGGCCGTCGCGCTCGACGAAGAAGCTCTCCACGAAGTAGACCGGGTCGGCCAGGATGACCATGAGCTGGATGTCGCTCGCGGTCAGGAGCTGGTCGCCGAGCTTCACGTCGCCGCGCTCGAGCGCCCGCCAGGTCAGCCCCCGGGCGGCGAGCCAGGCGTCGATGGCGGGCTCGATGTCCGGGTGGAGGAGCTGGCGGCGCTCAGCCATCGGCTCCCCCTTCCAGCGCCGCGGCGGCGGCGAGCTGGCGGCGGCGCTGGAGGAAGTCGGCGATCGAGCCGATCCCCTCGTCGGCCTTCCGCTCGGCGGTGGCGCGCGGGGTGATCGCCTGGTGGGTGGCCGAGAAGCCGAGCATGTCGAGGAGCTTGAGCAGCGGCTCGGCGCGGGGGTTGGCGCGCAGTTGCCGGAGGGTGTCTCCGTCCGGGCCGAAGATCTCCGCCTCGACTGCGAGGCCCTCGGTCTGCACCTTGGCGAGCTCCTGCCCGGCGAGCTGCTGCATGGCGGCGAGCGCCGTCCCGGCGAGCTCGGCGAGGCCCTTGGCTTCACCGTTCTCGATGGCCGCGACGTAGCGCTCGCGGACGTCTGGCGAGTAGACGAGCGCCACCGGGCAGGCGGCGAGCGCGGAGCCATCGGATTCGACCTGCCGCTTGATCGCGCAGTTGGCCTTCTCGTTCGGGTCGGTCATCGGGCAGGTGCTCCGCTTGCATGGGGGGAAGGCCTGGGCGACGGCGGTCGCGGCGTACTGGCCGGTCTTCCAGGCGGCGGCCCGGCGCTGCGCCCGCGCGGCCGCCGACATGGTGTACTCCCGCCTCGGCTTTCGCCCACCTGGTCTCCTCTTCGCCATCCGGTACACTCGGGGCATGGATACCGCCCATGCACACCGTGCGCAGGATGGCAAGCCCCGGAAGGGCGGGAAAATGGAAAAGAAGCCGCAATCCCGCGTGGTTGTAGGGCGATCTCGCGGTGAGCCGAGCTTCCGACTTGTCCTAGAAAGCCCACGAGTTTCGCTACCGGCGGAGGTAGAGGGGTGGCTCGGCTACTCGCAGTACGTGGCCGGGCTCGCCGTAAACACCTGCTTCTCGTACCGCCAGACGATGCGGGCGTTCCTCGGCGACAAGGACGTCCGGGAGGCGCTCACCGGGGTGGATGGGGCGATCGACTTCACGCGGTTCGACCGGCTGACGGTCGAGCGGTGGCTGAAGAAGAAGGCGATCAGCGGGCACGCGCCCTCGACGGTGGCGCTCTACCTGGTGGCGCTCCGGGCGTTCTGCCGCTACCTGGTCGGCCACGGGCGGCTGCCGTCGAACCCGCTGGCCGAGATGCGCGGGCCGCGGCGCTACCAGACGGAGTCGCGCCCGCTCTCGACGACGGAGGTCCGCCAGCTCTTCTGGGGCACGCCGGAGAAGCCGCTCTCCGCGCCCGTGGACGGCCGCGAGCTGATCGACCACGTGCAGTTCACGGTGCAGTACGCCGGGGCGCTCCGGAGCTCCGAGGTGCGCGCGCTGCGGACGGATGACGTGATCTGGCACGAGGAGGAGCGGTGCTACTCCGTCCTCCTCAGCCGGGCGAAGTGGGCCCGCAGCGATCAGCGGCAGCTCCTCGACCAGGAGACGAGCCGCATGCTCGGGGCCTACCTGCTCGAGCGGCCGCGGCTCGGCGACGGGCCGTATCTCTTCCCCGGGCCGACCGGCCCCGACTTCCAGCAATCCACGAACTTCTACTCCGCCCGCTGGCGTCGCTTCTGCAAGGTGCGCGGCGTCGAGCCGAGGGGCCGGAAGCTGACCAGCCACCTGCTGCGGCACTCGGCGGCGACCCACATGCTCGCCGCGGGGTGGCCGATCCGCGCCGTGCAGGATCGGCTCCGCCACAAGAGCCTCGCGGCCACGCAGGTCTACCTGCACACCTCCGACCGGCAGATCGCCCGGCTGCTCGTCAAGCGCCCGCCGCTGCGGCCACGGGCCGCGAAGAAGCGGCCGGACATCCCCGGCGCTCTGCGCTCTCTCCTCGATGGCGTCCGCGAGCTGACCTAGCTATAGGACAGGGGAGCCTCTGGAGGCGCAAGGAAGGCGTAAACGGCGGAAGCCGTTGGTTTTCGGGCGTTTGCCGCAGTCGCCCGTTTTCATTTCCGCCGTTTTACGCCGTCTTTTCGGCCCGCGAGCGGGGTTTTACTCCGGGGGGGAACGGATTGGATTTCGTTCCAGCGGGAGAATGTCGCTGCCGGGCCGGTCGGGGTTTGCTCGATGGGGGAGGGTGCGCTTTCAGGGCTCCCCGTTACGCCTGTGGAGAAAATCTCGATCGGGACATTTTGTCCCACATGGTGCCGAGTGGCGCGATGACCGGAACGGGACAATCTGTCCCAGATCGGCCGTTTCGGCGTCCTGATAACTGCCTCGGAAACCGCTTGTCCTTTGTTTGCAACACTTACAGGTTGACATAATGGTGCTTATCAGACCTCGCCTGTTGATAACCCTGTGGAAATCGCCGCGCGCATCGCGGCCTCGCGGGCGGCCGTTTTCGCCTTCTCGCGCCGCTCGGCGGCTGCCTTCCACCCCGACTTCGCCTTCCGCCGGCGCCGTCGCTGCCACACCTCGCGCCCGCCGCGCACGATTTTCTGCGACCCCACCCCCCCCTCCGCCCCGCTGATGATGCCTCGCGAGATCAGGTACTCCACAGGGCGAGGCGAAATCCTCCCGGCCTTCCAGGCGCGGCGCATCCGATCGCCGATGACGCTGCCCGGGATCTCCTTCCCGGCCGCAGCCAGCCGGACGGAGGCCTCCTCGGTGCTCTCGTTCCGCCGGACGATCTCCTCGAGCTCGGCGTCGGTGGTGTCGGGCCAGCGGACGGTGTGACGGACCCGCTTCCCGGCGGCGAGGAGCCTCCCCTCCCCCTCGGCGCGGCGGCGGGTGTCGATCCGTCCCTCCCCGCGCAGGCGGTTGGCGATCTGGACGATCGTCAGGCGGCTGGTGTGGCAGCCACGGGCCGCGAGCTCCTTGTGGATCCCGTAGACCGAGTGGCCAGCGTGGATCAGGTCGAGCACTTCCTCTGGGTTGACCCAGGCCTTTGGCTGTCGGGGTGGCAGGGAGGGGTGCTCTGCCTGCCCCACCTTGCCGGCGGCGACTCCCTGGAGGTGCTTGATCCGCCGCTGGAAGCCGACGACCGTCACGAACTCCGTCCGGGCGACGACGTCCTCGGTGTCCCATCCGGTGTCCACGGTCACGACGCGCACCCCCTGCTCGAGGATCCTAGCCCCGAAGTGCGCCTGCGTGAAGGTGCCTGCGAAGAGCTGCGCCTCGTTGAGCGCCACGATCACGCCGATCTCGCCGGCGTCCACGGCCGCCGAGAGCCGGTTGAGCTCCGGATGGAAGCGCGGCGTCTGGAGGTCGAGGTACTCGCGGTCCACCACGAGGCCGAGCTCGGCTGCCCGGGCCCGCATCCGGGCGAGGATCTCCTCCTCCCCGCCCCGGCCGTCGGCCGGGGTCGTGCGGAGGTAGAGAGCCGTCGCGCGCGGTGGGGGCGCGGGCTCCACGACCGTGCCCTCGGGCGGGAGGATGAACCAGGACGGGAGTGCGTTGCCGGCGATCATGAAACCTCCTCGAGCGTTGCCTGGGCGTGGCGGATCAGCCGCCGCACCGATTCCCGC